>NZ_JBBMXF010000007.1:515000-1146418 GCF_037996785.1 Xenorhabdus thailandensis
CATCATTTAAAGAAAGCGTAATAGCTCACTGGTCGAGTCGGCCTGCGCGGAAGATGTAACGGGGCTAAACCATGCACCGAAGCTGCGGCAGCGACACTAAGTGTTGCTGGGTAGGGGAGCGTTCTGTAAGCCGTTGAAGGTCCACTGTGAGGTGGGCTGGAGGTATCAGAAGTGCGAATGCTGACATAAGTAACGATAAAGCGGGTGAAAAACCCGCTCGCCGGAAGACCAAGGGTTCCTGTCCAACGTTAATCGGGGCAGGGTGAGTCGACCCCTAAGGCGAGGCTGAAAAGCGTAGTCGATGGGAAACAGGTTAATATTCCTGTACGGGCCCGAATTGCGATGGGGGGACGGAGAAGGCTAGGCAAGCCGGGCGACGGTCGTCCCGGTTTAAGTGTGTAGGTGGGCTAACTTGGCAAATCCGGTTGGCCATGACACTGAGGCACGATGACGAGGCACCACGGTGCTGAAGTTGCTGATGCCCCGCTTCCAGGAAAAGCCCCTAAGCTCCAGATTCGGGTCCATCGTACCCCAAACCGACACAGGTGGTCAGGTAGAGAATACTCAGGCGCTTGAGAGAACTCGGGTGAAGGAACTAGGCAAAATGGTGCCGTAACTTCGGGAGAAGGCACGCTGGCGTTAGGTGAAGGAACGTGCGTCCGGAGCCGAGGCCAGTCGCAGATACCAGCTGGCTGCAACTGTTTAATAAAAACACAGCACTGTGCAAACACGAAAGTGGACGTATACGGTGTGACGCCTGCCCGGTGCTGGAAGGTTAATTGATGGGGTTATCGCCTCGGCGAGAAGCTCTTGATCGAAGCCCCAGTAAACGGCGGCCGTAACTATAACGGTCCTAAGGTAGCGAAATTCCTTGTCGGGTAAGTTCCGACCTGCACGAATGGCGTAATGATGGCCAGGCTGTCTCCACCCGAGACTCAGTGAAATTGAACTCGCTGTGAAGATGCAGTGTACCCGCGGCAAGACGGAAAGACCCCGTGAACCTTTACTATAGCTTGACACTGAACATGGAGCCTTGATGTGTAGGATAGGTGGGAGGCTTGGAAGTGTGGACGCCAGTCTGCATGGAGCCATCCTTGAAATACCACCCTTGAATGTTTGATGTTCTAACGCCGGCCCGTTATCCGGGTTGCGGACAGTGTCTGGTGGGTAGTTTGACTGGGGCGGTCTCCTCCCAAAGCGTAACGGAGGAGCACGAAGGTTAGCTAATCACGGTCGGACATCGTGAGGTTAGTGCAAAGGCATAAGCTAGCTTGACTGCGAGAGTGACGGCTCGAGCAGGTACGAAAGTAGGTCTTAGTGATCCGGTGGTTCTGCATGGAAGGGCCATCGCTCAACGGATAAAAGGTACTCCGGGGATAACAGGCTGATACCGCCCAAGAGTTCATATCGACGGCGGTGTTTGGCACCTCGATGTCGGCTCATCACATCCTGGGGCTGAAGTAGGTCCCAAGGGTATGGCTGTTCGCCATTTAAAGTGGTACGCGAGCTGGGTTTAGAACGTCGTGAGACAGTTCGGTCCCTATCTGCCGTGGGCGTTGGAAGATTGCAAGGGGCTGCTCCTAGTACGAGAGGACCGGAGTGGACGCACCACTGGTGTTCGGGTTGTCATGCCAATGGCACTGCCCGGTAGCTAAGTGCGGAAGAGATAACCGCTGAAAGCATCTAAGCGGGAAACTTGCCTTAAGATGAGTCTTCCCTTACCCCTAGAGGGTACTGAAGGGACGTTCGAGACGAGGACGTGGATAGGCCGGGTGTGTAAGCGTTGCGAGACGTTGAGCTAACCGGTACTAATGAACCGTGCGGCTTAACCTGACAACACCGAAGGGGTTTTCGGGAGTGGAAAGAGAGACGGGTTTCAGCGTAGAAAAGCAGCTTGTTCGGGATTGAAAACAGGATTTGTCTGGCGGCAATAGCGCGGTGGTCCCACCTGACCCCATGCCGAACTCAGCAGTGAAACGCCGTAGCGCCGATGGTAGTGTGGGGTCTCCCCATGTGAGAGTAGGGCACTGCCAGACATCAATTAGTCAGAAAAGCCATCCGTTACCGGATGGCTTTTTTGCGTTTGGGAAAAAGCAAAACAATTAACTATAAGTTAATGCACTTTCCCCTGTTCGATACCAATACCTGTTTGCGAGCGGATAAACTGATTGCTAAACATTTTCCTTTCCTGCATTCCTTGTGCCGAAGTATCGGTAATTGAAAATAACCAAGCTCCGATAAATGCGATAAACATGGAAAACAGAGCTGGATATTCATAAGGATAGATAGGTTTTTCATGACCAAGAATACTAACCCAAATCGTAGGGCCTAGGAGCATTAATACAACCGCTGTCAGTAATCCCAACCATCCACCAACTAACGCTCCACGTGTAGTCAGCTTGCTCCAATACATTGACAATAAAATAATAGGAAAATTACAACTTGCAGCAATGGAGAAAGCTAAACCAACCATAAAGGCAATGTTTTGTTTTTCGAATAAAATACCCAAGCCAATAGCAACCAATCCCAAAATAACGACGGTAATTTTTGAGACTTTTAGCTCATCTCGTTCATTAGCTTGCCCTCGTTTAATCACATTGGCATAGAGATCATGAGATACTGCGGAAGCGCCTGCTAGTGTTAACCCGGCTACTACAGCTAAAATAGTGGCAAAAGCAACGGCAGAGATAAAACCAAGGAAAAAATCACCGCCAACGGCGTTTGCCAGATGGACAGCGGCCATATTTGTACCACCAATTAATGCACCGGTTGTGTCTTTGAATGCAGGGTTGGCACTGACCAATAAAATTGCACCAAATCCGATAATAAACGTTAGGATATAAAAATAGCCGATAAAGCCCGTTGCATAGAAAACACTTTTACGCGCTTCTTTAGCATCACTGACGGTAAAAAACCGCATGACAATATGAGGCAACCCTGCAGTACCGAACATTAATGCCAATCCTAAAGAGAGTGCAGAGATAGGATCAGATACCAATCCTCCGGGACTCATGATGGCAGGTCCAAGGGAGTGTACTGCAATAGCTTCTTTAAACAGGGTATTAAAATTGAAATTAACCGCTTTCATGACCATCATAGCCATGAATGTTGCTCCTGCCAGTAACAAAACGGCTTTAATAATCTGGACCCATGTTGTCGCCAGCATTCCGCCAAATAAGACATAAAGCACCATCAAAATACCGACTAAGACAACAGCGACATAATAATTTAATCCGAATAGTAACTCGATCAGTTTTCCAGCTCCGACCATCTGAGCTATTAGATATAACGCAACAACAACTAACGAACCCATTGCAGATAAGGTACGAATGGGGCGTTGTTTCAGCCGATAAGAAGCGACATCAGCGAAGGTGTACCGCCCCAAATTTCTTAATCTTTCAGCAATCAGGAATAGAATAATTGGCCAGCCAACCAGAAAGCCAATGGAATAGATCAGCCCATCATAGCCAGAGGTATAAACTAACGCTGAAATACCCAGAAACGAGGCGGCAGACATATAGTCACCTGCTATCGCCATACCATTTTGGAATCCAGTAATACGACCGCCAGCGGTATAATAATCTGAGCGTGAAATAGTCCGCTTTGAAGCCCAGTAAGTAATACCCAGTGTTAACCCGACGAATAACAGGAACATGATAATTGCCTGAATATTCAAAGGTTGTTTTTCTACATTACCTGAAATGGCACTTGCTTGAGCTAGGATAGGGAAGAGGGAGGAAAATAATAATACGCTTTTTTTCATTTTCTCACCTCGTTGAGAATGGTTGACGTTAGACGATCAAATTCACCATTCGCCCTGATTACATAAATTCCAGTCAGTATGAAAGATATGAAGATGATGCCAATTCCTACAGGAATTCCCCGCGTCACACTAGTATTTTCATGAAGTTGTGTTCCAAGCCATTCAGGCGCAAAAGCAATAAGGAAAATAAAACCAACATAAAGCACTAACATAATGATGGATAACAGCCAGGCAAAACGCCCTCGCTTCTTAACTAGCTCCTTAAAGCGAGAGTTATTTTCAATCTCTTGATAAATGTCGTCACTCATTGGAGTATCTCCTGTTGATTTTAAACGCCACACCTTAAGCCCAGATAAGGCTCCGTACTTTTGGTGATACGTTATTTAGGGCCGCCTTACGGCGGCGCATATGTTTTACGACATATTGATGGATTGTTTTTCTTCCAGCAGTTTTTCAACAACACCCGGATCGGCCAGCGTGGAGGTATCTCCTAAATTGCTGGTATCACCAGAAGCAATTTTGCGCAAAATACGCCGCATAATCTTTCCAGAACGCGTTTTGGGCAGAGAGTCTGTCCAATGAAGGATATCAGGTGTTGCAATTGGGCCGATTTCTTTACGAACCCAATCTCTGACTGCGGTATACAGCTCAGGAGAAGGTTCTTCACCATGAACTAGCGTGACATAGGCGTAAATAGCTTGTCCTTTGATATGATGCGGGATACCAACAACGGCAGCTTCAGCAATTTTGGGGTATGCAACTAAGGCTGATTCAATTTCTGCGGTTCCCAAACGATGGCCTGAAATATTCAGAACATCATCAACACGGCCAGTGATCCAGTAGTAGCCATCTTCATCACGTCGAGCACCATCGCCACTGAAATACATTCCCTTGAAAGTGGAAAAATAAGTCTGTTCAAAACGCTCATGATCGCCATACAACGTTCGTGCCTGTGCTGGCCAGGAATCCGTGATAACGAGATTGCCTTCACTCACGCCCTCTAAAATTTCACCGGAATTATCAACTAAGGCTGGACTAATACCAAAAAACGGCAGAGTGGCGGAGCCTGCTTTGAGATCGGTAGCGCCTGGTAACGGTGTGATCATGAATCCACCGGTTTCGGTTTGCCACCATGTATCTACGATAGGACATTTACTGTTACCTATTTTTTTGTAATACCATTCCCATGCTTCTGGATTAATAGGTTCGCCCACCGATCCCATAATGCGCAATGACGTACGTTTAGTACCTTCTATGGCTTTATCACCTTCGGCCATCAATGCTCTGATAGCGGTTGGCGCAGTATAAAGAATATTCACTTTATGCTTATCAACCACCTGACAAAGACGGTTAACATTGGGATAGTTGGGGACACCTTCAAACATTAAAGTGGTGGCTCCGCAAGACAGAGGCCCATATAGCAGGTAACTATGCCCTGTTACCCACCCTATGTCGGCGGTACACCAGTAAATCTCTCCTGGACGATAGTCAAACGTGTATTTAAACGTTAAAGATGCGTAGACTAAATAACCCCCCGTCGTATGCAGGACGCCTTTAGGTTTACCTGTAGAGCCTGAAGTATAAAGAATGAATAATGGATCTTCGGCACCTATTTCTTCAGCGGGACACTCAGCACTCACACTTTCGGTCAGTTCGTGCCACCATAAATCACGATTGTCATTCCAGTTTTTGGCATTTCCGGTACGCCTGAAAACAACCACGTGAGTCACACTAGTAACGTCAGAATGGTTGAGCGCCTCATCGACATTTTTTTTCAATGGGATTGTGCGGCCTGCTCGCAAGCCTTCATCTGCGGTAACCACGAGCTTAGCGTTGCAATCGATCACTCGGCCAGCGATGGCATCAGGAGAGAAGCCACCAAAAATGACGGAATGGATCGCTCCGATACGGGCACAGGCCAACATTGCGACGGCGGCTTCTGGCACCATTGGCATATAGATAGCCACAACATCGCCTTTTTTGATCCCCAGTTTTTTCAATACATTAGCAAACTGGCAGACGTCATGATGTAATTCTCGATAGGTAACATGGCGAGATTCTGCGGGATTATCTCCTTCCCATATAATGGCAGTTTGATCACCACGTTCTTGCAAATGGCGATCAAGACAATTGGCACTTAAGTTCAGGGTGCCATCTTCAAACCAGCGGATGCTGATATGCCCAGGATCGAAAGAGGTATTTTTGACCTTGGTGTAGGGCCTAATCCAGTCAACTACGTTACCTTTTTCACCCCAGAAACCTTCTGGGTCTTGTAATGACCTTTGATAGTCATATAGGTACTGTTGCTTGCTTATCAGGGCCGTATCTGCAATATCAGCAGGAATAAGATGCTTGATTATTTGAGTCATATTTTTATCTCCTTGCAATTGTTAATACTATGTCAAAACAAGGTTAACTAAAGTGTAAGAAGAATTTTTGTTTCTTTTTTGCGCGGAAGATCACGCAATAAAGAGAATAAATTTTATGGAATGATCATTTAATGCTGTAGATTTAATCAATACTAAGTAATGAGTTTATTATTTTAATTGGATTTATATTCTGTTATTTAAGTTTATTATTGATATTTTTATCTGTGAGAAGGTATGAAACGTGAATGTATAAAGGAAACCACAGCAATAACATGGAATTGATAATCATTTTCATTATTGTTCAATTCACTATAATCATGTTGTTCACAAGGTGTGAGCTTTATATATTCTAAATTCTAAACAACTGGAGATATGATATGAGCCATTCATTGCCTTCTCTACCTTACTCCTATGATGCGCTAGAGCCTCATTTCGATAAACAAACGATGGAAATTCACCATACTAAACACCATCAGACGTATGTCACTAACACGAATACGGCTCTGGAAGCCTTTCCAGAATTAAGCGAACTTCATATCGATGAACTCATTCAGCAGCTTGATAAAATTCCAGCTGATAAACGCACTTTTATTCGTAACAATGCCGGTGGTCACTCGAACCATAGCCTATTTTGGAAAGGTTTAAAATTAGGCACAGTATTGGATGGTGCTTTGAAAGCCGCGATTGAGCGTGATTTTGGCAGTATTGACAGCTTCAAAGAAAAATTTGAACAAGCGGCAGCAACTCGCTTTGGTTCTGGCTGGGCGTGGTTGGTACTGAAAGAAGATGGCAAACTTGCTGTTGTTTCAACAGCTAATCAGGATAGCCCACTAATGGGTGAAGAAATAGCGGGCGCTTCTGGTTACCCGATTGTGGGTCTGGATGTATGGGAGCACGCTTATTACCTGAAATATCAAAATCGCCGCCCTGATTACATCAAAGCATTTTGGCATGTAGTCAACTGGGATGAAGCAGCAAAACGTTACGAAGAAAAAACGAAATAATCCCACCTATTATTTTTTCATAAGAATGCGGGTCATTGCTGTGCCCCGCATTCTTATTGTCTGTAATCTTGGTTATTATGCCTGGATAATACGTGTACATCTCCATTAGCTCATTGAGAGGGAATAAAGAATGTATTATCCACAAATATATAGAGGCAAAATATCATCATCAGAAACATTGGGTTTCAGTGCGATCAATAAACTGGTGGTGAATGGTCGTTTACAGCTAACCTCTCTTGGGCTAGAAGGCGATGAACAAGCGGAAACTCGCTTTCATGGTGGCACTGATCGTGCGCTTTGCCATTATCCAGGTGAGCATTACCTATTTTGGAAAAGGCAATTTCCTGAATTGGCGGAATTATTTGCCTCTCCCTTGTTTGGTGAAAATATATCTACAGAAGGCATGACAGAAGATAATGTCTATATTGGTGATATTTTCCACTGGGGTGAAGCTCTGATTCAAGTAACTCAACCACGTTCTCCATGTTATAAACTCAATTTTATTACAAACATCAATGAGTTTGCTGCGATGATGCAAAATAATGGGCGATGTGGTTGGTTATATCGAGTTATCTCTCCTGGTTTGGTCAGTGCTGGTGAACCGATAAAACTGTTAAGTCGTAATAGCGATGTTTCTGTTAAGGAAGCTATTTCCATTGCTTTTCATAACCCATTTGATGAAGAGCTGTATCGTCGTTTAATGGGGGCTGCTGGGCTGTCTGCCAGTTGGAATCTGACGATGCAAAAGCGCATATTGCATGGAAAAATTGAGGATTTTAATCGTCGTTTATTGGGTAATTAACGGAATTTATATGCCAAAGGGGGAAATGGATACCCTTTGGCATTGATATAGAATCGGCTGTTACGGATGGGCGATCAAGCCTACCGCTTCATAGACTTTATCCAAGGTTGCCTGGGCGCGAGCCTGAGCCTTGGCCGCACCTTCTGCCATAATTTGGTTAAGTAAAGCTTCATCATTACGGAAATGATGGAAACGTTCCTGTAAGCCTGTCAGCATTTCACTTACCGCATCTGCGACGGCTCCTTTCAGATGGCCGTACATTTTACCTTCAAACTCGGCTTCTAATTCAGGAATAGTTTTACCTGTTACACCAGCGAGGATATCCAGTAAGTTGGAAACGCCGGGTTTGTTTTCCTGATCATAACGCACGCAAGGTGGCTCGTCAGAATCGGTGACCGCGCGTTTAATTTTCTTGGCGACGGATTTAGGGTCTTCCAGCAGGGCAATGACGTTATTGCGATTATCATCCGATTTCGACATTTTCTTGCTTGGATCTTGCAATGACATCACGCGAGCACCACCAGTAGGAATGAATGGCTCTGGAACAGTGAAAATATCGCCATATAAAGCGTTAAACCGCAGCGCCAAATCACGGGTTAATTCAAGGTGTTGCTTTTGGTCAATACCCACAGGGATTTGATTAGCCTGATAAAGCAAAATATCAGCAGCCATTAGAACCGGATAATCAAACAGGCCAGCATTGATATTTTCTGCATGGCGGGCTGATTTATCCTTGAACTGAGTCATGCGGCTTAGCTCACCGAAATAAGCGTAGCAATTTAGCACCCAGCTTAACTGGGAATGTTGTGGCACATGTGACTGAACGAAGATGGTATCAATACCACAGGCAAGGTAAAGCGCCAGCGTATCCAGCGTGCGTTTTTTCAGTTCATTGGGATCTTGACGCACAGTAATGGCGTGCTGGTTAACGATGCAATAGATGCAATCGTATTCATCTTGCATTTTAACCCACTGACGTAACGCCCCCATATAGTTACCGATGGTCAATTCACCGGAGGGTTGTGCGCCGCTGAATACAATAGGTTTTTGGGAGTTTGGCTTCATTGCAGTGGGTTCATTCATTTTATTAAGCTTCCTGTATTTTCAGACTGGATAATGGGTTCAAAGTGGATAGTCCAATAGTTGGGAGTAAATCCGAAAAATGGTTCAATACATAATTTGGGTGGCTTGATGCTATCGACTCTCCGTAGTTATAGCCATAGGTTAAGCCTATACATGGGCAACCTGCCGCTTGCGCAGCCAAAATATCATTACGGGAATCGCCAACAAAAAGCAATTCTTCTTTATGCAAACCAAACATACCCATCGTTAGATAAAGTGGTGCGGGATGAGGTTTTTTCTCTTTAACATCGTCACCGCCGAGTACCAATGAAAAGTATTCACTGATACCTAATGATTCCAGCAATGGAGCGATAAAAGGGGTGGGTTTATTCGTAACAATCGCCATTGGCAAATGGTGTTTTGCCAATTCTGCCAACGTTTCTTTTACCTGGGGAAACAGTTGGCTGCCTGCGGTTACACTGATTTCATAAAATTTATCAAACAGCTTGCGCGTTTCGCGATGCGATTCGGCAGACAGTTCTGCTCCAGCCCACTTTAATGCACGCTCAACCATGACATCAGGACCATTGCCTATCCAGACAGCGACGTTTTCCTTGCCCGCAGCGGGTAAGCCTTTGGCCATCAGTGCCTGATCCAAAGCGTCAGCCAGACTGCCCGCACTGTCCACGAGTGTGCCATCCAAATCAAATGCAATGGCACGAATTCCTTTTACGACATCACTTTTCATTATGCTACCTTCGATAATTCGCGGCGCATCTCATCAATAACCGCTTTATAATCTGGCTGGCTGAAAATGGCAGAGCCGGCAACGAACATATCTGCGCCAGCTTGAGCTGCCGCAGCAATATTATTGGGTTTGATACCCCCATCAACTTCGAGACGGATATCATATCCGCTGTCATCAATGATTTTGCGTACCTGACGCAGTTTTTTCAGTGTTTCTGGAATGAAAGATTGACCACCGAAACCTGGGTTAACAGACATCAACAGAATCACATCCAACTTATCTAATACATAATCAAGATAGCTAAGCGGTGTTGCTGGATTGAAAACCAAGCCCGCTTTGCAGCCATGTTCCTTGATAAGTTGCAGAGTGCGATCGATGTGCTCACTCGCTTCAGGATGGAAAGTGATATAAGTTGCACCAGCCTGAGCAAAATCAGGAATAATGCGATCAACAGGTTTTACCATTAGATGGACATCAATTGGCGCAGTAATGCCATAATCGCGCAATGCCTGGCAGACCATTGGGCCAATCGTCAAATTTGGCACATAATGGTTATCCATGACATCAAAGTGCACAACATCAGCTCCTGCTGCCAAAACCTTAGCGGTATCTTCACCTAATCGGGCAAAATCTGCGGATAGAATGGATGGGGCAATCAGAAAATCTTTCTTCATTGTTATCTTCTCCAATTCATTGTTTTATCCCCTGTTATTTCAGGGGCTGGAAACCTCAATCACTCCTGGCAGTATAACGCCAAAAGTTCATCAACTTTACTGCGGGCAAGAATATTTCTGCTTATTGTCCGGCGGGCTTTAACAATGTAAAGGGAAGCCTGATGATACCATTCTCGTGTCATCGGTGTGTCATGGTTAGATATGAGTACCGGAATGCCTTTTTGAGACGAGATATGATAGGCAATATCCGCCAGATTTTCCTGATCGAGAAGATTAAAACTATTCGTATGATAGGCGGTAAAATTAGCCGTAGCTGAAAGTGGGGCATACGGGGGATCACAATAAATCACCGAACCCTGTGAGGCATTGTTTAATGCTATTTCGTAATGCTGGCAGATGAACGTGGCTTTTTGGGATTTTTCCGCAAACCAGTAAAGCTCATTTTCAGGAAAATAAGGCTTTTTATAGCGACCAAAAGGTACGTTAAACTCACCTCGTGAATTATAGCGACAAAGCCCGTTATAGCAGTGGCGGTTCAGGTAAAGAAACAGCAAACTGCGGCGAAAGGGATCTTTGCTTTTGTTAAACTCTTCTCGCAGACGATAAAAGTTTTCGGCAGTGTTGAACTCCGATGAAAATAATGGACGGGCATGATTAATAAATTCATCTGCACGAGATTTTACGGCATTGTACAGATTGATCAGATCGATATTGATATCTGACAAAATGTAAGAATCATAATCGGTATTGAGAAATACCGAGCCTGCGCCAACAAATGGCTCAATCAAGCAATCGCCCTCTGGCAGATGACGTTTAATATCATCTACCAAGGGGTATTTTCCACCGGCCCATTTTAAGAAAGCGCGTTTTTTTTTCATGCCGTCAAATTAGTTATTCAATAATTTCAGAGTCGCAGATTGTACTCTGTTTAGGACAGCATATCAGCGCCTAATCAAAATAGTTTTATTTTTTCAGATCTTGCTGAACTTGTTGTAGTTTTCTGACCCAAGGCTTTTTAGCCTGAACTTCAGCAGGCAGTGCGGAAATGGCTCTTTTAGCATCAGAAACAGAACCATAATTACCGTGGATCAAGATAAACCATGTTTTTCCATCGCGTTTAGTTTCATAAACCTTGTAATTAACAAGGTTATTTTTTTTCGCGAAGGCGCTTAAGGTATCAGAACGGCTGGCACTACTCAATTGTAGTGTGAATCGATTTGCGGGTGCATTCAGCAGATTACCACCAGCATCGGTGACATGCTTTTTATTGGTCTGATATTGACTAGCTGCTTTGGAGTGATTGTCTTCCCTGGCCTTATTCTCTATTTTTGGTGGCGTAACCTTCTCTGGTTTGCTTGGTTCAACAGGTGAAGTCGTGGGTTTGGCCTGCGGTTGTGTCAGATTGTTTTGCACAGAATGATTAATGGTGCTTTGTTGTTGATTCAAAGCATCAGAAATATCACCGGGTAACTCTATACGTTGGTTGTAGCCACCCGTTTCAGTTTCGGGAGGAAGATCTTTGCTGGGGGGACTATTGATGGGGGGCGGACTGATTTCACGTGCACCATGATTTTCTGGTTCTGATGGATTTTCTTGCTCGCTGCCAGGGGTATTGGTAGAAAGTGAAGGAGAACCAGAAAGGTCAATACTCTTTTCCGCTGCATTTTGCTGTTTTTCATGCTCGGTGGGTGATTTCAATGCAGAGCTGATAGCAATAATCAGAAGTAAAAGTACCAAAATGCCAACACCGATCATTATTTGTTGGCGAGATATTGCGAGCTTAGGTTGATTGAATTGGCTTCTGGAGCGTTGAGGGCTGCGATCAGAAGTATCAGGCTTTAATTCACTTTCTGTTTTTTGTTTGTTTTCTGATTTTAATTCGTCCATATGCCCTCCTAACAGAGATAGTTCTGCCAATTGCTATTGAAGAAGTTTGGCAGTCTGACCTAACTAAAACCGATGATGCTTTATTTGATAATCTCGCTATTGTATAGCATAACAGCTAGAGAATAATTCATCATTCAGCTTTTATTATCAGCGCAAATTTTGCCATATCCAGAAATTCCCTTCATCTTCCAACTTAACTCTGGCAGTGAATTTTACTGCCAGAGTTAAGTTGGAATTAATTAGAGAGTCAGTGTAACTAGCGGGAGGATAGCTGAGATAGACGAATAGCATCCAATATAACTTCTTTCCCAATATCAGAACGAAGTTTTGCTTCCCCAATGGCTGTCGGTAATACCAGATGCAATTTCCCGGCAGAAACTTTTTTGTCACGCATCATATGAGGTAAGTAGGCATCAGGAGACATTGCTTCAGGGCCATTGACAGGTAATTTTGCGCGTTCCAGCAAGCGGATAATACGCTGGGTGTCCTGTTCTGAGAATGTGCCGACAAGTTCAGATGCCCTGGCCGCCATCACCATACCCGCAGCAACAGCATGACCATGCAGCCAGACGCCATAACCCATTTCAGCCTCAATCGCATGTCCAAAGGTATGGCCAAGGTTTAACAGAGCCCGCATTCCACTGCGTTCTTGTTCATCAGCTGCAACAACCAACGCTTTGAGTTCGCAGCAACGACGGATGCAATAAGCCATTGCCTGGTTGTCGAGGGCCAGTAATTTCTCAATATTCTCTTCAAGCCAGCCAAAGAATTCGCCATCCAGAATAATGCCATATTTAATGACTTCAGCCAGACCAGAATATAACTCTTGAGCCGGTAATGTTTTCAGGCCATTGAGATCGACAATAACCGAAGCGGGCTGGTAGAACGCGCCTATCATATTTTTACCGAGGGGGTGGTTGACTCCTGTTTTTCCACCGACGGAAGAGTCAACCTGAGAGAGCAGTGTGGTGGGTACTTGGATAAAACGGACACCGCGTTGATAACTAGCCGCGGCGAATCCCGTCATATCACCGATTACACCACCACCAAGGGCGATAAGGGTTGTGTCACGACCATGATTATTTTCCAGCAAGGCGGAAAAAATGTCATTGAGCACAAAAAGTGATTTGTGCTGTTCACCGTCAGGCAAGATAACTTCATTTACCCGAAGATCCATTCTCTGCAATGTGGATTTCACCTGTTCAAGATACAGGGGGGCAAGTGTTTCATTAGTCACTATCATGACCTGTTGACCCGCTTGCAAGGGTTTGAATGCCTCACTGTCAGAAAATAGCCCTTCGGCTATGGTAATTGGATAGCTTCTTTCACCTAACGTAACAGTCACTTGTTCCATATCAGCCTTCGCCTTATCATTTGCCGCCGTGCGGACTCGCTATAATCAGTTTTTTTCCAATAGTTCAATGATTTGGTTAGCAACGACTTTGGCGCTTTGCTCATCTGTGCGAATAGTCACATCAGCAATCTCCTCATAAAGAGGATTGCGCTCATCAGCCAAATTCTCTAAAACTTCTCGTGCTGGTGCATCAACTTGAAGTAAAGGGCGTTTTTTATCGCGCTGGGTACGAGCCAACTGTTTTTCAATGGTTGTTTCTAAGTAGACGACCACACCACGGGCAGACAGGCGATTGCGGGTTTCTTTTGATTTAACAGATCCCCCTCCAGTAGCCAATACGATGCCTTGTTTTTCAGTCAGTTCGTTAATTATTTTTTCTTCGCGATCGCGGAAGCCTTCCTCGCCTTCCACATCAAATACCCAGCCCACGTCAGCTCCGGTACGTCGCTCAATTTCTTGATCAGAGTCATAAAACTCCATATTGAGTTGCTGAGCTAACTGACGACCAATAGTGCTTTTGCCGGCACCCATAGGCCCAACCAGAAAGATATTGCGTTTCTCTGCCATGTTTTTGGTATTACTAAGACTGTTGTTAATGATAACCCGCCCCGCCAATAAGATTAGCCACGGGACCTAAACTGAAACCTCATGAGTGATAATGTGAGATCAGATAGGAAAATTATCTCAGCACATCAGCCTGTATTGCAACTATATAAATTTCGCACGAACTGAATCATCGGATTCATACTTTTGCGGGCCGATTGAGAGCCTATTGTCTCTACCTTCCATCTTACAACTTGCTGTTTTGCTGCAATTTGCAATCTATTGGGCATATAGGCTCTTGCTTGCGATGTTAGATCTGTTCACTCAATTAGTTAATCCTTGTATGCTAAATTACTCTCAGCGTCAAATCCATAAACAGGCCAGACCAAGAAAAACGGTAGGTGATTTGGCAGAAAAAACACAATTTCATTATTAATGTATTGATTTTTATGTAATATTTTTATTGGTTAAATATCGGCCAATTGAGGCGTAATAAAAATTACGAGTTCCCTGCGGCTATGTTGCTCTCCTTTTTGGTTAAATAATTCCCCTAATAGAGGAAGATCTGACAGGTAAGGAACTTTTTGTAAACTTGCGGTTTTTTTCTGTTGAAAGATCCCTCCAAGAATCAAGGTCTCCCCATTTTTAATCGTAACTTGGGTTATTATTTCTTGTTTATCGATAGCCAGATTTTCATTTCCTCCTTGATTGATGGGAAAACCGGGGGCATTTTGGCTGATTTTTAGCGCGAGTCGGATTTTTCCCTGCTTTAAAATATGTGGAGTCACTTCCATACCTAATACTGCCTCTTTAAATTGGACGGTTGTTTTATTCTTGTTCTGAACGATATAAGGAATTTCAGAACCTTGCTTGATACTGGCTGTTTGTTGGTGTGAAGCTGTGAGTCGTGGGCTAGCAATGATATCGAGCTGG
Source organism: Xenorhabdus thailandensis (assembly GCF_037996785.1). NCBI lineage: Bacteria > Pseudomonadati > Pseudomonadota > Gammaproteobacteria > Enterobacterales > Morganellaceae > Xenorhabdus > Xenorhabdus thailandensis. The sequence goes on from NZ_JBBMXF010000007.1 coordinate 530,140, forward strand.
CTTTCCTGTTCTAGTGCGCTGAGTTCTAGTTCTAGCAAGTTTGCATGAATGCGGGCGGTATTTAGTACCAACCTATGGCGTTGGTTGCCAGCCGGTTGATGTAGATTTAAGCGATTTAGACCTATTGATTGATTGTGTGGATCGGCATTCACTCCCCAATGAATTCCCAATTCATGTAGTGCTTCCCTGCTACTGGTAACAATATGGGCGGTAATTTGTACTTGTTGTTGCGGGGTATCGACTTCTTTTAGCCAGTTTTTGATACGAGTAATGGCATCAAATTTATCTTCCAAGATCAGGCTATTAGTTAAGGGGTCGTGTTCAACCTTTCCCCATTTTGTCAGTAATGCAGGATGATTTTGCTGTAATTGTTCTGCTACTTGCTCTGCATCGGCATATTGCAAAGTCATTACCTGATATTCGATCTCTTGTCCTTGCTCATTTTGCTCTGCTGGAGAAAAGTCAGTTGCATTCTCTATTATTGGGGGCTGGAATGGGTCTCTTAGCATTTCGAAATCTGGCTCTTCTCCGGTACGGTTTTTCGCAGCAGAATTTTCTGTAGCAAAACCGAATAGAGGTAATAATAGGCAGATTAGGAGGATCCAAGGATGGGAGTTCATGATTTCTCCTTATCTGAAAAAACCATGCGAACCATTAGGTTATCCTCATCAGGAGTAATTGTAATATGCTTAATTAGTAACGGTGATTGCAATTTTTGCATTTCATTCAAGAAATGGAGGAATTGGCCGTAATTTAACGACAACATGATATGCAAGAAAACGTGTTCGTTTTCTTTGTGGATTTTCCACTCCACTAGCTGACTGCCGGAATGGGTTAGTGGTATATGCAGTTGTTTGAGTATGCTCGTATTATTTTTTGAGGATGAAAGATGGCTGCTTTGAGCAAGGTTTGTGGTCATATGTTGGATCTGTTGTTGCATTTCAGGCAAAGAGGGGAGTTCAGCAAGTTTTTGCTGAGATAGTACTGTATTGTGTTGCTGCTGCTTAATATTGCTCTGGAGGGTATGAATTTCATACCGATTTTTCTGCCAAACCAAAAAGTAGAATCCCAACAGCAGTGAGATGATGAGCAATTGTTGCAAGATAAGCTGTTGCCAGACAGGCCGATAAAACCATTCAAGATAATTATTTCTCATCGGACTCTCCCATCAACCAATTTGCATCAATGGTAAAAACCTTAAAATGATCTTCTGTCGTGGTCATTTTGCTTAGCTGCACATTGATAAGCGAAGTATCGTCAGTCAGGTTATCCAACAAATTAGAGATATCTGTATAGCTTTGACTGCGGGCGGTAAAAATTAATTGTCCACTGTCGTCACTAAATGCAGTCAGCCAACTGTCCTCTGGTAACAAATGAGGAAGTTGACGAAATAGTTGTAAATAGCGTTGATTCTGTTCCATGAATAGGCGTTTTTTCCGTAATTGTTGTGACAATTGTTGGTGCTGTTGCATAGCTTGGTCTGTTGTACTGATGGTTTGTTGTAATTGAGTCAATTGGTGAGTCATTTCCGTTAATTGTCCGCGATATTGTCTAAGCTGGTTTGTTTGTAGCGTAGAAATAAACACCAATACTGCTGCCCACAATGTCAGTTGTAGGCAAAGTAGTGCTCCCCATGTTTGGCACTGACGTTTCAGCCTTTTCTGTCGCCAGGGTAAGAAATTGACTTGATGCATCACTGATCACTCGGCCTGAGCGCTAAACCTGCGGCAATAATGAACGCATTCGTTTTATCTGGCAGCGGGGGATGATAATGACGGAATGCCATTAAGAGTTGCCAGATATTGATTGATTTTGTTGACACTGATATCGCTTTTACTGATGTCGATTGTTCTTCATCGCTGTAATAAATTGCATAATTTTCGGTTTCTGGCGTCATGGGGAGCTGGTTGATGATCTGGGTCAGATGGGAATCCGGTTGTGAAGTTACCAGGCCATAACTGAAAGGTCGGTTAGCAGGAGCTACCCATAGCCAATCTGTCATACGTTTGTGAACCAACCAACTGTCGTCAGGCGCTCCCGCAAGTTTGGCGACATAACGCAATGCACAGGGTGCAATATCAATGGCATCAAGGGATAAATTGATCTCTGCGAACAGATTCAGCCAGAGGTTGAGATCTTTTTGACGAGTTGCACTGATGCAAATTTGCTGACCATGAACACGATAATCCAACGCCAGGTCACTGACAGGAAATTGTTTTTCAGCATTAGCGTGCACAAACCAGCCGAGTTCCGGCTCCTGCAACGCAGTAGAGTCAGGCAAGGCGATCTGTCGCTGTAAGGTTTGCTGAACAGGGAGGGCTAATCTTAGGCTAAGATTCTTAGGTAATATTTTTCGCCATTGCATTAAAATGCGGAGTAATTTTTCAGGATCTTGTAGCCGTCCTCCTGAAATAATCTCGCTGGATAAGTGATATTGCCAGCAATGCCGAAGTTGCCAACCGTCACGGCGTTTAATGGCGGCAAGAGCACGAATGTAATGATCTTGGACATCCAATCCGATATACCATTTAGGTGGATACATATCGAGATCTCCTTATCTACTATCAACGAAAACATCAAGTTAATGAAAACCTAATGAAACATGAAAGCGGGATTGGCAAAGGTGATATCTATTATTGTAAATATCGTTATTGTACATATAGTGTTGTACAGCCCTTATACTAATCCCTTTATACTAAGCCTTTTATACTACGTACTGATCGTTTATAAACTGCCCGATTAACATGGCGTGAGAAATTTCAGGTGAAGTTCATAAAGTATTTTTTGATCCTTATTGTTGTTTGCATTTTATTGGGAGTTGCCTCGATTTTTGGTTTGTACAAATATATCGAGCCACAGCTTCCCGATGTTGCGACACTAAAGGATGTCCGATTACAAACACCGATGCAGGTGTTCAGTGCTGATGGCGAATTAATAGCCCAATATGGCGAAAAACGCCGTTTACCCCTTACCTTGTCAGAAATCCCTCCCCTAATGGAGAAAGCCTTTATTGCCACGGAAGATAGCCGTTTTTATGAACACCACGGGGTTGATCCTATTGGGGTTATCCGTGCTGTTTCTGTGGTAATGACTTCAGGTCATGCTTCCCAAGGGGCGAGTACTATCACTCAGCAGCTAGCGCGAAACTTTTTTCTTAGCCGAGAAAAGACATTGATACGTAAAGCGAAAGAAGCATTTCTGGCGATTAAGATCGAACGATTATTGACTAAGGATGAAATCCTGGAGTTGTATCTCAACAAGATCTATCTCGGCTATCGTGCTTATGGTGTTGGTGCTGCGGCTCATGTCTATTTTGGCAAGAACGTCAACGAGTTGACATTAGGTGAGATGGCGATGATTGCTGGTTTGCCGAAGGCGCCTTCAACGTTTAACCCACTTTATTCTTATGATCGTGCGATCAGCCGCCGCAATGTAGTATTGGGCAGGATGCTGGAAGAGGGATATATCACTCGGCGCCAGTACGATGAAGCCAGAGAAGAAAAATTGGTTGCCCGTTATCACGCGCCACAAATCGTTTTTTCTGCGCCTTATCTGACAGAAATGGCTCGTCAGGAAATGATCAATCGTTATGGTGAAAATGCCTATACAGATGGTTATAAGGTCTATACCACTATCACACGCAAAACCCAGTTAGCGGCTGTGAACGCGGTTCGTTCCAATGTGATTGACTATGATGTCCGTCACGGTTACCGCGGTCCCCAGGAAGTGTTGTGGAAAGCCAATCAGCCAGCATGGAGCCAAACACAAGTTATCGATAAGCTGAAAACCTTGCCTAAATATGGTCCTCTGGTACCGGCCATTGTGACACAATCCAGTACTAACCAGGCACAAGTGATGCTGGTGGATGGTAGCAAAGTTGAGTTGACAATGGCAGGTGTGCGCTGGGCACGTCCATTTAAAACCGACAGCTTACAAGGCGCTGTACCACGTAGTGTCAATGAGGTCATTCGGGCAGGCGAACAAATTTGGATCAGAAAAGTTAATGATACCTGGTGGTTGGCTCAACTTCCTGATGTTAATGCGGCGCTGGTCTCCATCAATCCGATGAATGGTGCGATAGAAGCGTTGGTCGGTGGATTTGATTTTGAATTGAGTAAATTTAACCGTGTGACACAATCATTGCGTCAGGTCGGTTCCAATATCAAGCCATTCCTGTATACCGCTGCAATGGATAAGGGGCTGACATTGGCTTCATTACTGAATGATGCACCAATCAGCCGTTGGGATGCTGGAGCTGGAACGGATTGGCGTCCGAAAAACTCACCACCGACTTACGATGGTCCAATTCGCTTGCGTCAGGGGTTAGGGCAATCCAAAAACGTAGTAATGGTTCGAGCCATGCGTGCGATGGGAGTTGATTATGCTGCTGATTACTTAAAGCGCTTTGGTTTACCGGGTGAAAACGTTGTACGCACAGAATCTTTGGCTCTGGGTTCCCCTTCATTTACCCCGCTACAGTTAGTGCGCGGTTATGCCGTGATGGCAAATGGTGGTTACTTGGTTGATCCTTACTTCATCAGCAAAATTGAAGATGATGAAGGGAAAGTGTTGTTTGAAGCGAAACCTAAACTTGCTTGTCCACAATGTGAAAATATTCCAGTGATTTATGGTGAAACAGCACGTTCCATCGAATTATCTGAAGATTCCATTGAGAACGTGGCGCATTCTGATATGCCGCAAAATCCAGCTTTACCACCACAACCGGAGTTAGAAAGCGTATCGGGAAATGTTCATGTGGATGATCAACAGTATGCCCCCCACGTTATCAGTACACCGTTGGCGTTCCTTATTCATGATGCCTTAAATACCAATATCTTTGGTGAGCCAGGTTGGATGGGCACGGGCTGGCGTGCTGCCCGTGATTTAAAGCGTCGTGATATTGGTGGCAAGACCGGGACGACCAACAGCTCAAAAGATGCGTGGTTCTCCGGTTATGGCCCAGATAGGGTAGCAACAGCCTGGATTGGCTTTGATGAACATAGCCGAAGTTTGGGGCGCACTCCGGCATTAAAGGGTGAAGGTGGTGCGAAAACGGCTCAGCCAATCTGGGATGATTTTATGAAAGCAGCATTGGCAGGTGTTCCTGAGAAAGTCATGGAACCCCCTGCTGGTATTGTTTCTGTCACGATTGATCGGGCAACAGGCAAGTTAGCTAACGGTGGTAGCAATACCCGTAAAGAATATTTCATTGATGGCACTCAGCCGACGGAATATGCTGTACCAGATGTTGGAACGACTGTCACTGAAAATGGTGAAAGCCGTGAATTATTCTGATTGATCTTCCTGTAGCCAAAATAACGGCAATGAAAGATAAAAAGGCCTTGCTAGGGAACTGGCGAGGCCTTTTGTTATTTACTGGGGAAGATATGATTATGATGCGAATTAATTTTACAGGTGTAGTTAATTTGTTTATTTATTATTTTTAATAATCTGAGTTATTTTTCATAAATATCATTAAAGTTATTACATATATCAAATTAAACCTTACTCTATTTAGGTGTTTATTCTTTATCTCCGTATTTCACTTAAAATGAGTATAAAATTGGTATAGAGAGATCAATTTTATACTCGTTTTTAAAGAATACATTAATTAATGTTTCCCATTATTTTTTTGTTTGCAGGTAGCGTTGAGCAAAAAATAGGGCACTCACATTTCTGGCTTCGTTGAAATCGGGGTGTTCTAGTAGTGACATCATGTCAGAGATTGGCCAGCGTTTTTGCACCAGTGGTTCAGGTTCATCACCTTTCAGACATTCTGGATAGAGATCGTGCGCAATCATGATATTCATTTTGCTGGAAAAGTAGGACGGTGCCATCGTCAATTTCGTCAACAGTTCCAGTTTTCCTGCACCGAAACCAATTTCTTCCTTCAATTCACGATTGGCGGCTTCAAAAATATTCTCGCCAGCATCAATGGCACCTTTTGGAAAACCTAATTCATATTGTTCGATGCCAACGGCATATTCGTGAATCAGAATTAATTCATCACCGATAACCGGAATAATTAGAACTGCTTCACGATTTGCTGGTTTCATTCGTTCATAAACGCGTTTTACACCATTACTGAATTCAAGATCAACAGATTGAATATTGAATAGGCGTGAGCGGGCAACGTCATTTATATTCAGTATCTTAGGTTTTTTTAGATCAATCATGCTTGCCCCTGATGGTTGTCATGTTGAAAACAATAATGCGTTAATTAACTTAAATATTACTGTATTTATTAAGTATTGTGATGAAATAATTACGCATCCAAGTTTTGCTTTAATATGGCTGATTATGCTAGTAAATAACAGCGATTATCGCTTGAATGTATTTTTGTTGCTATCTTACTTATCCTTGTAAAAAGACTTTAGTTTATGGAAAGGTATGAGAAAAATTATATAACCTTTTGTAAATAAAATTAAAAAATAGAAGACAAGAATAGGAATAGCCCGATTCTGGGTGTTTTACGAGATTGTTATTCTACTGATCTCTGTACTGCTATTATGAGCATGGAGAAAAAATGAGCTCATTGGTCATTATATTGGCTATTTTTATTATTAGTCTGATTATAATGGCTTCCTTTCTGATTTTCAGATGGAGGCAGCTTGGTAACGCGCGTTATCTACAGTCAATGACTAAAGCCGCTTGCCGTAAACTGAATACCGACGAATATCAAGCCATCGAATCTTACTTGCAAAATGCCCGTCTTCTGATGGAAACAAATGGTAGGCACAGAGCTAATTGTCCGGTACTCCCTGTGAAAAAGGATGATGTTTATACCATTACTCACCCTATTACCCGTTTTTCTGCCGCAACGAATGGAGTGCATCATTGGCGCTATTATCTTGGTGAAACGGAAATACATTTACCAGTATTGTTTGAGCCATTTATCACGCAGCAAAATACGATTGAAATTGTCCAAACTGCATCCATGCCGCTTGTCATCGCGATTAATGGCCACTTTCTGAAAGATTATCAACAAGAGCTGTCCATCTCGAGAGTAACGGCAAAAACCGGACATGCTTCCATTCAAAAAAATGGCAATTCAAGTGCTAACTTACTGTATATCCGCAAGGAGACATTAGAAGAATACCGACTGCGGAAAACAACGGGTATTCAGGAAAGTATCCTGATGTGTGTTGGTTTATCGCTGTGGTTTGTTGCTCTTTTTGTGCCTATACCAATGTTGCCGTGGTTAATATTAGTGGCGTTCCTGTTTATTTTGGGGAGTTTCTGGTCTCATTTCCGATTGCCCTCTAGTCGGAAATTAGTCGATATCCATTGTTTCAACGGCATTCCGAAGCGATGGGGAATATTTAGTGAATTTGAACCGGATCAAAGAAATAATATCTCTTTGGGCGGCATTGATCTTCTTTATCCTGCCCATTGGGAACCTTATATTTCCCATGATCTTGATCAGAATACCGATATTGACATTTACACCAACTGCCATGTTGTACGGCAGGGGCGTTATCTCTCTTTGCATGAAGAAGAGAAGTACTATCCTTATCAACGTAGTAGAAAGAATGTGATGTTGGTGGTTTTCTCTGTATTTGCCATACTGTTGCTTTACTTTTACCAGCCGGTGAACTTATCCATGCGGTTGAGTTTTGCCTGGTTACATGGCAGTAATACCAAGGTTATTACCAGCTTTCATGAGCTACAAAATATGCCGTTGAAGGAAGGGGATGTATTAAAGGTCAAAGGTGTTGGAATGTGCTATGTTCCCCCCAATATCATGCCCAAAGCCAATATTACAATATTTGCACCATTTGATTGTGTGGGTATCTATTGGAATAGTGAAATTCCATTACCTATGCTGGAGTCTGAAATTGTCGAAAGTGCTTCAGCACTGATTACAGCGGTGGGTGAACAGTTACATCCAGTGGAGCGTAAAATTAATTCCAGTCTGAATGTAGCTATTGCTAAATCAGGTATGACTTTGCTCAACAATTTTTCCCAGATCATTTTAAAAACACAAAAATTGTGCCAAAACGATACTGATTGTGACCGTTTGAAAAATGCCTTAGTCAATTTGGGAAATGCCAGAAATTGGGATGAATTGTTGAAAGACACGGAAAATGGCAAGCTGGATGGAACTAAGGTGTTGTTGCGTTCTATCAGTGCTGATGCATTGGAAAAACTGGTTGATTCTACTACGGCATCATTTATCTATCGCGAGATCGATAGAATGGTCATTCTTATAAACAGCCCTTCTCCGGGAGGGGTTTTATTACTAAGCGATGAAGGAAAAACTTTAGTTGAATACCCGATGCGGACACAATACATATACGAACATTCAGCTTTAGATCGGTGGCGGGAATTACAGGGGCTTTTAGAACTGTTGATGAAGACACCATTTGAAACCGAGGGGATTGTGACAAAATTGTCAGAAGATCCCAATGGGACGCGCCATATCATGTTGCATCGTGAACCGGATTCTACGTCGATTATTCGTTATTTGGGAAGTTGTTTGCTGTTAGCGATCTTGCTGGTAACGTTGATCGTCAACGTCATATTGATTATCAAGAAAAAGCAGAAGAACCGACGGCGTATCCAACATATTACCCAATACTACGATAACTGTTTTAATGGGAGAAATATCCATGCAGAATTTAGACACTGATCAGGTTGTTCGCCTTGATAAATGGCTGTGGGCTGCCCGTTTTTATAAAACCCGTCCCCTCGCACGTGAAATGATAGAAGGGGGAAAAGTCCATTATAATGGGCAACGGAGTAAGCCGAGTAAGCTGGTTGAATTGAATGCAGAGATTAAACTGCGTCAGGGAAATGATGAAAAAACGGTGATCGTCTTGGCATTGTGCAGTCACAGGCGGAGTGCTACTGAAGCCCAACAGCTTTATCAGGAAACGGCGGAGAGCATTATCAATCGGGAAAAAATGGCATTAGCTCGTAAAATGAATGCGCTTACGATGCCGCATCCTGATCGTCGTCCAGATAAAAAAGAACGGCGTACACTAATAAAATTCAAGAACGCAAAATTAAATGAGTCGGAAAATACTTAATCGATTTTAAGTTGTATCCAATAAAAACGGGCAATTTGAAAGACGAAGGGGACAACCGTCTCAGTGAAATGAGAGAGATTTATGACCAAGCATGACCAATTACACCGCTTTTTATTTGAAAGCCATTCTGTCAGGGGGGAACTTGTTTCCGTTAGTGAAACTTACCAACGGATGCTGGAGAATCATCATTTTCCCCAACCGGTACAGCAGCTATTGGGTGAATTGTTGGTCGCAACCAGCCTGTTAACCGCTACCTTGAAATTCAATGGAGATATCACGGTACAGATCCAGGGGGATGGGCCGGTCAAACTGGCGGTAATTAATGGTAACAATCTGCAACAGATGCGTGGCACGGCGCGCATCGATGGTGAAGTGAATGCCGCAAGTAGCCTGCACGATATGATCGGCAATGGTTATATGGTGATCACAGTGACTCCAACAGAAGGCGAACGTTATCAGGGCGTTGTGGCGCTGGAAGGCAATACGTTAGCAGAGTGTCTGGATGCGTATTTCAAGCAGTCAGAGCAGTTACCAACTCGCCTGTTTATTCGTACTGGTGTTCAAGACGGAAAAATAGCCGCAGGTGGCATGTTATTGCAGATCTTGCCTGGGGCACAGGAAGGCAGCGAAGAGATGCTTGACCATTTGGTGCAACTAACTGCAACCATTAAGGGTGAAGAGTTGTTTACGCTGGATGCGAAAGAGATTTTGCATCGCCTTTATCATGAAGAAGATGTCACGCTATATGAACCTCAGCAAGTTGCATTTCATTGCACCTGCTCCCAGCAACGCTGTGCTGATACCCTGGTGACATTATCGGAAGCCGATCTACAGGAAATTTTGCATAACGATGGCAAAATTGACATGCAATGTGAATTTTGCGGCATGCATTATGTTTTCGACGAGAAAGATATCAACGAAATAAAAGCTGCAAAAACAGCGCGGTTGCACTAACTAGGTTCCATAGGGCGTTATATTACGCCCTTTCTATTACGAATGACTTTGCCATTCCGTGTCCTGTGTCTCATATAAACTTAAAAAAAGTAATGTGATTTCAATTTTTTGATAATAATCGCTGTTAATTAGTCATAATTATTTATTATCCCCCACAGAGATAAAGTATAACCGACCAGGAGCAACAAATGAGCGTTACAGGCATTACTGAGCAGGAACTTGCGGTTTATGGTATTCATGGTGTTAGTGAAATTGTTTATAACCCAAGTTATGAACTGTTATTCTCTGAAGAGACTCAACCCACGCTACAAGGGTATGAGCGTGGTACATTGACTAACCTCGGTGCTGTCGCGGTAGATACAGGTATTTTCACGGGACGTTCTCCAAAAGATAAATATATTGTCCGTGATGAAGTGACCCGCGACACCGTATGGTGGGCTGATCAGGGCAAAGGAAAGAACGATAATAAACCGCTCAGTCAGGAAACCTGGTCTCATCTAAAAGGTTTGGTTACTCAGCAGCTTTCAGGCAAACGTTTGTTTGTGGTTGATGCTTTTTGCGGAGCCAATGCGGATACGCGTCTGAAAGTGCGTTTTATCACTGAAGTGGCGTGGCAGGCACATTTTGTAAAAAATATGTTTATCCGCCCGTCAGACGAAGAATTAGTTGGCTTTACACCTGATTTTATTGTGATGAACGGCGCTAAATGCACCAACCCACAATGGAAAGAACAGGGGCTGAATTCTGAAAACTTTGTTGCCTTTAACCTGACAGAGCGTATGCAGTTAATCGGTGGTACTTGGTACGGTGGTGAAATGAAAAAAGGGATGTTCTCAATGATGAACTACCTGTTACCACTAAAAGGTATTGCCTCTATGCACTGTTCTGCCAACGTGGGTGAAGCGGGGGATGTTGCTATTTTCTTTGGTCTTTCTGGGACAGGGAAAACCACGCTTTCCACTGATCCAAAACGTAAGTTAATCGGTGATGATGAACATGGCTGGGATGATGACGGCGTGTTTAACTTTGAAGGTGGCTGCTACGCGAAAACTATCAATTTGTCCAAAGAGGCTGAGCCGGATATCTATCACGCCATTCGCCGTGATGCCCTGTTGGAAAACGTCACTGTACTGGCGGATGGTACGGTTGATTTCAACGATGGTTCCAAAACAGAAAATACCCGTGTTTCTTACCCGATTTACCATATTGAAAATATCGTTAAACCGATCTCAAAAGCAGGGCACGCAACCAAGGTTATTTTCCTGACCGCAGATGCTTTCGGTGTACTGCCTCCGGTTTCCCGTTTGACTCCAGAACAAACCCAATATCATTTCCTGTCTGGCTTCACGGCAAAATTGGCGGGCACTGAGCGCGGTGTGACAGAGCCTACACCTACTTTCTCTGCTTGCTTTGGCGCGGCATTCCTGTCACTGCATCCGACGCAATATGCGGAAGTTCTGGTTAAACGTATGCAGTCATCGGGCGCGAAAGCCTATCTGGTTAATACTGGCTGGAATGGCACGGGTAAGCGTATTTCCATCAAAGATACCCGTGCGATTATTGATGCGATTCTCAGTGGTGATATTGAAGATGCGGATACCATTCAACTGCCGATTTTTGATTTGGCCGTACCAACGACCTTGCCGGGCGTAGATACCCACATTTTGGATCCACGCAATACCTATGCCGATAAATCCGAATGGGATGTGAAGGCAAAAGATCTGGCTCAGCGCTTTATTGATAACTTCGATAAATATACGGATACCGCTGCGGGTGCTGCATTGGTGAAAGCAGGTCCTAAACTGTAATGTAATTTTAAGTTTTCGATGAAAGAACTCTATTCGGTTGAGTAGAGTTCTTTTTCGAGACTCAACATCAGTTGGGGGGCAAGTCAAACAGCAATATCTCACTTTCTTGATTTGCAGTTAGCTGAAGATGGGATTCATCCCAAATAGCGACACCATCGCTGGTGGTAGCCCGCACTCCATTGATTATCACTTCACCCCGAACGATCTGGATCCAGATGTTTCGTGTTTTTTCCATGTTATATTCACCATCTTCGCCGTTTTTTAACGTCCAACGCCATAATGTCATATCCTGAAAAACTTTTAGGGACTCCGAACGGGCATCAGGAGAGAGAATTAATTGGCGACCTTCGATTGTATCAAAACGGTGTTGCTCATAACGGGGAGTGAGTCCCGTTTTTTCTGGCATGATCCAGATCTGGTAAAGATGCAGTTGGCTATCATGCTGTGGGTTATATTCTGAGTGACGGATGCCTGTTCCTGCACTCATAATCTGGAACTCTCCCGCAGACACTTGCCCTTTGTTACCCATACTGTCTTGATGCTCCACCGTTCCAGACAGCACATAGGTCAATATTTCCATATCCTTGTGAGGATGCATACCGAATCCCTGACCAGCGTCAATCACATCTTCGTTAATGACCCTGAGAGCAGAAAATCCCATGAAATTTGCATCATAATAGTTGGCGAATGAAAAAGTGTGCCAACTGTCCAGCCAGCCGTGATTGGCATGGCCCCGTTCTGAAGCTTGGCGTAAGTAGATCATTGCAAAACCCTTCAAAGTTTTTTTGTAGTCTAGTTGAAGGTATTAAATAGAAAAGATGGAAGATTTAATCTTAATTTTCAAAAAATTTGAATAACAGTAAAGCAATGATAAGACGAAAAAAAAGCCAACATAAAGTTGGCCTATAAAAGTAAACACTGGAAGCAATGTGAGCAATGTCGTACTTTCACATGGACCCTGAAGGTGGTGCACTGAAAGTGCTAAGAATGATAATCGTTCTCAATATCATTTGTAAAGCGTTTTTTTAATCAAAGTTGAGATCTTGCTTTAGATACGCTTTTTGCCATGTCAGTTGTGCGGTTAATTAACCCCCTAATTCCATCTGATAGAGATGTTGAGTACCCCTATCATGAAATTGATAGGGCGTTAATTGGTAGCCCCGTAGCCACAGCAAAAACCATCCATCATGCGTGTCCGGGCAAAGCCCGGCGAATCGAAATCCGCCTTTTTTCAGCAATGAGCACAATTCCAGAGCTTCTTCACACGCTGGCAGTTTCAAATAGATTAACTGGCCAGAGGGAAGATCGATGACCTCAGATAGAAAGTCAGCATGAACCTCGTATAGTGTGATTTCCAAACGTCGGCCAGATTTTTCAATGCTAAATGGCTCGGAGATCATGGAGCGCTGGCACACTGGTGGTGAATTTAGGGATGATTCACCAACATATTGACTGACCTGGGCGACCCAGCCTTGCCAGGGCTGGGGCCAGTTTAGTTTAGGTAATGGCAATGATTTAAGCGGTAAAATACCTTGAATAATACTTTCGGGTTCTGGCAGTCCAAATGGCGAATCAACATAATCCAGCATCAGTGCCGTAGAGTAGAAACCCAAATTTTGGGCGATGTACTGGCTTTTAGGATGTGAACATACCTGTTTTATCGTCAATAAATTATAGCCTTGCTCTTTCGCATAGTGGCATAAATAACTGCCCAGAGACTTAGCCACACCGTGACCTTGAAAAGCAGGATACACCGCAATTAGAGCCAGTTCTGCCTGATTTTTCTGTACCATATCTTTAACCAGAGAAGCATGACCAATAAGTAAACCTTGATGGAATGCTAAGGCAGAGTACCATTGCCCTGTGGACTGGTAGTCATTGATGAGCCTTGGTAGATAAATGTCAGGATAGACATACGAATCGCCGTAAACCTCACGGAATAATTGGCTGATCTTTTTATCATCTCCTGGCTGATAGCTGCGGATTTGAATAGTGGATGGTAAGATAGTCATCGATTTCAACCTTAGTTATAACGACGTAGATCCACAACTCGCTGCAACTTTCCTGATCGTGGGTGCGTATACATGCTATCAATATTGGTTTGCACGATCTCCAGCATATTTTGGTGTATGCAAGCCTCTTCTAAGCCCGGGAATGCGGCCATAACCCGATGTCGTATTCTGTCGATATCTACAGTTTGCAGGCTTGCTACCAACAACCGAATTTGATCTTGCCCCGCTTTTTGGCTTAGTTCCAATTGCCAGGCTAAAAGCTCAGTTTGTTGTGATAACTGTGTCGCTAAGTCGTCAGGGAATAACGATAGGGTGCCAAATCGTATACGATAGCCTTGATTAGCACGTCCTTGCAGGGCAAATTTACGGCCTGGCTGTTCTGGCTCGCACCAGTAAGCCATATCACCAGTAGGATAGCGGATCACAGGCATAAGTTGTCGTTGCAGGTTAGTGACAACTAATAAGCCACGTTTCTCTGACTCCATAATGGGCTGGTGAGTGATTTCATCGACGATTTCGATAATCGTTTCGTCAGAAAATACGCGATGCTCGCCCTGTTTGCAGTCAGGATCAGCAAAACCAATCAAACCTGCATCGACACTGGCACAACCGATTGAACCTAAACGAGCGTGAGGAAAAACTTGTCGTATGATCGCGACCTGTGAATCAAACAAACTTTCTCCACCATAGAGAATGGTTTCCACCATCGGTAATGTTTGTCCCATCTCTTTCAAATAGTGAGCCAGGCGGATTAACTGCACGGGAACACCTGCCAGTACATTAATGTTGTGAAGACGAATATTGTTAATCAGCAATTCATCTTCAACTTTACAGGTGAAAGGAAATTCCAATATCGGGATGGGTGCATTCGATAATGCGCCGTGGATGAATATAAAGCTGGTATAAAGATCGCCAGCAAAAAACAGGTTAGCCACCCGATCTCCGGCTTTTAATTGGCGGGCAATGCCTTGGCCAAAGGAATGAATAAATGCTTTCCATTCCTGCTGGCTGAAAACCGATAAGCGTCCTTCGCTGGTTGAGCCACCTGTTTTAAACACATGACCGCCTTCCAGCGGTGCAGTCAGCACAGGCCAAGTTGGTAAGTCGTTTGAATGTGCCCAATAATGGTTAGGCTCTACAAGAGGTAAATCTTCCAAAACCCAATTATCGGGAATGGACTGATAGCGTTCTCGGTAGTAAGCAGAATGCTCGCGCGCATGATGGAGCAAATCAGTCAATGTCGTTTTGGTCATCATCTTAATTTTACTCAATTAATATTTACGCAAGTCGATGAATAATGGTGTTTTTCCACTATGTTCATTGCGGTGAAATTCTGCACTTGAAGTGGAAATAACGTCTAAATTCAGCAGGTTTCCTGCAATAACCTCGGCAATTTTGGGATCTTTCAATAAATTTTGGCGCACAGTGTGGGGATCGACATGATCAACCCATAGCTGAATGTTATCGACACCATCACGGTTATGGTCGATTATCCATTGCACGGGTAATGCCAATTGTTCAGACAAATCAGCAAGATTGAAAAAAATACTGCCTACACGTAATAGGGAACCGTGGCGCTCTTTAAGTCGGAAACGTGGTGCAGTCAGGCCACAAGAACAAGGTTGATTAATCCAGCAACCAAGATCCCCTAAATCGTAGCGTTGGACGGGTTGTGCTTCACGGTGGCGGGAAGTGAATACCAGACGACCTGTTTCACCTTCTGCTACGGGTTGATCATTCTCTATATTGAGAATTTCTAGCCATTGAGTATCAGCCATTAAATGGAAAACACCGTCCTCGCTGGCTGCGCACGCATGACCCATTGGCCCAGCATCGACTGAACCGTAAATTGTTGAACGTATCAGGGTAACGCCAAAGCTGGTCAGGAAGTTTCGTTGATTTATATTGAGGTGTTCGCCCCCCAGTAATAGCTTACGGATACCACCATATTGGCGTAGTTTGGTTTCTTCATTTAGAAATAACCGATGTATCGTGCTTGGCATACCCACCAGCGTATTGATGCGTTGATGTACGATAAAATCAGCGATTTCACTAAAATCATTATCAGTAGGGCCACCCATTGGATATTGTGTCACGCCCAATTTATCCAAAATGGTGAAGAAGCTCATCATGCCACCGTACAACTTCCCGCCATACAGCAGGTTCATGACGCGATCGGTTGCAGGTTCAAGCCCTGAGGCAAATACGCCATCGGCTGCGGCTTGCATCTGCCGGTGGTAATCATGGTAGCTATAAGCAGCCAACTTAGGCGTACCACTGCTGCCACCACTGCGGAAAAACAGGCGAGCCTTATCGTTAGGAACCAATGCCTGAAAATCTGCCTTATTCATGACAGGCCGGTTTTCTAATCCGCGTGGACACGATGGCGGTACATCAAGATGGGCGCAACCTGCCATTAAACCAGGCGCAAGGCTGACAGATACGCGTTTGGTAAGGCGCGATAGTGCGTAGACGCCATCGTGTGGCTCACCACTATAACCATCATGCATCTGTCCCGCCGGTGTGATTCGACTAACGCCCGCAGCAAACAGGGTATGACTCATTTCGGTGATATGCTCTTGACGGGTAATCAAAGCACAGCTTTGTAGATAGTTACGCCAGGGCAGCAAAATAGAACACAAATGTTGACGTGGCGCAGGGCGTATCTGCAATGTGCGGAACAAAGGAGACGCCGCTAATTCTTTTTCGTGTCGCCATATCACTCGCCAGCCGTCGGCTTGCCATATTTCACCGCGAACCTGCGTAAACGCAAAATCGAGTTGTTGGAAAGCCGTTTGCGTCGTAATTTCAGCAGCCTCCTGAATATCCGGTTTCAGGGCTGGATGCAATCCGGCACGGCGTTGCAAGGCGGCCGCCATGCGTTGTCCGATATGTTGTAAAACTTCAGGGTCATCGCTATCGACCAGCAAACATTGCGGGCTGGAACAGGCTTGTTGGTCATAACGACAGATATCATCCGCCAATGCATCCAATTGGGTATCATCGGCAGCGTCAGGGCTTAACCAGGCAATACTGATACGGTGTCCCCAATCTATCCAGCGGCAACCTGCGGGAAGTTGAGCACGAATGGATGCCAGGGAAGAATCACTGCCCCAGGCAGAAACGGCATCAGCCTGACTGAACAGCTCGGACAATTGCGTCACGGGCAATGGTAAGACGGCTATTCGGGTAGCTAAATCACCTGAAATATCGTGGGCTAAAAATTCTGCCAGTAGCTGTGCACTAAATCCGTTGTCGTTACTGCTTGGGCGTAACCAGTTAATATTCCCCACCAGCAAGCTCTCTATCACGGCCATAAAAGGCAGAAGTTCAGCATTGGAAGGCGTAATGTGGACGACCACACCTAATGGCTTCCAGGTTTCATATCGGTTCTGGTTATAATCGAATCGACGCAGTGAAAAAGCGTTTTGCCCAAGCTCCCGCTCCAGCTTGGTTTCCAGTGCTTCACGTTGGCAAAAAGCGATAAGCGCTTCCCTAATTTGGGTATTAAACAATGGATGTTCGCCTAAATTGGAAAGATATTCGGCAAAGCGTTGCGCGCAATCAAGTACCTGCTCAGAAGTATGGGGATGTGCCAGCAAATCAGGTAAACGCTCACGCAACTTCGCGATTTCTTGCTCTGCCAGTTGCTCTGAAAAAATCGGATTATTCATGGTTTTTACGGAAGACATATCAAGATCTCTTAATCAATTCTGAAGCGGCAATCGCACAACTACGGCTTTTGCTAGTGCCAGCGCGGCCAAGCAGTTCAAACCAATCTGTTTCAAGTTCACAACCACAGCTTTCACCGGAATGCAGTACAGCCAGGTCACTTGTAACGATGCTGTGGGCTGGGCAGGAAGTGATATAAGGTGAGGTAAGATGCAGAAACCCCGGTTTCCCGTAAGGCTGGCAGGTTAAGTTAGTGGTATGGCGCACATAGGCACGGGCGTAAACTGGAACGTGGAAATGATGGTGAGAACATTCAACATAAGGAACTGGATGTTCAACGGAGCCATAACCATCACGACAGCGAATATCAGGGATACCTAATTGCTCGGTTATTCGTTGATATAGTTCTTTTTTAGGAATGGATTTATCGGCATGTGTTTTCCAGCCTCCGCCGAGGAAAACCAGCGATTCAGGATGTAATTTTAGTGTTGGCAGTCCCATTTGTTCCATTCTTTGCAGGGTGAACCACAAAAAGGCAGGAAAACCGAAAATCCGCACTGGCAATCCTTCTTGGGAAAATTGCTGGAGTGCTGTAATAGTACCGAAGGGATCGAATTCATTACCTTGTCCGTTATGGCGCAAAGCATAATAAGCTCGATTTACCGGCGCATATTTACACAGGAATTGATCGGTATAGGCTGTACCCAGAGTAACGGCACCAGCAGGTTCATAGCTAAGCAGCAGGTAGTTACAGGATTGATCAGGGGTATTCCAGCCATAATAGTCAAAAATACAGTCCACCATATGTTGGGCAGCCGCAATACTGGCAGCATTATAGCGCATACGGCTTTTTTGTCCGGTGGTTCCAGAGGACGTCAGTTCCAGCGCATCGTGTGCACTATCGCTAAGTATTAGGTTACGTTTGAAATAATTGGCAAATAGCAAAGGCAGATTTGACCAATCATCCAGGGTCATTAGCGCCTGTTTATCCAAGCCATGATCTGCCAGCCACTGCGCGTAACCCGGAGTATGTTCGCAGTGATAAAGTGTCAATTCACACATGGCGTTATTAAATAATGCATCATATTCGGCACAAGCACGGTAAGGATGTGTGATAGCACACAGTGCTTTGACGTGAGGTAAGTTTTGCATATCAGTACTCATTCTTCAGTAACAGCTATAAAGAATTATTAATTAAAATACCTTAATTAATATTTGATTATTAGGTTGGGTGTAATTATTTTTGATAGACTAAATTCATTATTTTATATAATGAATGATGGTGTCTGTTTCAATTTAATTATTTGGGCGTTGTTGGAGGATGATATGTTGGATCTGACAGTGGTCATTTTTGAAAATAGCGATATCACGGGTAATATTAGATGTTTTTTACCGTTTTACAGTTCATGTCAGTCCTGCGTTTGCGGAGCGCATTATTTCAAACCAAACGATAATAATCAAACTGTTTATCTAATATTTTGTCTTTAATGTAATCATTATTTAATATACCAATTTTATTATTTATTTTTATATATGACGGATTGAGTTTATTTTGGTGTGTGAATGGGGGTAGGGAAAATACCTATTTTAGTGAGAATTTAAGAAATAAAAGTATCACCATAACATGCGGTGTAAATAATAATAATTAATTGTGATTATTTTATATAAATTATTTTTATTGGGTTATATTTTACGTTGTGTTTTTTTATGATTTATGTATATTGCTGCGCGATTTATACAATAAAGAGATACTTATCATGAAAAAAGCGCTATTGACTTCAGCTATCATTGCGGGGTTATCTATTTCTTCATTTACAGCGCATGCAAGTGGCAAACATACCCTTTCATTAGGCTATGCCCAAAGCGATATGAAGATGCAGATTGAGGGAGAAGAACTAAACCTGAAGGATCTGGATAAAGCTCCAAGAGGCCTCAACCTGAAATACCGTTATGAAATTAATGATAACTGGGGCTTTATCAGCTCAGTCACACAAACCAAGCTAAAAATAAAATACTACCATTATTCCAATGGGTTAGATGTTGGTAGCGAGGACATTACTTATCGATCATTGATGGCTGGCCCAACATATCGTTTCAATGAATATGTCAGCGCCTATGCTTTGATTGGTGCAGCTAATGTTGAAGATAAAGCTCGTATGTTTGCACAACCAAGTGTGAGTAAAAAGAAAACAGCGGTTGCCTACGGTACAGGGTTACAATTTAACCCGACAGCAAGTTTAGCTGTTGATGTTTCCTACGAATATTCTGATTTAAACCAGGCTAAAGCAGGAACGTGGACAGTTGGCGTTGGTTATCATTTCTAATTTGATCCAATAGCTATCCCAAAACTTCACCCTGAATATCAAACTGATGTATGAGTATTTAGGGTGTTGTTCTGTCCAATATTCTCAATTTTTAGGGAATATCAAAGCCTGTGCACAAGCCCACGCCGAACTCCAAGCCCACTGGAAGTTATACCCACCAAGCCAACCGGTTACATCGACCACTTCACCAATAAAGTACAGTCCCTTCACCTTGTGAGCTTCCATCGTTTTTGATGACAACTCGTGCGTATCCACGCCGCCAAGAGTTACTTCCGCTGTACGATAACCTTCCGTACCATTAGGTTGCACCTGCCAGCATTGCAGGGTAGGACCATTAGCGCTTTTTCTGTGTGGAATTAAGTTGTTTCAGAGACAGTTCTGGTAGCTGACCAAGAGACTGTAAACATTCCACCAGACGCTTGGGTAGCAGTTTGGCCAAGAGTATTTTTCAAACTTTGATTTGGGATGGGATTCACGCTCTTTATCAAGAAAGGTATCCAAGTCTGTATCAGGAAGTAAGTTAATACTCACATACTCACCGGGCTGCCAATAACTGGAAATCTGTAAAATAGCTGGGCCAGAAAGTCCTCGGTGGGTAAACAGAATATTTTCCCTGAACAGAGTGCCATCTTTTGCGGTGACAATCGAAGGAACCGAGACACCGGAGAGGGATTGCAGTTGTTCCAGCAATGGCTTATGCAAGGTAAAAGGCACTAATGCCGCACGAGTAGGCAGGATATTAAGACCAAACTGTTCCGCGATGCGATAACCTAAAGGAGACGCTCCCAGGCCAGGCATGGATAGCCCACCGGATGCACAACAAGTGAGTGTGCGCTTACTTTTTTCCAGCCGCCGATAATAACAAACCCCTGCTCATGTTTCTCGATTTGAGTCACTTCGCTGCGCAAGCCGGATTGTTACCTGACCTGCTTCACACTCTTGCAAAAGCAGATCTATGATTTGTTGGGCAGAGTCGTCGCAGAAAAGCTGTCCCAAGGTTTTTTCGTGGTAAGCAATACCATAACGTTGAACAAGATCAATAAAATCCCATTGTGTATAGCGAGCAAGTGCTGACTTACAAAAATGGGGATTGGCAGAAAGATATGCCGCCGGTTCGGTATACATATTGGTGAAATTGCAGCGTCCGCCACCGGACATCAAAATTTTGCGGCCGGCTTTTTTGCCATTATCCAGTACCAGAACGTTTAATCCGGCAACTGCCCAGCTTGTGCAGCACAAAATAAGCCGGCAGCGCCAGCACCAATAATAACTACATCAAATTTTTCCATTCGTTTTGTCTCTTTTAGCTGAGTTTATTGTGGGAATTCACTGCATTGTGAGGGCTCTGTTCACGAACTACGGAGAAAAATAGGCATTTGGTCTAACTTTCTGCGGTAAAAAGTTATTTTTCATTAAAAAAATATCAAAATATTAAAATTAAATAACTCTTTGATATAGTTAATAAATGCAAGGATTTTTATGCTATTTGACCGGTTTCTTGTCATTAAATCAAAAAAAGGTCATATTTCTCTTTTCCCGTTAGCGTTTGTCACTGATAATGCGCCGCGTTCATGTCCTACTAACTGGCTTAACGTTTATGCTACATCTGTTTACTGGCCTGGATTTTATACCGGCCTTATGTTAGTACTTGCTCTGTTGTTTGTGCTTTTCTATGAAGCCATCAATGGGTTTCATGATACCGCAAATGCAGTAGCAACTGTTATTTATACCCGGGCTATGCGTTCACAGCTTGCTGTTGTGATGGCAGGGGTTTTTAACTTTTTGGGTGTTCTCCTTGGTGGGTTAAGTGTCGCTTATGCGATTGTGCATCTACTACCGACGGATCTTTTACTAAATGTCAGCTCAGCCCATGGTTTAGCTATGGTCTTTTCCATGCTGCTGGCGGCGATCATCTGGAATTTAGGTACGTGGTATTTCGGCATTCCTGCATCCAGTTCCCATACGTTGATTGGTTCTATTATCGGCATCGGCCTGACTAATGCGATAGTGACCAATTCTTCAGTGGTTGATGCGTTGAATATTCCGAAGATGATACAGATTTTCATGTCCTTGATCCTGTCTCCTCTTGTTGGCTTGATCATTGCCGGCGCGATGGTGTTTTTACTGCGTCACTACTGGAGTGGTACAAAAAAACGTCGTCGTATCCATATGACGCCTGTTGAGCGTGAAAAACAGGATGGCAAACGTAAACCCCCATTCTGGACACGTACTGCCCTGATCCTCTCTGCTGTTGGTGTGAGTTTCTCCCACGGAGCGAATGATGGTCAGAAAGGTATCGGTTTGATTATGCTGGTTCTGATTGGTGTCGCGCCTGCGGGGTTTGTCGTCAATATGAGTTCAACCAGTTATGATATTGCCCGTACTCGTGATGCCGTTGTTCACTTACAACAGTATTATGGGCAACATGCGCCAGCGTTAACTCATGCGATTGAGCTAAATCCAACTATTTCTCCTGTTGAAGATCAGCTAGATATGACGTTCCATTGCGATAGTTCACGCGCATTAGTGGTGCTGAACAAGGCTGAAAGCATGTTGGCGAGTATTCAAAATTTCAACGAATTAACGCCCGATCAACGTAACAGTATGCGCCGTATGTTGATGTGCGCTGCTGATACAACCAACGTTGTGGCTAAGCTGCCAGAAACCAGCCTTGAAGATGCACGTTTCCTGAATAAGCTGCGTAAAGATTTGCTCAGTACGGTGGAATATGCGCCATTATGGATCATTGTTGCCGTGGCTCTTGCCCTGTCTTTAGGCACAATGGTGGGCTGGAAACGAGTTGCTGTGACTATCGGTGAGAAGATTGGCAAAAAAGGCATGACTTACGCCCAAGGTGTTTCTGCACAGGTGACTGCTGCGGTTTCTATTGGTGTTGCCAGCTATACGGGTATGCCAGTATCCACGACACAAGTGCTCTCTTCTGCGGTAGCGGGGACGATGTTGGTTGATGGTGGTGGTGTGCAGAGCAAGACCATCAAGAACATCATGTTGGCGTGGGTTTTGACGTTGCCGATTTCCATTGCATTGTCGGGCTTACTGTATTGGATCGCTCTGAAATTGATCTAATCACATCTTAGAATAAGTATCCCCCAGCATAGCTGGGGGGTTTTCATATGCGCCTATAATGCTTTCTTACCAGCCGCGCCCTAACGAGGGTGTCGTAAAAGCTCATGTTATCCATTAAGATCGGCGCTCTTCCTTTAGGCGCCGATCTTTCATGACCTTATTCACCCGAAAACTGGAATCGTCTGTTCACACCCAACGTCAATTTGTCAAAGCGCAGCATTTACCTGTATTGGATGGCTCTCTTTCCCTTGGGGATTATCTCAAGCAAATGGGAGAACGCAGTGCACTTATTGTCGCGGAGAGCCTGGATGAACAAGACTGGGGACCTTTCGAACGTCATTATGCTTCAACAGGCAGGGCTCCTTATTCTCCCCGCTCCATGATGGGGAGCCTGCTTTATGGGATCATGAAAGGACAGAGTTCGCTCAGAGCACTTGAACGCTTGGCGCGTTTAGATTTGGGCTGTATTTGGGTCAGTCAGGGAATCTTATCTGTTTTGCGCCGCAGTCAATCCGGTATTTCGTGTCTGGCTGGTGACGGGACAGTGATTGAGGCCATGTGTTCTCATTATCATCTTTTGACTCAGGCAGCCATTTCCCGCGAAAAAAAGCCCCTCAGTGCAGCGCCTGCCACGGGGCAGACAGAGAAACGTCTTCAGCAATTGGAACAGGGCACAGAAGTATTACGACGCCGGCAAGAAAACCGGGAAAAAAAGGGGAAAGATGGTAGCCAGTTACGTATTAATCCCACAGAGCCAGACGCTGTCGTCCAGAAACTCAAGCGGGGAAAGGGATTTTCAACAGCCTATAAACCGTCTGTTTTAGTCAACACAGGACGTATTATCGTCGCCCAAACCGTAGATCCATCCAGTGAGACACGGGTAATGGCGGATTTATTGGTGCAGAATTTCAATTTATCGGGATATCATCCGGACAAATTGTTGTTGGATGCCGGTTATTTCCATGACGCGGTGATGGCTGAGGCACAAAAATATCAGCTCCCGCTGTTTTGCTCTGAAAATTCAACCCGGCAGAGCCCCCGAACAATCTCCCCCAAATCGTTATTTATCTATGAGGCTGAGAAAGACACTTATCTCTGCCCTGCCCATCATTCATTATCGTTGAAAAGCACCGTGGCCGCGTCAGAAAAAGCGCGAGGCTATCGGGTCTATGGCAGTGCCAATTGCACCCAATGCCGGCAAAAAACCCAATGTACACGGGCCAAAGGTGGAAGAAAAATAAAACGCTATCGGGAAGATGAAAAGCGGGATGAACTGCGGTTGCATATGGCTAACCCTGAGTCAAAACGGATATTGAGTCAACGAAAGAGCAGAGTAGAACCGGTATTTTCAGCTTTGCGGGGAATTCAGGGACTGGGGCGCTTTCGGCGTAGAGGATTATCAGCGGTAAAGCTGGAATTTATCCTGCATGCGATGGCCTATAACTTATCAAGAGCAGTGGCTCTGATATTATGGATGATTTTCAGCCTGTTATTGGTTCAAATAACAGGCACTGAAAAGTGGGAGAGGATCTCAACTTAACGTGTTGCAAAAATGACCTCCCCCTTTTACGACACCCTCTTGCTGGCGGGGCTGACTATGTTGCTGAATACTTTGACGCTGATATCGGAATATATACTCTGGAAGAACTGATCGGGATAGCAATACAGGGCAAGAGCGTGAATGCTCACTTCTTGCCCAACACCGTAAATCCTGCGACTAATACCTTGTCCAGATAGTTAATATCCATGCTCGCAAGCCGTTGTTTTCGGCGAATACTCGCTTTTTTGGTTGTTTCTGCCCGCAACATATTGACACTGATATGACGCATACATCCCAATATTTCAGCCGATTCTCCCCGATGGATAAGGCAAGCATCTTCTCCCATAGTGACATCAAGAACCCAATGTAATCGTGTTTCGATCCCCCAATGGCTCCTGACAGCGGTCGCAAATTTATCCGTGTTTAGCTCCGCTGAACTGATGTAATAACGATAATCGAGCGACTCTTTTCCTTTATTATTAATTCGATACCCGATTGCTACGCCGATGCTTTTTAAGTTTTTCCATTCAGGAAAT
The DNA here is from genome assembly GCF_037996785.1 of Xenorhabdus thailandensis. Taxonomy (NCBI): domain Bacteria; kingdom Pseudomonadati; phylum Pseudomonadota; class Gammaproteobacteria; order Enterobacterales; family Morganellaceae; genus Xenorhabdus; species Xenorhabdus thailandensis. Next base: position 555,105 of record NZ_JBBMXF010000007.1, read on the forward strand.
GGTTGAGATAACGCTTGTGCAGACAATACATGATATTCACGCGCTTCTATACGACCATGCCCTTGTTCTATCGTGATATTTTCGGCATGACTCACTGCTGAGACTTGCGCAGACAACGCCTTCTTGACGGCGTGATACAGCGTTTCCTGATTGCCTTTCACCGCCAGAAGATAGTCACCTTCTTGCTGCACAATTTGTTCCGCAATCTTCGTTTGACATCCCATCGCATCAATCGTTATCAGGCAGCCTTTGATATCCAGCAAACGGAGTAATTTAGGGATCGCAGTGATTTCATTGGACTTTTTGTCTGTCTTCAATTGCCCCATCACAACGCCATTCTGGGTGGCAAACGCACTTACATCGACTGCCGATCCTTGCCGTGATAAGTTCCCCGCAATGTTTTCCCGTCAATGGCGATAATTTCCCCTTCAGAACGTTCATTAATCCCTTGAACCCACTGGATAAAACAGTGCTGAAACTCAACAGGATTGAGACGAGAAATAAGTCGAGCGATAGAATCATGTCCCGGTATTCCATTCGGGAAAAGTGATTTTTTTTGATACCAGTCCAGATACGTTTCGCCGAAATCTTCAATATCTTCCCATCCTTCCGCGCCGGCGATGATGGATGTAATTGCCAGAAAAAGGATATCAAACAAAGGATAACTGATCTTAGACGACTGGCGAGGGTCTGTTAACGTACTGAAATATTGGGAAAAGGCATTGATGCTCATGAGAATACTTCCTAAAAAAAGAAGGATGAGATGATGTTTTTTCTTATCCGTCAACCCTAAATTTTGTTAACAAAAAATTCACGCTCTCACCCTGGATAGCAATAGTTGTCCTTGGTTCCCTCATTGATGTGTAGATACCCATGTCTTTATGGTCTTGCTCATTCAGTGCCGGAGTTATAATAAACAGTCTAGAGTTATTTTTTTTCGGTTTTTCACTCGTTTTAACCTTATTATAAATATATCTATGATGAAAGTCACTCAGTTTAAGTTGAATTAAACCAATTATATTTATAATCGTTTTCAACCATAAAATGATTAATGGAATATAAAATAAAACGATATGCATATTTTTGATAACCTTAACGAGTGTTCATTTTTCGTATTGCATTAATACACGATAACACATTGCTGGCTATAACAATTTTACTGGAAAAAATTGTATTTTTATAAAGAAACTTATCAAGCCTCTTATCATATTTGTACGAAAATAGAATAAGGTGTAAAGTATTCCATAGTGTTTCTCTTGGTTGTTTTCCCATCATTTTTGAAACTAAGAATCTTTTGAACAATCGAATAACTCTCAACCAATATGGAACTTCTATTTTTAGAATTAGTGAGCATTCCGTAAGGAGCTGATACATGCGTTTATCGTATGCACCTTCGACAATCCAATCAATTTTATTAATAATTTTGTTAATGTGCATATCCATAAATTCTTCCGAATTTTTTACGAAATGAGTCCCACTTAAATCCCAATAGATTTCGTCAAATTCATATACAGGAACATTAAATTCATCTGCTAATTTCTTCAATATCGTTGACTTTCCTGCTCCAGATGGACCTATTATACAAATTTTCATCGTTCAACCTTAGTTCACATCCCCCAAATAAATAGGAGAACCACGGGAAAAACTATTTTCTACAATAAAGGGGCGCAGAGCTAAAGGAAATATTGGCAGGTTTATCACATCCCCCAGACTGATCCATTGAGCACCTATTTGATCCCTATCCGCATTGTGACTTAGGTTACGAATATCAGGATTCTTATCGGTAATCGAAGCAAGAAACATCAATTTAACTTGATGAACGTCTTTATCAAATTCAGCGAATTCATGATTGCTTCCTATATATTCTCTAACAAATACCAACCGTGCTGGTTTAATCTTGTATGTCGTCTCTTCAAGACATTCCCTAATTAATGTTTGAGTCAGTGTTTCTCCAAATCTTTGTCCCCCTCCTGGAAGGGTATACCATTCATCTGAATCCGATTTATATCTTACAAGTAAAATCTTATCTTTGCGAATAATGATGGCTTTTGCTGAAATACGAACAGTGACCGTATTACTTTTATTCACGAATTATACTCCGATACAGCGGTGTTTTTATGCCCTGCACACATCGCACATTTATTCCTTTTTTTCCATGATCTTTGATGTCCACAAAAAACCATGCCACCAATAGTGTAGAAACTCTTGACTAAACATACCATCTTCATTGCGCTTTTTAAGACCAATCAAAGAAATATTTGGAGGAGACATTTTGACATCCTCCCCGCCCTAAAGGACGGGGATTCCTACAGCGTTCAGACCGAAGCCTGACTCACCTCGGTGGGTTCCTGCTTCAACGGGCGGTCTGACTGCACCATCCCTCCACAGGCAAGCACGGCATGTCCTGCCGCTAAAATATTACGTGCGGCGTTTACATCCGCGTTCGCGGTGTAGCCGCATACCTGACACACGAATTGACTTTGCGTCTGACGGTTTTCTTTCGCCGTATGACCACAGCAGGCACACCGCTGGCTGGTGTATGCCGGAGGTATCGCCACTACCTGACCACCGCGCCAGAGCTGCTTGTACTCAAGCTGACGGCGCATTTCATGCCAGCCTTGATCCCGTATCGAGCGGTTCAAGCCTGATTTGCCTCTGACGTTTCTTCCGTGCTTCTCTGCCGTGCCTTTTGCCGATTTCGACATGTTACTGACCTTCAAGTCTTCAATGACGATCATCGCGTGGTTTTTGCTGATTTCACGGGTGACTTTGTGAAGGTAGTCGCGCCGGATATTGGCAATGTGCGAGTGCAAACACTGGATTTTCCGTTTTTGTTTCTGCCAGTTTGCGCTGAATTTTACTTTGCGACTCAACTGCCGCTGGAGTGTTGCCAGCTTACGTTGGTTTGCTTTGAAGCTGCTTACTGGCTGATATACCGTGCCATCTGAAAGCGTGGCAAGTTTTGTTACTCCGGCATCCAGTCCGACCATTGATTCTGCATTGTGAGCAGGGTCAGTCACTTCGTATTCAGTCTGGATACTGACGTACCATTTGCCGCATGACTGGCTGACCGTGACGTTTTTCACTTCGCCAATGACTTCACGGCTGTTGCGATAGCCTATCCACCCTAACTTTGGCAACGAGATTCGACTGTTGGGCTGATCGAGCTTCACGCCCTGCGGGTAGCGGAATAAGTCATGTTGACCACGTTTTTTGAAGCGGGGGAATGCAGCCCGCTTCTGGAAGAAATTTTTGTAGCCGCGCTCCAGATCTTTCAGTGACTGCTGCAACGGTTGCGAGGGAGATTCTTTCAGCCATTGTGTTTCAGGTACGGATTTCCATTCAATCAACCATGAAGCCATTTTGGTGTAGGGGAGATATTTATTCCCTGCTGCATGGTTCTCATTCTGGAGTGCCAGTGCACGGTTAAAAACGAAGCGACAAGCCCCTGCGAAGCGTCGCATATCGCGCTCCTGCTGACCATTTGGTCTTAACTGGAATTTGAAGGCTTGAAGTCGTATCATGACTATCATTATACTTTGGTCTATGACAAAAGAAACTGATATTCGACGCGGAAGACACGGTGTTTTCCTGATGCACGTCCACTTGGTATTCGTCGCCAAGTATCGACGAAAGATATTCGATCTTGATGCCATCGAAAAGCTACGCAGCTACTTTAGCAGCGTATGTGCTGATTTTGGTGTTGAACTGGTTGAAATGGACGGTGAATACGACCACGTGCATTTGCTGATCAACTCCCCGCCAAAGCTCGCAGTATCGAATCTGGTCAACAGTCTTAAAGGCGTTTCCAGCAGGCTGCTTCGGCGTGACCGTCCAGATATTGCTCTACGCTATTACTATAAAGGCGTTCTGTGGACACCGAGCTATTTTGCAAGTAGTTGCGGAGGTGCGCCGATCTCGATCATCCGGCAATACATCGAGCAGCAGAAAACACCAGGTTAGTCGGAAAACCGCGCCTGATAAAAAAATGGCAGGAAGGGGGGATATCATAAAAGAACTCAGGGCACCGAAATGCCCTAAGCTATTGATGTTCAAACTGTCATATGCAATGCATAATCCAGAAATTAAACTTCTTTGCTACGATTTGCACGACGGCGATCATTCTCAGTCAAATGACGCTTACGCAAGCGAATTGACACTGGAGTGACTTCAACCAATTCGTCGTCGTCAATAAACTCCAACGCCTGCTCCAGGGTTTTCTTGATATGTGGAGACAGCGTTGTCGCTTCATCCGTACCTGATGCACGCACGTTAGTCAGTTTCTTACCGGTCAGACAGTTAACGGTCAGGTCATTTGAACGTGAGTGAATACCAATAATCTGGCCTTCATACACTTCAGTACCATGACCCAGGAACAACTTACCACGCTCCTGCAAACCATACAGCGCGTAAGCCACCGCCTTGCCTTGTCCATTGGAAATCAATACGCCATTCAGACGACGGCCAATCTCACCTGGGCGGATGTCATCATAGTGGCTGAATGTGGCATACAACAAACCCGTACCCGAAGTCATGGTCATGAATTCAGTACGGAAGCCGATCAGACCACGGCTTGGAATGACATAATCAAGACGAACGCGACCTTTACCATCTGGCAGCATGTCACGCATTTCACCTTTACGCTCACCCAATGCCTGCATGACATCGCCTTGATGCTGCTCTTCGATATCCAGAGTGACCTGCTCAAAAGGCTCCTGCTTACGGCCATCAATTTCACGGAAAATCACTTTTGGACGGGAAACCGCTAACTCGAAACCTTCACGACGCATGTTCTCGATAAGAACAGACAAGTGCAGTTCACCACGGCCTGATACACGGAATGCATCTGGATCTTCAGTTTCTTCAACACGCAACGCTACGTTATGAACCAGCTCTTTTTTCAGACGATCAAGGATCTGGCGAGAAGTTACGTACTTACCTTCACGACCACAGAATGGAGAAGTATTGACACAGAAGTACATGCTGACGGTAGGTTCATCAACGGCCAGTGCTGGCAACGCTTCAACCGCATTGACTTCGCACAGGGTATCGGAAATATTCAGATCACCCAGACCGGTAATAGCGATAATGTCGCCAGCTTCCGCCTTATCCGACTCAATACGCTCCAATCCCAGATGGCTAAAGACCTTGCCAACTTTACCGTTGCGAGTTTTACCTTCGCTATCGATGATAGTGATATTTTGGTTTGGTTTTACCATACCACGCTTAATGCGACCGATACCGATAACGCCAACGTAGTTGTTGTAATCCAGCTGCGAAATTTGCATCTGGAATGGGCCATCAAGGTCAACCTTTGGTGGCTCAACATGATCAACGATTGCCTGATACAGCGGAGTCATGTCTTCAGCCATATCGGTATGATCGTTACCCGCAACGCCCATCAGTGCAGAAGCATAAATGATTGGGAAATCCAGCTGCTCATCGGTTGCACCAAGATTCACAAACAAGTCAAATACCTGATCCACTACCCAGTCAGGGCGAGCACCCGGACGGTCAACTTTGTTGATCACGACAATAGGCTTCAGGCCATGAGCAAACGCTTTCTGGGTGACAAAGCGAGTCTGTGGCATTGGGCCATCCATCGCATCAACCAGCAACAGGACGCTGTCTACCATTGACATTACACGTTCAACTTCACCACCGAAGTCGGCGTGGCCTGGGGTGTCTACGATATTGATTCGATAGTCATTCCATTTGATGGCTGTGTTCTTTGCCAGGATGGTAATACCGCGTTCTTTTTCCAGATCATTGGAATCCATCACGCGCTCAGTTGTTGCAGCACGTTCCCCAAAAGTACCGGACTGTTGCAGGAGTTTATCAACCAGCGTGGTTTTGCCATGGTCGACGTGAGCAATAATTGCTATATTTCTTAACTTACTAATTTCATTTGACATTTAAAAATTCCGATAACGCGAAAATCATTTATGTACTCAAACGTACATAAAAAGAATTCTGTTTTACTTGGCCGCCGCCGAACAAAAGTGCAGCATTATACACTTTGGATGGTTGCACGGGTATTAAAAGTTGGGGACACCTAAATCATAGGCGTCCATCTGGCTGGAAGTCGAGTTCAACGGCATCGCCAGTGACCTGCTCGAACAGAGGATGAGCCGGATTGATGATGTAGTTCAACTCACGCGGGACAACAACACTGGGGACAGCCAAAGCAAGGCTTTCACCACTTTCTAACCACCCATCCCCAATTTCCGCTGTTGATGGTGGAGCCGGCTCATCCCGCCAATCTTCCGGCAATTGGTCAGAAGTGAAATGCAAAACAGCCTCCGCGGGCAACCTTACTTCCAATAGCGCGTAATATTGCAATAGGCTGTAATCATTGAGGTGAACCATCACTTCCAACAATGCCAATGATTCCGAACTCGCCAGATATACACAAGGTCGTCCTCGGCTATTCCAGCGACCACCGTAAAGACGTGCTCCCTCACCATCGAAAGCCGTCCCCCGCCATTTCCTCTTGATAAGCCGGTAAGCAACAATCTCATTCATACAAAGACACCATGTTCCAGGCGACCAATCAAGTCCAACACAGCTTCCGCCTCAGCGGAGATGGCGATCATCTCTACAGGCTTGCGACCACCAAGACCACGAGCAGGATTGAGTAACCATTGACAAGCTCGCTCTGTGTCACCTTCAAACAGAGCAGTCGCGGCTTTCAGAACTTCTGCAAAGCGATACAGCCTATCGCTCTCATCCGTTTTGAATCGGCCTAGTTTAGCTCGGCGCTGCAACGTAGCCTGGGGAATGGCGACATACTTCGCGAGTTCCTTGAGTTCCAGACCTGCTACATCAGCGAGTTTGGTGTAGACAGCATAGGGCATTCCTTCCCGTAAGGCTTGGTGCAATTTTGCACCACGGGAAGGTATTCCAACGGCTTTCCATAAGTTGGTGTTGGTATCACGAGTGGCCTGATATTCTTTGATAGTAAAGACCATGCGAGCCTCCAAATATTCAATTGATATAATAACAACATATCAATTGATTACGTGATAAGCAAATTTGTGAAATTTCAGTCGGCCAGTTGCACCATAATAATGCGATCACATTATGGAAAATCACCAACTTGGTGCAAAGCACCTAAAGCTACACGCTATATTATTCATCTTATTTCTCTTCCCTTCTGCCATACATTTTTATCACATTGATATTAAATGATTTTTAAATATTGGCACACTTTTCGCATTTATCTCTGCTAATAGTGGTTCTATAAAATTGATCATACCGAGATCCACAATTGCCCTTAACTTTTAAGATAAAACGGTTTATTTCTCGCTCCGTTTTATCAGGCCAATGTAACCAGGAGAGCCAGTATGTCCGCTGAACATGTTTTGTCCATGATTGAAGAACATCAGGTGAAGTTTATTGACTTACGTTTTACTGATACTAAAGGTAAAGAACAACATATCACTATTCCCGCCCACCAAGTTGATGAAGACTTCTTTGAAGATGGCAAAATGTTTGACGGTTCATCTATCGGTGGCTGGAAAGGTATCAATGAATCCGACATGGTGTTAATGCCAGATCCAAGCACCGCGATGCTGGATCCCTTCTTTAATGACGCTACCCTCATCCTGCGCTGCGATATCCTCGAACCTGGCACCATGCAAGGCTATAGCCGCGATCCTCGCTCCATTGCGAAACGCGCAGAAGATTTCCTGCGGGCAAGCGATATTGCTGATACCGTTTTATTCGGGCCAGAACCCGAATTCTTCTTGTTCGATGATATCCGTTTCGGCAGCTCCATCTCTGGCTCTTACTACCATATTGATGATACGGAAGCCGCCTGGAACAGCGGCACACGCTATGAAGGGGGTAACAAAGGCCATCGTCCTGGTATTAAAGGAGGATACTTTCCGGTTCCTCCTGTGGATTCTTCCCAAGACCTGCGTTCAGCCATGTGCCTGACCATGGAAAAAATGGGTTTGGTCGTTGAAGCCCACCATCATGAGGTTGCAACTGCCGGACAAAACGAAGTGGCCACCCGCTTTAATACCATGACCAAAAAAGCGGATGAAACCCAGATTTATAAATATGTGGTTCATAACGTTGCCCATAAATTTGGTAAGACCGCGACATTTATGCCAAAACCGTTGGTGGGCGATAATGGTTCAGGTATGCACTGTCATATGTCACTGTCCAAAAATGGCACTAACCTGTTTGCAGGTGACAAATACGGTGGCTTGTCCGAAATGGCGCTTTACTATATTGGCGGTGTCATCAAACACGCCCGTGCGTTAAACGCCTTTACCAACCCAACAACTAACTCGTACAAACGCCTAGTACCTGGTTTTGAAGCGCCGGTGATGCTGGCCTATTCTGCCCGTAACCGTTCTGCCTCTATCCGTATTCCTGTGGTCGCCAGCGCTAAAGCTCGCCGTATTGAAGTGCGTTTCCCTGATCCCGCAGCAAACCCTTATCTGGCCTTTTCTGCCCTGTTGATGGCAGGTTTGGATGGCATCATCAACAAAATCCATCCCGGTGACGCGATGGATAAAAACTTGTATGACCTGCCCGCAGAAGAAGCCCAAGAGATCCCAACCGTGGCCTCTTCTTTGGAAGAAGCGCTGGCCGCATTGGATGCCGACCGCGAATTCCTGACGCGTGGTGGTGTTTTCACTGATGATACGATTGATGCTTATATCAATTTATTGAACGGGGAAATTGAACGTGTCCGCATGACACCACATCCCCTGGAATTTGAACTGTATTACAGTGTGTAGTGCTTTATTAGGTAATGTTGCATAACGTGATGGCATTACTCGTGTTTTTTGTTGCCGTGAAACTTTTGGCCCATCTTTGGATGGGCTTTTTTCCTCGCATATACACAACTACATCATGATTGACGATATATGCTGAGCAAAAGGATTCATCGAACTATGCTTAAATAAGCTACAATGCACCAAAAAAGTGCAGGAACTGAATGACCATGGTTAGTTTGCCCAAAGCAGAACAGATTCTCGACTCACAGATAAACAACGTCTTGGTATTGGATAATGATTTGATTATTCGCTACGCCAATCATTCTGCTATGCAACTTCTGGCACAAAGTTCCCGTAAATTATTCGGCACGCCTCTTCCTATCCTGTTTAGCTATATTTCACTGGATACAGAATTGATGCGTTCCAGTTTGATCAACGGTCATAGCTTTACCGATAACGAAGTCATATTAGTGATTAATAATCACTCTCATGTCATGTCGCTCAGTGCCCAACCAATTTCCGAACAGTTTATCCTGCTGGAACTGGCATCTATGGACAGTCAACGCCGGTTAAGCCAAGAGCAGATCCAACAAGCACAGCAGGCGGCTGCGCGGGAACTGGTTCGGGGGCTGGCACATGAAATCAAGAATCCTCTCGGTGGACTACGGGGCGCTGCACAGTTACTTGCCAAGGCACTGCCAGATCCATCCTTGAGGGAATATACCCAAGTGATCATTGAGCAGGCAGATAGGCTACGCAACCTTGTTGATCGATTGCTGGGGCCACAGCACCCTGGCTTCCAAACCCGTCAGAGCATTCACCATGTGGTTGAACGGGTTTGTCAACTGGTCTCACTGGAAATGCCTGCCAATGTCACGCTGATTAAAGATTATGATCCGAGTTTGCCTGAACTGGCACATTATCCTGACCAGATTGAACAGGTATTGCTGAATATCACCCGCAATGCCCTACAAGCACTGGATGAGAAAGGAGGAATGATCACCCTGAGAACGCGAACCGCATTCCAGATTACCTTACAGGGTGTACGTTACCGCTTGGCGGCCCGAATTGATATTGCAGATAATGGGCCTGGTATTCCTCCCAATATTCAGGATACGCTTTTTTACCCGATGGTCAGCGGGTATGCAGGAGGCACTGGACTTGGCTTATCCATAGCACGTAATCTTATCGACCAACATGCGGGCAAAATTGAATTTACCAGTTGGCCAGGGCATACAGAATTTTCCATTTACCTGCCGATCAAGAAATAACCGTTAAGTAGGGGGTGACAATGCAACGAGGAAAAGTTTGGATCGTTGATGATGACAGTTCTATCCGCTGGGTACTTGAACGGGCGTTGAGTGGCGCGGGGATGGAGTGTATCAGTTTTGAAAATGCCGATACCGTATTGGCCGCGCTAGGACAGGGTCATCCAGAAGTTATTCTGTCGGATATCCGTATGCCCGGATTGGACGGACTGAGTTTGCTCAACCAGATCAAGCAGAACTATCCACAGCTTCCGGTCATCATTATGACGGCTCATTCTGATCTGGATGCCGCTGTCAGTGCCTATCAACATGGCGCATTCGATTATCTGCCAAAGCCTTTCGATATTGATGAAACTGTTGCGCTGGTTGAACGAGCACTGAGTCATTATCGGGAACAACATCAATCAGCCTCCAATCCACGGTTGCCGGTATCGGTTTCAGATATGATCGGAGAAGCCCCCGCTATGCAGGAGGTATACCGAATTATCGGCCGCCTTTCCCGTTCCTCCATCAGTGTGTTAATCAATGGTGAATCCGGCACAGGAAAAGAGCTGGTTGCCCATGCCCTTCACCGCCACAGTCCACGCGCCTCAGCCCCCTTTATTGCCCTGAATATGGCGGCAATCCCGAAAGATCTGATTGAATCCGAACTGTTTGGTCACGAAAAAGGTGCGTTCACAGGTGCCAATCAAGTACGTCACGGTCGTTTTGAGCAAGCCAATGGGGGTTCACTGTTTTTAGATGAAATTGGTGATATGCCGCTGGATATCCAGACTCGCCTGCTGCGGGTTCTGGCTGAAGGGCAATTTTATCGTGTCGGGGGCTATGCACCGGTGAAGGTGGATGTCCGTATTATCGCGGCCACTCACCAGAATCTTGAGCAACGCGTTACAGAAGGTAAATTCAGGGAAGACCTCTACCATCGTCTGAATGTGATCCGCATCCAGCTACCGCCTTTGCGGGACAGAATCGAAGATATACCTCGCCTGGCATACCATTTCCTGCAACAAACTGCCAAAGAGTTGGGCGTTGAAGCCAAGGTGCTGCATCCTGATACAGAACTCGCCCTGATGCGCTTGCCATGGTCAGGCAATGTCCGCCAGTTGGAAAATGTTTGTCGCTGGCTGACCGTGATGGCGGCAAGTAAGGAAGTACTGGTACAAGATCTGCCCGCTGACCTGATTAGCAACCAATCGACAGGACAAACAGGAAACGCCCCGATTTCACGCGCCACGCTACCTGAAAACTGGCCACAACTGTTGGCTGAATGGGCACAACATGCCTTAAAAGAGGGAAAAACGGATCTCCTTGCCGATGCCTTACCATTGCTGGAACGCACTTTGCTTAATTGCGCACTGGAATATACCAACGGACATAAACAGGAAGCCGCCCGTTTACTGGGCTGGGGAAGAAATACAATAACGCGGAAATTGAAGGAATTGGGGTTATAACAGGCTCCACAATACTACCTATTACTGAGTAAATACTCCGAGAGATCAACGAACTGAGTCAATATCGCTTCATCATTCGTTACTAATACCACACTTTCACATATGGCTTGAGCCATAAATGTCATTATCTGTATCTCTTAGTAATTCCTTGATTTCCCTTTTTAGTTTAGAAGGAGCAGCCAAATACCAAAGCAGAATATGAGTATCTAACAAATAGCGCATCAGCCCTGATCTCTCCCCTCAAACATTGAAAGGATTTCGCTATCATATTTAGCAAACTCTTCTTCTGTTGGTACGGGTAACTCTCCAGTCAAAACCCCAATCGGCCTCAATGTTTTTTTCGGCTTGGTCAACACACCAACGGGTCTCTGTACTACTGGTTTATTATTTTCTTTTTCTGGTATCTGTTCACGACGCCAGCGCCGATAGGTCCTTACCTGTATAGTGTCTTCACCTGCATTTTTAATAACAATGGCTTGCCCTTCCCTGATTACCGCTCTCAGTCCTTCAGGAAGCTCTGCAATACGGAGCTTAATTTCAGCACTCATATAAATCTCCCCTATTCAGGCAGTCGGATTTCTGAATTAATTTTAACCAATTATTTGATAAATGTTAATCAAGCTGCTTAATCCTCATATCACCCGCGAAAATTGCCGCTGCCGCATCTGAATACGCAGATAGCTATCAAAACACATACAAATATTACGTATCAGCAATCGCCCTTTCGGGGATACCTGGATCTGCGATTCAGTCACTTCAACTAACCCATCTGCTGCCAACGGTGCCAACAATTGCAGGTCTTCGGCAAAGTAATCCGTGAAATTCAGCCCATAACACCGCTCAATATCCGCAAAATTCAGCCGAAAGTTACAGATTAATGCCTTAATCACATCACGGCGAATGCAATCATCTTGCGTCAAGGATAAACCACGCCATAAAGCATGGCCCTGTGCGTCCACCGCCGCATAGTAAGTTTTTAGGTCTTTCTGGTTCTGGGCGTAACTATCCCCCAGCATACTGATCGCGGAAACCCCCATACCCAGTAAATCGCATTCCCCCTGCGTGGTATATCCCTGAAAGTTACGGTGCAAGATGCCTTGGCGTTGCGCAATCGCCAATTCATCATCAGGACGAGCAAAGTGATCCATCCCAATAAACTGATAACCATTCCCTGTCAGGGTCGCAATCGTTTCTTGCAAGATATCCAACTTCTGCGCCGCAGTGGGTAAATCCTGCTCCTTAATCTTGCGCTGTGCCGCAAATAAATTCGGTAAGTGGGCATAGTTGAAGACACTTAAGCGATCAGGAGACAAGGCTAAAACCCGCTGCAAGGTAAAGGCAAAACTCTCAGGTGTCTGTTTCGGCAGGCCATAAATCAGATCAATGCTGGTGGATGTAAAACCTGTTTCACGGGCGCGCTTGATCAGTGCGAAAATAAACGCTTCATCCTGCTCTCGATTCACCAAACGTTGTACATCTTTATTGAAATCCTGCACCCCCATACTCAGGCGATTAAAGCCTTCGTGATGCAAGTGATCAATGACATCGAGTTCAATTTCACGCGGATCAATTTCAATGGAAAGTTCAGCATCAGGCAGAAAATGGAAATGGCTACGCAGCATCGACATCAATCGACTGATCTGCGTTTTGTCCAGATAGGTCGGCGTGCCTCCGCCCCAGTGCATCTGGCTGACTTTCCGCTGGGAAAATAATTTGGCACGGGCAGTAATCTCTTTTTCCAGCACATTCAGATAGTCATCCGCCTTGTGCTTTTGGCGCGTAACCAGCTTATTGCAACCACAGAAATAACACAGCTTATGACAGAACGGGATATGAATATAGAGGGAAAGCGGACGATCAGGATAACGGACAGCAGCCTGAGCAAAAGCAGATGCATCGTAGTGTTGGTTAAACTCTAATGCTGTTGGATACGACGTATAACGGGGACCTGAATAGTTGTATTTTTGGATCAAAGGCAGATCCCAAACAATGGCTTGCTCTGACATGCTTATTCCTTCCGCTGTTTTCGCCCATCAAAACGCAACATTTTCGTGGAATCGAAACGTCGTGCCATGATGATAATACGCAACCGACGTTTACGTTGCGATAGCCGCCATAGTTTACCCAATAACCACAATAAATAACATACTGATATTGTGGTTATTAATATCATGGTTATCAGAATGAACCCGCCTTTTACGATCACAATTCATTGATGAAGGCGCTACTTACCCTTCAACAATTGCATAATATCTTCCTGTGGTTCTTCCTCGCCGTCCTCTTCTTCCAGCGCAATACCCAACTCTTCCATCAGGGTATCAATGCGATCGAGCATATTGTCGACATAAGCATTGTCTTCCTGAGACAGTTTTTCCCCCTGTTCAAGGCGTGCCAACAAGTCATCCAATCGTTCATCATTTTCCAACATGTCCAGCTCTTCCTGCGGTGATAGGCGCGGTTTCTGTTTCTCTACAGCCGGTTTAGCCGTTGGTTTCACTACCCTCTCTTGATCACCGACGATCAGAGGAACCGGAACTTTACTGCCGATACGTGGATCTTTTTCTTGTCTGGCTACTGAATGCTTTTTATTACTGTCATGACCGTTATGGCGGCTGCCTGACGGTTTGCCACGTTGTTTTTTCTGGCGTTTACGTTCGCGACCTTCAGCATCCAGCTCTGCACGGCTTTTTCTTTTTTGCTTACCAGCGGAAGGTTTCGCCGGTGATTTTTTCTTTAACAGGCTCATAGCGTGTGACTCAACTCATTTTTATCAAGATATTTTCGGCGGAATCTAACAGAAACTCCCTTTAACATCCAATGCCATTCACTTATTGTTTAAATTTCGTCTAGTATTATGGATAGATTTAACTAAAATAATATTTTCAGGCTACCATGCGTTTTTTTGATACCTCTTCTTATCGCATGCCATTGTATCTTTGGGTCACTGGTTATGCCGTTTTGTGGATAATAGCAAGTTACTTTCTTGATCCCACTGTTCCCTATGATACCGTAGAAGCCTTGAACTGGGGGATTAATGGGGAATGGGGTTCACCCAAAAATCCGTGGCTAGTGGGAGCCATCATGCTACCCGCTATCACTATCAGCGACATTTCTCTCAGTTTTTATTGGTATTTCACCCACTTTGTTGCTATTGCCATCGGGATGCTTGGGGTTTGGCAACTGGCTTTCCGGCTGACGGGCAAAATTGTACTCGCATGGCTTGCCATGCTGACTTTGAACCTATCCGGTGTCATCAATTTTGATATCATTCCTTATAATGACAATTACCTTTTAGTGATGCTCTGGCCGTGGTCATTGCTGTTTTTCCTGCGTGCCATTGACGATCACCCCAAATGGTGGCTGGCATTCGCCCTCTCCACAGGGCTGGCAACGATGGCAAAATATTCTTCGCTTTCTATTGTTGGCTCGGTCTTTTTGCTCTCCCTGTTCGTGCCTAAAATACGCCGCAACTATCGGGAACCGCTGTTTTATCTTGCTATTGTCATCTGGTTCGCGCTGATACTGCCGAACGTTTGGTGGCTGGTGCATAACGATTTCGCCGCCTTTAAATGGGTCGGTTCCCAAATTCAAAAAGGATTCAATTTACATACTACGCGCGCCCTACTTTCCGTGTTCTACCCGTTAATTATCGTCAGTGTCATTATTTATCTGTTGGGTGGCCGGATTGGCTGGCCCAGGCAACAAACCAATGCGCTGGCTAATATCGTGATCCTGCTGCCCCTGCTGATTATTTACGGCTGGTTCTCCTTCAATCAGGGTGGGCGTATGACTGAATGGGTACAACCTTTTATGGTCGTTTCACCGGCGCTGTTGGCAGGCTCAATAACGGTATTCCCCAACAAACCCCTACGAGGCACATTACGAGGGCTGGTCGTGTTTGGTGTATTCGTGTTGATCGGTTATGTCGGTGTGATGATGGCAAATGTCCGTGATGCAGGACAAAAATTTGTTGGCATAAAAACTCTTGCCAGCCAACTTGATCAACGCTGGAACGAACTGTATCCAACACCATTGCGTTATGTGGGTGGCGAATATCTGCATCAATGGCTGACATTTTATAGCCACTATCACCCAAAAACGATACAACCCTGGAAATTAGATAAAGGTGTGCCACCGAATATCTATAACCGCCATATCAAACAGGAAAATATTATGAAATATGGTGCCTTGCTAGTGGGAGAGAGAGGAAAAAATTGTGCGGAGGAAAGTTTCCAGCATACGCTTGCACAATGGCCATCATTGGTGCTCAGTCACAAAGAAGAGATTTCCTTCCAAGCCCAACCCAGTGCGGGGTTAGACACTATTTGTATTGGCTTTATCGCGCCTAAGAATATTCAATGATAATCAACAAGCCTGACATAAGTTGCTGTCAGGCTTTCTCTTAATCACTGTTTCAATCGTGCTCAGTGGGCATCCACAAACGCCATTTTTAATACAAACAATAGTGTCACAGCAAAAACACATGGGCCAACTTCACGCCATTTGCCCGTACCCAATTTCATGGCACAGTAGGCGATAAAACCCAGTGCAATGCCTTCAGTAATGGAGAAACTAAATGGCATCATCACCGCGGTGATAAAAGCAGGAACGGATTCGGTCAGATCATTCCATTTCACCCTTGTCAGGCTGGACGTCATTAAAACGCCCACATAGACCAACGCTCCCGCTGTGGCATAGGCAGGCACCATGCTTGCCAGCGGAGAGATAAACATCACCAACAGGAATAAAATACCCACGACAATCGCCGTCAAACCAGTCCTGCCGCCAACAGAAACGCCAGACGAGCTTTCAATATACGCGGTAACCGAAGAAGTTCCTATGTAAGAACCCGCCATAGAACTGATACTGTCTACGTACAAGGCTTGTTTCATGCGTGGAAATTTGCCATTGCTGTCGGCAATACCCGCTTTATCCGTCACACCAATCAATGTGCCGGAAGAATCAAACAAGTTCACCAACATAAATGAGAAAATCACACCAGCCAACGCAATATCCAGTGCACCTTTGACATCTACGTTACCTACCACGCTCATCACACTGGGGGGCAGATCAAAAATACCGTGATATTCCACATATCCCATCAGCAAGCCGATACCCGTTGTCACAATAATTGAAACCAACACCGCCGCATGAAAACTACGTGCCGCTAAAATGGCAATGATGAAAAAACCCAATGTCCCCAACAAGACATTATGGGAAGCAAAGTTGCCGATTGAGACAATCGTGTCGGGATTAGGCACAATAATGCCGGCATTTTTCAGCCCCATCATGGCAATGAAAAGGCCGATACCACTGGTAATACCCACACGCAGGCTCAATGGAATATTGGCGATCATCCAGTAACGGACACGAAAGAGAGTCAATATAAATAGTCCCACTGCCCCCCAGAAAATGGCTCCCATGGCAACCTGCCACGAAATACCCATCGCACCGACCACAACAAAGGCAAAAAACGCGTTCAATCCCATCGCAGGTGCAACGGCAACAGGCAGATTCGCTACCAATCCCATCATAATGCTGCCAACGGCGGCAATTAAACAGGTTGTGACAAATACGGCTTTAATATCCATACCTGCCACCGCCAGAATTTGCGGGTTAACAAAGACGATATAAACCATCGTCAGAAACGTCGTTAAACCGGCAATGATTTCAGTACGAACTGTCGTGCCATGTTCCCCTAATTTAAACACGCGCTGAAGCAAGCCCTGACGATGAGCAGAGCCAGAATTTATTGTGCTCATGTATATTGTTTCCCAAAAAACGAAGTTTTCGGCTTATCCTACAGGAAACCTATATAAATCGTTACCCTGAAATGGCAAAAAAAGAAAACGTTTGCGATACGTGTAATCAATAGGTTAAATAACATTATGATTCTTGAGGGGATTCATTTTGCGACGATATTTTATTCGATTTGTCCGCGATTAATCTTGCAAAAGCAATTCAGGGTGACATAGCAACAAGAATGTCGTTAAAGATATCTCTCCACTCATCCTCTGTCATATCCATTAAGCCAAAAAAGCGCAGAACAAATGCCCCTTCTGTAGCTAAAAACGCCAAACGTGCCTGACGACCTTCTTCCGTCGTTGTATCCAAGCCTGCTATGCGTTGTCGATACCAGATACGGGTCGATTCAAGATGTTCCGGTGTTTGTAATAAAGCAGCCATTAAACCCGCCGCCTTTGCCGTTGATGCTTCATCCGACCGACTGGTCGCTTCAATATGCGCACGCATAGCCGTTAGCGGGTGGGGGTTATCTCCAGCAATTTCATGAAATTGTCCGTTATAACTCGCTTCCCAACGTTCAAACATCGCATCAATAAGCCCATCTTTTGTGCTAAAACTGTATTGCACGCCCCCCTTGGTAATGCCAACTGCCTTCGCCAGCGCATCAATCGTGAGAGCCGCGGCACCATGTGTTGTGACAATGTGTTCCGCTGCATCCAACAGAACTTCCCGATCAATTGTTTTACGTCGTCCCATGCGAACCTCCTTTTAATTAAATACGTATGTATTTATAATAATCGCCAACAATTTAGTCAAGGCTCGGCAAGGTTGCCGAACCGCATTGGTGAATTTGCTTATGAAATCGAATATCCGCTGGCTTGTGCTCGCTATTATTTCCAGTGCACTTTTCTTAGTTGTTATTGATATGACCGTGCTATACACCGCTTTGCCTCGGCTGACACACGATTTACATGCTTCTGCTTCAGAAAAACTGTGGATCATGAATGCTTATACATTGGCTATTGCAGGGTTACTCCCCGCTATGGGGGCGTTGAGTGACCGTTTTGGTGCAAAGAAACTGTTTACTAACGGGTTAGCCATTTTCGGTGTGGCATCGCTGATGGCGGCATTTTCCCCCACCCCTGTGACCCTGATTGCTGCGCGTGTGGTGCTTGCTTTTGGCGCGGCAATGATGATGCCTGCAACGCTCGCAATAGTCCGGCAAGCATTTGCAGATCCAAACGAAAGGGCACTTGCCATTGGTATCTGGTCCGCCATAGCTTCAGGCGGCGCCGCGCTTGGCCCGGTTATCGGCGGATTCCTGCTCGAATATTATTGGTGGGGATCGGTTTTCCTGATCAATGTCCCGATTGCCCTCATTGCCTTTGGTTTTGCACTGGTCGTTATTTCTAAAAGTCCAAACAATCCAGGCCATTCTTTTGACCTTATTGCCTCTGTGCAAATCCTGATTGGCCTGGTGAGTATCACCTATGCGATCAAAGAATTAAGCAAACCAGCACCTTCATTGCTGACCACCGCGATAGTCGGCATCATAGGAATTATTTTCACGGCCTTCTTCATTCGTCGCCAGTTAAGTTCATCAACCCCCATGATCGACTTCAAGCTTTTCCGTAATCACACGTTCACCGCGGGAATCGTCGTTGCTTTCGTTTCCACAGCAGCGCTAGTCGGGATAGAGCTTGCTGTTAGTCAACGCTTCCAACTCGCTATGGGTCTATCTCCCTTGCTGGCGGGATTATTTATTTTACCTATTCCCGCAGCCTCTTTTATTGCTGGCCCCCTAGCCGGGATTGCGATACCAAAATTTGGCTCTGAGCGGATCATGTGGCTTTCGCTCGCCCTTGCCGGACTGGGGAGCTTTGTTTATCTCGCTGGCCTGCAATCGCTTTTTGTGCAAATCACTGCATTTTGCCTCATTGGATTTGGTATTGGTGCAGCAATGACCGCCGCTTCCACATCCATCATGTTAAATGCCCCAGAAAGCAGCGCTGGCACCGCCGCCTCTATCGAAGAAGTCGCCTATGAATTGGGAAGTTTAATCGGGATAGCCGCTCTCGGCAGTTTAATGGTAGCGGTCTATTCTGCCTCATTCACTCTTCCGGCGGATAGGGGCATCCCAGCACTGGCACGAAACAGTATTGATGAGGCTCTTATTGTCGCAGAAGGGCTAAAGGGAGAGGTTGCACTGTCGCTGCTCCAGGCTGCAAAACAGGCTTTCAATCACTCATTCCTGTCGGTGTTGATCGCAGCGGGGACATTGCTGTTGTTGACTTCGGTATTCATTGCTGTATCTAGAAAAGAGAAACCTCATTATTAATTCAATGAAGATTATTAAAATAATGTATGTGATTATGAATTGATATGAATAAAAAAAATGTATAATATCACATGATTATAAATGTAGTTGCGTAATATAAGGTAATAGGAAATTTTTATACTATAAAAATTTCATAATGTTATTATTAATTTCAATATTAAATTACATGAAAAAACACACTAATTTTGATTGTTTTTTGGGTTGTCCTGTAGAAGCTGCTATTTCACTGTTGGGAGGAAAATGGAGAGGAGTAATAATATATCATATTGCTAAAAGCGATGGTGCAGGGTTTTCTGAGTTAATTAATAAATATAATAAACTAAGCCGTAGGACATTGTCTTTACAATTACATTTTTTAGAAAGAAAAGGAATAATTAATAAGATTATTATCAAGGAGAAGCCATTGAGAATTAAATATACTCTTTCTAAATATGGAGAGGAACTCATCCCTATTTTTATTTCAATGGAAGATTGGTTTAAGAATAACCAAGAAGATTTTTTAGATCATTATGATATGTGAATTATTTTCTTTTATTCACACCCTATACATACTGTCTTTCAAATTATAGCATTACTATATTGGTCGCCACATAAAACTCTTGATTTACAATTAAAACCATGATAGCGACCATAAGAATTTATCTGATACTAGCACAAAATCCCTCTTTGAATTGACGCATAAATACGACTCGTGATGAGCGTCTCAAACGATTATTCCAGCTTTACTATTCAATTAAGCCATTGTGAATCGCAGCTAGCTGAAGAATATTGTAAAATCAGTGATACCAAGTATTTTCTGCTGATACGCGATGATTTCATTAAACGATTTGAACATGAGTTGACATAATTCAGTCCGGCTAATAGCTTTTTTCCTTTTTAAGGAATTTTATAATATTATTACCAGACTGAATTTAATTCAAATAATAAACAATATTTACAAATTATAAAAACACCTAGACACTTAAAATATTATTTATTTTCAACAAACTTACTTCATTTTTTGTTTTTATATTTTCAAATAAATCGACCCTTACTTTATTTAATGAATCACTTAAGTTACCTTTATAATGAAGGGCATCTAGCTTAGCCAATTTTATTGCTGAAACACCTAATATGTTTTTTTCTGATCTATTTCGGATATCAATTAATTTTTCTATATTTTCATAAATAAATGGACCATGATTTCCATTTGTTTTATCCATATATCTTAATAATTGTGCCCCTCCTAACCCAACACCATCAACCCCAGTATAAACAACATCTTCTATATGGTTAAATCTAAATCCAGCGCTAAAGTAACAAATCAGCCCTTTTTCGTGTGCATAATGGACAAGGGAAACACATTCTTCAAATGTAAGTTGTTCAAATATGCATTGACTAGGATAACTATCTTTTGTTCCATCCCATGTGACTTTCTCAATACCGGCTTCATAGACAGCATCAATAGCCAACATACCGATGTCAAATTTATTATTTACTTGTACTATATTTTCTGGATTTCTATCATCGATAATAGGAACATTAATGCAAAAAGCAGCAGATAATATCTGCCATGACTTATCTCTAACAGTTAAATTAGAAACTGATTTTAAAAATTTTACTATCTCAGAATATGGTTTATTTTCGATAGCTATTTTACACTCAGTTACTCCATCTTTAAAAAAATTAGAACAACAAGCTGACGTAATATGAATTGACTTAACATAAGATTCACCTAATGTCTTTTCAAATTCAGCTCTTCCAACATAAGTAGATGAAGGTGTTTTTCTTTTATTCCTTAAAACTATTTCTCTGACTTTAATGTTGTCAGGTATTCTATAAGGTTCCAAAATGCTTCTAGGAATATCAATGCCTCTTTCTACAGAAGAAGCCATCAAAGATGATGCAGTGGGTATTTCTGTCAGGCACATGATAAAAAAAGAAGGCTTAAATGCTTATGCCACGTCTATTAATGCAGGTAAAAAAGTTGGGTGCCATAACCACAGCAACGGAGATGAATGGTACATAATACTTTCTGGTGAAGGCGAAATCTGGACAGGTGAAGTAGTAAATAATCTATTTTATTTGGAAAAGTTTCATTATCCAAAATAGCTTCATAGACTTTTCTTTATTGAATTTAAAATATTTTCATCGTCTATATTGGAAAGTAATTCAACACTATCATCTTTAAATTTACTAAATTTAAAACAATTAACCTCATTAATTTTTAAAGAAAAATACTCATTAAACCTAAAATTAATATAGATATAATCTGATAGCTCTATATATTTATTATAAATTTCTACAAGACTTTTACCACCTATAATTCCTTCTAATTCTTTATTTCCATCAATTAAATTTTTATCGTTTATTTCACTTAAGTAAAAATGCTTCTCTGTTTTTATATTGCTAATACTATCCAAACAGTAACTTAACTTTTTCTTATAATCACTATGATTTACTTTAGAATTTAAAACACGCGTATTATAAGATAACTTCAGTAAGTTAAAAAAAGCATAATTAATAGAAGCTATAAATTCCTCAGAGTTCAAAACAAAACTATTCATCTTAAATCTCCTTATTTAAAACTATCTTTCCAACGGTTCTATTTGATTCTATTATTTGATGTGCTTCTTTTAAATTAGATGCATTTATTCCATAAAATTCTTTATTTTTTGTTGTTTTTATTTTTCCTTTATCTAAAAGGATAGCTACTTCATCTAATATTTTGCCCTGATTTGATATATCGTCAGTTTCGAACAAGGAGCGAGTAAACATAAATTCCCAGCAAATCGTCAAACTTTTCCCTTTTAATTTTAAAATATCCAATGATTTTGGATCATCAATGAGTACGATTTTCCCTTGTGGTTCAATAATATTAACTATTTGATCTAAGTAGGAATCTGTATTAGATGTGGAAAATACATATTTAGGAGCCTGTATTTTTTCAGAATGAATTTGTTCTTCTAAACTGTCAAAATGGTTTATAACATAATCGGCACCAAGAGATTTTACCCATTCTTTTGATTCATTTCTTGATGCTGTAGCAATTACTGTCAATTTTGTCATAGCTTTTATCATTTGAATAGCTATCGAACCAACACCACCCGCTCCACCAATGATTAAAATGCAAGATTCCTCATTTCTATCTATGTTCAGTCTGTCAAATAATGCTTCCCACGCAGTAAGAGCTGTTAATGGGACAGCAGCAGCATCTGAAAAACTGATATTTTTAGGTTTTTTAGCAACTATCCGATAGTCAACAACTTGTCTTTCTGAATAGCAACCATCTCTATTAATTGCCCCAGCATAGTAGACTTCATCGCCTATATTAAAATTTTTAACATTCTCACCTTTATCAATAACAACGCCTGACACATCCCAGCCAAGTATACGATATTTATCTTTTGGTGTAGAAGATGCCCTTATTTTTACATCGGCTGGATTTACAGATATAGCTTTAATATCTATTAATAGATCATTTGTTTCTATCTTAGGTTCTGGAATTTCCATATCCAATAAACTTTCTTGGTGATCTATGGGTAATGGTTTTTTATATACAACAGCTTTCATTCTTTTCTCCACATCAGTTTGGTTTTCTTTGATTTATAAGTATCATAGAAATTTCCAGATATTAATAAGTAACAAATTTGATACCCAATAAAAAAAGTTATCCAGATACAGTGAATCTCTTAAAAATGCCATTTTTATATTATTTTTATCTTTACAATCCCTTCTGCAAAGAAGTTTATATTCCGTAATGTATATTAAAATTTATTATATTTTTTTTACAGAAAATATACCAATCTAACTTCAATATGTGTGTGATTTCACCCCGCGAGGCGGGGAGAAATCAGCCGCACTGACGAGGCTACTGTACTACGCCCAGATATATGACAGTGACTGTCATTACAAAGTTGAAAGGAGTATCGGAAGCTACCTATATCACTGACGTAAGGCAGACAGTAGCACAGAAAGAAGTTTCTCTCAGACTGATAACCTGGCGGCACTGGCAGAATCCCATAATACAACAACGAAAATATCTGCCAGATACCCAATATTAATGCTAAGAAACCTCGGCCAATGTTTTTTTACGCCTCACCGAGAAACGGCGGGCAACATAATTGGCAATCAATTCCAGTGATAAACACATCACAAAATAAACCAACGCAACGAATAAAAAGACTTCCATCGGATAAACCATGCTGCGGTTATTTACTTGAGTCGCCAAAAATGACAATTCCGCCACGCCAACGATATAAGCCAATGAAGTATCCTTGATTAACGCAATCCACTGATTGATAAATGAAGGCACCATCATGCGCAATGCCTGCGGCAAAACGATATGCCACAGGACTTCCCAACGATTGAAACCCAGTGATAACCCTGCCCGCCATTGACCATCACCAATCGCTAAAATTCCCGCTTTGACGCCATGTGCTAAATAAGCCGAAGTAATCAATGCCAGCGCACAGACAACGGTCGTAATTTCAGGGATCTCCATCCCCAATACGACAGGCAATAAGAAATATGTCCAGAAAATCAGCATAATGACCGGAATAGCGCGAAAGAAACCCAGTATTGCTGCCAATAAATTGGCCCAAAAACCGTGCAACATTGCCAGAGCAACGCCACCCAAAATACCCAATACGATAGAGATAGTCCCCGCTATGATGCTGATTACTAGCGTCAATGCCGCCCCTTCCAACGGCCCATCGGGAAAGGTTCCTAATAACAAGTAACGCCAGTTTTCTGCAATAACAGTAAAGTCCATATCAATACCCTCTCGCCAAGGTTCTCTGTTGGCGCCATTGTCCCCAGCCTTCCATCACAGCAATAATGGCAATGTAGAGCACTGTCGCCACACCAAATGCCTCAAAGGTTTGTAAAGATTGGGTTTCCACCTGACGAGAAGCATAGGAGAGTTCTGCCACACCAATCGCCATGGTTAATGATGAATTTTTGACAATATTCATGTATTGCCCCAATAAGGGTGGCATAGCTATTTTCAATGCCTGTGGCAATACAACGTGACGCATGGCCTGCCAGCCTGTTAAACCCAATGCATGGGCTGCATATTTTTGTCCGCTTCCAACGCCCTGAATGCCCGCACGCAACTCTTCTGCAACAAACGGAGCTGAATAGAGAGTGAGTCCGATGAATCCCGCCAGAAATTCAAAGGATGGCCATTCCAGTGTTAGACCGAAAATTATTGTGTCGTGAGGCGTGTTCAGCCATATCATCGCCTCTTGTGGCAAAATTTGCCCGGATGCGAAATACCAGAAAAACAGCTGTACCAACAAAGGGGTGTTACGAAATACCGTAGTGTAAGCCGTAGCCAGCCAGCGCAGTGGCTTGATTTGACTATCCCGTATCGCGGCAATCACAAAACCCAGTAAAGTGGAGGAGATAATGACACAGGCAGAAAGCCACAAAGTGATCAGAAATCCCTGCCAAAGCCATAGAAGATATTCAGGAGCCAGTAAATGCTCAGTAATAAATTGCTCAAACATATCATTCACCGCATAAACAAACAGCAAAGCCCCGCAATAACGGGGCTAATCAATTGGTGTTCTTAAATGGAAGCACTAAACAAACATTACTGTTTTGCCTGATCTGCTAACGGAGCAAATTTAAAATCACCCCGCGGTTGAGCGGATTTCGTTTCCGGACCAAACCAACGGTTATAGATTTTCTCTGCTTCACCCTCTTTTTCTAATTTCAGTAAGGTTTGGTTAACCGAATCAACTAATCGCGTTTCCCCTTTGGCGGCCGCAACTGCTTGATATTCACGAGTAATACTAAAAGGGGAAATTTCAAAATCGGCTTTCTGTGCTTCCGGTACGTTTGCCAGCAAGCCAACCAGTTTCGCATCATCCTGCGTGATCGCCTGGACATTGCCATTTCTCAGAGCCGCAAATGCCAATGGTGTATCGTCATATGAGATCACTTTAGCTGTTGGATAACGCTCACGTAAGGTGATTTCCTGCACCGTCCCCTTGTCTGCACCAATGCGCAGTTTGGCAATATCGTCCGGCTTGGTCAAAACACCTTTGCGGGCAATGAATTTCTGACCTGTTGCAAAATAAGGGATGGAAAAATCAACTTGTTTTGCACGTTCATCAGTGATCGTGAAATTAGCAGCAATTAAGTCAATTTTTTTGGAAGAAAGCAGAGGAATGCGGTTTGCTGGATTCGTTGGTCGCAGCTCCAGCTTCACGCCTAAATCTTTGGCAATCGCATTGGCGATATCGACATCATAGCCTGCCAATTTTTTCGTTTGAGGATCGATAAAACCAAATGGTGGGTTACTGTCAAATACTGCAATACGTACCGTGCCAGCTTTTTTAATGTCATCAAGTTTATCTGCTTTTGCCACTCCTGAAACCAATGCCAAACTGGTCAGCAAAGCAGTAACCGCTACGCGAGATTTGTTGCCAATCTTCATTGTACACCCCTGTTGGTTATTAATTTTTATATATCAACAAAAGCTATCAATTTAGATATAGCACCTGAAATAATATAAAATAATATATTTATTCAATTTTAGAATAATAACTATTCTTTTTGGGTCAGTAATTTTTCCAAATTATCACCACCGATATGGCGAAAGTCCTGTCCTTTGACGTAATAGAAAATAAATTCACAAATATTCTGGCAACGGTCACCAATGCGCTCAATAGAGCGGGCACAGAAGAGAGCCGTCATGACATTCGGAATGGTTCTGGGATCTTCCATCATATAAGTCATAAGCTGGCGGATAATACTTTCGTATTCCTGATCGACTTTTTTGTCTTCACGGTAGATACGGATGGCTTCTTGCAGATCCATACGGGCAAAGGCATCCAACACATCATGCAACATTTGGATCGTATGGCGCCCCAATGATTCCAGGCTAACCAGCAAAGATTGTTGTTGATGTGAAAATCTTTCAAGCGCAGTTTTACAGATCTTATTGGCAACATCGCCAATGCGCTCCAGTTCAGCAATGGTCTTTGAAATAACCATGATCAGGCGCAGGTCACTGGCCGTCGGTTGGCGTTTTGCAATGATGCGGACACACGCTTCATCAATCGCCACTTCCATCATATTGACTTTCTGGTCATCCTCAATCACTTGCCGTGCCAATACTTCATCTTGGTTGTGCATCGCCAGAATCGCCTTACTGAGCTGTTCTTCCACCAAACCACCCATTGTCATCAATTCGGTACGAATATGTTCCAGTTCAGCAGTGAACTGACCGGAGATATGCTTGCTGAGATTCAGATTGTCCATATTTTTCTATCCCCCCGTATTAACCGTAACGGCCAGTAATGTAATCTTCGGTCTGTTTCATCTTCGGTGTGGTGAATAATCTATCGGTGTCGCTAAATTCAATCAGTTCACCCAGGTACATAAATGCAGTGTAATCCGAACAGCGAGCCGCTTGCTGCATATTGTGGGTGACGATCACGACGGTATATTCCGATTTCAGTTCACTGATTAACTCTTCAATGCGTCCTGTCGAGATGGGATCAAGTGCCGAACAAGGTTCATCCAACAACAAGATCTCTGGACGAATGGCAATACCACGGGCAATGCACAGACGCTGTTGCTGGCCACCAGAGAGGCTATGCCCACTCTGGTGTAATTTATCTTTGGTTTCATTCCACAATGCCGCTTTGGTCAATGCCCATTGGACTCGTTCATCCATTTCTGTTCTGGGCAGTTTTTCAAACAGGCGCACCCCGAAAGCAATATTGTCGTAAATGGACATCGGAAATGGTGTTGGTTTCTGGAAGACCATTCCAACCTTGGCACGTAGCAAGGCAATATCTTGTGTGTCTGTCAGGATATTGGTGCCATCCAGAATAATTTCACCTTCAGCGCGCTGATCCCCGTACAATTCATACATTTTGTTGAAAATACGCAGTAATGTGGACTTGCCACAGCCCGATGGCCCGATGAATGCCGTTACCTTGTTTTGTGCAATATCCAGCGTAATATTTTTCAACGCATGGAACTTGCTGTAATAGAAATTCAGATCACGCACCTGGATTTTACTTTCTGCGATTTTATTTACTGAAATAACGTCATTAGCCTTATTCATCAATATTTATCTCTTGAATACCTTCTGCTTTTATTCCGTTGAAAAAATATTAGTGCTTTTTCTTCGCAAACAGCGCACGCGCCACAATATTAATGAGCAATACACACAGGGTGATCAGCAATACTCCCGCCCATGCCAACTGCTGCCAGTCAGAGAATGGACTCATG
Source organism: Xenorhabdus thailandensis (assembly GCF_037996785.1). Lineage (NCBI taxonomy): Bacteria > Pseudomonadati > Pseudomonadota > Gammaproteobacteria > Enterobacterales > Morganellaceae > Xenorhabdus > Xenorhabdus thailandensis. The sequence goes on from NZ_JBBMXF010000007.1 coordinate 582,877, forward strand.
GCAAACTTGAAAATAGTGACAGGCAAGTTTGCCATCGGCTGGTTAAGATCGGTACTCCAGAACTGGTTGGAAAGCGAGGTGAACAACAATGGAGCCGTTTCACCAGCGATACGAGCAATAGCCAGTAACACACCGGTCATAATGCCTGATATCGAGGCTTTCAACGTAATGGCAGAGATCATTTTCCATTTCGGTGTTCCCAAGGCATAAGCAGCTTCACGCAAGTTATCCGGCACTAATTTCAGCATATTTTCTGTCGTGCGAATCACAATAGGGATCTGCAACAGTGCCAGTGCCATTACTCCAGCCCACCCTGAAAAATGTTGCATCTTCGTGACCACAACGGTGTAGACAAATAATCCGACAACAATCGAAGGGGCTGAAAGCAGGATGTCATTAATAAAGCGGATGATTTCTGCCAGCCATGAATGGCGACCATACTCCGCCAGATAAATGCCCGCCATAATTCCCAATGGCGTACCAAACACCGTCGCCCAGAAGATCAGCAAGCCGCTACCCACAATGGCGTTTGCCAACCCACCACCCTCGGTATTCGGAGGCGGTGTCATTTCAGTAAACAACGCCAGCGACATGCCATCAATCCCTTTAGTGACGGTGGAGATCAAAATCCAGCCCAGCCAGAATAAACCGAATGCCATCGTCATCATGGATAACATCAGCGCCAGCCGATTTTTCTGACGACGCCATGACTGCATACGGCGACGACTTTTCATCTCCGCTTCGTTTACTGTATTGACTAAATGTGAAGGTTGCTCATTGACGGTTGTCATCTCAGCGCTGCCCCTCATTTTTTGCCAGACTCATAATCATTAATTTTGACAACGCCAGGACAATAAAGGTGATGGCAAATAAAATCAGCCCCAGTTCCATCAATGCGGCGGTATGCAGGCCAGATTCAGCCTCAGCAAATTCATTTGCCAATGCAGAAGTGATACTGTTCCCCGGCATATACAGCGACAAACTATCAAGTTGGTAGGTATTACCGATAATAAAGGTGACTGCCATTGTTTCTCCCAATGCCCGGCCAAGTCCCAACATCACACCGCCAATCACACCATTCCTGGTATAAGGCAAGACGATATGCCAAATCACTTCCCATGTTGTACAACCGATGCCATAAGCCGACTCTTTCATCATCACAGGGGTTTGTTCAAACACATCGCGCATGACAGAAGCGATATAGGGGATAATCATGATGGCAAGAATGACACCCGCCGCCAGAATGCCGATGCCAAAAGCAGGACCGGAGAATAGCGCCCCTACGATGGGAATGCTGGAGAGCACATCACCAACGGGTTGCTGGAAATAGGTGGCAAACAGCGGAGCGAAAACAAACAACCCCCACATGCCATAAACAATACTGGGGATCGCGGCCAATAACTCAATCGCCACACCCAATGGACGTTTTAACCAGTTTGGTGACAATTCCGTCAGAAACAGGGCAATACCAAAACTCACGGGAACCGCAATAATCAGGGCAACTAACGAAGTCATCAATGTGCCATAAATCGGCACCAATGCGCCAAACACCCCTGCCGGTGCATCCCACTCTTTACTCCATAAGAAAGCAAAACCAAATGCTTGTATACTCGGCCAGGAAGCAATGATCAGTGAAATGATAATGCCTCCCAGCAGAAATAAAGTTAACAGCGCCGCTAACTTCACCAAGGCGCTGAAAATAATGTCACCCTTTATGCTCGGTGCTTTCAGTGCCGTTTTACGTTCGGCCATACGCTTCATTCTCATTTTAGGTTATTTCCCCTTAATAAAAGGGGAGATTGCTCTTCCATGCTGCACGCACCTGGCTGACCACTTCTTCCGGCAGGGTGGCATAATCCAGATCTTTCGCCTGTTGTTTGCCATTGTTATAAGCCCAATCGAAGAATTTCAGCACTTCGGCACCGTTGGCAGCATTTGCCTGCTTTTTGTGGATGAGAATGTATGTAGTCGAGGTAATTGGCCACGCATGATCGCCTTTCTGGTTTGTCAGATCCTGCGCAAAACTGCGCTTCCAATCCGCACCTTTGGCCGCTGCACTAAAGTTCTCTTCGGTCGGCGCTAGCACGGCACCATCCGCTGAAACCAGTTTGGTATAAGCCAGGTGATTCTGCTTCGCATAGGCATACTCGACATAACCAATCGAGCCCGGCAGACGCTGAACAAATGCAGCAATCCCGTCATTACCTTTACCACCCAATCCTGTTGGCCATTTGACGGTCGAACCCGTCCCGACTTTTTGTTTCCAATCGCTGTTAACTTTGGACAGGTAACTCGTGAAAACATAAGAGGTTCCTGAGCCGTCAGCGCGACGAACCACGGCAATATTTTGCTCTGGCAATTTGAGATCGGGATTCAGCTTGGTAATCGCTGGATCATTCCATTTTTTGATATTACCTAGATAAATATCACCCAGTGTTTTACCATCCAGAACCAACTGACCGGCTTTAACACCGGTAATGTTCACCGCCAGCACAATTCCACCGATAACCGTTGGGAACTGGAACAAGCCATCAGTCGCCAATTTTTCATCAGAAAGCGGGGCATCAGAGGCACCAAAATCGACCGTATTGGCAACAATCTGTTTTACACCACCAGAAGAGCCAATGCCTTGATAATTGATTTTGTTGCCCGTTTCTTTCTGATAAGAATCCGCCCATTGGGTATATATCGGTGCAGGGAACGTCGCACCCGCCCCCGTCAGGCTGGTGGCCGCGAATGAAGACAGGGATGTCATGGCAAATACAGCAACCATGATACTCGCCACGGTGGTACGCATTAATTTCATACTATCTCCTGTTGGATTTCCTACTGGGATACGCATCATTAATGAAACACAAATGTCAGGTATCACTGACAGTCTGATTTTTAGGTAACAAAATGATTCAATAATGAAAATAAGCGAATTCAATGACAATAAGATGTATGAATTATGACATTTTTATGACAGAACGTTTTATACGCATTAAACTTCAAGTTGCAATTTACAACACGCTATGAAACCTGATTTCTCCCCGCCTCGCGGGGAGAAATCACATGCATCTTGAAGTTAGATTGGCATAGGTATCCAACCCGTTGGCGGTTGTATATAACCGCCATTTTTCAGAAAAATTAAATAGCGACGGTTGAAGTGAAATGTCGATTTTGTCAGGAAGATTTTTACTCAAGGCATTGAACGGGAGAATTTGACTTTACGCATCCGAATTAAGCAATTCAATCGTAAGACACTGAATTATTCTACCCCCAAACTACACGATAAGATCATTGGTACATTCAGTAATAACTGTATTTGACACTCATCAACGGATTAATACACGCCCTTCTTCCATTTATTATATCTCCCTGTCTTTTACAAACTTGAGTCGAGCTTAAATAGCTTACTTCTAATGAAGTTTCTATAAATACCATATGGACGTCCTACCATACCAGCAATAAAAGCGAAAAAAAGAATGCTTTTAAGCATCTGCTCTAAAGATGCTCCGCTAATAGTAAGATTAATAATATATAATGGCATCTCGAAGGAAAGGTAAGCTAAAGTATCAACAAGGTAAGGTTTTATGCCTTTATCTTCATTAGATAATTTAAATTTTTTAAAGATCCAATCTCGCCAAATACCAAAGGGTCTGGCTGTTGTTGTAATAATAAAAAGACCGATAAAACGGGCTTGCAAATGGGTTGAAAAACTCATCTGTGCAAACCCAAGTTCAATGGGTAATGAAATAAGATAGCAAAAAGTATTTAATGCAAATATATCAGCAAAAAAATTGATCTTTCTTTTATTATCAAATTGAGATGCTTCTACAGACATGTCTTTATTCCTCTATTATCCAACGCGAAGTTAACAGGCCAAGTTTTGTTTGACAAGCAAGCTCTTTAGTTTTAATTGCTGATTTTATCTATTTATACAGGGAATTATTGAATATCACTCTTGCTGAATTGACTTATAAAAACCAATAATCTTGATGGAGCGAAATTTTGTTCTGAATTATGCAAAAATATATAATTTATTAATATACCCTGTTCTGATAAGCCAAAAGCGGTAAGGAATTTATCAGAAATTATGGGAGATCTTTATCGGGTACAACTGGAGATAGCACACATGGCAAAAGAGAGGCCACTTTCACTTAAACAAGCGATATTAAAGTTGCAGCCGTGCCTTATTTTGCGTTCAACGCGATTTTCATCATATTGTACTCAACGGAATAGAGATACGAATTGATAACCCCTGTTTTTCACTGCTCCCCACCTGAATATCTCCCCCGTGGCTATCAATGATACGGCGGATGATCGCCAGCCCCAGCCCCACGCCACTATTTATTTCACGTCTATTATTTCCTTGCATAAAAGGTTGGAATAAAACAGCGGCTTCTTCTTTCGTCATTCCAGTGCCGTTGTCCTCAACTTGAAACCAGCCAAATTTTTCTGTTGAGCCACTACTGATGCGGATCCACCCATTGCCGTAACGACGGGCATTAGTAAACAAATTGACCAGTACACGTTTGATGGAAAAGGGGTGGGCTGAAATGAAAATTGAACTGGTAGCTAAACGATTTTCAATATCTGTATCTGCGGCACAACGCTGCTCTGCTGTCATCACCTCTTCAAGCAACCCATTCAATTCACAGCATGTCATCGGCATCTCCTGCCCTGCTCGCTGATAATCAATGAATTGATCAATCATGGCATTGCATTCTTCAATGTCCTGATGGATAGATTCTGTCAGAAAATCATCTTTTCCCTCCATCATTTCCATCGCCAGACGGATACGGGTAAGCGGAGTACGCAAGTCATGGCTCACGCCAGCTATTAATACCGCCTGATCACTTTCCTGTGATTTCAGTTCTATCGACAACTGGTTAAGCGCCCTAATTACGGCACGAATAGCGGGCATCCCCATTTCAGGCACTGATGAGCCTCTTCTTCCTTTTCTTATGTCGATAACGGCTTTTTGCATCACCTTTAATGAGTGTTTCTGGATAGCGGAATATCGCCAGAACACCATAAACACAGACAATGCCATCGCAAAAACACTGATAAAGAGATAGGGAAATACCGCGTTAAAAGGGAGTGCTTCTAATACCACCAGCAGTAAGGTGATCAGAGTACTGAACAGCAAGCTGCCCAGCACTAAGTACAGGACACGGAAAAACAAAGTACGCAGAGAAAGCCAAAACTTTTTCACACTGGGCTTTTTCATACCTTGTTTCCATCAGGAACAAAAACGTATCCCAGCCCCCAGACCGTCTGGATATAACGTGGATGGGCAGGATCTTCTTCAATCAGGCGACGCAAACGGGAAATCTGGACATCAATGGAACGCTCCATCGCACCATACTCTCGCCCCCGAGCCAAATTCATCAACTTATCCCGTGATAATGGCTCTCGTGGATAAGAAACCAACACCTTCAACACGGAAAATTCCCCACTCGTCAAAGGTAATAATTCATCTCGATTGAACATTTCACGCGTTCCAAGATCAAGTTTAAATTTCCCAAACTTGATCACCGCATTATCCGGCGTCGGCGCCCCCGGCAATTCCTTCGCTTGCCGCCGCAGAACAGCACGTATACGTGCTAACAATTCACGCGGGTTAAAAGGCTTGGCAAGATAATCATCAGCGCCAATTTCAAGCCCAACAATCCTATCAACCTCTTCCCCTTTCGCGGATATCATGATGATCGGGATCGCGTTATGCTGACTTCTCAGCCTGCGACAGATAGACAACCCATCTTCACCCGGTAACATTAAATCCAGGACAATCAATTGGATGGATTCTCTGGTCAATAAACGATCCATCTGCTCTGCATTTGCGGCACTACGCACCTGAAACCCTTGTTCGGATAAATAACGTTCCAGTAACGCCCGCAAGCGCATATCATCATCAACAACAAGGATCTTATAACTCTCTTGCATGTTTCAGCTCCTAAGATGCTCCATGCCCGCAACATCCATCACTCTCACAAGAAAACCCATAACTCCAATAGAGACTTAACCACATGTATTTTAAGGCAACTTATGCCAAAGGCTGATAGCTAATTTCCAGTATCCAGTAAGTCACCGCGCCATTCGGTGTCATCACCGTGACTTCATCATCAACCTGCTTACCCAGTAACGCCCTCGCCACCGGAGAATCAATGGAGATCCATTTTTTAGCCGGATCGAATTCATCCGGTCCCACCAAACGAAATAGGTGTTCTTCCTCATACTCGTTTTCAACTTTTACCCACGCCCCAAAAAAGACTTTTCCTTCTTGTCGTGGGTCAGGATCGACAATTTGCAGGACATCCAGACGTTTGGACAAAAAACGCACTCGGCGGTCAATTTCTCTTAACCTTTTTTTACCATAAATGTACTCTGCATTCTCTGAACGATCCCCCAATGCAGCAGCATCTGAAACAGCTTGGGTCACTTTAGGGCGTTCAACCTTCCAAAGATATTTCAATTCCTGATCAAGTACATGCCAACCCTCTCGGGTAATATAGTGACTCTTGGCCATGAAAAACTCACTTGAGAAAAGATGATTAATGGCGCAGTACTATATCTTATCAACTCTCATCAACCCAATCCCAACTCAGAAGATATTTGATGAATTCTGCTGCAACATAATTGAAATATCGCGCTAAACTGGAAATTATCGCGCTCAGCACGTATAAATGGAGCCAGTTTGAACCATGCCGATACTGTTTCAGATGAAATTTGATCTTATCCGGCTCTGTCTGATGATGTCGCAGGATATCTACAGACCCTAAAGAAGTTGAAGAAAACAGACCATGAATGAATCTTTAAGTCGAATCATTGCCGGTGAGCTACAGGCTCAACCACAGCAAATCCTAGCTGCCATTTCCCTGCTTGATGAGGGAAATACGGTTCCCTTTATCGCCCGCTACCGTAAAGAGGCCACCGGTGGTCTGGATGACACACAGCTCCGCCAACTCGAAAGCCGGCTCGGCTATCTGCGTGAACTGTCCAGCCGCCGTCAAACTATCCTGAAATCAATTGAGGAACAGGGAAAGCTAACCGTTGAGCTGGCAGAAGCGATTAACGCGACGCTCAGCAAGACTGAGTTGGAAGATCTGTACCTGCCTTATAAACCTAAACGCCGTACCCGTGGACAAACAGCCATCGAAGCCGGATTGGAGCCTCTGGCCGATCTGCTTTGGCAAGATCCGCAACAAGAGCCAGAACTGGCGGCGGCGGCCTATGTCAATGCTGACAAGGGCGTTGCTGATACCAAGGCAGCATTGGATGGCGCACGTTATATCCTGATGGAGCGTTTTGCCGAAGATGCAACCTTGCTGGCGAAGGTACGTGACTATTTATGGAAAAATGCTCACCTGGTTTCTAAGGTTATCGAAGGTAAAGAGGAAGAAGGCGCGAAATTCAGCGATTACTTCGACCACCACGAAGCCATTGCTGTTGTTCCTTCCCACCGTGCCCTTGCTATGTTCCGTGGACGGAACGAAGGTATCCTGCAACTCTCTTTAAATGCGGATCCACAATTTGAAGAAGCACCGAAAGAGAGTCACTGCGAACAAATTATTACCGATCACCTGAATCTGCGCCTGAACAATGCACCGGCTGACAATTGGCGCAAAACAGTGGTGAGCTGGACATGGCGTATCAAGGTACTGCTGCATCTGGAAACCGAACTGATGGGCACACTGCGTGAGAAAGCCGAAAACGAGGCTATTAACGTATTCGCCCGTAACCTGAATGACCTGCTGATGGCTGCGCCTGCGGGTATGCGTGCAACAATGGGCCTGGACCCGGGTTTACGTACAGGGGTAAAAGTCGCTGTTGTTGACGCGACAGGCAAACTGATTGCCACCGATACCATTTATCCGCACACTGGACAGGAAAACAAAGCGGCTGCTACCGTCGCAGCGCTGTGCACCAAACACCAAGTGGAACTGGTTGCGATTGGCAACGGCACCGCATCCCGTGAAACAGAGCGTTTCTTTGCCAACGTTCAGAAACAGTATCCTGACGTTACGGCACAGAAAGTGGTCGTCAGTGAAGCGGGAGCCTCTGTCTATTCCGCATCTGAATTGGCTGCGCAAGAATTCCCTGATCTGGATGTTTCCCTGCGTGGTGCTGTCTCCATCGCTCGCCGCTTGCAAGATCCACTGGCTGAGCTGGTGAAAATCGAACCCAAATCCATCGGTGTTGGTCAATACCAGCATGATGTCAGCCAGACTTTTCTGGCTAAGAAACTGGATAACGTGGTTGAAGACTGTGTAAACAGTGTCGGTGTTGACCTGAATACCGCCTCTGTCGCGTTGTTGACTCGCGTTGCTGGCCTGACGCGCACGGTTGCCCAGAATATTGTTAACTGGCGCGATGAAAACGGTCGTTTCAACAACCGTAACCAGCTATTGAAAGTGACCCGTCTGGGACCAAAAGCCTTCCTGCAATGCGCAGGCTTCCTGCGTATCAATCAAGGTGATAACCCGCTGGATGCTTCAACGGTGCACCCAGAAGCCTATCCCGTCGTTGAAAAAATCCTGGCCGCAACCCAGCAAACCCTGCCTGAACTGATGGGCAATCCTGCTAATTTGCGTAACCTGAGCGCCCAGGAGTTCACGACCGAAAAATTTGGGATCCCGACCGTCACCGATATCCTGAAAGAGCTGGAAAAACCAGGTCGCGATCCGCGTCCTGAATTCAAGACCGCCACATTTGCCGATGGGGTTGAAACCATGAACGACCTGCAAGCAGGCATGATCTTGGAAGGTACGGTAACTAACGTGACCAATTTTGGTGCATTCGTGGATATCGGTGTCCATCAGGATGGCCTGGTTCATATCTCTTCCCTCTCCGATCGCTTTGTGGAAGATCCACACACCGTCGTCAAGACAGGTGACATCGTGAAAGTGAAGGTGATGGATGTTGACCTCAACCGCAAACGTATTGCATTGACCATGCGTCTTGATGAGCAACCTGGTGAAACTCAAGCACGCCGTAGCGCCCAAGAAGGCAACCGTCAAAATCGCAATAATCGTAACGGCAATGGCAGAAACCGCCCTGTTTCGCGTTCAGGTTCTGCGCCTTTAGCCAATAGCGCGATGAGTGATGCATTGGCCGCCGCCTTTAGTAAAAAACGTTAATTAACAAAAAACGTTAGTTGACTTAAATCAATGCCGCCTTCTATGAAGGCGGGTTTTTACTATGGCTTTAGCCAGTTTAAGATGCGTTAGCTTCTTAAACATAAAACCACCCGCTATGCGGGTGGTTCTGATTATTTGAACGCAAGTTATACATATAATCATATAATTAAATACATATATAATTACATGTCAAAATCAATTAACTAGTAGGGTAATAAATATAATCTCTACGAACTGCAATCCGTGCATCATCACTACCCATAAAAGGGTATTTTTTCCCTGGAACTTTGTAATGATCTATACTGTAGTCAGGAATTTCTGGAAAATAAATACCGAAATTTTGTTGAAATGATTTATTCCAATTATATTCCGTATCATCAAAACGGGCTTGACCATTGTTCATAATAATTGGGGTGATTTTTTTATTTTGTTTAGAATAAAATGTCATTAACAAGCTGACTTGAGATAAACATACGTAACCTTTTGGTCCTGCTTCTGCTATGACTTTAGGAAGTGCCATTAAATTACCAAATTCAAAGTAATTACCGGGATAAAAGGGATCATTTGGATCAGGTTCGCCAATATTTCCGTAATAAACAATCGAAACCATCGAATAAACCTTATCATCCGCTGGTAATATAACATCCGAATTTATTGGTTTTTGGTAATTTTCAGTCGAAATTATTAAAGAAATGGGAGAATTCATCAAGTATTCCTCAGGATATATCTTGCCTAAAATTGGCTGGATAAGAAAATGCATCAATAAAATACGGTATAGTAATTGGTTGTGGCCTTGATGATATTGCAATTCTTTGGGGATTCTCTGAAGAATAATCAATATAATATTCTGGTTTCTTAAAAAATATAACATCGAATCTAATATTATAATTCTTCATCGCGTTGCGATCTTTTTCCCAATTCCAACAAAACGTATACGTTGGCAATCCCGGTTCGAAATCAACATACATACGTAACTGAAAACTCAAAAAGTCATTCCATTGCGAGTTAAGATTTAATTTATTTTCTAGCGAAAAATAAACTACATTACCTGAAGATACCCAATCATTATCTGTTATTGTCTTTGTAAATGATTGTCGCACTCCATGACCCTTTAATTGTGTTATTTGTTCACCGGTTTTAAGAGGACGGTGTGAAGAGCCATCATCTACTATAAGTGTAAACTTATCCATTTAAAATCCTTATTATCAGTAATAAACTATTATAAATTTCACTTAGCTAGGCGAATCCAAGTGATTTTTGCAATTCAAATCAGAATATATCGCTTCATCAAACGATTATTTTTAAAATCACTATAATGAGATTTTATTATTACTCATTAGCATGAGATTTTTTATTAAGAACAGAGTGGATAAATAATCCAATCTAAAATTAATTAGTGTTCTTTAATCACAAAAATAGCAACAATTTCCATAATATCAAAATTTGACACATATTCATTTTTTAATAACTCCAGATTGACAACGTAATGTTGCCTATCCCATATTTTCGAAATTCGAATTTTTTACATAAATTTATTATTCCAAGAGTATTAATTGAATACTATGTTTGATATTAATCAACGGGCTGAATACGTGACCAAATAATAGAACGTCAGCTTATCATGGGTACACCTTAGGCTTTTTTAAATGCAGGTATGACATAATCACCGGCCGTAAACCATGCATCCGGTGTACCCAATAACATGGCACGACCACCAAAAAATGTGGTAGGAACTTCCATTCCTGACGTAGTTGCCGGGGCTTTGCCGCCAGAGGTCAAACCCGTGTCACCATCTGCACCCATTTGCATATGACTCATATCAACAGTCAGAGGTGTTTTATCCCCGCTGGTATAAGTCACAGTTAAGGTCATTGTTTTCTTAACGTTATCATATGCAACATCGGTAATTGACTTAATCTCAATCTTTTTAACAGTCTCTTGAACATGCTCACAGGTAGCAATTTTATCGGTTAGCTTTAATGGATTACCGTCACAACCCGTTAAGTTTGTTATTATTTGAGGATTAGCAACGGTGGCCTTTTTTATCTTTTCGTCAACAACATCACAGGTAGGAATTTTATCTGTTGGTTTTAATGGATTACCATCACAACCAGCCATATTTTTAGGAAGCACCGATGTCGTTGATAAATAGTTATCAACTTTATCTTGTATGTTGTTTTGTATACAGGGTGATAATTGCGTGCATAAATCCGTAAGCGCTATAGTATCCAGCGTTAAATGGCCTTCAATATTAGTTTCTTCAATTAACTGCGTTACTGAAAAAGCATTGTTTTTTCCAGTATTGTTACTTATTTCACTACTGGTGATTAAAGCATTTTCTGATAATAAACCGCCACTTATTGTTGGTTTGTTTATTACAGGTTCATCCATTAATACTTTTTGTATTAACGGTATTATTTGATCATCCAATGGCTCTTTTAATTGCTGCATCAAAGCTGATAATGCATTCGGATCTAATGTGATTGAATCCTGTATGCTCGGGGACTCCAAGGTGCTTCTTAACAAAGTTAGTGATTCTAGTTTGGCTCCATTTAATTGTTTGAGTAATGATGCCAGTGCATCATCATCTAATTTCAGACTTTTGTTTATTATGGGATTGATCAGGGTAGCATCAGTCAGTTTTAAATCCGCAATATTTGATTTCGTAAGGGCTGCCAGAACACATGCATTTAAAACATCACAAAGTTGTTGTGCTAAGCTATTTTTAGTTGCTTCATCGGCTAATGTCAGGTTTGCAACGGTCAGGTTTTTTGCACTGATATCATTAATTGTGGAATTCAGTAATGTGGTATTTTGTAAAAAATTACCAGTAATTGAATCCGTACTAGTTTTATTAGAATTCATATATTAACACTCCTAAATATAGTTCTGTGGTAATAATTATTCCACGTTGGAATAGATATGTTTTCCTGTTTTAATATGAAGTTAATTAAAAACTATTTAATAGCGCTTGGTTAAGAGCTAGATATTCACTGAAATTACTGCTGTTAAGCTCTCACTATATTGATATTATTTTTTAAATCCAGAGGTTAATTGTGTTGATTTTATTTTAAGTTAAATATACTGTGAAATTAAATCTTACTCTAACTTTTGGTTTTTTTTGGTGATTTAAATGTATTTAATGCGAGTAAAAAGGACTTTTCTATGAATAAGGGATTTAAGTAAGCTACTTTATAAGTAATAATTTATATGGTGGATTATTTTTGTGTGGTAAATTTTTAGGGGAGGTTTTTTAGATGAAATTATTATTCACCAATAGTACATCGTAGATTCATATATATATACCAATCGTAATGGAAGATGCTTGATTTTTTATTCGAATCAGATCAAGATCGCGCTCATGAAAATTACCCTGACAGATGCCAAAAAAGATCTATGGTCACTCCGTTTTTGCAACACTGATTTTGATGCATAGTAGGCTTACTTGATCTATCCAGCGTCATTATGAGCAAGGATGCCCGCGCCTCAATGAGTTCCGCGCCTGATGAACCTAAAAAGCCCTTCGACTTCAATGAACCATTCTTTTTGTCAGGCTATTCATCATGCCGACTGGCCGTTCATGTCATCAATAATCAATCTTCGCAAAACCAGATGGGTGACTAACGTTTAACTGCTAAAAAATTAACCCGTTGATTTAGAAATACATATATCAGCCCTGATATTCAATGCGCTGAGTGGTGATTGCCCATGCTATTCGCGCCAGCTTGTTTGCCAGAGCACACCCGCATCCGATTTTGTCATTGCTGATAAAGGTTACGATAGTAATAAATTCAGAATTTTTGTTGAAAAACAAGGTTCGAAAACAGTCATTCCTTACCGAAATAATAGCCGAAAATCAGATAAGAATATTGATGATTTTTTATATCGCTACTGGAATTTAGTCGAAAATGCGTTTGCCAGAATAAAATATTTTCGAGCTATTGCAACAAAATACGATAAGTTAGCCCGAAATTACGCCAATATGTTAGCACTGGCGTTTGTCATGATATGGCTATCCATGTGGGTTGAGTGGATGATAAACAATAAACGTCAACACGCCCTAACTTATTGAAAATAATTATCACGTGATAACTATCTTTAATAACGCAAAAATAAAATACATCACTATTATCACAATAGGGCTAAATCCGGATTATTTAATATGAGGTATATGAATATGTTATCATATATTGGTAAGGTCATATTTTTGCTCTTTTTTCTTTACACGTTATTAGTACCCTATACAATAACGAATTCCTTTGCAGAAGGGTGGCTTAAAACTGAAAGAGCTACGAAAAAAGCAGATAAGAACGATAATATCAGCGGGCGAGTGAATGAATCAGATAAAAAATATCTGAATTCGGATACGTATAAAAAAAGTAGCGTAAAAGAAAACAATCACCCCTCAGATGCTGATACACAAAATATTATTACTAAAAACCTCCAAATGGCCGGTAATATCCTGTCATCTTCACCTTCAGAATTGGCCGAACACGCCAAATCCTATGCGTTAGGGCAAGTTAACGGCATGGTAACGTCTGAGGCACAAAAATGGTTATCACAGTTTGGTACGGCCAGAATTAATTTTGGACTGGATAAAAAGGGATCGCGAAAAAACAGCTCACTCGATCTTTTACTGCCACTTTATGATAATAAAGCGGATTGGATGTTCTTTTCCCAACTTGGCTATCGCAACAAAGACAGTCGGGATACCATCAACGTAGGATTGGGTGGTCGTTATTTCTATCAGGACTGGATGTATGGCCTGAATACCTTTTATGACAATGACCTGACGGGCAAAAACCAGCGTCTTGGGCTGGGCGGAGAAGTGTGGGCAGACAACATTAAACTGGCTGCTAATACCTATTTTCGTGTCAGTAACTGGAAAAACTCACGGGATTTTGTCGGTTATTACGAACGCCCAGCCAACGGTTATGACATTAGTGGGGAGTTTTTCTTACCTGCTTACCCTAATCTGGGCGCCAAACTGACTTATGAGCAATATTTTGGCGATGAGGTTACTTTATTCGATCGTGACACCAAACAGAAAAACCCCGTCCTGGCTACATTGGGGCTGTCTTACACCCCAGTTCCGCTATTTACTCTGGGTGTGGATTATAAACAAGGAAACGGGCACAACGAAACACAGTTTTTGGCGAACTTAAGCTATAGATTGGGTGTTCCCCTGAGTGTGCAGTTATCGCCAGAAAACGTGGCGATAGCGAGGACATTAGCAGGCAGCCGTTATGATCTGGTAGAAAGAAATAACCATATCGTCCTTGAGCATCAGGCAAAGCCAGCCGCTCAATTGTCGCTGCCGGAGGTTATCACCGGCTATAGTGGAAGTCAGCAGGATATTACCGCCAAGTTCTCTTCTGAGTCTCCGCTTAAGCAGATCCATTGGGCAACCAACAAAGATTTTGAACAACACGGTGGGAAACTCTCTTCCAAGACCGGCAACACCATCAACGTTACCCTACCAACCTATTTATCTGGCGATAACCAAAATAACAATTACCCCATTTATGCTGTTGCTGAATGGGAAAATAACCAAAAATCAGCGCCTGCTGAAATGCGTGTCATTGTCAGGCCGTTTATGCTGAAAAAACAGGAAGGAGCTAACTTTACTCCAGCAGGACCATTACCTGCGACAGGAGATCAAAAGGACGGATATACGTTTGACCCTGTGATTACCTTTGATACGGCCGCTAATGCACCGATAAAAAATGTCACCATCAATCATGTTCAGTGGATAACCGATCCTAAAATCGGCCCAGAGAGTGGGTTGAAGTTACTTGATTGGGGAACGTCGGATTCTGTGGTTCTTGATGAAAACGGGCGTTTCAAACAAAAACCGGTCTTAGTCAGTCAACACCCACATAAAAATGTCAAGGTGTACCTGCAAATAGATAGCCAGCCTCCAGAATTAGTGGGCGAAGTCAGCTTTGGTGACAATCCAGCCAATTCCAAAGATTACAGTATTGGTCAGGCTGGTATTACGTCCGAGAAATTACAGGCCTTATCGGCCGGTGGTTACCAACAATATCAATTTATGGCGACTATCCTGGGTGCTGATGGCAACCCCGTTAAAGAGGGTACGGTCATTAGTGATGCACATTGGAAGATAGATAAACCATCAGACGCCGCTAAATCTGGAATAACACTAACCCAAGAGACTAAAACAGATGACAAAGGAAACTTAAAGGCAATCATCACCAGTACTAAGGCATTCAGTGGGGATGTGGTAGTTTCGCTTTCCATTGAAGGTCAGGCTGCTGTTTCTGCACAAACCAAAGTGACCTTTACTAAAGATACCCAAGATTATAGTGTTAGTCAGGCTGGTATTACGTCCGAGAAATTACAGGCCTTATCGGCCGGTGGTTACCAACAATATCAATTTATGGCGACTATCCTGGGTGCTGATGGCAACCCCGTTAAAGAGGGTACGGTCATTAGTGATGCACATTGGAAGATAGATAAACCATCAGACGCCGCTAAATCTGGAATAACACTAACCCAAGAGACTAAAACAGATGACAAAGGAAACTTAAAGGCAATCATCACCAGTACTAAGGCATTCAGTGGGGATGTGGTAGTTTCGCTTTCCATTGAAGGTCAGGCTGCTGTTTCTGCACAAACCAAAGTGACCTTTACTAAAGATACCCAAGATTATAGTGTTAGTCAGGCTGGTATTACGTCCGAGAAATTACAGGCCTTATCGGCCGGTGGTTACCAACAATATCAATTTATGGCGACTATCCTGGGTGCTGATGGCAACCCCGTTAAAGAGGGTACGGTCATTAGTGATGCACATTGGAAGATAGATAAACCATCAGACGCCGCTAAATCTGGAATAACACTAACCCAAGAGACTAAAACAGATGACAAAGGAAACTTAAAGGCAATCATCACCAGTACTAAGGCATTCAGTGGGGATGTGGTAGTTTCACTCAAGGTGGGGAAAAATAAGCCTGTTCAATCACCAACGTATACGGTAGATTTCAAACTAACAGGGATATCGCCAATAACATTGGATGTACAAAGCCCTGTAGTGATAGGTAAACCTTATAACCTGACAGTCACCGTTACGGATGGTAATGGTAACCCGTTGCCTAATAAGAAAGTTAACTGGCATGTAACAGTTGATCAATCTGGTGACAAGAACGCAATAATAATTCCCTCAAGTAGTACGACCAATACACATGACGGTAAAGCTACCGCATCATTAATCAGTAATAAGCCTCAATACGTTGCCGTAACGGCTTCAGTGGATGGCATTGGAGCAACTCAGCCTGTGACGGTGGGATTCGATTGGCCAACGTTCAGTGAACCCCAAATGACCGTCCAACACCCACCCTCGACCACTGACACTAGAGTACTTAAGCCGAATGGAACAGATTATTTTATATATACTGCGACGATGAAAGGTCCTGACGGTAGTCCTGTTAAAAATGCGCCCAAAGGAAAGCCGGGTCATATTTCTATTGCATGGTTTTCAGACCCAGACCCAAGCTTGCCTGGCGACGAAGTCGATTTTCTACCTCTCGATGACGGTAGCAAGACTCCTGGAGAGTTGAAAGTTAAAATTATAGGGAAGAGTACTACCCATGATTCACTTAATGTCTTCCCATGTGTTGCCATAGTTGAGCCGGGAGAGAAGACACCTCCAACTACATTAAAAACATGTACTCGAGGAGGGGGAGTTTCATTTGTAAATTAAATTTTCTTAAGTATAGTTATTTTATCATCACGTAAATGTAGACTCGGCTTTTTAGGTTCAGTAAAAAGCCGAGTCTGTTATAGTTTCTATCACAAAGTATATTGCTTTATCATTGGTTCGAATTATTGAGTATCTTTTTTTATGCCAATATGATACATACTCGGTTTATGTTTATACACTGTATTAATATTCATTAATGACGTTATAAATTTGAATAAGTGATGACATCTGCTGCATATTTTAATTAATCCTCCGTATAATTCATTTCACAATAAATCTCATAATAATTGGAATTTATTGAATAATATAAATTATCCATAACATTCCAATATTCTTATACCCAATTAATTTCGCGTTTTAGGTATCAAGAACGCATTCATACTGTTGAGGAAAAACCATGAATAAATATATCCAAAGCAGTTTTGATCTACTCAGCAATATACGTATTTTTAACCTTTCCACTCATAATCCAGATGAAGATTCAGCCTGGAGCCAGTACCAGGATGATAAGCGTATACAGGTTCCATTAAGTGAACTGATTTATCCTCCAAAAAGCTAATTCAAGCCAATAATTTGTTAAATTAATAATGAAATAAAAATCAATAAGTTCTGTTCATTAACATAGCTTATCAATAAAGAATTTTTCCAAATATTAAATAATTTTGATAATGACTTATTTTCAATAAAACCACCATTAATTTGATAAATATCAATTCATTCCCATCTTATCCAATATAAATAGCGAACATCGCAGTTGCGTATTATTATCATTAGCAACTATAATTCAGAGGAATTACCCTACTTTTTTCTTGTGGTTCTCCCGTTATTGAGGATAATAATTCTTATAATCACTTATTTTTTCAGTTAGAGCGGAGATTTATATGGTTCTTATTCCAGAACGTAGGTATAAAATTCTGGGATTTTCTCCAGAAATTACCCCAGCTTACCGACAAAAATTATTGTCACTCGGTATGTTACCTGGCTCAACATTTCAGGTCATTCGCTTCGCTCCATTGGGCGATCCAATACAAATCGAAACACGCAGAGTTAGCCTTACCCTTCGTAAACAAGATTTAGCATTTCTTATGTTACATGAAGATCTGAATTAACAAAGCTCTAAGACGATTTGGTTCAGAATAACCATCGACCATAAATTTTTTATAACCCGATGTAACCAGAGTACTGAACGTATAGCTAAGGTACGAAATTCGCTTTCCTGATTGGCAGAAAGTATGATGAAACAATTAACCATTGGCCTGATTGGTAATCCCAATGCCGGCAAAACAACGCTTTTTAACCAGCTTACTGGCTCTCACCAACGCGTGGGAAACTGGGCTGGTGTTACCGTAGAACGCAAAACCGGCCACTTTATCACTGATAACCATCAGGTCGAACTTGTCGACCTCCCTGGCACTTATTCGCTTACCACCATTTCTGAGCAAACTTCCATTGATGAACAAATTGCCTGCCACTATATCCTCAGTGGTGAAGCGGATATGCTGATCAATGTTGTTGATGCATCTAATCTGGAGCGTAACCTTTATCTCTCACTGCAATTGATTGAACTGGGTGTTCCCTGCATCATTGCACTGAACATGTTGGATATCGCCCAAAATCAACGCATCAATATTGATATTCCTGCACTGGAGAAACGCCTTGGCTGTCCGGTCATCCCGCTAGTTTCAACCCGCGCCACAGGGATAGATACACTAAAAAAAACCATCGACAATTACCCACAGAAATCTAATCCTGTACAGGTTAATTATCCTGATGCGTTATTGCAGGAAATTTCCCACCTTTCCAGCCAGATCACAGAAAAATTCACGCCACAACAATGCCGCTGGCTGACTTTGCAAGTCCTGGAAGGGGATATTTACAGCCGTGAGGTATCCGGCCTGACTCACACACAATTGGCTGAAAGCAAGGAACGCCTACAAAAACAACAAATTGAAGAACCCGATCTCATCATTGCCGGCTCACGCTATCAAACCATCAGTGAAATTTGTCTGGCGGTCATTGATACCCGCTCAGCCACACCAAACAAACTAACCCAAGTGTTAGATACCGTTATTCTGAACCGCTGGTTGGGTTTACCTATCTTTCTGTTTGTCATGTACCTGATGTTTGTGCTGGCTATCAATATTGGTGGAGCCTTACAGCCTATCTTCGACGGAGCTTCCGCTGCCATTTTCATCGATGGAATGCAATGGCTCGGCCATACTCTCCATTTCCCGCATTGGTTAACAGTGTTCCTTGCTCAGGGAATTGGCGGGGGCATTAACACGGTACTACCTCTGGTTCCTCAAATTGGCATGATGTACCTGTTCCTCTCCTTTCTGGAAGATTCCGGCTACATGGCACGGGCAGCATTTGTCATGGACAGGCTGATGCAAGCCATAGGGTTGCCGGGTAAATCCTTTGTACCCCTGATTGTTGGCTTTGGTTGTAACGTACCTGCCGTGATGGGTTCAAGGACACTGGATGCCCCGCGTGAGCGACTGATTACCATCATGATGGCACCGTTTATGTCTTGCGGGGCAAGGTTAGCGATCTTTGCCGTCTTCGCTGCCGCTTTCTTCGGCAAAGAAGGAGCAAGCATCGTTTTTTCCCTGTATATCCTGGGGATTGTCATCGCCATCCTGACAGGGCTGCTGCTAAAATTCACGCTAATGCGCGGTGAAGCATCGCCATTTGTTATGGAGCTGCCGGTTTATCATGTTCCCCATGCCAAAACTCTATTGCTCCAGACATGGCAAAGGCTGAAAGGTTTCGTCATACGCGCAGGTAAAGTGATTGTCGCAGCAAGCATGTTGATTGGCGCGCTGAACAGTTTCTCCTTCTCCGGCAAGACCGTAGATAATATCAACCAATCGGCGCTGGCCTCCGTCAGTAAAGTGCTTACACCTGTGTTGCAACCTATCGGTGTGCATTCCGATAACTGGCAAGCCACTGTCGGGCTTATCACTGGCGCGATGGCAAAAGAAGTGGTTGTCGGAACCCTAAATACCCTCTATACCGCAGAAAACCTTGCTCAAGAGCCATTTAATCCCGATGAATTTAATTTATTGGATCAACTAAAAGATTCGGTCGCAGAAACGTGGGATAGCCTGAAAGAAACCTTCACTTTGAGCGCACTTTCTAATCCGATTGAAGCCAGCAAAGGTGATGGCAACATGGATCGCAGCTCGATGGGCACCATGAGTGCCAAATTTGGCTCTGCCATTTCTGCCTACAGTTACCTGATTTTCGTATTGCTGTACGTGCCTTGTGTTTCCGTGATGGGCGCCATTGCCCGTGAAACCAGCCGTGGCTGGATGACATTTTCGATTCTGTGGGGATTAAACGTTGCTTATTCTCTGTCAGCGCTGTTTTATCAAATCACAACGTTTTCAGCTCATCCACAAAGTAGCCTGATCACCATTCTGGCCGTGATCCTATTTAACATTCTAATAGTGATTGGTTTACGCCGCGCCCGCAGCCGAGTCACTGTGACATTCAACAACGCCACAGACCGTCGTTGCGAATGCTCAAACAATAGCTGTCACTAGCCGGAACCATTGAGGAGCCATGAATGATTAACCTGCTGAAAATCAGAGATGCTGTTGCCCTCAACGGGCGTACCGATGCCAGGTCATTGAGCCATCAGTTTTCAGCACCGCTGCCAATGGTGGAAGCCATGCTCAAGCAGCTTGTCATAATGGGTAAACTGGAGGAAGTGGATGCTTCCTCCTGCCTCAGCGGGGGCTGCAAGCAGTGCCCGGAAACACAAAAATGTGACACTAAAGCGTATCAGCTTGCGGTAAAAAAATAAGGAACTCCCTGCCTTATCGCTATAATTACCTTGTAGAAAAATCCCTTCTGATAAACGTTTAAAAAGAATATATAGATTAATTATAACTCTCTCTTTATTATCTGGGATGCAGTATCCCTATATTAATAACCTGAGGATAGTAATATGCCTAAAGAGTTATTCACTGCAACAGTTGAGTCAGTTGGCCATCTCAAAATGAAATGCTCATCGCGAGATTTTACTTTTCATGTAGACGAACCCAAAAGCCTCGGCGGAACCGATGAGGCGATGAATCCAGTGGAAGCATTACTTTCTGCATTTGGTGCATGTCAATGTATTGTGGCAAAAAGCTTTGCCCGCAAGCATAAAATCAAGTTGATCGATATTCAAGTTAAAGTGGAAGGAGAACTGGATACCGATGGCTTCACGGGTAAAAATAAAAACGCCAAAATGGGATTTTCAAAAATCACCTCCAAATTTTATATTAAAGCCGATAATACCGAACAAGAGATCCGTGATTTTATTACCTTTGTCGAAAGTAATTGCCCTGTTCTCGATACTATCGTGAATACACCAGAAATTGTGACTGAGGTTTATCCGAATAAATAAAGGGTGATAACAAGGTAGTGAATATTTTTATTACCGATTGCATTGCATCAAGAATGGAATAAACATATACGTTGTGCCGTTTATTCCATTTATTGGTCAGATAAGAGATTGACTTTCTTTTTATTAATATCCAACCTCTCTTTGATGCCGTACAGCAAGAATTGTTGCTGTTTCACCCTCAATGCGGTACAAGGCGATATAGCCACTACTTCCAAAATCAATAAGCCATTCTCGGAATGCTGGATCCATGTCGTCAGCAGGGCGTCCTGCTTTAGGCTGGTGTGCCAGTTCACGCCAGCGCGTATTGTTTTAATCGCTCGACGAGCAGTGTCTTTGTCTTTTACCATAGAGCCGCTGTATATCAGCGAGAGCAGGCGGAGATCAAATCAAACGTGACATTCAGGTAACTCCGCATCTTCTCCGGCTTCAAGTTTAGCTAACCAGTCGTCTGCTTCTTCAAACGTCAGGTGTAGTCCATTCTCTTGATACGCTTCCCAAGCACGCAAGGCATCCTGTTTGAAAGATTCTCGTTTTTCTTCACGCTCTACATAGTCACGTATAGCTTCACGCATTATCCAATGCGCTGAACGATGCCGCACTTTTGCCAAATACTGGATCCGGCTTTTCAAGTTATCGTCAAGTTTTACTGAGGTTGCCATTTTCTTCCACCTTAATATTAAAAGGTAATACCTTTTAAGTTTGTCATTACAATGTTTCTTTATGACCGGATTTATCGTTTAAGATCCCTCCCTGCTATTGCTCAAATTACCCATAGTTTATATGTAACACCAGAGAGAGTAGTTATCGATAATTACCATCCAATATCAGAAGCAAAATTCGTCAACACGTCAACAAACTCCTCTGGATGGGAAATAAAAGGGGCATGGGCAGCGTTGCGCATCATAACGGAGTGCGTATGTGGCCATGCCTTGTCAAGCTGTGAAGCAATCTTACGCGGTACTAAACCATCAAGATAACCATATAGACGTAGGAAAGGTAATTGAAGTTGGGATAATTCCTCTCTTAAATCATCAGTGCGCAGGATTTCCAAACCGGCATTAAGTACCTCGACTGTCGGCATCGGCTGGTTCAGGATCACTGATTTCAGTACACGGGCATCCTGACGTGCACTGTCTGTTCCTAACGTCTGCAATGCCAGAAACCGTTCGACTGTCTTTTGAAAATCGGTACTTAATTGATGCTCAAAGGCACTCAAGACCTCCGGCTTAATTCCTGGCCAGTCGCCATCAGCACTAAATCTTGGCGAAGAAGCTACCGTGATCAAACCCGCAACGTGTGCTGGGTGATCCAAAGCAATCCGGCTAGCCACCAATCCTCCTAAAGACCAACCTAGCCACAAGGCATTTACTGGCGCTTGCTGCCAAACAATCTCTGCCATGTCCGCCAATGACATAGCCGAATACGCTTGGCTACGCCCATAACCCGGTAAATCCACCAGATGCAAACGAAAATGCGAAGCCAATCGCGTTTCCACTGAGCGCCAAACCTCAGCGTTTAAACCCCATCCGTGCAGCATCACAAGATCATGTGGTGCATCGCCAATTCTCTGCCAAAACAACTGATTCATTGTTATTCTCACTTTATTTATCACCAAGGAAGGAAACTATGCTAACAATGGTTGGATACTGTTGGCTATGCCAGCAAAATTTGTATTTTGCCCATCATGGGATTTGTTATCTCTGCCACCGTCACTTAAGGCGGTTGCAACATGTCTGTCCACGCTGTGCACTGCCTTCTGAATCCGGCAACTTTCCCTGTGGGCGATGCATAAAGAGTCCCCCAGCGTGGCAATATTTGATCGCCATTACGGATTACACCCCACCATTAAGTCAGCTTATTCAACGCTATAAATATAACAACACCCCACAACTCGCCTCCGTGCTGGCGCGTTTGTTCCTGCTGCATTGGTTGCAAGGCTATCGTGAAGGCCGCTGGCATAAGCCAGATCGCATATTGGGCATACCTCTGCACCGCAGAAAACGCTGGCAACGTGGTTTCGATCACATTGAACTCATTACCCGATCCCTATCGCGTTGGCTGCAATGTCCATATCAACCGGATTTTTTACGCCGCTCACGTGCTACACTCACGCAGCGGGGCTTATCTGCCGCCCAAAGAAGAACCAATCTTAGGCAAGCCTTTCAATTACAGGGCGATTTTACCGATCAACATGTCGCAATTTTCGACGATGTGATCACTACGGGCACGACACTGCATGAGGCTTCACAGTTGATAATTCGTGCTGGTGCTCGTTCTGTACAGGCTTGGGCAATATGCCGAACCTTGTAGTTCCTTTATAAATGGGCGTATTATAACCAACTAGAACAGTCAACTATTGAGCAAATGACATGATTAATATTACTGAAGCAGCGCAAGCACATTTTGCCAAGCTACTGGCAAATCAAGAACCGGGCACACAGATCCGCGTCTTTGTTATTAATCCAGGAACACCAACCGCCGAATGCGGTGTTTCCTATTGCCCACCGGATGCTGTTGAAGCCACTGACACCGAATTGAAGTTCGATCAACTCTCAGCTTATGTTGATGAAATTAGTGCACCTTTTCTGGAAGAAGCTGTCATTGATTTTGTGACCGATCAATTGGGTTCCCAACTGACCCTGAAAGCCCCGAACGCTAAAATGCGCAAAGTGGCGGATGGTGCCCCACTGATTGATCGTGTTGAATATGTCCTGCAATCGCAGATCAACCCACAGCTCGCAGGACATGGTGGCCGTGTCAGCCTGATGGAAATCACCGATGAAGGTTATGCTATTTTGCAATTCGGCGGTGGATGTAACGGCTGTTCGATGGTCGATGTCACTCTGAAAGAGGGGATCGAAAAACAGTTATTACAGACCTTCCCTGAATTAAAAGGTGTGAAAGATCTGACTGAGCATCAGCGCGGTGAACATTCATATTACTGATTTTTCATTCTTATTTTGACAATTTTTAACCATTTTTCTGTTTCTAACATTTTCTATCTCTACATTTCTACGCCTTCCCAATCGTTATATTGGGAAGGCAGTCAGGTATGACCTGACGACTATTAAGAAATGAATATATTGAAAATGAAAATTTTAGAAACTACGTTGAGTATTTATGGACCATTTTCAAACGATAACTCCTGAACAGGCTTACCAACATTGGCTCGATAAAACCGCAGTCATGGTTGATATCCGCGATCCACAAAGTTTCCATGCTGGACACGTAACCGATGCGTTCCACCTAACAAATGAAACACTCAATAGCTTTCTACAAGAAGCGGATTTTGACCAACCGGTCATGGTAATGTGCTACCACGGCCATAGCAGCCAAGGAGCAGCACAGTACCTGATCAATATGGGTTTTGAGACCGTTTATAGTGTCAATGGCGGTTTTGAAGTCTGGCAAAGAGACTATCCTCACGCTGTCCATACTCAATAAATCTTTAATGCACTGATTATAATGCAATTAACTTCAACTTAAGGCAGAGATAAGACGAGCAATGATCCATATAACCTCAATATCTAACCCTCGGCTGGCTCAGGCCTTTATTGATTATATGGCGACGCAGGGCATTCATTTGACCATGCAGGCCACCAATGAGCCGTCATTAGTTGAACTCTGGTTAGAGGATGATAGCCAACTCAGTCGGGTTGAAGAGGAACTTCGCCACTTTGCTCGCGATCCACTCAATGAACGCTACCAAGCTGCCAGTTGGCAAACAGGCAAATCTGTCAGCTTCTCCAACTATCACCACAACCTGAATTTGAGTACGCTCAAAAACCAGTCTGGCTCCCTGACTATTGCCATAACTCTGCTCTGTATCCTCGTTTACCTCTGGGTGGCAATAGCCGGCATACCGGATGTTATGAATGGATTAGCATGGCCAGCCAACAGTGATCAGTATCTGGAGTTATGGCGCTGGATAAGCCCAACGCTATTGCATTTCTCTCTGACACACTTGCTCTTTAATCTTGCTTTATGGTGGTATTTCGGCAGCCAGGTAGAGAAAAAGATTGGGAGCGGTAAGTTGTTTGAAATCACGATAGTGTCAGCCATTTTCAGTAGCTGGGCGCAATCATTATTCAGTGGATCTCATTTCGGAGGATTATCCGGGGTCGTCTACGCACTGATTGGGTATGTTTGGCTAACCGGTGAAATCTCTCCAAAACGAGGGATCAGTGCTCCCAGGGGGTTAATCGCTATCTCTGTCATTTGGTTGTTGGTGGGTTATTTCGATCTATTTTCGTTAAACATCGCCAATGCCGCCCATGTTGCAGGATTAATCATCGGTTTATTAATGGGGTTATGGGATAATTTGCGTAAACAAAAAAACCAAAAAATGCCAAATAAACCTCAATAAATTTCAGCCTCGGCTTGAAATAGAAGAGAGATAATTTTGGTCAACGATAATCCATCTATGCATATATTAGGGGAATTTTGTGAAGCAAACTCAGCGACATGATGCAATAATTGAGCTCGTGCGCCTCCAGGGTTATGTCAGCACTGAAGAGCTGGTTACACATTTTGATGTTAGCCCACAAACTATTCGACGTGATTTAAATGATCTCGCAGATAAAAATAAGATCCAGCGTCATCATGGCGGTGCCGCATTACCATCCAGCTCGGTCAACACGGCCTACCATGACCGCAAGATCATGTGGTCGGATGAAAAAGCTCGAATTGCACAACAAGTTGCCACCCAAATTCCAAACGGAGCAACCCTGTTCATCGATATTGGAACAACGCCAGAGGCCGTAGCACATGCCCTGCTCAACCATCGCGATTTACGGATTGTCACCAACAATCTCAATGTCGCAACTCTGTTTATGGGCAAAGAAGATTTCCGCCTGATTTTGGCGGGTGGTGAAGTACGCTCCCGCGATGGCGGCATCATTGGTGAAGCAACGCTAGACTTTATTTCCCAGTTCCGCCTTGATTTCGGCATTCTTGGGATCAGCGGCATCGATAGTGATGGTTCACTGCTGGAATTCGATTACCACGAAGTTCGTACCAAACGTGCCATTATCGAAAACTCCCGCTGTGTCATGCTGGTTGCCGATCATTCAAAATTCGGCCGCAATGCCATGGTTAATCTCGGTAACATGAACTTGATTGACTTTTTGTTCACGGATAAAGTTCCTCCTCTCGGCATCCAGAAAATTATCGAACAGCACAGCGTTAAGTTAGAATTGTGCTAATCACTTTTTAACCAAAAGTGCCATAATAATGCCCCACCCGATATTCTGGTGGGGTTAGCTCCCACTAATATTCCCTCTCAATTTGTATCCCACAAAATCCTTATTAATCTTATGTATAAGATAAGGTTTTGTTACCTGTGTCACGTGAATATGTTTTTTCTGAGTTAATAGTTGGCGATTGATGAATTTTTAATTACAATCTTTGAGCGAAAACGAACATTAAAGAACTGTTTCGAACATTTCATAGGGGATGCAATGGAAACCAAAGACTTGATTGTAATAGGCGGCGGAATTAACGGCGCTGGTATTGCGGCAGATGCTGCTGGCCGGGGGCTTTCAGTCCTACTGTTGGAAGGTCAAGATTTGGCCAGTGCAACTTCGTCTGCCAGCTCCAAACTGATCCACGGTGGGTTACGCTATCTGGAACATTATGAGTTTCGTTTGGTCAGTGAAGCACTGGCAGAACGTGAAGTGCTTTTAAAACTGGCTCCCCATATTGCATTCCCGATGCGCTTTCGCCTGCCACATCAACCACACCTGCGTCCAGCATGGATGATCCGCATTGGCCTGTTCCTGTACGATAACTTGGGCAAACGCGTTAGCTTACCAGGCAGTAAGGGGCTGAAATTTGGCACAAACTCGGTATTGAAGCCATCCATCACTCGTGGATTTGAATATTCCGACTGTTGGGTTGACGATGCGCGTCTGGTGGTTCTAAACGCACAAGAAGTCCAAAAACACGGTGGTGAAGTACGTACCCGCACCCAGGTAACTCGTGCATGGCGTGAAAATGGCTATTGGATGGTTGAAGCCACAAACCTCAAAACTGGCGAAACCAATACATGGCGCGCGAAAGGTTTGGTTAACGCAACTGGCCCGTGGGTGAAAAACTTCTTCGATAACGGGCTGCAACTAAAATCACCTTATGGCATTCGCCTTATCAAAGGCAGTCATATCGTTGTGCCTCGCGTTCACGATGAGCCGCAGGCCTATATTCTGCAAAATGAAGATCACCGCATCGTATTCGTTATTCCATGGAATGACGAATTTTCGATTATCGGCACAACGGATGTTGAATACAAAGGCGATCCAAAAGAAGTCAAAATTGACGATAAAGAGATCGACTATTTGCTGAAAGTCTATAACGACCACTTTAAGAAACAGCTTGGTCGCGATGATATTGTTTGGACCTACTCTGGCGTTCGCCCCCTGTGTGATGATGAATCCGATTCACCACAAGCGATCACCCGTGATTACACGCTGGATGTGCAAGATGAGCAAGGACAAATGCCATTGCTGTCCGTATTTGGCGGTAAGCTAACAACTTATCGCAAACTGGCTGAACACGCTATGGATAAGCTGGCTCAGTACTACCCTAACGCGGGCAATGCATGGACCAAAAATGGCAAGTTACCAGGCGGTGAACTGGAAGGCTGTGATCGCGATGGTTATGCGCGCCTGCTACGCCAGCGTCATAACTGGCTGCCTGAAGGTGTGGCACTGCGTTATGCCCGTACTTACGGCAGCAACAGCCAATTCATCCTGCAAGATGCAGAAACGTTGGCCGACCTCGGCGAATGTTTCGGCCATAATTTGTATGAAGCTGAATTGCGTTACTTAGTTAAACACGAATGGGTAATTGAGCTAGATGATGCTATCTGGCGCCGAACCAAACTGGGTATGTGGCTCACTGATGAACAAAAACAGCGTGTAGCTGACTGGCTGGCACAAAACGCCAAAGCCGCTTGATTGCAAGATTGATTTTGAAAATGGCGATAGAAATTATCGCCATTTTTCATTTTGATTTATTCGTGTCATATAAGTTTTTTTTCGCTCATCGAACTCATAAACTTTCGAAATCAATCATCCCTATTTTCTATCGCAATTCCCTTATTTTTTATTTAATTCAACTGGTTATTTAACACAGCGTTTATATCTCGATCATTCACCGCTTTACTTTTTTTCTATTCCCGCAATCTCTGATTCGTAAATCAAAAACCTGGATCGCAGATCCTGCAACTCCGCCGATTTTTCCTCTGGGGATAAAAAAGAATATTGGATGCTATTAAATACGGTCTTTTTGATCTCTGCATAAGATGGCTTGTAGTTTGTGGCAAAAATGACAAATTCATGAGTCAGGTCACCACGAGAAACGCCTGGGTCATCACTTGATATCACAAAAGGTACTCCATAACGTTGATAAAGTTTTATCGGATGCTCATTCCCTCTAACACCAAGAATAAAGTCATTACTCGTCAGGTTAATTTCGACAGGAATTGCCTTTTCTCTCAGTACCTGGAGTAATGCAAACGCCTTCTCTTCCCTGGCAATATCAACACCGTGGCCGATCCGATTTGCCCCTGCGATATCTACGGCATATCGAATGTGATTTGCCAAATCTTCTGGCGGAACCATTCCACTTACTAATTCCCCCGCATGTAGCGATAAACGAACATCGGGGAAAAGCCTTTTCAGATACCGGAACATCAGCATGTGCAACTTATAGTCACGAATGGCTATATAACCATTTTCCGGCCCAACAATATTCACACCGACAATCTTTTTGCTCATATGTGCCGCCGAAAATGCCGAATACAAACTTGAGAATACAGTCGCGCGTGACGCATTACGAACAACATAAGATTGGAGCCTAATCCGAAATTTATCATCGTCGATCCCGGAAACCGCCGCTTCTTCGGTTTGGATATAATCAGATATGCCTTTCCTGACAAGTGGATCCTTAGCCATAAAATCCGCATAGGGCGCCAATGCTGCGAAAACAGTATTTTCATCAGCATCTGGGCCTAACGCATCAAGTGCTTTAGCCAGCTCTGGGTACTCAAAAGAAGGTGCCCTGTTTAACATTATTTCCAGATACTGAACATTTTCATTTTTGGCTCGATTTTTTAATTTCGTCATCCCATCCATTAAAATTTGATGTGATAATGGGCTGAAATAACTAAAAGTATCAAAAAATTGCTGGTCCGATGCCTTCTGCTCGTGATAATGGTTATGAAAATCTTTGTCTGACCATACCTTCAATAATTCTCGGTAGAAGGCATTGTTTGCCATGACTGCACTCTTTTCGAGACAAAATTGCTGATCCTCGCTTGGGAGTTGGTTTTTCTGACGTGTTTCTATTCGAAAAATTTCGATCTTAAGTTTTGGATCGGTTCGATCATAAATGCAATAGCCCTTATCACCAACCCAATCAAGATAGGTTTCTGCATATATTGCACCAGAATAGTGAATATGGATATCTGCACCTTTAGGCATCATTTTCAATGCCATAGTTAGCTCTGCAACATTTGGATCGTTGGCTTCAATCAGCTTACTGAAAAAACGTGCTGTCGCTGTTTCATTTTCTTTGGCTAAAGCTGTCTTTACTTCACCAGCATTGACCAGGCAAGGAAATAACATCGATAAAATGATTACAATGGATAAAGTATTCATAACCCTTTTTCCTGGTCTCGATATTTGTTAAGCGCTATAAATGGTACTAATACTACAGTCGTAACTTTTCCGTGATCAAGGATCCCTCTCGTCGATGATAATGATATTGCCGGGCTTTATATTGATGTCGCCGCCGCCAATCTGGCCAATATAAAATTTGTTCTACGGTTTCCTCTGCTTTTTTCATTAATTTTGACAACAAATTACTCAGTTCGACCCGACCCTCCGGTGTTTTTTTCTCCTGTAGCTGCAAAACCGCCAGTACTGCATGGGCTAATAATGACAGCGTGATATGCCGATACCAGCATATGCCGGCAGCTAAACAACGAGGACGATCTTCCGTCCACTGTTTGGGCAGATATAACGCCCGGTCAATAAAGGCACTGCTCCCTTGCCGGCGTAACATAGGAAAACTCCTATCTGACTGTTTTCTACCCGCCCGGCCGTGCCGCTATATTGGCGTTGAACACCAGCAGAATGGCTGCCCTTTTTGATAAATCCGGTTTCATCAACGACAAGAATACCTTGCTCATCGCCCAGATGTTCGATGACATAGTCACGTAAGATATCGCAAACGACCTCGGTATCCCAACGCACACGTTCCAGAAAATATTGAATGTTATCCGTATTGTTTCGTACCTGTTCATTCGCGTACTTCCATAATCGCTCAATCGGGTTGAGATTAGGGCTGTAAGGCGGCAAATAATGCAACTCAATATTCAGGACTTCCGCGAAAAATTGAACTATTTCAGAATGATGGTAACCAGCTTTCAGAGCCGCCATTTTCAGGAGCGAGTTTTTCCTCAGAGCAGTAGTCTTTCAGATGACGACTCACCGTACTTTCATGAATACGCAAAGCCTGGGCAATCCAACCTTCTGATGCCAAAAGCACGGCCTTAATGCGGTCATGTACGCGCCCATCACGAGTCGTATCGTGCATCAATTCGAGAGCTTCTTTTTTGGCATCTGTCGGGGTAATCTTCATGAGCACAGTCTTGATCTGATATGGATGAAAAATCAAGCAGCTTCAATTACGATGGGTATACACTAAAGTTAAATTAGGGTTCATCAATATGAAAAAAGATAAATCCATTGATTTTAATCGAGCGTTAACTATCGGAGAGGTATCAAAACGTAGCGGAGTTGCTATATCTGCCCTCCATTTTTATGAATCGAAAGGATTAATCAAAAGTTCACGCAATCTAAGGTAACCAGCGCCGTTTTCCTTCAATTGTATTGCGCTATATTGCGATCATCAAAGTCGCACAAAACACAGGTATCTCTCTGAAAGAAATAAAACAAGCACTAGACCAGTTTCCACCCGATAGTCAATTGACAGCCGAACAATGGCTAACATTTTCTTTACAATTGCAGGATGTTCTGGATAAACGCATCAAAAAACTCATCCGATTACGAGATAATTTAGGTAATTGTATTGGGTGTGGATGCCTTTCGTTAACAGAGTGTCCTTTACGTAATCCGAATGATGTTCTTGGACAAGATGGAGCCGGCCCAAGAATTTTAGAAAAAGATTAAACACGTTGTTCACTCGTATCTCTCTTGAGAAAGCCCTCCCCATTTTGTCGGTTGGCCGCTTATCGCGATCTAAAACGAGTTGGCAGAAACACGCACTTAGAAGAATTATTCCGAACGTTACAACTCACATATGCAACCGATAAAATTCAGCCTGAGGATTACCGCTGCCCCTTGCCTTTGACAAATACCCCCAGGCTCTTTGCTTATCCTAAGCCATAACATCCCCTTGCTGCCGTTCCACTAACGTCAGAATGCTATAAAGCGCCACCGGCTGTTGTTCCTGATTCAACACCTGCACATCCCATATCACCACACCATGTGGTTTATCTTCTGGTGTCTTCTGGACTTTCTTAATCTTCTTCTTGCAGGTCAAACGCACTTGGATGGTATCACCAATCTTGACCGGCTCAATAAAACGCAGGTTTTCCATACCGTAGTTGGCAAGTACCGGTCCCACTGCACCATCAACGAACAAACCCGCAGCAGCCGATACGACAAAATAACCATGGGCTACCCGTTCGCCAAACAAGGATTCAGCTGCACCGATCTTATCCACATGAGCGTAAAAATGATCGCCACTCAGACAAGCGAAATTCACAATATCCGCTTCCGTCACCGTCCGGCGAGCAGTCAGTAAACTTTCACCCATTTCAATTTGCTCAAAATATTTGCGGAATGGATGAATCGGTTCTTCTTTCACTTTCGCGCCACGAACCCACTCACGGCCAATCGCTGCCAGCATACTTGGGCTGCTTTGAATCGCTGTGCGCTGCATATAGTGTTTCACAGCACGCAAGCCACCTAACTCTTCGCCGCCACCGGCACGCCCTGGGCCACCATGTGCCAACATAGGCAACGGGGAACCGTGTCCCGTGGATTCCGCAGACGCCGCTTCATCTAGCACTAACATACGGCCATGCGCACAGGCTGTCGCCCGGATCACCTGTACGGCAATCTGCTCATCTGCCGTCACCAATGAGCCAGCCAAACTCCCCTGTCCCATCATCGCCAATGCAATCGCCTGTTCGGTATCCTGATACGTCATTAACGTGGCAACCGGCCCAAAGGCTTCTGTGCCGTGTACCACCTGATTGGTCATTGGATCTGCACAGTAGAGCAACGTCGGCGGGTAGAAGGCGCCATTACGGTTGCTATTGCCTGTCAGCACCAATTTATCCAGTGAACCACCACATAAAACCTCGCAACCACTCGTGCGCAATTCGTTGACTTTCGCCTGCACCTCGTCACGCTGTTCCCGATTAATCAACGCCCCCATGCGCACTTCTGGCAACGTAGGATCACCAACAGCCACACCAGACAGCCGCTTAAGTAGCGCTTGTTTAACCGCTTCCACTTGGCTGGCAGGCACAATAACGCGTCGGATAGCCGTACATTTCTGGCCGGCCTTCACCGTCATTTCGCGTACCACTTCTTTGATGAAAACGCCAAACTCCGGCATATCTGGTGTCACATCCTCACCTAAAATGCAGCAGTTAAGCGAATCCGCTTCCATCGTAAAAGGAATGGATTTTTCTATCAGCCGAGGATGGACACGCAACTTCCGTCCCGTTTGTGCCGAACCGGTAAACGTCACGGTATCCTGATAATCAAGATGATCAAACAGATCACCAATGCCACCACAGATCAATTGCAGTGCCCCTTCCGGCACCAGGCCGCTATCGATGATCATTCGCACCATCGCCTGTGTCAGTTGGGCAGATGCGGTGGCAGGCTTGATAATCGCTGGCATACCTGCCATCCACGTTGGCGCCAATTTTTCCAGCATTCCCCAACACGGAAAGTTAAACGCATTGATATGCAGTGCAACACCGGGGCGGGAAGTCAGCACATGGCGTGCCACAAACTGGGATTGTTTAGACAGTGGGATCATCTCATCTTCCGGCCACAAGGTATCATCCGGCAATTCTCGCCCTGCCAATCCTGCATACGAGAACAGTGTTGCTACACCCCCCTCAATATCCACCCAACTATCCGCACGGGTCGCACCTGTTTCCGTGGAAATGGCATACAGTGCTTCTTTGTTGGCGAGCAGGTGTTTTGCAACTGCTTTCATCATCTGCGCACGCTGTTGGAACGTCATCGCAGCCAGTGCCTTTCCCCCTTTTTCACGGGCGTAGACTACACTTTCTGCCAATGGCAAACCTTCTGAAGATACCTGATACAAAGCTTCGCCGCTTACTGCATGATGAATGGTTCTGGGATTACCTTGCCCATACATCCAGGCACCACAAATGTAACTCGTTAACTGTTGCATTTTTTTCTCCACCGATTTAACCAATGAAACAATTATTAAGTAATGGAATGCCATTTATGTATCACATATATGATTGACAAAACCACTCATAAAATTAACAAAATACAAACATTTGCACCTAATCACTTGTTAATATTTATCCCACCGCCAAATAAAAATGATTAATTAATTGTTTTATAAAGAGTTAAAATTAATATTGTGACATGAACAACAAATGCACAATTTTTGTGTTTGCTATTTTTGTTACCAGTTTGTAGATTTGCAGTTATAAAAAGTGATTCATTTTTATGTCTTATATTAGAAAATAAGAATCATAATGGAGTCGCATATGACAACTGATCCACTTCAGGCGAGCTTTGAAGCAAAAATAGCCGCAGATCTCTCTATTGAGGCTAAAGATTGGATGCCCGAAGCCTATCGCCAAACCCTGATACGCCAGATTGGCCAACACGCACATTCAGAAGTCGTCGGCATGTTACCGGAAGCCAATTGGATCACCCGTGCCCCTACACTGCGTCGCAAGGCCATATTGCTGGCGAAAGTCCAGGATGAAGCCGGGCATGGACTGTATCTCTACAGCGCCGCTGAAACATTGGGCTGTTCCCGTCACGACATCTACCAAAAGTTGTTAGATGGCAAGATGAAATATTCCTCGATTTTTAACTATCCCACCCTCAGTTGGGCCGATGTTGGCGTGATTGGCTGGCTGGTGGATGGCGCAGCGATTGTCAACCAGGTTGCCTTATGCCGTGCCTCTTACGGTCCCTACGCCCGCGCGATGGTCAAAATCTGCAAGGAAGAAAGCTTCCACCAGCGGCAAGGTTATGAAGCAGTCACAGTGCTGGCGAATGGCAACGAAGCCCAACGTACCATGTTACAAGATGCCGTTAACCGCTTCTGGTGGCCGACATTGATGATGTTTGGTCCCAATGACAGTGACTCTCCCAACAGCGCCCAAAGCATGGCATGGAAAATCAAGCGATTCAGCAATGATGAACTGCGGCAAAAATTTATCGACAACACCGTCCCCCAGTTAGAAGCCCTGGGTATGACAGCGCCCGATCCTGAGTTGGCTTGGGATGAAACAACAGGACATTACCGTTTTGGTGCAATCGACTGGGATGAATTCTATCAAGTACTGAAAGGGCAAGGGATATGCAACCACGAACGTCTGGAAGCCAAACGCCGGGCTTGGGAAAACGGAAGTTGGGTACGGGAAGCAGCTTCTGTTCACGCCAGAAAAATGGCGGCCAAAAAGCGCGCTGCTTAATGCTGTGCACGACCTGAACAACATCGGAAGGAGGACTCAATGAACGATACCGATTGGCCACTGTATGAAGTCTTTGTCCGCAGTAAACAGGGGCTAGCGCACCGTCACGTCGGCAGCCTCCACGCAGCAGACGATCAAATGGCGCTGGAAAACGCACGCGATGCCTACACTCGGCGCAATGAAGGTTGCTCCATCTGGGTGGTGCAATCCATCTATCTGGTGGCCTCACAACCGGAAGATCGCGGCGCTTTTTTCGAGCCATCGGAGGACAAGATTTACCGTCATCCGACTTTCTACACCATTCCTGATGGCATCAAGAATATGTAGGGAACCGGAATATGAATATACCCAGCATTTCATCCCCCAATCATTCCCGGTTAAACCACGCCCTGTTCAAATATGTACTTCGTCAGGGAGATACCCCACTGATTCTGGCACAGCGTTTGTGCGAATGGTGTGGACATGCACCAGAACTGGAGATTGACCTTGCCCTGTCCAATATCGGCCTCGACCTATTGGGCCAAGCACGCCATTTCCTCAGTTATGCCGCCACCCTTTCAGGAACAGGGCAGGATGAAGATCATCTGGCGTTTTGGCGTCATGAGCGCGAGTTCTGCAATCTGCTGCTGGTGGAACAACCTAATGGCGGCTTTAACGACACCTTGGTACGCCAATTTTTTATTGATGCCTATCATGTCTTGCTGCATCAGGCGCTGGGACAAAGCCGTGATCCCCAGTTGGCGGCCATTAGTGCCAAGTCGTTGAAGGAGGTGGAATATCACCTGCGCTTTAGCCGAGGCTGGATGATCAGATTGGGGGATGGAACGGCACTGAGTCACGAAAAAATCCAGCAATCGATCAATCAACTGTGGCGCTTTACTGGCGAACTGTTCTATTGCGACGAAATAGAACAGCAACTGGCAGAAGAAGGCATTGCCATTGATCCGCGTACCCTGCATGAACCGTGGCTGCACATCATCAACGAAACGTTCACCGAAGCCACGCTAGAAATGCCACAGGAAGCCCCTTACCGGCAAGGTGGAAAACAAGGACTACATACGGAGCATTTGGGATTCCTGTTGGCAGAAATGCAATACCTGCAACGTACCTACCCCAACTGCAACTGGTAACAAAACGGAGAGGGTAATAGGAGGTGATCATGGAACAGCAATACAATACTCGCTTTTACTCAGAGATACAGCCGCCGGAAGTTCATCAAATCTGGCAATGCCTGCACCAAATTGCCGATCCAGAACTTCCTGCTCTCTCTATTACTGATCTCGGCATGATACGGGCCGTCACCCCATTACAAAACGGCTGGCGGGTGACATTTACCCCAACCTATTCCGGCTGTCCTGCGACGGAATACCTGATCGAAACCATTCAGAACATACTGGCACAAGCCGGCTTCTCTCCCGTACATATCGAAGTGAGCCTGCATCCTGCGTGGACCACCGATTGGATAAATGCAGATGCCAAACAACGTTTGCGAGCATCCGGTATTGCTCCGCCTCAAGGATTAGTTTGTGAAAAAACGGCGGATATGGAACCCATCAGCTGCCCGTACTGTGGCAGCCATGCAACAGAAAAAATCAGCGAATTCGGTTCCACTGCCTGCAAAGCGCTCTACCGCTGTCGGGATTGTTGGGAACCATTTGATTATTTCAAATGCATTTAACGAGGACGCACTTAAGAGGAACGTAAGATGTCCACTTTACATCAAACACGCTCACATGGCTTTCACCGCTTAAGCATTGCCGCCATTGAAAGAGAAACGCCAGATGCTGTAGTCGTTACCTTGCATATTCCCGATGAGCTGAAAAAACAGTTCTGTTATCACCCCGGCCAACACCTGACACTCAAGGCGAAAGTGAATAACGAAGAACTACGCCGCTGCTACTCCATCTGTAGCTCACCGTTGGATGATGTATTACAAATTGGTGTCAAAGCCATACACCAAGGCCGCTTTTCGACCTTCATCAACCAACAATTAAAAGTCGGGGATGAGCTGGAAGTTATGCAGCCACAAGGCAATTTTGGCCATCACCCCAATCAAGGCCAGCAGGGACATTATCTGGCTATCGCCGCCGGTTCGGGTATTACGCCCATTTTATCGATCATCAAAAGTACGCTGGCATTAGAGCCTAATAGCACTTTTACGCTTATTTATGGCAATCGCACTAGTCGCTCCATCATGTTCAAAGAAACGCTGGCCGATCTCAAAAATTGCTACCTGAGCCGTTTTCAAGTGCTGTACTTATTCAGTCAAGAATCCACTGATAGCCCATTATTTAATGGACGTATTGATACTGAACACCTAAACCACATTGGCAAAACCTTGCTCAATTTTACCCAATTTGACCATGCTTTTCTCTGTGGACCCGAAGCCATGTTGGATGAGGCCCATTCTGCATTGGAGCAGGCGGGAATACCGGTTGAACGCATCCATAGTGAACGTTTCAATACCGGACAAGCCACGGTAAATTCCCGCCCTGCCAATCTTACAGAACGCTGTGAAACCCGCGTTGAGATCCACCTGGATGGCCGTATCCTCAACATTGCCATGCACGCCGAAGATAACAGCATCCTCGATGCCGCATTACGCCAAGGCGCAGATTTACCCTACGCCTGCAAAGGCGGGGTATGCGCTACCTGTAAATGCCAGCTTAAAGCCGGTGACGTGGATATGAGGGTGAATTACAGCCTCGAACCCGATCAATTGGCTGCCGGTTATATCTTAAGTTGCCAGTCATGGCCGAAAGGCGATGGCGTCGTTGTCGATTTTGATGTCTGAGGAGCCACCATGAATCAGGAATGGATTTTATGTCAGGAGCAGCAAAGGGTACGCATATTAACCTTAAATCGGCCAGAAGTACGCAATGCCCTCAGTAATGATTGTCTGGAACAACTCGTACAGCAATTGGAACTCGCCGATGCGGATAACGATACAGGCGCCATTGTTATTACGGGATCACAACGCTGTTTTGCCGCAGGTGCCGACCTGAAAGAACTACAGCAACAGCGCGTTGCAACAGCCATGACTGATCGCCGTCCACAGCTATGGCAACGTTTAAATAATATCAGTAAGCCTCTGATCGCTGCCGTTAATGGCTACGCACTTGGTGCTGGCTGCGAACTGGCATTGGCTTGTGATTTGGTGATTTGTGGAGAAAACACCCGCTTTGGCCTGCCAGAAATCACCTTGGGGCTGATGCCAGGGGCGGGGGGAACGCAACGGCTCATCCGCAGCGTCGGCAAGGCATTGGCTTACCAGATGGTATTAACCGGCGAAGCTATCGATGCTCATCGCGCCCGGGAAGCGGGGCTAGTCAGCGAAGTTTGCACTGATGCTCTGACATTAGAACGTGCAGTACAGATTGCACAACGCATCAGTGAATTTTCTCCCTTAGCCCTGCGGGCGGCCAAGGCAGCTCTCAAAACCGCACAAGAAACCAGCCTGTCACAAGGGCTACTCGCCGAACGCCAGCACTTTGTTACGTTGGCAGGCACAACCGATCGTCAGGAAGGCATCACCGCCTTTCTGGAAAAACGTAAACCAACCTTTAAGGGGTTCTGATCGATGGAAAACATGTCAACGGTACTGACCGATATACAAGCAGGTGTCCTTAACATTACTCTCAACCGTCCAGAATGCCTCAATAGTTTTAACGAGGAGCTGCACCAGCAATTAAGTTTGGCAATGGATATTGCTGAACAAGATGAGTCCGTACGTTGTGTCCGGCTCACCGGAGCCGGACGTGGCTTCTGTGCCGGACAAGATTTAAACGATCGCAATGCCATCATTTCTGATGGCGATATCCCTGATCTTGGCAAATCCGTTGAACGCTACTACAACCCGCTAATCCGGCGTATGACTTCCCTGCCTAAGCCCATTGTCTGCGCCGTCAACGGTGTAGCGGCGGGTGCCGGTGTCTCTCTTGCCCTGGCCTGTGACATCGTTATCGCTTCCCGTACCGCCAGTTTTATTCAGGCTTTCTGCCGCATTGGACTGACACCCGATTCTGGCGGTAGCTACTTCCTGCCTCATAAGATTGGGCAGGCGCGGGCGATGGGGATGGCACTATTAGGCGACAAAATCAGCGCCGAACAAGCACTGGATTGGGGCATGATCTGGCAAGTCGTTGAGCCTGAAGAGTTGGAAGACAAAACCCAGAAGCTCGCCCGACACCTTGCTACCCAACCTACCTTAGCCCTGAGCTGCATCAAGCAAGCCACCTATGCAGCCGCAACCAATACGTTGGACCAACAACTTGATCTCGAACGAGATTTACAACGCCTGTGCGGGCATAGCGAAGATTTCCGTGAAGGCGTCAATGCGTTCATTGAAAAACGCCAGCCAACGTTCAAGGGGAAATGATCATGAACACGCCTCCCCTCCACGGCCCTATAGCCGTTATCGGTGCGGGAACAATGGGCATCGGCATTGCCCAGGTTGCGGCTCAGGCAGGACATTCCGTCCTGCTGTTTGACAGCAACAGCGAAGCGGTCAGTCAGGCGCTGGATAATTTACGCACCCGCCTGCATCAACGTGTAGCAGCAGGCAAAGCCGAAGCCAGTGCAACAGAAACCCTGTTACAACGCATCACTCAGGCGAATTCATTACATGCGTTAGCACCGTGTGGGCTGGTGATTGAAGCCATTATCGAACAACTGGCAGCTAAACAGGATCTCTTCCAGCAACTGGAATCCATTTGTTCACAGCAAACCCTGTTTGCCAGCAATACTTCATCCTTGTCGATTACCGCCATTGCCCGTGTCCTGTCTGCCCCGCAACGCATGGCTGGGCTACACTTTTTCAACCCAGCTCCTCTAATGAAGCTTGTGGAAATCGTTCAAGGTCTGGAAACTTCCCCCCAAACCGTGGCAACACTCAAAACCCTCGTGACTGGCTGGAAAAAACAAGCTGTGATTTGCCGTTCTACGCCGGGATTTATCGTCAATCGCATCGCCCGTCCATTCTACGCTGAAGCCCTGCGTGCACTGGAAGAACAGGTTGCCACTCCCGCTACACTGGATGCCATTCTCAAAGAATCTGGTGGTTTCGCGATGGGGCCATTACAACTGATGGATTTGATCGGCCATGATGTTAACTACACCGTGACGGAATCCCTGTTCCAGGCTTTCCATGGCGATCCTCGCTTCCAACCTTCGCTGCTGCAA
This sequence comes from Xenorhabdus thailandensis, assembly GCF_037996785.1. Classification (NCBI taxonomy): domain Bacteria; kingdom Pseudomonadati; phylum Pseudomonadota; class Gammaproteobacteria; order Enterobacterales; family Morganellaceae; genus Xenorhabdus; species Xenorhabdus thailandensis. The sequence continues at coordinate 623,040 of NZ_JBBMXF010000007.1, forward strand.
AAAGAGTTAGTGGATGCCGATCATCTTGGACGCAAACGTGGTCGTGGTTTTTACGTCTATGACATCAAAGGAAACGGTGGAAAAAAAGAGAGCCAGCCACAACCTAAGATCGCGCCGAAACACACCAAAACCCTAAAACAACCGATGCGGATCAAAGCGACAGGAAATTGGGCGGCATTGCCGCACTTGGTTGCCCTGTTACAGCAATATGGAATCATCTTCGAAGAAAACAAAAATGACCGATTCCACTCCCCGACCTTGCAGCTTGATGACATTCTCTTGATTCTGACCAAAGGGAGAACCTGCGCCCAGATTGCCGACGAAGTCAGGGCACCCGTGGTGCAATTTGATCTTTCTGTCAATCACCAATCAGCTTCTATCATTACACTCAGTGCTGCTTGCCAGAATACGCCTCAACAAACCGCAAAGGTGATCGGTTTTCTGCAATCCCTTGGTAAACAGGTCATTCTCTTGCCAGACTATCCCGCTTTGTTAACCATGCGTACCGTTGCCATGCTGTGTAACGAGGCACTGGATGCCTTTAATAAAGGCATTGCCAACGTTGAAGATATCGATTTGGCGATGTGCCACGGTGTGAATTACCCCATCGGCCCGCTGGCATGGGGTAAGCAGTTGGGTTGGAAACATATTCTCAGTACACTGGAAAACTTGCAGAAGTTTTATGGGGAACCCCGTTACCGCCCAACGCCTTTACTGCGCCAACTCGCGGCGGGACATACTCAACTCCCTCTCCAGCAGCCCCAAAAACGCCAAAAAGGGGATGATCATGCAAAATAATGCTAACGCAGCTCGCCACTACGTTGAAGCTATGTATGCCCAGGATGCCTGTGCCCAAAATATGGGGATGCAGATTGAACATATCAATATCGGGTTTGCCCGACTCAGTATGAAAATCGTACCCAATATGCTCAACGGTCATCAAAGTTGTCACGGTGGCATTCTGTTCAGCCTGGCGGATACCGCTTTCGCCTATGCCTGTAACAGCGACGGGAAAGCCGCCGTCGCTTCCAGTGGCAGCATTGATTTTATCCGTCCGGCATTGGTGGGTGATCAACTGATCGCCACCGCTTCTGTTCGGCATCAAGGTAAAAACACTGGCCTGTATGACGTGGAGATCATCAACCAAAACGGTAAAGTTGTCGCTTTTTTCCGTGGTTACTCCTATCGTCTCAGTCATCCTATTTCTGACAATACGCTGAAAAAGAACCAGCCAAACCGTCAGGGAGAGCAATCATGAACCATGCATTTATCTGTGATGGTATCCGCACACCTATCGGCCGTTATGGTGGTGCGCTATCCAACCTGCGGGCTGACGATCTGGCTGCCCTGCCGTTACGGGCATTGATGACGAGTTATCCAGCGTTGGATTGGGAACAAATTGATGACGTGATCCTCGGTTGCGCCAATCAGGCTGGAGAAGATAATCGCAACGTCGCACGTATGGCACTATTGCTGGCAGGGCTACCAAATTCAGTCTCTGGTACGACAGTCAACCGGTTATGTGGCTCAGGCCTCGATGCACTCGCCTTCGCCGCTCGCAGTATTAAATCCGGCGACGCCCAACTGATATTGGCGGGTGGCGTTGAATCGATGACCCGCGCTCCTTTTGTAATGGCCAAAGCAAACAGTGCTTTCAGCCGGCAAGCTGAGATCTTTGATACCACCCTTGGCTGGCGCTTTATTAACCCGCTGATGCAACAGCAATTCGGCACAGATTCCATGCCAGAAACGGCAGAAAATGTCGCCGCCCAGTTTCAAATTAGCCGTGATGACCAAGATGCCTTCGCCCTGCGCAGCCAGCAACGTGCCGCCAGAGCGCAACAACGTGGCCTACTGGCCGAGGAAATCCTCCCTGTTACTCTGCCTCCCGCCAACAAAAAAGGCGTAGCTTCGGTCATTTCACAGGATGAACATCCCCGCCCAGAAACGACGCTCGAACAATTACAACGACTCAAAACCCCATTCCGTGCCGGCGGTACGATCACCGCGGGTAACGCTTCCGGTGTCAATGATGGGGCGGCAGCACTGATCATCGCCTCAGAAACGGCAGCCTTACGCCACGGCCTGACACCACGGGCGCGTATCATCGCAACGGCAACATGTGGTGTTGAGCCACGTATCATGGGGATCGGGCCACTGCCTGCGACTCGCAAAGTGCTGGAACTCACCGGCTTAACCCTAAACCAACTGGATGTTATTGAACTGAATGAGGCCTTCGCTGCACAAGCACTGGCTGTGATGCGCCAACTGGGGTTACCAGATGATGCAGAACACCTGAACCCGAATGGAGGCGCGATTGCGTTGGGGCACCCTCTGGGTATGAGCGGCGCCCGCCTTGCGTTGACAGCCACGCTTGAACTGGAGCGACGTGCCGGACGTTACGCCTTGTGCACCCTGTGTATTGGGGTAGGACAAGGCATCGCCATGATTATTGAACGTGTTTCATAGCAGCTATTTTTACAACAACAAACTGATACACAGTAACCTGACTTCACCAACACCTGTATATCACTACGCACACATAACCACAAAAACAACCTGTTACAAACAAACCAACAAAAGGACAGGAAACTATGAACAACAACGTACAACACCTAAAAAGACCCGCCAAACAATCTCTGGATGCCATTGAATTTGCTTCACGTGATGAGATTCAGGCATGGCAATTTAACCAGATGAAATGGACCCTAAACCACGCCTACAACAACGTTCCCATGTACCGCCACAAATTTGATACAGCCGGTGTCCATCCAAGTGATTTTAAACAACTCAGTGACATCACCAAATTTCCTTACACCACCAAACAAGATCTGCGGGAGCATTATCCTTTCGATACCTTCGCTGTCCCAATGGAACAGATAGTTCGCATTCATGCTTCATCCGGCACAACAGGACGCCCAACCGTGGTGGGTTATACCCAACAGGACATCGACAATTGGTCAGAACTGATCGCCCGCTGCCTGCGATTTGCCGGAGTAAGTGCCAAAGACAAAGTTCACATCGCCTACGGTTACGGCCTGTTCACAGGAGGATTAGGATCACATTATGGGGCTGAGCGACTGGGAGCGACCGTCATTCCGGTATCTGGCGGTAACACCATAAAGCAAGCGCAGCTGATTGTGGATTTCAAACCTGACATCATTATGATAACGCCTTCTTACTGCCTGACTTTACTGGATGAACTGGAGCGCCAGATGGGTGGGGATGCCAGCACATGCTCCTTACGTATTGGTATTTTTGGCGCAGAACCGTGGACAACCACCTTGCGTACTGAAATTGAAACACGCATGGGCATCAAGGCGTTGGACATCTACGGCCTGTCCGAAGTGATGGGGCCAGGCGTTGCTATGGAATCACTGGAATACGCCGACGGCGCCACCATTTGGGAAGATCATTTCTACCCGGAAGTGATTAATCCTGACAACCTGAATAACCTGACAGACGGTGAAACCGGAGAACTCATTCTCACTACCCTGAGCAAAGAAGGTATGCCTATGATCCGCTATCGCACCCGCGATCTGACGCGCTTATTGCCTGGTACGGCATGTAATATGCGGCGCATCGGCAGAGTCACCGGCCGTTCCGACGACATGATGATTATTCGTGGCATCAATGTTTTTCCATCACAGATAGAAGAACAGATCATGCACATCAAGGAACTCTCACCGCATTATCAATTAGAAATCAACCACGAGGGCAATCATGATTGCTTGTCAGTCAAAGTTGAATTGAAAGAGCCAAATCAGCTGAACGATGAACAACGTTGCAATCTCTGTCATCAATTGCGCCATCACATAAAATCGGTAGTAGGGCTTAACACCGATGTCAGCATTGTCAATTATGGTGTCATTCCACGTTCAGAAGGTAAAGCAGTACGGGTAATCGACAACCGACCACGCGAATAAACCTTTCGCCACCGCAAGTTAAATAATATGAAACAGCGGTGGCACCTTTTTCCAATGGTATTTTTCCCAATAGTATGTCGCCTCAAAGGGATTTTTCTAAGCGTATCGATTAAGCCCATTGATACAGTTATGCTAATGTTATGACACACTTTTGAGCAGATCACCGAAACTATGACACATAAACTTGACGATTTTATCCAACACGCTCTCAATGCACAGCCTATCAGCGGAACATCGCTTATCATCTCCTTATATGGGGATGCCCTGAGTCACCGTGGCGGTGAGGTTTGGCTTGGTAGTTTGAGCTTCTTGCTGGAGTCGATGGGGTTTAGTGACCGTTTTGTGAGAACAGCTGTATTTAGGCTGCAAAAAGAAGGGTGGCTTACAGTCGAAAAACTAGGGCGACGCAGTTATTACCGCATCGCCGAGCGGGGAATGCATCAATTTCGTCATGCAGAGGATAAAATCTATCTCAGTGAACAGCCAGAATGGGATGGCAAGTGGGATCTGCTGCTACTGGAAGGCACCGCCAAAAACGAGCGTATCCGCCTGAAAAAAGAGCTGAGCTGGCTCGGTTTCGCACAATTTAACCGTACCCTGATGGCCGCTCCAAGTCATTCCCAAAGAGATATTCCCTCACTGTTAGGGGAACTCAACGCCAGCAATTCTGTCATTTATTTCCGTGCTGATTATCCTTACCCACGTTCAGAACAGAGCCTGAAAGAACTCGTCTCTCTCAATTGGTCACTGGAACAGATATCACAGCACTATCACGAATTTATTGTTTCCTTCCGCCCGTTGATGACGCTGCTACGGGATTGTCATGAGGCTGACCTGACGCCAAGACGCTGTTTCCAGCTGCGTCTTCTGCTCATCCACTTTTACCGCCGTATCGTTCTGCGCGACCCACTGCTGCCTGATGCCCTGCTGCCCGCGCAATGGGAAGGGCAAATTGCCCGTCATTTATGTATCAATATTTATCAGCACATTGGCCCTGCTGCGACACACTATGTCAGTGAATGCTGTGAAACGACCATTGGCCAATTACCTCAACCCACCGCCGCGTATTATCGACGTTTTGGCGGGTTATACAATAAAACAAGTACCCTATGAAAAATTATTTCGATAGTCCCTTTAAGGGCAAAACATTAGCGGAACAAGTCTCCAATCCCAATATCCAGGTTGGCCGCTTCAGTTACTATTCCGGTTACTATCACGGTCACTCATTTGACGAATGCGCCCGTTACTTATCACCTGATTTTGCTAATGTTGATAAGCTCATCGTCGGCAGCTTCTGTTCCATTGGTACAGGTGTCGCTTTTATCAGCGTCCTTCAGAGGGTGTCGTAAAAGCCCATGTTATCCATTAAGATCGGCGCTCTTCCTTTAGGCGCCGATCTTTTATGACCTTATTCACCCGAAAACTGGAATCGTCTGTTCACACCCAACGTCAATTTGTCAAAGCGCAGCATTTACCTGTATTGGATGGCTCTCTTTCCCTTGGGGATTATCTCAAGCAAATGGGAGAACGCAGTGCACTTATTGTCGCGGAGTGTAGTGGCATGATAATTCCGGACACCTCAAAAAATTGCTAATGTTAATTACATGACAATGAGGTGTGACAATGAAAGTGAAGCTTACCAAACGCCACTATTCCGCTGAATTTAAGCTGGAAGCAGTTCAACAGGTTGTTCTCCATCAACAACGGGTTGTTGATGTCGCCCGTTCATTGGGCGTCAATACCAGTACGCTGGGAAAATGGGTTCGCCAGTATCACGCCGAAATACAGTAACTCAACGGCATGCCAATAACGGACAATGTTCTCTTGCTTAGTCAAAACTCTTCCCTTGCGATAGCCAATCTTGTTCTTTCCTTCTTCTTACTGTTGGTAAGGCCCAACGCATTTCGCACATAGTTCCGTCTTCTCGGTGCCCAAGTGCCCCGCCTATTTAAGCGGGCCACTTACAATTCCATTCCGATGGCATTGCTCTGTTAGTCAATGAGATAGCTTTCGTCCATCTCGGGATGAACTTCAAATCTTTCTGTTCCAAGATAGAGTCTGTTGACGTTTTGTGTTCATCATTTATTCTGACCACATGGGTAGCCAGACGATGATAAATGCCAGTGCCACCATACTGGCATAATTCCGTGCTAATTTATCGTATCTTGTTGCGATTGCACGAAAATGCTTGATTCTGGCAAACGCATTTTCCACTAAATGACGATAACGATATAAACCCTTATCAATCTTTTTATCCGATTTTCGGCTATTGTTCCGGTAGGGAATGACCGGTGTCGCGCCTTTTCGTTTGACGATTTCCCTGAAAGCTTCACTATCGTATCCTTTATCCGCAATAACAAAATCTGAAGTTGGAGATTGTGCAAGGAGACTTTCAGCATGAACGATATCATGTGTTTGTCCCTCGGAAAGCTCAAAATGGACAGGAAAACCGTAACTGTCTACGGCTAAATGGATTTTGGTTGAGAGTCCGCCACAACTTTTACCTATGGCCTCATTCTCCTCTGAGGCGGCGCCCGCACTATGCTGATGTGCACGGATAATACTGCCATCAATAAACAACCATTCAGTATCCGTGTCTTCAGACAACATTTTGAATAATAAATCAAAAATGCCTTTTTTTGACCAAGCATTAAAACGTCTGAATACGGTGTTCCATTTGCCAAATTCATCCGGCAATTCACGCCATGGAATACCCGTTCTCATCCGGTAAAGAATGCCTTCGAAAGTCAGTCGGTGTTCCTCTTTATTGTAGATAAGCTCATTTTGTTGCATGAATAAAAATAGCTTATTCCACAAAGGAGCTGGTAACATAGTTCTTGGCATGATGTTCTCAAGGTAACGGTTTTTTGGCGAAAACAAGGATACCAGATCATCATGCCGTTCCAATTCCCCTCACAAAACATCCACAGCCCCTAGATCAAGCCTACTTCCTTTGGAAGAGCATCCAGTCTCTCTATTGCTCGGTATTAACATATAAACGATGCTCGTCCAGCCAGTTTCTGGAGTCGTGATAATTATGGAGTGTTGCCTCTTCTAGTCGGGCAACATGTTGCTCAATCCGACTTCGGCTGACCAATAATCTTAAAAATTCTATGGACTAAAGCCGTGTTAAGGGGCGAGCAACGTTACCACTCAGCCCTAACTCATTGTGCCGTAAACACCAACTCAGAATTAAACCGAAAATGCCAAACATTGGTAATCTCTCTTAGACGCCTTATTACACGTTGGTCACTGTTTTGGTAAGATAACATAATAGTGAGGATCTTCATCGCCGTACCTAGTTGAAATATCGACTTTTATGCATGGTTTTCTTTCATTACCACATGAAGTTAAATTACCATAATTTTTCAAACTTAATATCTTTTCCTCTAATAAAACTTTTTCTTAATGAGTTTATTTCACTAATTGTCGGAATTTCTTTAATGAAGAAAAACCATAAAAGAACTCCTGCCAATAGGAAAAACAAAAAGAACATCATTCCCAGCTTTAAAACCGATAGTTTTGCTGCCTTTTCATATTTTTTTGCGGCTCTTTCTGCACACTCATTTGCATTTTTGAGCTTAGAGATTACTTCTTGTGATATTATTTCCGCATACCTTTTGCTAGCCAGTTGAACTGAATGTTCAATTTTTCTATCAAGAGACTTAGTACAATCACTTATGGCGTTAATATTTCTATTAAGATTTATAATTGCAACTTCGATGTTTTCTTCGTTTTTCTTACTTGCTTCAAGAAGATTGTAAGGATATTATTTAAGCAAATTTCTTCAAAAGGTTTTGTTTCGACATACCAGTGAACTTCTCTAGAGATTTTTTTTAAAATTTCATGCTCTCCGATAGCAACAGTTAATTGTTCGCATCGTTTTTTTTCTTTTTCTAAACTGCTAGCACTATTTTTGAATTCGATTAACCTGACTACGCTAGGAAACTCTAACAGCATATCTCCTAACTCTTTATCTGCTGGGGTCTGTTGAAGCAAATTAATCACAGACAATTGATTTTTTTCTGATTGAGACATTCCAAGCGAATAGCCTAAACTATACAAGAAATTTCCAATCACAACATTTTCATATAGCTTCAATTAGATAGCTCCATTTGTTAAACGTGTAATAGTGTATTACCCTAAATTCTAACAAAACCCCAGCTAGGCTTAGCGTTCAAATGTCTAGATAAAATAATTTAAATATTTTAACGCGATGCTCGACTTTTATGATGAGTTGAAATGACATAGCCGCTCCTTTATAACTTTAAGTCGTCAAAAATAGAGAAATAAAGGAACAAAAGGCTATGTCACAGCAAGATTTTATCATTTGGGTGTTTTGTTGGGTAGATGACAATTTAACGCAGTTACAGCAAGGTATGCGATTCAGAAGCCGGGGATATCCGCCTAAACTGAGCGATGCAGAAGCTATCACGATGGAAGTGGTGGGTGAATTTTTAGGGTTTTCAACAGATAAAGGCATTTGGACGTACTTTAATGGCCACTGGCGCGAATGGTTTCCGGGGCTGGGTTCACGCGCCAATTTCGCTAAACAGATTTCGAATCTTTGGGTTGTTAAACAACAACTGCAAGAAAAACTGGCGAGGTTATTGGGCGCGCTCGACAGGCCGGTACATATTATCGACGGATTTCCATTGCCCGTCTGTGGATTCAAAAGAGCAAAAGGCTGTGCCAACTTCAAAGGACAAGCCGATTATGGGTACTGCGCCGCCAAAAACGAAATTTACTACGGCTTCAAAGGACATCTCATGATAGACGAAACCGGCGTGGTAACCGGGTTTACACTGACGCCCGCCAGTGTCAGTGAGCGTGAAGCAATCTGGGATGTGCTCGGCTCGATAAAAGGCTGTTTGCTGGGTGATAAAGGGTATTTAGGCGTTGAATTTAAGCAGGAAATGAGGGTGGAGGGTATTGAAATGATTACCCCGGTGCGAGCCAATATGGATGATCCCCTCCCCAGAAAAACGAGAAGGATCATTAACGCCAAACGCCGTTTAATTGAAACCGTGATTGGTCAACTCGCCGGACAATTTGCTATCGAGAAGTGCTGGGCACGGGATTTGTGGCATTTGAGTAATCGAATTGCCAGAAAACTGCTTTCTCACACGTTGGGTATTTTTGCCAATGTTAAACAAGGTAAAAATCAACGCGACTGGCTTCAACAAGCCAACGTTATAGGGTGTTAAAGTCGAGCATCGCGTTATTTTAGCAACCTCGCATCACTTTGAATGAGTTTCCAGTACTTTCAAAACCAGAAAAACCGAGACAATTTATTCCGAGAATTATTTTGGCTAGCTTTTGGGATTTTCATCGCCACACCATGTCCAGAACAGGTTCATACCCATACATTGTTAGTCGCTATACGGTAGGGGCAAACATTAGGTAAATAGATGAAAATTTATAGGGCAACAGGAGAGGATATTTTCGATTGAGCTAATGAGTCAAAACGAGCAATGGGGCATAAACGTTTTAGAAGAGGCAGTGTATCGATGAGTCGATAAATGAAGGCCAGAGAACGATGCTCTGGCCTCTCAGTTTTTCTACAGTACGAACGTGTGTAGGTGGGTTTTCTACATTAACCCCTCATAGTCACAAACTCTTCCGCCGCCGTCGGATGGATAGCAACCGTATTATCAAAATCCTTCTTCGTTGCTCCCATTTTCAGCGCAACCGCAAAACCTTGCAGTATTTCATCCATTCCAAAGCCAATACCGTGAATACCAACTATCTTCTCATTGGCTCCTACACAAACCAGCTTCATACGGCATGGCTGACGGTGCTGCGTCACTGCGGTGTACATTGCGGTGAATGACGATGTATAAACCTTAACCTGATCTTCGCCATACTGAGCCTTTGCCTGTGGTTCCGTCAAACCTACCGTACCAATTGGTGGATGGCTAAATACCACTGTAGGTATATTGGTGTAATCCAGATGTTCATCAGGTTTGTTATTAAACAGACGCTCTGACAAACGACGCCCTGCTGCTACCGCAACGGGTGTCAATTCCACCGCGCCCGTGTTATCACCCACTGCATAAATACCGTTAACATTGGTATTCTGATACTTATCGACCTGGATATAGCCTTTTTCATTCAGCCTAACACCGGTTGCAGCCAGATTCAGCTTATCTGTCATTGGCTCACGCCCAATCGCCCAGATCAGCGTATCAACAACCTGCTCCCGACCATCCTGCAATTTAACAGTCAGGCTGCCATCACTATTTTTCATCACAGACTGTAATATTGCTTCTGTATGCAGTATTGGCTCTTCAGTTTTGATGACTTCTAACAGTGTTTCCACAATCATGGGATCAAAAGAACGCAGAGGTGCGTGCTTACGGACAAACAGATGTGTTTCGCTACCCAATGCATTCAAAACACCCGCGATTTCAACAGCAATATAGCCAGCACCGACCACAGCAACACGCTTCGGCATTTCATTTAGTTCGAAGAAACCATCTGAATCAATACCATATTCAGCACCGGGAATATCTGGACGTACAGGGCGACCACCTGTCGCGATCAGGATATGGTCGGCCGTGATTTTTTCGCCATTAACCTCAACAGTATGTGCATCAATAAAACGGGCGAATCCTTGAATAACATCGACCTTATTGTTATTCAATACGCGTTCATATGACTGATGAATACGATCAATATAAGCAGTACGGCTAGCAATGAGTTTTTTCCAGTCAAAATGATTGACGGTAGTATCAAAACCATAATCGGGGCCATATTGATGAATAGATTCCGCAATTTGAGCAGCGTGCCACATCACTTTCTTTGGTACACAGCCCACATTAACACATGTTCCACCTAATGCCTTTGCTTCAATCAGGGCACATTTTTGCCCATACATGGCTGCACGGTTAATGGAAGCAATCCCGCCACTGCCACCACCAATTGCAATATAATCGTAATGTTTACTCATCTTAGGTCACTTCCGTCTAATCAATTAAGTTACTGCTAAAGTTCAGCCTGACGTCATTGTGACAAAAAATTATCACTCACAGTGGACGATTCTAACTCTTATTGCCATAGGCCACGGCTATCGAGTGATATCGTGTCACAGTTTATTCAGACGTCATCAAACCTTTAATAACGACGCCACGCTGAACCTTTACCTTATTCAGGGACAATCCACTCTACTGATGTATGTCCTGTGCCTTCAGGAACTAATACCTGATGCAACCACGGTAACACGGCCTTCATCTGTTGTTCTAATTTCCACGGTGGATTAATGACGATCATACCTGATGCCGTCATACCCCGTTGATCACTGTCAGGGCGCACACCAAGTTCAATTTGTAAAATCTTACGAATACCCGTGGCTTCCAGTCCCTTTACCAAACGTTTAATCTGCTGACGCAGAACAACGGGATACCACAGAGCATAAGTACCTGTAGCAAAGCGCTTATACCCTTCCTGAATACCCTGAACAACATTCTGATAATCTGATTTCAATTCATAAGGTGGGTCGATCAGCACAAACCCACGACGACTTTTTGGTGGCAGTTTTGACTTCAACTGTTGGAAACCATCTTCCCGCATGACACGGGCACGTCTGTCGCGGGAAAATTCCGTACGTAACAGGGGAAAATCGCTGGGATGCAATTCACTCAGATTAAGCTCATCATGCTCCCGCAATAAGTGACGGGCAATCAGCGGAGAGCCTGGGTAATAACGTAAAGTGCCTTGTGGATTCAATGCTTTCACAACATCCATGTATGCAGCCAATTCTTCGGGGATATCATCACGCTGCCAAATACGGGCAATACCTTCCAGATACTCTCCCGTACGTTCGGCATGTTCTCCACTCAAATGATAGCGGCCTGCACCAGAGTGAGTATCCAGATACAGGAAAGGTTTTTCTTTTATTTTAAGCGACTCAATGATCAGGCTTTGTACTACGTGCTTTAACACATCAGCGTGGTTGCCGGCATGGAAGCAATGGCGATAACTTAACATTGGATTTAACCCCGAAAGCAAAATATTAATAACTTGCCTGATGCCCTACCAGACAACGAAAGAGGCATTATAGCCTTATTCTCAACAAAAAAGATAAAAGCTGCCTTATGCTCCCTCTTCGTTGTGGATCCAGAGGAATTTTCAGGATCAAAACAAAATCAGCGTATAAAATTCCAGATAAATAATCTCAAAATTTTAGGAATAGTTCATGATGTCGAAAACAGTGATTTCATCTGTATTGATCGTTTTCAGTATGAGTATTGCCTATGCAAACCAAGGTAAGGCAGGATGTGAGATAAAGAAAAAAACATTAGAAAAACAACTCCAATATGCTCAAGCAGATAAAGATGAGCGTCTGATAAAAGGATTAACTCGCACTTTGGAAAATATAAAGGCCACATGTGCCCTGGAAGAACTTCTGCAAGAACACAACAATAAGCCAGAAACCATAAAAGATAATGCACAAAATAATACGACAAGGAATTTAGCTGATAAAAACAATTCACCACAATTGAAACAGCCAAGTAGCAAAAGCCAGTCCCACATCACCCCTAAAAGCAACAAAATAGACATTAAGAAAAAATAGATAAAAAAGACAGGCCATGTAAAAGCCATGGCCTGCATACAATCCTGTATTTATCTTATGTTTTATAGCCCTCTCCCTCTAGTTTGCTGCGCATTGGAAGGAAAAATATTGTAATAGATTTTATCACTCATAAGCGGTTCATCTTCAATTTTCACGGAAAGAATGGAGTTATCTTTAGAAATAGCATAATGACTAAAATAATTCCCCTCTCTTTCATAAGGATAATGAAAGTTAGGCTTAATAAATTTTTTCATATAAGATTCATTAGGTGGATGATATTCATCTGAATAAATCACCTTCTGATCCCTGACAAAAATAATCTTATAAAAAAGGCTCGTTTCGTAATCAAACTTAGTTCCGATAATTTTTTCAATATCCTCTGGTGCTATGCCTTTGTCGATGATATACATTTTGTCCCAGTCAAAAGGAATAATCTTATTCATATCAATCAAGCAGGTTGTATTCTTCTGGCAATGCTTATCGGCGTAATCAATAATTCCTAATCTGCTGTTTCCAAAAGATAAAAATAAAATGATAACTCCCAGCATTAACGAGAAAATAATAATATTACTTTTGTCGACATTACGGAAAAACATCATTCCCCCCTTCATAATCAAATCTGATATGAGAAAACGGCCTTGGAATTTTCACCTCTAAAATCAAACAGCTAATATTATTACCCAATCAATACAGTTTCATTTCTGTCACTGTACCTTGCCTCATGACACTGATAAACACAGACAGAAACCTCCCCCTCTGCCTTTCCAACAGCAGACTGGTATTTTTTGGATTTTATAATATGTCATGAAGGTATATCTTGAATTGTGTAGACAACGCCACCTCACTTATTACTTAAAAACAAGCAATTGTTACACAATTGTTATTTAGTATCCTAAGTGCGGTTTACAAGATAAAAATTAATGTCTATCTCTTATTCTTAGCATCAACAGTATCATACAGGGACACTTTGGATGACTAAAAAGTATAGTAATTGTACCCATGTTTTTTTTGATTTCAAATAGAAAAACATGGTAATAAAATAATAAACTAGATAAATAGTTGCTAACGTGATTTTATGATTATTTTAGAGTGATTAGGTATATCCGATTTGTTACATCATGAAACAATCAGAAAAGGGAAAGAAACACTGGTAATTTATACATACCAATGTAATTTGACGTTCAATATATTTTTAAAATCAAAAATACGATAATAAACAAGCATAAAATGATTTTAAGTTTATTTTTTACATGAATTACCACCATATCATCACATGCATTTTGGCAACAACCATCTTAAAGTATTTCTTAAAATAGAATATTGATATTAACAACCTCCCTATAATATTTAAACCCAGTTTTATTTGTGGACACACTGACAATAATATCTGATGCATTAATTCTGTAAACTGCATCAGTATCAATAGCATCATAAATATAGAGAAAAACATCCATTATTCATCAGCATTACCTACCATTATAAAATGAAATAATTTAAATATTAATTATATATTTCCTTATACATTATAAGGATGAAAAAATAAAAAAGCACCATAAATTCAAACTGATACAAAAATAACACCTATGCAGATGAAATAAAAAGAGATAGAGATGGATATATTTAAACCAAAATTAAATTTCACTTAACTCTTAATATTGAGATGATACATAACCAAAATGAATCATAATAAATAACTAAGGTAAATTTATAAATTTAAGATGTAATTTTTAACAAAAAATAATTATCAATCAGAACAACATAAAATACTTTCTATGCTTTAATGCTTCATTAATAAACCAGGATGTTTAAACCTAACCCAACACGATACACTTCCCATCAACTATTGTCATTTGGGTATTACTATGATTAAAAGGACAATAATCTTCATCTTATTATGTTCTACATTTCAGGTAAGCGCATCCCCTGACGTGCTTAGTCCTGCTTTCCCTACAGATGAAGCAAGAAGAACTTTACAGGACAGTTCACGGGAAATAGACCAATTAATTGAAGAGCGTCGCCATCAAGGATTGATTAATCGCTCAAATAGCGTTTCACCACAAACGGTTTCACCCGTGGTGAAGGAAGCGCAGCCATGTTTGGCCATCAATGGGGTTTATCTGCAAGGCATTACCTTACTCTCTCCAGGAGATCTAAATACACTCAGTGCCCTGCCCGATAACTGTATCACCAGCAATGATATCAACAAGCTGTCAGCGGAAATCACCAACCTTTATATTGCTAAAGGTTACATTACGGCACGCGTTCAGTTTCTTCCCCTAAACCCCCATGATGAACTGGGGATCAATGTCGTTGAAGGTTTTGTCGAGGCGATAGAAGGAGGTGACCGCTGGGTTAATAGCCAAACACTATTCCCTCGTTTGACAAACAAACCACTCAACCTGAATAAGCTTGATCAAGGGCTAGATCAGGCAAATCGCCTGCAATCAAACAAAACGACACTCGATATTCTACCGGGTACTGTTAATGGTGGTTCTATCGTCAAGCTACATAATCAGCATTCTTCCCCATGGAGAATAACCACTACAACCGATAATTATGGACATAAAAGCACCGGAAAATGGATCACGCGACTCAATGCCAGTGTCGATAGCCCATTGGGATTATCTGACTTTGTTAGCCTCAACGGCGCCAGTACCGTCGATAAACCCAATACCCAATATAATCGCGCCTATACTCTGCTCTATTCGCTCGCCTATGGAGCTGTAACCTTGAGTGGATTTAACAGTTATTCCCAATACACTAGCCATCCCCGTTTACAGAGGAACTCGATCATACTGAACGGGAATTCACAACAAAAAGGCGTTCGTGCCGATTGGGTTTTTCATCGTAACCAGTCACAAATTAGCACATTAAACACCCAGTTTGTTTATAAGAATTACACTAACCATATCCAAGAAGCCGGGATTACTGTCAGTAGCCAGACATTGAGTGTCCTCGAACTGGGTATTAACCATTTACAAATTATCCCTTCAGGGTTGATCTCCCTCAATATGAGTATTGAACGGGGAATGCCGTGGTTTGGTGCCCAAACCACTAAAACCAGTCTGAATAAGCAATTTACCAAAGGGAAATTATCGGCAAATTTACAACAGCGTTTCACACTCTTGGCTGTGCCTTACCAATTTAGCAGTCAATTTTATGCCCAATACAGTAAAGATGGGCTACCGGGTGTTGAGTGGCTCAATGTAACTGACCGTAATGCAGTGCGAGGCTTCAGTAAAAATGTGTCATCGGCTGATAATGGCTGGTATTTAAGAAATACGCTTTCTCACTCAATCCCTATTGCCAATGGCTCACTTGCGTTACGCACCGGCGTGGATATCGGCCAGGTTAAAAGTTATCGCAGTCAGGACAGCTGGAAAAGCAGTGCCGGATTCAGTGCAGGTTTGACACTACGCTATCAGCAACTATTTGCAGATGTTGAGATCAGCCGAGGCAAATTACTTTCTCGCCCAAATAGGGATACGGATGAACCTATGCAACTGTTAACTCGCTTCTCTTACACTTTTTAATTTTTTGAACCATTTGATTTTTTAACCGCAGTCAGTTGTGGGGATTATTAGAACAATAATCCCTAGAGCGCTGCACATGGCAATAAAGATGCAAATAAGGAAATTATATGAAAAGTAAAAAATTTAAACTGTCTCCAACGGGAAAACTTGCCGCCTCTATGGCAATTATTCTGGCAACCTGTTCAGTCAGTTTTGCCAATGATATTACACCTGGTGGCGATGCCGCACACAGCCCAGATGTTATGCAAGCGGATACCGGCGCAACAGTGGTCAATATCGTTGCACCTTCCGAATCAGGGTTATCACATAACCAATACCAAGACTTTAACGTCAATCAAATGGGGGCGGTGTTCAATAACTCCCTGGAGAATGGAACATCACAATTGGCAGGTGAATTATCTGCCAACAGCAACCTCAATGGACAAGTTGCCAGTGTGATCTTAAATGAGGTTATTAGCCGTAATCCTTCGCTTTTGCTCGGCGAACAGGAAGTATTTGGTATCGCTGCCGATTATGTGCTGGCAAACCCTAACGGTATCACTTGTAACGGCTGTGGTTTTATCAATACCAATCAGGCGTCATTGGTTGTCGGTAATCCGCTGGTAGAAAATGGGATCCTGCAAGGCTTCAATACGTTTGATAATTTGAACGCCCTGAATATCAGAAACAATGGCTTATCCCATAATGATGTACTGAATCTGATCGCCCCTAAAATTGACATCAATGGCCAGGTGATCACCGCAAAAAACCTCAATCTCACGACGGGGAATAACAAAATTTCGGCTGATGGCCAAATCTTGGATACCCAGCAAGCCAATATCAATGCACTCGACAGCTATTATTTGGGCAGTATGCGGGCAGGACGCATTCGCCTGCTGAATACGGCGGAAGGAAGCGGAGTTAATTTAAAAGGCCAAGTCACCGCCAATGATGGCATTGAAGTTGAATCCTACGGTGATGTGAAATTGGAAGCTGCAGATCTAAAAGGCGGGGATATTACCTTGCGCGGCAATAATGTGCTGTCCCAAGGACGCCTGAGTCAATCTTCATCAGACAAAATGGGCAGCGATAATCACGATAGCACTTTTAGTGGCATTTATACCGAACAAAAGCAAATCAGTGAATCTGTCGCCCGTACCCAATTGGCAGGCAAGAACATCACGCTGGTGGCCAAACAAGACAACCAAGTGATGGCAACTGATATTGAAGGGGATAATGTCCAACTAGCTGGTACCAATCTGAAACTCAATGGGCAACAGCTTCACCAATTTGCCCGTAACACGAATAATCAACGGAAATTATCTTGGAAGTATGATGTCACCAATGAGAGTGAAAAATACGAGTACGAAGGCAATACCATCAATGCTCGTGAAAATGTCCATTTAGCCAGTGAAGACAATACCGAAATTCTTGGCAGTAAGATCAAAGCGGGCAATCAGTTGTCTGTATCAGCCCGGAAAGATGTGAAGCTAGCAAGTTTGGTGGAATCAGAAATAACTTCACAGAAGGGATACAAAAAGAACCATAGTGCATCATTGCAAACGGGTAATTGGAATGAGGTCAATACCACCCAAAGAAGTACCGGCAATGAATTAAGCGCAGGCGGGATCTTAGGTATCAACGCGAAAGGAAATATTGATATCATCGGAACCCGGATTAACTCAGGCAAGAACCTGATTATTATTGCGGATCAGCAAACTAACATTACTGTCCAATCCCTCATTGATGATCAAATCCTTACCAAGGATAAAACCTATTGGGGCGGGATTGCCGGTGGCAGCAAAAAAGATAACCGCGATAAATCAGAAACCCATCATATTTCCGAAGTAACGTCTGGCGAGCACTTACTGCTGACTGGAGCAAATGGTGTCACCATTACAGGCAGTAAAGTTAAAGCGCAAAACGGTGCTTATGTTGAAGCCAATGACGGACAGTTAACTATCGATAATGCAGTCAGCCATACTTTTAAAGATGTGGATGAAAGAAAAGGCACCATTTTCAACATCACCAAAAATACTAACCAAGAACACAACCAGCAGCAAAAATCTTCCGGTAGTCAATTGGTTTCTGATGCAGAACTGAAATTACTCAGTAATAAAGACATTAATGTTATTGGCAGTCTGGCAAAAAGTGCCGGAGAGCTGCAAATGAATACATCAGGCAATATCAATATCCTAAATTATGGTGAGAAAAATCAGGATCAACAGGAAAAAACCAACCTTGACTGGCAATACTACGCCAAGGATGTGAAAGATAACCAATACCGTGCAGGTGTCGGTTTTGAACACACCACCGATAAACAGAAAGATGAAGGCATAACGCAACGCCCATCAGAACTAAATGGTGGCAACCTCACCGTAAATGCCGGCCAAAATGTTACCGTGACCGGCTCTAAGTTGGTCACCACACAAGGCGATGCGAAAATTACCGGAAATAACATTGCGTTGCTGGCTGGCGAAAATAGCACATCAACCTCAACCTCACAGGAAAAATTGAGCAGCAGTGTGTTTGTCACTGGCGGTATGGACAAACTCGGTAGTGGTGTTGAAGGAACTTACAACAGCAATGGAAAATCCGACAGCCGAACAACGGCAGAAGTCACCAAAACTCAGGTGACTGGCAACCTTGAGCTGAATGCAATGGGTGAGTTGAAGCAGCAGGGTACGGATCATCAAGTGCAAGGTTCCTATCAGGCTAATGCCGGCAGCATTAAAAATGTGGCAACAGCCAATACTGAATCCACCTCAACCAGTCAATTACAGGTAGGTGGTGAGATCAGTGGGACTGCCGATTACAGCGCAACGACCCGTCCTGTAGAAAAAACCGTCAAGGCTGCCGCAGATAAGAAACTGGATACTTCCATCACAAATACGGGTTTGCCTAATGCCGGTATTGAACTGGCGCTAAATGGTAACAGCCGTTACACCAATAACCATCAATCCAATGCTGTGGTGACTAACATCAAGGCAGGAGATGTCAAAGTCACAACGAACGGTGACATTTATGACCAAGGGACACAGTACCAAGCCAACAAAGATGGTGTCTCGCTGACCGCAGGCAGCCATACCAGTGAAGCGGCAGCTAACAGCCAAAACGCCCATACCGCTGACACGACTGGCAATGCCAGCTTACGTGTCTATACCACAACCGGTGCAGATCTCTCCGTTAATGGCAAAGGCAGTGGTAGCTATCAGGAAACATCCAACAGCACTACCAGCGCAGTGACCAGCAACATTAACGCCCAAAATGGCGTTAATGTTCAGGTGACTAGAGATGCGCGCTACCAAGGCACTTCAATCAATGCGGGTAAAGGTTCAGCCAGCGTGAATACAGGTGGAAATATTCAATTCAATCAGGCCACCAACCACAATGAGAAACAAGGCAGTGGTTACAATGGGGAACTTTCTCTGACCGTGGGCACCAACCCTGATGGCAAAAATTTCAGTGGTAGCCTTGGTGGCGGTTATAACACCGACAATCAGAACAATACTACCGCTCAAACCAGCAATATCGCTGGTGGACAAGGCGTAAATCTGAATGCAGGTAATAACCTGACATTACAAGGTGCCAACGTTTCCAGCAAACAGGTAGATTTAACCGCACAGCGTGGGAAAATCGAACTGACTTCAGCCCAGGAGACTGCCAATGCCAATGGTTGGAATGTCGGTGCTAAAGCTAAAGGTGGCATGTCTTCTACTGCCCGCAAAGAAGGAGGTGATGGTGCGACAGGTGATGCTTCAACAACCGATCCGGCCAACAGGATCATCGATAGCAAATATAATATTGGCGGTGAAGTGAAATTTGGCGTCAATAACTTGGCACAAACCACGCACCATAACGCACAGGTTTCCGGTGGCAATGTCAGCCTGACCAGTGCGGGAGATACCTCACTTAAAGGTGCAAATGTGGATGCTAATCAGATCACGGGCAAAGTTGGTGGCAACTTTAATGCCGAAAGCCGCAAGGACAGCACCCATAGCCTGAATGTGGGTCTGGATGCTGGCTTGAGTTATAGCAAAACCGTCAAAGGAGATGCCGCTTCTAAACAGGCTGTTCCTAACGCAGCGGAAAACATTCCAGAAAACACGACAACTGCCACAACGGAAACTGCGGCGGCCGACGACGCTAAAACCGGAGATAAAGCCCCAAGTTTGACAGACCAGTTGAAAGCGGCGTTCAAGGGCTACAATGGCAAACTCAAAGGCAATTACGATACTCTCGATCGAGAAGCGGTAGATAAACAAACAACCTTGACGGGCACCCAAGAGGTTAATCTGGATGTTTCTGGAACAACTTATTTAGTGGGCAGCAAAATTGATAGCGCACAAGGTGCTGTCTCGCTGAATACCCAGCAAATTAACCAACAATCTGTCACTGGATACGATAAAGGCAAAAACCTAGGTATTAATGTACCAGGTTCCCTCACCAGTCTGGCAACCTCCGCACAAAAAGATATTTTTTCCGGTAAAGTGCCTTTTGTGAAAAATGAGAGCCACGATACTGAACTGCCAACTGTTTACAGTGAAGTTAAGGGTCATCAATGAGATTAATCGATTGATCTTCTGTACGGTAGCCAATATACGGCTACCGTATTCCTTCACCAGTTGCCTTTTCTATTTTGCCTGTTACTCTTTTTTCGCATACATATTTTTTCGCTAGAGGATGTAATGCCAGATAACCATGAAAAAAGGGAACAACTCAATACAGGGAAGGATCTTACACCATTAGAGAAGGGGCTATATGGCAGTAGAAAAGCGCTTTCCGTCACCATCCGTATTGGCAATACTATCCGCCGTATTCCTTTTATCGCCCACTTTATTAGGGCGGCACAACGTTTTAACGACCGCATGGGTAGCCAATTTGGGGCTGCCATTACCTATTTTTCGTTTCTATCCTTAATCCCAATTCTGATGCTCTCTTTTGCCATCGCCGGTTTTGTGTTGGCCTCCAATCCTGACCTGCTGGCACGTTTGATTAATGGCATCGCTAATAGCATCAGTGATCCCGATCTCGCCAACACCCTGAAAAACAGCGTAGACACGGCAATCAACCAAAGAACAACCGTGGGACTAACAGGCTTGGCAATCGCCCTTTATTCAGGGATGAACTGGGTTGGTAATTTACGCGAGGCAATACTCGCCCAATCCAGGGATGTCTGGGAACGCAATCATGAAGATAAGGAGAAAATTTACTTTCAATATATTCGCGACTTTTTCTCTTTATTTGGCCTGCTATTTGCGTTGGTCATCACCCTTTCACTGACTTCCATAGCAGGCTCCGCCCAAGCCACTATCGTCCACGCCCTCGGACTGGAAGGGATAGAATGGCTCCGGCCGGCATGGACATCAATTGGTATGACGATTTCCATTTCATCCAATTATTTGTTATTCCTTTGGATATTATGGATCTTGCCGCGTCATCGCCCTGAAAGAAAAGCGCTGTTTAAAGGCACACTCATGGCCGCCATTGGATTTGAAGTGATTAAATCTATTATGACCATGATGTTGCCCCGCCTTGCCAGCTCCCCTTCGGGTGCTGCTTTTGGTTCGGTGATTGGTTTAATGGCATTTTTCTATTTTTTCGCCCGTTTGACGCTGTTCTGCGCTGCCTGGATCGCCACTGCGGAAGAAAAGAAGCCAGATAAACATCCATATCTCAATCAATAAGACTGTTTTTTTGCTGTACCCACTATCTATAACAAACCCAAAAAGGAGTCATTTTATGCCATTTGTGAACATCAAAATTACCCGCGAAGGCGCCACCGCTGAGCAGAAAAAACAACTGATTGAAGGTGCAACCCAATTGCTGGTGGATGTACTTGGGAAAAACCCGGCAACAACCTTTGTCATCATTGATGAAGTCGAAACAGATAACTGGGGTATCGGCGGTAAAAACGTGACTGAGTTACGGGCTGCCGCGAAGAAGAAATAAGTTAACGGGTTCAAAAACATTAATTATTTAAATCAGGGAGGGTTAACCCTCCCTGTTATCCGGACTTGAACTATTATTGCCCCCAATGAGTTCGTGGAGGGATTGGATTTGGGGGAACGGAAATTTCGGCAGATCAGCCGCGAGTGTTACATACAGTTCTGTGGGAGCGTAAGTGGGCGGTTATGCAATGCCCGACGAGTGGTCTGGAATGGAGATCGGAAACCCCAACTGGAGAATGGATTTCCGGCTCTCAACTGCGGTTTATTTCTGCGCCATAGCCTCGAAGACAGCAGGATATCGACTACCCGATATGTTCTCGGGAGTAAAAGTTGCCTCCAACTGCCTGAGCTCCCCCATAGTCAGTACGAGATCGACAGCTGCGACATTCTGTTCCAGATGCACAATGCGCTTCGCCCCCGGGATCGGTACAATGTCGTTCCCTTGAGCCAGCACCCAAGCGAGGGCAACTTGAGCAGCGGTAGCCCCCTTTGCCGCTGCGATTTCCTCAATCACCGTAACCAGCCGCCGATTTGCCTCAACATGGCCGGGTTGGAAGCGTGGCAAGTTGTGACGGAAATCTCCCGACTCCAATTCGGCCGTGATGGGTACTTTTCCGGTCAAAAAGCCACGCCCCAAGGGGCTGAATGGTACGAAGGTAATACCTAGTTCGCGGCAAGCTTTAAGAACGCCATTCGTTTCAATATCACGGGTCCAGAGAGAATATTCACTCTGCAGGGCAGCGATAGGATGAATGGCATGAGCACGGCGCAGAGTCTGGGCTGATACTTCGGAAAGGCCAATCATGCGAACCTTACCCTCCGTCACTAAATCAGCCATAGCGCCGACACTATCCTCGATTGGTACTGCCGGATCCACTCTGTGCAAGTAAAACAGGTCGATCACATCCGTTTGAAGCCGCTTCAGCGAGGCCTCTACTACCGCCCGAGCGTTCTCTGGTCTGCCATCCGTTCCAGTGATCTCACCGAAATCAGTTCGGTTGAGGTTGTAGGTGAAGCCGAACTTCGTCGCAATCACCACACGGTTGCGATATGTTTTGAGTGCCTTTCCTAGAAGAATTTCGTTGCGGTGAGAACCATAGACTTCAGCGGTGTCGAAAAAGGTCACACCGAGATCGACCGCCCGGTGCAACGTCCGAATCGAGGACGCTTCATCCTGTATACCATACGCCTGGCTCAGCCCCATGCATCCAAGACCTATGGCCGAAATATCGACTTTCCCAAGTTTACGATGATCCATAAAATGTATCTCTTTGAAATTGGTTGAAGTGAATTCTGCTTAAATGAAGCGAATAAAGTTGATAATGAATCCCTTGTCGCACGAAAAATCCATTACCCCTTATTATGTTTAGATTTTCCAATGATCGAGTCCAAAATTTATAATGGCTTTCATTTTGGCTGTTGCAAACTTATCTTGCCTATAGACCATGTTAACCGGTTTACTGGCCAGATTTTCATCTGGAAATAATCTTATAAGTGCACCAGATTCGAAGTCCTGCTTAAGTAACACTTCAGGCTGCATGATAATACCTGCACCTGAAAGTGCCGCTTGGCGTAATGCTTCGCCGTGGTTAATGCTGAGACTGTCATGAACCGGAACATTGAGGTCTCCGTTTTCTGTCAGAA
The DNA here is from genome assembly GCF_037996785.1 of Xenorhabdus thailandensis. Classification (NCBI taxonomy): domain Bacteria; kingdom Pseudomonadati; phylum Pseudomonadota; class Gammaproteobacteria; order Enterobacterales; family Morganellaceae; genus Xenorhabdus; species Xenorhabdus thailandensis. Next base: position 646,648 of record NZ_JBBMXF010000007.1, read on the forward strand.
AATGCCAATGCCTTCGTGATTTTTTTAGCTGAAAACCGATGCAATCGTGGGCGACAAGGCTTTCCGGCGTGGTAGGGATACCTTTTTCATTCAAGTATGACGGAGCTGCACCGGTAGCCATCCGATACGTTCCTAATGGCCGTGCAATTAGGGAGGAGTCTTTGAGCACACCAATGCGTATTGCAAGTTCTACCTCATCAGCGACAAGATCCATAACCGAATCGGTTAAAAACAAGTCAACATCTACTCCGGGATAAAGTTTTCTGAATTTACCTAACGACGGCGAAATTATCCTTATACCAAACGTGGTGGGCGCGGTAAGTCGCAGCAGGCCTGTTGCTTCTCTATTCATCTGGGTGATGGTTTGCTGAGTCTCATCGATCATCCCTAACACCTGGACACAGTGCTGATAAAATAATTTCCCTGCTTCAGTCAGTCCGGTCTGGCGAGTAGTTCTTTTCAGTAATTTGACACTAAATTGCTTTTCCAATTCTCTGATGTATAAACCGACCATTTGGGGAGTTAACTCTGAGCAAGTTGCTGCGGCAGTCATACTACCTTTTTCAACCACATCTACATATATCTTCATACTTTTAAGCAAATCCACAGATGTATTACCTCAAAATGGCCAGTGTCTTAACCCGGAGTCCAACAATACTAAAATTTTCAGAAACAATTAAGAAAAAATTACCTTATAAAGCAGAAAGAAATAGCGCCTTTACGTGACTGCTCCCTCTCCGCCACCAATACAAAGCCCTGCTATACCTTTATGGAGGTTGTTCCTCACCATATGGTGAAGAAGCGTTACTAGAATACGGCTGCCTGATGCACCGATAGGATGACCCAATGCAACAGCCCCGCCTAACGGGTTTACACGTTCCACAGGAATTGGGATCTGTGAGAGTATTGCAAGAGCCTGTGCTGAAAATGCCTCATTGCATCAATTTCTTCGTATTGCCAATGCAATCGGGTGATACAGTTATTAATGGCAGCAATAGGTGCTATGCCCATTATTCCTGGCTCTATACCTGTATTTGAAAATGTTTCGAATGAAGCCAATGGCTGGATGCCCAATTCACGGGCTTTATCTGCGCTGCAGAGCAGAACCGCAGCAGCGCCATCATTAAGAGATGAGGCATTTCCGACAGTGGCCGTTCCATTTATATCAAAGACCGATTTTAATTTTCCAAGTTTGGTAACCGACATATCCCGCGGGTTTTCATCTGCCTTTACCGTAATCTGATTGCCTTTACGGTCAGTATAATTGACCTCTACCATTTCTGATGCGAAAAGGTTTTTATCTGTTGCAGTGACAGCTCGTCGATGAGATTCTGCTGCATAAGCATCCTGCTCAGTTCTTGTCAGGTTAAACTTTTTCGCAACGTTTTCTGCTGTAACCCCCATATGGAAATTATTAAAGGCGTCCCAGAGGCCGTCGTGTACAAGTGAATCTCTTACATCTGTATGCCCCAGCCTTGCCCCCTCTCGCATTGTGGTTAACACATACGGGGCGCGGGTCATGTTTTCGGCCGCCAGCTATAACGAATTCTGCTTCACCGCACCGGATAGCCTGTACACCCAAATGCACCGCTTTGAGACTAGAGCCGCATACTTTGTTAATAGTTAGTGCCTGAACACCAACATCGAGTCCAGCCAGCAAAGCAGCTTGACGTGCGGGATTCTGTCCACAACCTGCAGTCAATACCTGTCACATGATGACCTGATCTATTATCCCGGATGGTAGCCCGGTTTCGCTCAGAAGTGCTTTTATGACAAAACTTCCTAGTTCACTTGCAGAAAATGAAGCCAAGGCACCCTGAAATGCACCAATAGGGGTGTGGCGTACTGCTATAATTACCACATCTTCCCTATTTACCATCATGTTGGGTTTTGAAACTATGATTTAGTTTTTTCAGTCAATAATCTTTCCGACATTATTTTTAAAGCGAGAACCGCTTCCTCATCGGCTTTTTTGTTATAACCCATATAGGGATTGCCTACTGGTATGTCATTGCGGGTAAAACTGTGTTTTGCTCCACCCAAAAAGTACACGGACCAGTCAGCGTTAATTCGGCGCATTTCACCCATAAATAAGTTCAGAGAAGTGTCCGTAATAAACGGATCTTCTGCGCCATGTAACATAAGGAATGCAGGCTTTTTTCCCAAGCCAGTAGCGGGCTGTCTCGAATCGGGTTGTCCGTGGACGGAAACAACACCAGTTGCGGGAAGTTCAGCACGACCAAATTCAAATGCGAGTGATCCGCCAAAGCAAAATCCGACAATAAACAAAGGTCCGATGCTGTACCAGTGAGTCTCCAAGGAAAAGAAGATGTTTTTCAGTAGCTCCCGTGTATCAAATGGGTTATCTAGAGACTGAGTTATTACCCGATCAGCCTGGTCATCAGATCTAGGACGCCTATCTTTACCATAAACGTCAGTCAGGATGACTTCTGCATCACAACTGCTCGCATAATATTCTGCCAGCCTGCGAGCAGACACAGTTTCACACCCTTGCCAGTCTGGAAACATAAGGATTCTTATTTTTCCCTTTGATTTTACATGATATGCAAGATAGTCATTACTTCCAGCGGAATATAAAAGCTCAACACGTTCCATATTTACCTCAATTACGTGTTTAATAAATAACACTTAACTGTTTATTTTCTAGAATAGAATATTCTTTGATCTCAATAACCATGACCGTGAGTGTAAAACCTGCACCTGCGCCAATTAATAGAACAGTACTAGTATTATTTTTTTTCAGTAGTTGCTGATAAATGTTTTGCAAGCCCTAGGAATTGATCGCCCGCTCCCGTATGCCCGGTTCGTAGGCCGAATTCTCTCATTGTTGATAGCCCCAGATGCCCAAATGCGGGGACATATAAATTATCAACAATACTTTTTCCGACAAATGGACCACTACGGAATGACTATCGGGTTCTGCAAAACCTGCATGACCGAGCCGATTAAGAGCTAGCGATATAGCTTTTCTCATATGCAGGAAAAAAGTGTCCCGTCCGTGTATTTCCATCCATTTTTTTGTAATTAGCGAATATATCCAAAACCCTGTGATTTGCTCAGAATGACTCCAACGGCTGCATCACCATAAAGAACACCGGCATCAGAGGACCATCGGTTAAACGATGACTGAGAAAACTGATCAGAACAGACAATCAATGCCTGTCCATCAGACGAAAGCATTTTTGACGCCGTCAATACTGCAATTACCAGGCTGTTACATCCCTGCGTGATAGACATGGCTAAGGCATCTTGTGCCTTAAGCTCTTTCTGTAAATAGGATGCAGGCGCCCAGAAACCACCGACACCGTTATCATGAACAGATGAATAGCTAAGAAAGCTGAGCTTTGATGGCACTGTCTTGCTCATTTCAATAGCGGCTTCGGAGACCTGACGTGCCATTTCTATGGCTGATGCTTCGGATACTGCGAGCCCGGAATATCCGTCCTTATCGGCACGTTCCAAGGAATAATGTCCGTGCGCAATTGCGTTTTCAACAGGCATCCCTCCATAAGAGTAACCAACCAACAAAATTGGCTCGGTTTCTCTGTCGAAAAACCTGTTGTATTGCTCTGATATCATTTGTATGGAAATCCACTGGGAGCTGGACGGCTACCGATTTATATACTGCCTGGAGATCTATTATCATATCCTGCCCGATAGAAGCGTCAACAAAAGCACCATGCACGAGCACCATATTATTAAGCTTACCGGCAGGTATAATTTTTGCGTCTGCGGCATGACTATAAGAGGCAATCGATAACAACAAAAAACAAAGCGATTTTTTTAAGCGAATTACAGGCGGATTCATGACTGTCTTTCCTTATCCTAGTAAAAAAATAGCAAGCTCGATACTTCTGGATAACATTTAATGAGAGATTTTTACCGGTAGTCCTGCTTTTGCCAGAAAAGCAAATACCAGACCAATTGCGGTGACACCAGCAGCGACCATAGGGAGTTCAGCGACTTTCATTCCATGCTCGAGAACGTAACCCCCTAACCATGCTCCTCCAGCATTGCCAAGGTTGAACGCAGCAATATTGAATGAGGAACCCATGACAGGGGCATCACTAGTGGCCTGCATAGCCTGTACCTGTAATGGAGGAATGGCGGAGAACATTGCAGCCCCAAACAAGAAAATCAGAATTCCTGTTATCACCTTGAAGCTTGCCAGGAGGCCAAGTGCGATCAGTACTATGAATAGAACCACTAGTGTGATGAGAATACCCAGACGGAGACTGTGATCGGTAAGGCGTGCGCCAAGAGGGTTACCGATAACCATACCTACACCAAAGATGAACAGAAGCCATGACACAGCTGTCTCTGGAAATCCTGTCACCTGTGTCAGGAGAGGACCGAGATAGGTCAGTGCGGTAAAAATCCCGCTGAACCCCAGAATGGTAATGAGAAGAGCTTTGAGCGCTCGCGGTTGCAGAAGAATACCGAATTCACGCGCAATATTTTTAGGCCTTTCGCTTTTCACATCCGGTACGAGCACAGCAATAGAAAGACCTGAGATGACGCCGATGACCGAGCATGCTATGAATGTGCTACGCCAGCCAAAATATTCGCCAATCACCGTACCGATAGGCGCACCAAATACGTTTGCTAGCGTTGCTCCCAAGAACATTGCCGCAATTGCACTGGCTTGCTTTCCTTCAGGTACAAGTTGCGTGGCAACAACGGCTCCTAGCCCAAAGAAGGATGCCTGAACAAGTGCTGCAATCACCCTAGCCGCCATCAGGAAATCATAACTGGTCGCAACTGCACAGGCGATATTACCAAGGACATAAAGTGCCATTAAGACAATCAGCGCTTTTTTACGTTTAAACCGCACCATCAGTGGAGTGAGAATGGGAGCACCAATGACGACCCCCATTGCATAGGCGGTGACAAGCATGCCGGCTGAAGAAATAGAAATGGATAAGTCGTTGCTTATATTAAGTAAAAGCCCGACGATGACAAACTCTGTAGTGCATATTGCAAAAGCACCTATTGCAAGCGCATAAACCGCTATCGGCATGATTATGTCCTTATTTGTAACTAATCATTAAGTCTGAGTAAAGATATTTGTAAAGTGTGGAACAAGTCTCATACAGAAATAAAAATACTTAAATGGAATTAAATTTTAATGATTAGAAAATCCTACTTTCTAATCGATTCGGAGAGGATTTAACGAACTTTTCTTTGACGATGTGTATTAAGGGATTGGTGCTCACCGATACGGAAATTTACGCGAGGCGATACTCACCCAACCTCGGGATGTTTGAGAACGCCATGATCATTGATGAAGTAGCAACAAATAATTGCGATATTATTTATTGTTTTAATTAAGAATCAATTGCGCACAAAGACTTAAATATAAAAACATTACAGATATAATTTAAGAGTATCGATTAGATATATACGCATTAAACTTCAAGTCGCAATTTACAACACGATATGAAGCCTTATTTCTCCCCGCTTAGCGGGGAGAAATCACACGCATGCAAACCGATACCAGTCAGCTTAAATCAATTTAATCATTTAATTCAGGGCGGGTTAACCGCCCTGTTATTCCGCACAGTTACCTTACGCTTTTCCCATCAACGGATCGCTGATGCTGTGCTCACCGTTTTCCAGTCTGCCGGCCAAGCGACGATGCCATCCTTTCGGCCCCGCCAGCGAAATATCGTACCAGCCACCACTGGTGTGGGTGCCAAAAATCTGGCTGTGACAGCTTCCTGCTGGCATTTTAATGTGCCACGGTCCCTGCAATGTATAAGGGCAGCGTTTTATGATGATCTCTACCGTTTTGTCACCCGGATTGTGCAGTTCCAGTTGCAGGCAAGTATCATTCATGATTTGACTCACTTCTGGCTGCCGCTGTGTCAGTGAACCACTCAGTGCACGGTGAAAACCGTTGGGTCCTAGCAACCAGAGATCATAGTTATCTGCCGCCTGCCAGTCATCACTGAGCGATTTACCGGCTTCAACGGTATAACGCCGCGGGATATCACCCAGATGTAGCTTATCGTAAACATGGAATACCACACCCTGTTCGCCCGTGTTGTGAAAGCTCAGGGTCAGTAACCCCTTGTCAGGGTAAGCCGAGACTTCAACATTAAGCCGATAAGGTAACGCACGGGACGGGCGACTCTGTCGCTGTTGATACGGCAACTGCTGCTTTCCAACCTCCGGTAACGGCACCGGTGGTAACGCATCCTGGCTCAGACGCAGGTTGTCTGCTTTCCGTCGCGTGATGGCAGGCAAACGGGGTACTTCATTGTTGGGATTGGCAAAGTTGAATGCTGAAGTGAGATCACCGCACACTGCACGCCGCCAGGCGCTGATATTCGGCTCGCGTACCCGGAAGCGTTTTTCCAAAAACTGTAGAACTGAGGTGTGGTCGAATACCTGTGAATTAACCCAACCTCCACGACTCCAGGGTGACAAGATCAGCATCGGTACTCTCGGCCCAGGACCATAAATGCGCCCGTCTGGTGGTGGCTGCTGATGCGATCCCTCTGGGGCTACGTGTTGGAAAATTTCAGTGTCGAAGGGTAGCGTGGACTTGCCAGCGAAACTACCATCTTTCCGTAGCGACGGTGCGGAGGGTGAAGGCATGTGGTCAAAAAAACCATCATTCTCATCGAAATTCACCAGCAATACCGTCTTGCTCCACACCTGCGGGTCATCTGTCAGCGCATTGAGGATCTCCTGAATAAACCAGCCCCCCTGCACAGGGCAGGAAGGCGATGGATGCTCACAATAGACTGCCGGTGCGACGATCCAGCTTACCTGCGGCAATCTGCCCTTTTTCACCTCGGCGCGAAATCCAGCCAGTATCATCTCCAGATCGTTACCACTGACAGCTGGCAGAGTATTACCGTTGCCCTTATACAATGGAATTTTTTCGTTAAGTTCATCACTGTAAGGTACAAAGTCATGGAAACCTTCCGGCGGTTGTGCCGGATTACCGGCCGCGACGCTGGCGGCACGGTACTGGCGGAAACCAGCCAGCGGGTTATCACCGTAGTTGTCCGGCAGGTATTGATAAATTTTCCAGCTAATGCCGTTCTCCTCCAGTCGTTCTGGGTAGGTTTTCCATGTATATCCTTCCTCTGGAAGACCGGGAGAATCCCATTCGTTGACCACTGCGGCAACGTTAGCGGCACTGGGACCGTTGGTGCCGGTCCAGAGAAACAAACGATTGGGATCGGTACCGGCATGGATCGAACAATGGTATGCGTCACACAAGGTGAAGGCATTAGCCAAAGCAAACTGGTACGGCAACTCAGCCTGGCAGTAATAACCCATTGAGCGTGTCGTTTTATAGGTTGGCCAAGCACTCATACAGCCATTATCCCAAGCGGAGTGTGCATCATTCCAGGAATGAGGCGTACCTTTAACCCGCTGTGCATTACCGCGTCGGCTATCTAAATGATAAGGCAAGACCAGCCGCCCAACTCCCTGCTGCTGCCAAATGTTGCGCCCACCGGAGAGTGGAATGGTGATACGGTCGCTAAAACCGCGTACGCCAGGTAACGTGCCGAAATAATGGTCGAAGGAGCGGTTTTCCTGCATCAGGATCACCACATGTTCTACATCATCAATAGTTCCGGTACGGTTATTGGCGGGTATGGCTAGCGCCTTGCGAATCGAAGCGGGCAGTAATGAACTCGCAGCTCCGATCGCAGCTGCTTGTAATATTTTTCTGCGTGAAAAGTCGGGCATAAGTTTTTAACCTCCTGAGACGAGTTCTGCAAAGAGTCTCGAGGGTAATGCCCAAATATTACTGGGAAATGAAACAAGAGCACTTGTTTACCCTCTTACTCCCCATCGTTCACTGTTTTAGGCTCTTTCGGTTTCTCCGGCTGTGGCCCCGGTCTCATAATTTGGTTAAAGCTATTTTTGATTTGATTAACATCAATCGTCGCTTCACCTTTTGGTTGCACCAGAATAAAAGAGATGTCTTGAGACAACATCTCTTGCAGCTTTTTATTCAAAAGTTGTGGTGTCAGGGAGGATAAAAACGCTTGCCTTAACCGCTGGAATTGTTCAGGAGCGATATCTATCACATTATTTTGCTGTGACAACAGACGTTGGTTGATTAAAATATCGGTATCCGTACGAGCATACATGGCGAATAACTGCTGGAGCTGACTCCGCTTCTGAGCATAGAGTTCATCAAATTGTTCCTGTGGCAATCCATTTTCTCGCAATGATGCCAGTTGGGAAGCCAGATAAAGTGTGGATTCCATCAGTTTATCCGTAGAAGAATCCAAATTTAATGAGCAGTTTGCCCGCTGGTACAGCACACGACAATCCAGGCCTAATTGCATGTCATCCTTGTCTTTTAGCCCCAATTGTAGGTAATAGTAAAGCGCTTCACGCGTCAGGTCATTTAACCAGTACTGAATCAAGGTTTGCGAATCATTAATCGGCAACCAGTTCAGGTTCCAGGTCAAAGATAAACGATCTTGTTTAGCCTTCTCATTCACTACGCCAATCGTTGCGACTTTCAGCGGCAACAAGGTAGGAACAGGCTCTGGCGTCTGCCGTTTTCCATCCAATGATGCGAATGTCTGGTTAATTCGCTCTGACAGTAATCGGCTGTCAACATGACCCGCGATATATAGTGTCATCACATCTGGCGTGTACCATTGATGATAAAAATTTTCGATCTTTTTCACATCCACAGGCAGTGATACTGGCATACCAGGATCATGGCCAATAAGTGTCGATCCTTGTAAGCGCATACGCCACACGGGATCTTGAATATCAGATGGAAAAGTTGTCACAAGATGTGCATCCCCTTTCATGGCTTGTGCCAGTGTCTCAGACGTAAATACCGCACTACCAGCAATGTCAGACAACCATATCAATGCGTCTTGCAATAGTTCAGGGCGATTGTTTGGCAGGCTCAGGCTATAAAGAGTGAAATCATAGGAAACAATGGCGGGTGGAGGGGGATTTTTAGTATCTATGACATTGTGCCAGAGGTTTTCCAACTTCTGCGATGATAAATCTTTGCTACTGGATAAAACGATTTTGGGAATAAGATAAGTATAACCCCGTTGTTGATTTTTCTCAGACAATGAGCCAGTCTTTACCAATAATCGTAACTGTATTCTATCATTAGGCCGCTGTGGTGTTTGCAGAATTTGCCAACTGAATCCATTTTCAAGTTTGCCTTGTTGCCAGGCTGGATCAGGTTGCAAGGTTTCAGCATGCACCAAACAAGTCGTAGCCAGGATCGCACCACCAATAAGATATCCAATTTTGTTACCCAGCATTTTCACTTACCCCTACCTGTTTAATTTTATTCTGCAAAACCTAAGACAACCCGCCATCCTTGGATATTATCATCGAGAATTAGACCATTATTCATCTTGTCAGGTTTCATTTTGATGACGTTTTCTGCTTATTAACCTGACGATTATAGCCTTTTACCAGCAACCCCAGCTCATCATCCTGATGGCTTTTAGGACAAGGCATAGGCTCTGACGCTTGTTCTTCATTCAGTTCCCATGCAACATCGCGCAGTGGACGGATGATAATGCGATTTACGCACCAGCTTATCGACACCGTAAGAATAAGTGCGAGTAATAAATAAGTGGTCAACATTAATGCAAGTGTATTCAAGGCAAAACGATATACCCGATTGGAATCAACCTGCAACATAAGGTGTCCCTGTGATTGTGCTGTTTTTGGCGCAACACCATAAACATAGAGAGGAATATTGACCTCAACAGGAATACCAAAAACCTTCTTTGCCAGTTCAGGTATGGGACGATGAGTGGCAAAATCCAGACTCATGACCCGAACGTTATCAGGTAATAACACATCGACCCGACCCAGAATGCCCGAGGTCTTCAACCCAATCAACAGTGTCTTCGCTTTATTGAGATCTGAACTCAACAACGCTTCCGCCAAAGGTGTTTGGATCTGTACGGCTGCATTGTTAAGCTGGCTAATATAGTCATCTTTCCGCTGCTGCAATAGGTGGGATAACTGGATGGTGATGAAAATGGCAATGGTAACCAAAGTGACTCCTGTCACTGCGGCCATCTGTTTAATGGTTAACGAACGTTTGACACGCAATTTCATCTTATCCAAACCAATACCAACTAATAATGAAAACACTGACCAACACATCTTAACAATGTGAGTGAGTATACTTGATTTTACTTGCGGTCGTCTTATTTTGATGAATAGCGATGCAATAGAGAAAATGACCGAGCTACAACGCTTATACGTTATACCACGGTCAGGTAGGGTTAGGTGGATGGATTTTGATCCTGCTCGACCGCAAAACATGCGATCAGTTGTCCGTCATATTGCCTTAATTTAGGCTGGGATTGGGTACATAGGCTAAATGCACGACGGCAACGAGCCGCAAAAGCACACCCCGCAGGCGGATTCATTGGGCTTGGCAGTTCTCCCGTCAGCTTAATACGTTCACGGCGTAACTCAGGATTCAGACGAGGTGTCGCCGATAATAATGCCTGTGTGTAAGGATGGCACGGATTGTTGAAAATCATTTCCTTACTACCTTTTTCAACACAGCGTCCCAAATACATCACCATCACTTCATCAGCAATATGTTCGACGACCGAAAGATCATGGGATATAAAGACGTAAGACAATCCCAGCTCCTGCTGCAAATCCATCATCAGGTTCAAAACCTGCGCCCGCACTGAAACATCCAACGCTGAAACGGGTTCATCTGCAATCACCACGTCCGGATTTAACATCAACCCGCGGGCAATGGCGATACGCTGACGCTGACCACCAGAAAACATATGTGGATAACGCGCATAGTGTTCCGGTTTTAGCCCCACTTTCTCCATCATCTGCAAGACTTTTTCCTTGCGTTCGCTCGCGGTCAGTGAAGTATTAATCAACAATGGTTCTTCCAGAATCTGTCCCACTTTTTTACGCGGATTTAGGGAAGCGTAAGGATTTTGAAATACAATCTGGATTTTCTGGCGACGAAGTTTTTCTGCTTCTTTATTTGGCACCAAGAGATCTTGCCCCAGATAATAAAGCTCCCCATCTGTCGGTTTTTCAATCATGGTCAACAGACGACCCAATGTGGATTTTCCACAGCCCGATTCGCCAACAACTGCCAACGTCTTGCCTTTTTCCAGCTCAAATGAGACACCATCCAACGCCTTAACCATACGCTCAGGCGAGAATAAACCGGTTTTCACCGGATAATACTTCTTCAATTCCGTGGCCTTCAGTAAAATTGCTGTCGCCTTTTCTTGTTCTCTGTTTTGTTGAATGTTCATACTGTTGGCCTCCCCTCATCATCCAGTGGCATGTGACATTTAACCTGACGCCCACTCATTGATTTCAATGGTGGCTCCTCCTGACGACAATGCGCATTGGCATAGGGGCAACGGGGGTTGAGCAAACACCCCATTGGGCGATCATATTTTCCAGGAACAACGCCAGGCAACGATGCCAAACGAGACTTGTCCACCGCAAATTCCGGCAATGCCCGCAATAATGCTTGTGTATAAGGATGGCGAGGTGCACGAAAAATTTCCGTTGCCTTGCCAATTTCCACCACCTGTCCAGCATACATCACAATAATATGATGGGCTGCTTCTGCCACCAGCGCCAAATCATGGGTGATCAAGAGTAAGGCCATATTTTCCCGTTGCTGCAATTCCAACAACAACTCAATGATTTGTGCCTGAATGGTGACATCCAGAGCCGTCGTCGGTTCATCGGCAATCAGAAGCTTCGGCCGACACGCGATAGCCATCGCGATCATCACGCGCTGACTCATCCCTCCCGATAATTGATGCGGGTAAACATCCAGACGAGAAGCTGGATCGGGAATACCCACTTGGGTCAATAGGTCGATTGCCCGCTGGTGTCGCGTCTTTCGATTGCCGCCTTGATGGACTTTCAAGGCTTCCATAATCTGATAACCGACGGTGTAGCACGGGTTCAAACTAGTCATGGGATCTTGGAAAATCATCGCGACTTCCGCCCCCACCAACTGCCGACGCTCTTTTTCTGAGATTTTGGTCAGGTCACAGCCATCAAATTCCATTTTTTCGGCCATCACTTTGCCCGGATAATCAATCAGCCCCATAATCGCCAATGAACTGACGGATTTACCTGAGCCAGATTCTCCAACAATACCGACAACTTCTCCCTGCTCAACACGGTAGCTAATACGGTCAACAGCGCGGAATGGTGCATCTTCATCCCCGAAATGCACCGATAATTGGTCTATATTCAATAATGCCATTTCACAATCCCCCTACTGCTTGAGCTTGGGATCAAGTGCATCACGCAACCCGTCTCCCATCAGGTTAAATGCCAATACTGTCAACAGAATAGCCAGCCCCGGAAAGGTCACAACCCACCACGCACTTTGGGTAAATTGCAAAACATCGGCCAACATGGTTCCCCATTCTGGCGTTGGTGGCTGTGCCCCCATTCCTAGAAACCCTAAAGCCGCCATATCAAGAATAGCGTTCGAAAACCCTAATGACGCTTGCACAATCAACGGCGCAAGGCAGTTTGGCAGGATATTGATGAACATCTGGCGTATGGCTCCCGCACCAGCGACTTGGGAAGCCGTCACATAATCGCGGTTAACTTCTACCAGTACCGCCGCCCTTGTCAGACGGATATAGTGAGGCAAAGCGACAAAAGTCAGTGCCAATGACGCATTGACAATTGATGGACCAAATATCGCCACCAGCACTAATGCCAGCAGCAGGCTTGGCAAGGCCAACATAATGTCGACGATACGCATGATAATGGTATCCACCATACCACCGAAATAGCCGGCCAATACTCCCAGAATGATGCCCATGATGAGTGACATCACCACGACCAGACAGCCAACCAACAATGAAAGGCGTGCGCCATACATTAGACGGGACAGGATATCGCGCCCAACATCATCAGTGCCGAGAATAAATTGCCAGCTTCCCCCTCCTGCCATACCGGTGGCATCAGTAAGGAATCGCGGAATTGTTCTGCTGGACCATGTGGCGCTAATACCCCCGCCAATACTGCAACCAGCAGCATCAGGATAATATAGACAAGGCCAATCACTGCGCCTTTGTTACGTTTAAAGTAGTGCCAAAATTCCTGTATCGGCGTCATTAATTTCGGTGCACCCGATACCACAGGCTCAGTTGTTTGAGTCATCATGTGCTCCTATTTCTTATGACGAATACGCGGATTGACGATGCCATACAGCAAATCAACCACCAGATTGACCAGAATAATCATGGTTGCCACCAACAATACCCCGCCCTGTACCACCGGATAGTCACGACGTTGCAGGGCATCGATCAGCCAACGCCCTAATCCTGGCCATGAGAAAATGGTTTCTGTCAAAATGGCACCCGCCAACATGATGCCTACTTGCAAACCAATCACCGTGACGACAGGTAACAACGCATTACGCAGCGCATGGACAATAATGACACGAATGCGGCTCAGCCCTTTTGCCCTGGCAGTACGGATATAATCTTCACCCAACACTTCCAGCATGGAAGAACGCGTCATACGCACGATAACGGCTAATGGGATCGTTCCCAGCACAATGGCAGGCAGGATCATGTGCATGACAGCATCAGTGAAATCGCCCTCCTCACCCCAAATCAGTGTATCAATTAGCATAAAACCCGTTAGAGGATTGCTGTCATCAAGAAACACACTATCACTGATTCGGCCAGAAACAGGGGTTAAGTTCCAATGCACAGAAACCAGCATGATCAGCATGATCCCCCACCAGAAAATTGGCATAGAATAGCCGGTCAATGACAAACCAATCGCTGTATGGTCAAAGACAGAACCCCGTTTGACGGCCGCCAATACTCCGACAGGAATACCGACAGCGATGGCAAATAACATGGCACAGATACCCAATTCAAAAGTCGCTTTAAAACGCGGGACAAACTCATCCCACACTGGAATGCGGCTTTTTAACGAGATCCCCAAATCACCATGTAATACGCCATTGATGTAATGAAAATATTGCTCCCAGAGAGGCTTATCTAACCCCATTTCAGCCAGTAATTGGGCATGACGCTCAGCAGAAATCCCACGCTCTCCCGCCATAATCAGCACGGGATCACCAGGTATCATGTGTACGAACGCGAAAGTCAGCAGCGTAATACCAATAAACGTCGGGATCACTAATCCCAGACGTCGGAGGATAAATTGCAGCATATCCTGAGTTCCCTTTTTAAATACCAGTGCAGCTCTTCGGACCGCTTGGTGTTTACAGAGTCAACTTGTCCATCAGAGAAGCGAAACCATCCCCACAGAAAACTCTGGGGGATGGTTAATCACAACAGCTCAACAGCAAGAATTATTTGAGATCAACATCATAGAAAAGATGTCTGCCTAGTGGATCAACCACATATCCTTTCACTTCCTTACGAATTGGTTCATAAACCGTGGAATGGGCAATGATCAACGCAGGCATTTGTTCATGCATGACAACCTGCGCTTGCTTATAAAGTTCTGTACGTTTGTTAACATCAGCGGTTGTACGCGCGGGTTGGATAACATCCTCAAATGGCTTGTAACACCATTTTGAATAGTTAGAACCGTTATCTTTCGCTGCACAACTAAACAGGGTTGCGAAGAAGTTATCAGGGTCACCATTGTCTCCTGTCCACCCCATCATCACGGTCTTCGGTTCACCATCTTTGGCTCGTTTCAGGTATTCACCCCATTCATAGCTGACAATCTTGGCTTTGACACCAATTTTCGCCCAATCAGCCTGAATCATTTCCGCCATACGACGGGCATTCGGATTATATGGACGCTGTACAGGCATCGCCCACAGATCGGTTTCGAAACCATTCGCGAAACCGGCTTCTTTCAACAATTCCTTAGCCTTGGCGGGATCATAAGAGTAGTCTTTGATATCTGAGTTATAGCCCCACATGGTAGGCGGGATCAGGTTTTTCGCTTTCTGCCCAGCGCCCTGATAGACAGCGTCAATGATGGCATCTTTATTCACTGCCATCGCCAATGCCTGACGTACTTTCACGTTGTCCATTGGCGGCTTGGTGACATTGAAAGAAAGATATCCCACATTCAAACCAGCCTGTTCCATCAAGGCAATATTTTTATCCTGCTTCATGCGGGATATATCCGCAGGGTTTGGATACGGCATAACCTGACATTCGTTTTTCTGTAATTTTGCATAACGTACAGAAGCATCAGGCGTAATAGAAAAAACTAGGCGGTCGATTTTTGCTGGCCCTTCCCAATAATCTTTAAATGCCTTATAGAGAATTCGGGAGTCTTTTTGGTATTGCACGAGTTGGAATGGACCTGTACCAATTGGATTCAAGTCAACTTTCTCAGGCGTTCCCGCTTTCATCATCACATCAGCGTACTCCTTGGACAGAATCGAAGCAAAATCCATCGCCAGATTAGCGATAAAAGGGGCTTCAGGACGTGACAGGACAAAGCGAACGGTATAATCATCGACTTTTTCTATTTTGCTGATGATATTCCCCATATCCATACCGATGAAATATTCATAGCTGCCCCCCGACACCTGATGGTACGGATGATTTTTATCTTTCTGGCGCATAAAAGTAAAAATCACATCATCAGCATTAAAATCACGGGTAGGTTTGAATTCCTTATTGCTATGCCACTTCACTCCTTTGCGCAAGTGGAAGGTATAAACCTTACCATCGTCACTCACATCCCAGCTTTCGGCCAGACTTGGAATGACGTTAGTTGTACCTACTTTAAAATCCACCAAACGGTTATAAATCTGTCTGGAAGTTGCATCATAAGTTGTACCAGAAGTGAATAACTGTGGGTTGAAACCTTCAGGAGAGCCTTCAGAGCAGTAAACCAACGTTTTTGCTTGAATGCTAGCTGTCACAGCCAGTGCGACAAAACCGACACCCAGTTTTAACAAACTGAACTGTTTTTTCTTGGAAATTGTCATTACTTGAACCCCGTTTGTGATATTTAGCTTGTTTTATTGTTTTTCGCTTATCAATTAATCAATTGTTATGCCTGACGTCAACATCATCAAACACAACAACAGAAACATAAGAAAAACACAAAAGAAAAGAATTATTAACAACCATGGTTAAAAAACATGACAAGAAGCACGTTAAATAGACAAAACAACTAAAAATTAAGCAATTAATAAGAATTAATCTCTGGTGATGATAATTTTGAATTTGTGACCAAATGGTCAAACAATAAGCAAAATGGCTTATGAAAGGGTGGGAATTTATAACAGCATAATAAATAGAGAAAAATAATTATTCCTTATGCCCAGTTTCTTTCTGAAATTACCAATATACCAATCTCACTTCAAGATGCATGTAATTTCTCCCCGCGAAGCGGGGAGAAATCAGGTTTCATATCGTGTTGTAAATCGCAGCTTGAAGTTTAATGCGTATATATTACTTAGATGAACATTAGTGATGATATTTTGCTCAAAACTGACTACAATATAACCTTAGCTAACTTAGCTAATGGAGAGAAAGCATGACTATTCAAGCCAATATGCACGAGGCGAAAACACACTTGAGCCAACTGGCAGATAAAGCTGTTGATGGTGAAATTGTTATTATTGCTAAATCTGGAAAACCTTATGTCCAGCTAGTCCCTATTAATCAATCAGATAGAATACCTGGAGGATTCGAAAATAATGTCAGCATAGATGAACAATTTTACGAAGCTGATCACGATATACAGGAAATGTTTGAAGGATCTTTATGAAACGGCTTTTATTAGATACCCACACGCTAATCTGGTGGATAACGGATGATCCATCTTTAGGCAAAATGACAAGAAGTATACTCAGCAAAGGGACAAATAGCGTATTTGTCAGCGCAGTGACTCCTTGGGAAATTTCGATAAAACGTGCATTGGGAAAACTAAAGTTCAATGCTGATTTCGATATTATCATGGAAAAAAATAAT
Source organism: Xenorhabdus thailandensis (assembly GCF_037996785.1). Lineage (NCBI taxonomy): Bacteria > Pseudomonadati > Pseudomonadota > Gammaproteobacteria > Enterobacterales > Morganellaceae > Xenorhabdus > Xenorhabdus thailandensis. The sequence continues at coordinate 663,609 of NZ_JBBMXF010000007.1, forward strand.
TTTATTCCTTTATCAATAACACATGCTCATGCAGAAAGTGCAGGTGATTTACCACGTCATCATGGAGATCCTTTTGATAGGATGCTCATTGTACAATCTCAAATGGAAGGGTTAACACTGGTTTCTGCTGATACTGTCTTTTCGGAATATGGCATTCGAATAATTAATGCCCGACTTTAGACTTGTAAGAAAATAGCGAACTATTTTATTTAATATATATTTATCTGATATATAAGAAAAAACCCCGCTCATAAGAGCAGGGTTTCTATAGATGCTGGTCGGCGAGAGAGGATTCGAACCTCCGACCCACTGGTCCCAAACCAGTTGCGCTACCAAGCTGCGCTACTCGCCGAAAACGAAGCGCATCTTACTGCCAGAGCCACAGACCGTCAATACCTTTTTCAAGATAAGTGATTGTTTGATGATAAACCATCCAACATGGCTGTTGTGGCCGATATTACTGGAGCAGAGAAATATCTGCGACACGCAAGAACAAGTCACGCAATTCACTTAATAGCGTCAAGCGATTGATCCTGACTTGGCTGTCTTCATCCATAACCATCACATTGTCGAAGAATGCATCCACCACTTCACGCAGGGAAGCCAATTCAACCAGCGCATCCTGATAGTTGCCTGCAGCAAACAGAGGAGCCAGTTTTTCTTTCAACACCACCAAGTGTGTCGCCAGTTGGATCTCTTCTGCGGCTTTCAATACAGAAGCAAGGACAGTGTCATTCAACGGTTCTGCTGATTTCGCCAGAATGTTGGAAACGCGTTTATTGGCCGCTGCCAGAGAAACGGCTGCATCCAGGGTGCGGAAATGGGTAACCGCTTGCATACGGGCATCAAAATCTGCCGGTTGAGTCGGACGACGCGCCAATACTGCCTGAATAGTATCCACGCTATACCCCAGCTCTTGATACCAGGCACGGAAGCGACCAAGCATAAACTCAACCACATCATCCACCGCTTTTTCGTTGGTCAGCTTGTCGCCATACAGACGCACCGCTTCTTCTGTCAACGTTTGGAGATCAAGAGGTAATTTTTTCTCAACAATAATGCGCAGAACCCCCAGGGCCGCACGGCGCAAAGCGAACGGATCTTTATCCCCTTTCGGATGCTGACCAATCCCGAAGATCCCAGCCAAAGTATCCATTTTATCTGCAATAGCAACGGCACAGGAAACCCCCGTTGATGGCAGTGCATCACCAGAGAAACGTGGCTGATACTGCTCATTCAGTGCCAGCGCCACATCTTCCGCTTCGCCGTCATGACGTGCATAGTGCATTCCCATTACGCCCTGCGTATCGGTGAATTCGAACACCATATTGGTCATCAGGTCACATTTGGACAATAGACCCGCACGAGTCGCATGATTGACATCTGCACCGATTTTTTCCGCAATCCAACCAGCCAGGGCTTGAATACGATCTGTTTTGTCACGCAAGGTTCCCAATTGTTTCTGGAACAACACGGTTTCCAAACGCGGCAGATTGTCTTCTAAACGTTGTTTACGGTCAGTCTTGAAGAAGAATTCCGCATCCGCCAGACGTGGACGAACCACTTTTTCATTACCTGAAATAATTTGCTGAGGATCAGAAGATTCAATATTGGTGACAAAAATAAAGTTCGCCATTAATTTGCCGGCCTTGTCGTAAACCGGAAAATATTTCTGGTCACCTTTCATGGTATAAACTAGCGCTTCAGCAGGAACTTGCAGGAATTTTTCTTCGAATTTCGCCGTCAAGACAACCGGCCATTCCACCAGAGAAGTCACTTCTTCCAGCAAACTGTCGCTCAGATCCGCTATACCACCAAGCTGCATTGCGGCTTGTTCGGCATCACGCTTGATCATCGCCTTACGAGCTTCATAATCCGCGATAACCCGACCACGCTCCTGCAAAATAGCGGGATACTGCTGTGCATTCTCAATGGTAAACTCCGCCTCACCCATAAAACGGTGACCACGAATGATGCGATCCGATTGAATCCCCAGAATTTCGCCTTCAACCACCTCGCTGTCCAGCAGCATAGTGACCGTATGTACCGGACGAACAAACTGAGTCTGTTTATCGCCCCAACGCATCAATTTAGGGATCGGCAACTTACTCAGAGAACTACTCACCATATCCGCCAGCAGCGCTTTTGCTTCACGGCCTTTAACCTGAGCGCGATAGAGCAGCCATTCCCCTTTATCCGTTACCATGCGTTCAGCCTGATCAACAGTGATACCGCAACCACGCGCCCAACCTTCTGCGGCTTTGGTCGGTTTACCTTCTGCATCGAACGCCTGAGCAATCGCAGGGCCACGCTTTTCAACTTCACGATCAGCCTGTGCTGCCGCCAAATTGGCGACTTTCAGCGCCAAACGACGAGGTGCCGCAAACCAGCTAACTTCACCATGACCCAGATTGGCATTATTCAGTTCAGCTTCAAAATTGGCCGCAAAAGACTCAGCCAATGAACGCAGTGCCTTTGGTGGCAACTCTTCTGTGCCGATTTCCACAAGGAAAGTCTGTTGAATCATGATGGCCTCTTATTTCTTGTTACACATAGGGAAGCCAAGCGCCTCGCGGGAGGCATAATAAGCTTCAGCAACCGCTTTAGTCAGGGTACGGATGCGCAGGATATAGCGCTGACGTTCAGTCACGGAAATCGCTTTACGGGCATCCAGCAAATTGAAGGTATGACCCGCCTTTAAAATGCGCTCATAAGCCGGCAATGGCAGCGGAGTTTCCAGCGCCAGTAATTCCTGTGCCTCTTTTTCGTATTGCTCAAAGCAGGTAAACAGAAAATCCACATCGGCGTGCTCGAAGTTGTAAGTAGACTGTTCAACCTCATTCTGGTGGTAAATGTCACCATAGGTGGTTTTACCCAGCGGACCATCGCTCCATACCAGATCGTAAACGCTGTCCACGCCTTGAATATACATCGCAAGACGTTCCAACCCGTAAGTAATCTCGCCAGTCACGGGCTTACATTCAAGGCCACCAACCTGCTGGAAGTAAGTAAACTGAGTCACTTCCATACCGTTCAGCCAGACTTCCCAGCCCAGTCCCCAAGCGCCCAGAGTTGGGTTTTCCCAGTTATCTTCAACAAAGCGGATATCGTGAACAGTCGGATCGAGTCCTAACGCTTTCAAGGAACCCAGATAGAGCTCCTGAATGTTATCTGGAGATGGCTTGATGATAACCTGAAATTGATAGTAGTGCTGGAGGCGGTTTGGGTTTTCGCCATAACGACCGTCAGTTGGACGACGGGATGGTTGCACATAAGCTGCTGCAATAGGCTCTGGTCCCAAAGCACGCAGACAAGTAATAGGATGAGAGGTTCCTGCGCCGACTTCCATATCCAGTGGTTGGACAATGGTACAGCCTTGACGCGCCCAGTAATCCTGTAATGTCAGGATAAGCCCCTGGAAGGTTTTGGTATCAAACTTTTGCATGTTGAACCCGCACGCGATGCATATGAATTTAAACGAAAGAGGCCAGTATACCCTTTGGACGTAAGATATACAGCACTGATCACCCCCAATTTTATCGCAGTATAAAAAAATCTTAATCAGGTCTCTTTACTTGTATATTTATACAGCTAACATTGATGTAATTATCAACCATTATCTGAGGCAAATACAGTTTATGAGCCAGGAAATAACGCGCTGCGGTTGGGTAACATCAGACCTTGATTATCTGGCCTATCACGACAACGAATGGGGCACCCCTTTAAGAGATAGCCAGCAACTTTTCGAACTGATTTGTCTGGAAGGACAACAAGCGGGTTTGTCATGGTTCACTATCCTGAAAAAACGGGAAGGGTATAGAAAATGCTTTCATCATTTTGATCCGGTCAAAATAGCCAAAATGGATGAAACAGACGTTGGAAGACTGATGGAAGAACCAACCATCGTGCGTAATCGTAGCAAAATCAATGCAATTATTCACAATGCCCGCGCTTACCTAAAAATGGCTGAACAAGGTGAAGACTTCAGCGCTTTTATCTGGCGTTTCGTTGATAACTCTCCACAAATTAATCACTGGCAAGATTTATCGGAAGTTCCTGCCAAAACTGCAACTTCCGATGCACTGGCAAAAGCACTGAAAAAACGGGGATTTAAATTTATTGGCAGCACCACTTGTTATGCGTTTATGCAAGCAGCAGGCCTGGTAAATGATCACCTCGTAAATTGTTTGTGTCGAAAATCGGTTACTGTGATGAAAAATTTAAATTAATGTATAAAAATAAGCGGAAATACCACTTTTGCCCCATTGCACCCGCGTAATGAGCAAGGTATGGTGTTTTCTTCTCATACAAAAACAGACGCAAACGCCAATATGAAATTTTCGCAATTCGGTAACAAATTTACACAAGATTCGGGAATTACCCGTCTGATGAATGATCTCAACCAAGGTCTGAGAACGCCTGGTGCAATTATGTTAGGCGGTGGCAATCCTGCACATATCCCAGAAATGGATGCCTATTTCCAGCAGATATTGACTGACATGGCGTTAGACGGTCAATTAAGCGAAACCCTATGCAACTATGACGGGCCACAAGGGAAAAACACCTTGATAGCGGCGCTGGCCCAAGAATTGAGAGAAAAGCTCGGTTGGGACATCCACCCACAAAATATTGCCCTGACTAATGGCAGCCAAAGCGCCTTTTTCTATCTGTTTAACTTACTGGCAGGTCGCGCTGACGACGGCTCAATGAAACGTGTTTTGTTTCCTCTTGCTCCAGAATATATTGGCTATTCAGATTCAGGTTTGGATGAAGGGTTATTTGTCGCTAATAAGCCGAATATTGAACTGCTGCCCAACGGCCAATTCAAATATCACGTCGATTTCGATCACCTGAATATTACCGAAGACATTAACCTGATTTGCGTCTCTCGTCCTACCAACCCAACAGGCAACGTAATCACTGATGAAGAATTACTGCGCCTGGATAGCCTGGCTCAACAGCACCAAATCCCCTTATTGATCGACAATGCCTACGGTGTGCCATTCCCTGGTATTATTTTCAGCGACGCTACCCCGTTGTGGAATCACAATATTATTTTGTGCATGAGTCTGTCCAAACTGGGTCTGCCAGGCTCTCGCTGCGGTATCATTATTGCTAACGAAAAAATTATCAGTGCTATTAGCAACATGAATGGCATTATTAACCTGGCTCCTGGGGGTGTTGGGCCAGCTATCGCCCTGGAAATGATTAAGCGTAACGACCTCTTGCGCCTGTCACAAAATGTTATTCAACCGTTTTATAAGCAGCGGGTAGAAAACGTAATTACCATCATTCGGCGCCATATACCGGAAGATCGCTGCCTTATCCATAAACCGGAAGGTGCCATATTTCTCTGGCTCTGGTTCAAAGATTTACCCATCACGACGGAAGAACTTTATCAGCGGTTGAAGAAACGCAAGGTGCTGATGGTGCCGGGACACTTCTTCTTTCCGGGACTAGAACACGATTGGCCACATGCCCATCAATGTATGCGAATGAACTATGTTCCTGATATTGAAAAGATCGAAGAAGGTATTCGTATTCTGTCTGAAGAGATTGAGATAGCGCATCAAGAAGCAGGATACTGATTTGGCGCCCGTTGCAACGATAAGTTCCCTCAAAAAGCGTTTTAGGGACAAATCTTGCCAGAAGAAAATGATTCTTTTCATGTAAGAATGAGTCATGCGTTTGACCACCTGACAACTCAAAATAGATAGGCAAGCTGTCACTATATACGGGTAACTATATACGGGTAAATGAAATTTTGGTCAAACGTCCTCCCCGACTCTTACCGATGGATGGCTTCACCTTCCGTTGAAGCCGCCCCTGAGCTATTTCTTATTCTTTGTGACTGCTCCCCGCCCTGTCGAGGGTTTACAGCGGATTTTGCTAACACCTCGTGCTCCATTGGATAATCCCAATTCATTTTGAGGTGCTTTAACTTTCCTCCATACATGAATTATTTTACAAATGTCTATTTGCTGTTTTAGATATCCAATATTGTGTAGATGCAATTAAGATGAAACAAATCAGAGCAAGGGAAAAAAGTCCCCACATTAAGCCTGTTGCCGTCGTTGTATGACCATTAGAGAAAAACCATAACACAATGGCTGCTCCAGCCATTTTTAATGCGCCTTGTAAGGCACTGCCTGTTCCGGACAATTCCGGATGTCCATGCAAACTTATCCCAAGTAATAATGGAGAAGACAGTCCACATCCCAGTCCTACTGCAAAACTGTAAATAATAATAAATTCAATCGACAATATCTGAGTAAAATAAATAGAAATGAGCGCCACCACTGTAAACAACACTAATAACGGAAGTGAAATTTTCAGAATTTTTTCAGGTGTGGAATGCGACAACCCTTTTTTTGTCAACAATGAACCTATTACGATCCCAGCAGAATAAATCATAAACAGATATCCATTCTGTGATGAAGATAATTTAAATTGTGTCTGGAATACAAAAGGACTGGCAGTAAAATAACCAATGGTAATAGCAAACAAAACGGCAGAAACAACACTGTATATAACAAAATTAATATCAGATAACAGAATTCGAAAACCTGTTATCCGGCGATTGTCTGTTGATTTCATTGGTGATGTTTCCGGCAACGTCATTTTTACAAAACATGCACCTATCAGAATCATTATGGTAAGGGCTATAAAATTAAACTTCCACGGCAGATATTCTGTAATATACCCCCCAATGACAGGAGCAAAAGCAGGTGAAATTTGTGATGCCATCGAAAAAATAGCCAGAGATTTAGATAACTCCGTCTTATCCCGGAAAGTATCACTGAGTATAGCTCTGCTAATAACTGGACACCCACCTGCACCAATACCGGTCAAAAGCCGGAATAGAGATAGTGTGTGAAATGATCCAGCCGTAGAAGTCAGATAATTACCGATAGCAGAAAATAATAAAGAAAATACAATGACAGGAACACGTCCATGTTTATCGGAGAGAGGCCCATAAAAAAGTTGAGATGCAGCGAAACCAACGAGATAATAAACAACAAGGCTTTGTGCCTGATTGTCAGTAATTGCGAGTACAGTTTTTATTATAGGTAGTGCCGGATTATAAAGGTCTATAGAAAATAATCCCAATACCAGTATAACGCACGAATTGATGATAATCAGTTTTGATTTCATGCTTTTTCACCTTTCATACGAGTGGGAACACTTTTACTTCAAATGTTGCGCGAGTCACCACCGGAGAAAAAATGGCACGTTGGGTTTCTGGTTTTGATGACGGGATATAGGCAGAATGAAGTATTTTCCATTATGGAAACTAGAATAAGTTTATTTCACAGATTTTAAATATTTCGTATACGGCATTTAATAAAATAAACTTTCCATGCTTTTGCAGTATATATTAATAAATTTTCTATTATAAAGTTAATTTATACGCATTAAACTTCAAGTTGCAATTTACAACACGATATGAAACCTGATTTCTCCCCGCGAAACGGGGAGAAATCACATGCATCTATGAAGTTAGATTGGTATAAATACCTAAATCATAAGGCCCAGAAAATCACGGCCAAAATTTGGGGAGTCATGATCCTCAAAAACATCGCCAATGGATAAACTGTCGCATATGACAACGCCGCAGCCCCGCTGGTGCTATGAATTCCATTGGCAAAAGCAAGGGCGGGAGGATCTGTCATAGCACCTGCCAGTACTCCGCATAAGCTGAGATAATTCATTTTTACAACAATACGTGCCAGCAGGCTCACAACTAACAGGGGAACTATCGTTATCAATGCACCATAACCAACCCATGCCAGCCCTTCGCCATGCACCAGTGTATTAATAAAATTACCGCCAGATTTCAGCCCTACAACCGCCAGAAACATAACAATCCCCAGTTCGCGTAATGCAAGGTTTGCACTAGGGGGCATAAACCAATAAAATTTACCGATCGTGCCAATCCGTCCTAAAATTAACGCAATAATCAAAGGCCCTCCTGCTAACCCCAAACGCAACGCAGCTGGAAAACCAGGAATAAACAAAGGAATCGAACCTAATAAAACCCCTAATCCTATTCCAATAAATACAGGCAACATCTGAACTTGCTGGAGTTTTTGTTGTGAATTACCCAAGAGCTTTGTAACAACTTCTACAGCTTCAGGACGACCAACAATATTCAGAATATCGCCAAACTGTAAACTGGCATTATTATTGGCAACTAATTCAATTCCTGCACGATTGAGGCGCGTGACAACAACGTCATATTTTTGCTTTAAATTAAGCGTCCCAAGCCTCTGACTCAATACCTCATCATTCGTTACCACAACCTTGACGGATTGAAAAATATCACTGGCAGTAGACAAGGAAACATCAACCTCTTCCCCAATGACCAGCCTAACCTGATTCAACGCTTCATGCTGCCCAACTAAATAAAGCAGATCACCACTCTGAATCACGGTAGTAGGCTGAGGAACCATCAACAAATCCTTCCGTTTTAGGCGGGAGCATACCACTTCATCATTATTATTGAGCAGAGGAATGTCCTGCATCATTAATCCATTCAAATTTGGATTACGTACAGCTATATTCATTGTCTGGAGTACTTCTCGGCTCTGATTATTTTGGTTATCAAACGATCTAGCCTCCTGTTCAATGCTTACTCTGAAAAAGAGCCGAACCAACCACATAGTCAATAAAATACCGAAAATTCCCATGGGATAAGCCATTGCATATCCCATACCCATTTGACTGACAAACGAAGGGTCAGATCCCAAATCTGCCAGGATTTGCTGCCCAGCCCCTAAAGATGGTGTATTTGTCACTGCACCGGAAAAAATACCTAAAATAATAGGTAGAGGAATACCAAACAATTTGTGAATAATGGCAGCAACTAATCCACCAATAATGACAATCAGGACAGCAAAACCATTTAATTTAAGGCCAGAAACCCGCAGGGAAGAAAAGAAACCCGGTCCAACTTGAATACCAATAGTATAAACAAACAGAATTAAGCCAAATTCCTGAATAAAATGTAGCATGTCATTACTGAGAGACAAAGAATACATCTGGGAAAAATGGCCAACAATAATCCCACCAAACAAAACTCCACCAATTCCAAAACCAATACCCCGTATTCGCCAATTGCCTATCCATAACCCTAATGCGGCAGACAGCGCCAGCAAGCTCATTGTCAGTGCAATATCACTCATGACCCGCTTCCTTTACCAAAGATTGATCATCCAGAAAATTCGTCATTTTCCCTTGTTCCCCATAAATGATGGCCTTGCCACCAATGAAATATTGGCACGAATTAACCGTCATTTATGTGTTTTAAACCACATATTGTGTGCTTTACATATTTTTATATGACAAGTTTTATGCAGGGGGAATTTTTATTTTTTAACAGGAAGAAAAAGATTAATGTTCAAAAAATAAATATCTGTGATATCCAATCGATATCATTCTTAATAATTGATAACCATTATCAATAAATTTAGTGAAATAATTGTTCCTTCTATTTTCTTCAACTATACGCATTAAACTTCAAGTTGCAATTTACAACACTCTATGAAACCTGATTTCTCCCCGTGAAGCGGGGAGAAATCACACGCATATTGAAGTTAGATTGGTATATATGCTCTCCCTTACCCAAAAAATAACTTAAAAAATGAAATTAAATTCACATCACAAAAAATTATCAAAATTAGCGATAAGTGCTATAGCAAATTGAATATTACCTAGCTATAGTAAATAGAATTAAACGGTAAAACATCATGAAAAAACTATATTTGTCAGGCGTTGGAAAAATGGCATTAATAGCGAATAAGGTATTTAAACATTGGCAAATTAGCTCATTGAGATCATGAAAATGATGAAAAATTGTAAAGAGATTCTATTACTATTTACTGCATTAGGATGGTCACTTGTTACGGGCTGTTCCAGTATCATGACCCACAGTGGCCCCTATCAAGGTTATTATTCTGGGGCAAAAGCCAATATTGGTATGTTAAAAGATGACCAAACAGGATGGTTTATGAAGCCCTTACTTACAATCGATCTGCCGTTTTCTGCTTTCCTGGACACGCTTCTACTTCCCTACGATTATGTTCGCTCCGATCAAGATAGCTCAAAACAATCCCCTAAACATCGTATAGATCAGCTAGATAAAAAACCAATCGTCATACTACCTGCACCAGAACCTGGTGACCACGATACTTAGGAACCTATACACTATATCGGCGTATTCAAGCACCGCCTTTAATCTGCGATGCTCACTTTGCTACATTTGTTGTTTTCAGTTAATCCCTGTTTCCACCACAAATAGTTGTCGGTAACCGTCAATATCACGCATAAAAGCGACATAACGATCATCCGGTGATATCACTATCGCATCAGCGGAAGGGGCATCCTCAGTGCGCCCCGTTAAACGCTGGATTTTTCCAGTCTGGCTATCACAGAGTACAACACTATTGTCACAAACACAGGCAATAAACCGCCCACGGCTATCCCAGCTAAATGCGGATTGTATACCGTTTTTGTTGTAAGTTATCTGCATGGGTTCACCACCATTTGGTGAGATATACCATAGCTGGACAATCCCTTTTTCATCTTTCATCAGGAAACAGATTTTACTGCCATCTGGTGATGTTCTTAGCCAATGACGTGGAACATTCACCACTCCCGGCCAGCGATTACCGTGCGTAAAAGTCAGGCGTTTCTGTTTTACTCCCGCTGGGGGCGCGGGTAATGCTGTTTCTGTACCCGCTAAAGGTTGGCTGCCTGCAATGGCATATTCATCATTGTGCTCTGGCAGATCAACGAGATAAATTTCCGGTATTTTTTCGCCATTGGTGGCGTAGGTATCCCCAATAAAAGCCAGTGCCCAACGCTGCCATTGACCATTATCTTTGCGATATCCTCGCTGCCCAATCCATCCTTCTTCATAAGCTCGATTGATGTCATCACTGCCGGGACGCGGGCAGGCTGTAGTCTCGCTAACCACAACCGAAAAATAACTACCATCATATTCCCTTGGATGTTTTTTATCTGGTATTACAGCTTGCAAAGGAACAGCCACCGCCACATTACGTAAATCAAGCGCAGGATCTAACTCGTGCATCACATGGTCATTGTAGGTAAAACTGAGACGACTACCATCAGGGCTGAAAACGTGGACATGTGTTCCACCGCGCAAAGCGCCAGGGGTATAAGGTGGAGTAATATCCATAGCATCAATGTTAATTGCCACATTGGGCTGTACATCGGAAACTATGACACCACGGCGATGATGAAAATCATATTGCCACTGTGCATCTGGTTTTTCCGGGCCATGAATAAAGGCATAACGAACGGGTTCTTGCGGGCTCACAGTCACCACGCCAACATGAGCGCCATCCTTTGCCTGATAGATAATTTCAGTTTGTCCATGATCAACATGAATTTTTTCTATCGTTAAACTGGTAAAAGTGGCACCATCGGGACGAACATCGTACACCAACCATTGGCTGTCTGGCGTCCAAACATTTATATTAGTTATCTGATGGCTACGACTATCGAATGTAATCTGACGTTCCTTAAAAACCATTTTACTGCCTTCTTTTGCGAGGTTTCGGATAATAAAAACTAATTTTATTCAAATTCGGCTAAAAAATTTCAGTCGAGACGTTATTATTACAACAGTACTCTTTACTTCTACGTTATATTTCATGTAATTAAACTTATGTTACTCAGTGTCCTTTATATCATTGGTATTACGGCTGAAGCCATGACAGGCGCCTTAGCCGCAGGTCGTCGAAAAATGGATGTATTCGGCGTTATCATTATTGCTTCCGTGACAGCCATTGGTGGTGGCACTGTCCGTGATATTATTTTGGGGCACTATCCCCTTGGCTGGGTAAAAAATCCAGAGTATATAGTGACCGTTGCCTGTGCTGCTGTGCTCACTATCTGGGTTGCTCCTATGATGAAACATCTACGCCGTCTGTTTCTCATTCTTGATGCCATTGGCTTAATCGTCTTCTCCATCATAGGTGCACAAATCGCGTTAGATATGCACTACAGCCCGATTATTGCCGCCATTGCCGCAGTCATCACTGGCGTTTTTGGTGGTGTATTGCGCGATATGTTTTGTAATACCATCCCTCTGGTATTCCAAAAAGAGATTTATGCCGGTGTCTCTTTTGCCGCTGCCTGGCTCTATATTGCCTTACTGTATACGCCATTACCCCCAAACAGCGTTATCTTGATTACACTTGTTGCCGGACTCGCTGCACGATTAATAGCTATTCGTTATCGCCTTGGTTTACCCATCTTCAATTACGATGGCACAGACCACTAATACCGTAATGAATTTCTGGGGCGCCTTTTGCCCCTATTCATTGAATATCTCTTGTTTTCTCAATATCCCGTAAAGACAAAATATGAATTACTGTCTTAATCTCAGGATGCTGTAAAAAGGCCAAGATTTTTTCTCTTTGTTTTACTGTTAATGCGGGTTTCGCTTTTACGTCAGAGAATATCGTTTCCCATTGCCATCCCAGTTTATCTGCTTGTTCATCAGTAAAGTGCCTGGCATAAGGCAGGCCAATGGCTTCGTACCATAGTGAAAGTGGCTGTAACTTTGCCTGTTGAAACTGGGCGAAAATTAATTCCGCACGTTTAGTTCCAATATTGGTCGCTGCCCCAAGCTGCTCCTTATCCAAATCCAGCCAAGCCGTTAAATTTGCCAACAGCCCATGTTTTACCAACACTGTCCACGTTCCTTGTCCCACGCCTTTCATTTTCAATTTTACCCCAAGCCACGTCAGGCGAGCGATAAACTGTTGCTGGCAATAATGATCAGCATTAGTTTCGTTTTGATGATCGAATGTCAGGCAACTCAGGAAATGATAATCCTGCTCATTAGGTGGTTGAATATCAGGGCGTTCCGCCATACGCCACACCACTTTATCGAGTTTAGGTATACCATGTCCCGCCAGCGCCACCGTGATTTTATCGCCAGGATAGACATTCCACTGCTTCCAACGTTTGATCGAACCGATGTTGACTCGACTGACCTGTCGATCATCCACCTTTACTTTTTCCAGTTCTAATCCAACGGATATTCTCCCTGTCCGGCCTATTGTGAAATTAATACCTTTTACGGTTGTCATTTGTTGCCGCAGTGGATATTTCCATGCAATCGCCCAACTGTTTGATCCAGAGCGCCACTGTCGGCCTGTCGGTTCAAGCTCTTGGCGTAATACAATCCCATCTGTCGCAAAAGGGAGGGGCTGGACAAAATAATCTTTCCATCTTTTTTCGGCATCTTCTGCTGTGGTAATGGGGTGACTATATTGCTGTGTGATGGGAAACCCCATTACTGCCAATTTTTCCAGTTTCACCGCCATTTCATTTGGTCCATCCGGCCAGCCCCAAATAAAAATACCAACGTGTTTCAGTTCTGGCGCTGGAGTTTTACGTATCATTAAGCCTGCAACTTTACTGCGCGCGCCCTGACTCCCCGCAACAAACTGACGATGCTGTTCCTGCTGCCAGAAAAGCTCACCTTGTAATACCAAATGTTTAGGGGCATTTTTAATCTGTTTAGGAATACTGGGAATAAATGCGCTTTTATCCATCCAGTCTATTCCTTCAATACCATTACCACGGCTAATTAGCTGCACTAATTGACCTTTTTCATACACCAAAGTAACTGCAACACCATCAATTTTAGGTTGCAACCACACCCCTGTGCGCCCCTGTAACCACTGGCTAATTTTTTGTATTCCCTTCAATTTATGCAAACCTGTATGTTGGACAGGATGACGCTGTTTCCCTGACTGTTCAGAAGAGAGCACAGGAATCACGGAAGTATCGGCAACCGGGCTAACAGAGAGTAAAGCACGGTCTGACCCATGATTTAAACAACCTTGCCAAATTCTCAAGGTATCCAATAATTGATCGTAAATTTCATCATCGACTTCAGTAATTCCCTGCTGACGGTATAGATGATCCCACTTAGCCACCTGCTGTGACAGGCGCTTAATTTCACTCTGAAATTTTTCTTGGGGCCAGTCAGGACACTGAGCCCTGTTTGCAAATGCCATTGGTATACCAGATAGCAATATCCATACTGTTATTAAAAAACTGATGAGAAAATTAAGCATCCCTGCTCCTTGGTTTCCTTAAAACGACTTCCTAAAAATTGATGCCAAGACACGGGCAGAGGATAAAAAGCAGGAAATTTTTTACCAAGTGGCAAAAAAGAAGTTTGAGAGAAGTTTCGAAAAATAAATGTGTAATTTCTGCAAACAGCTATTTTTGCTGAAAATGTGTCGCAAAAAATCTCATTAATGCCAGTTTGTTAAGAAAATATTTTGGTGAAATACCTGTTGGCATGTATTGTAGCGCTGCATGGATTAACGTATCCGTGTATACTATGTGGGATATTATATTCCTGCGCTTGCATTTATTTATACCCAATCAGTCAAGAAATCATCATGAACCAAGGAACGTTATATATTGTTTCTGCGCCGAGTGGAGCAGGAAAATCAAGCCTTATTCAGGCTTTATTAAAAACCCAACCCTTGTATGACACTCAGGTTTCCGTTTCGCATACAACGCGGCAAGCTCGCCCAGGCGAAAATCATGGTGAACACTATTTTTTCGTCACGGTGGATGAGTTTCAAAATATGATCAACCATGATGAATTTTTGGAATATGCCTGTGTTTTTGGTAATTATTACGGCACATCCCGAAAAGTCATCGAAGACACACTCGCCAGTGGCGTTGATGTTTTTCTTGATATTGACTGGCAAGGTGCACAGCAAATCCGCCAGAAAATGCCAATAGCTCGCAGCATTTTCATTCTTCCACCTTCTAAGGAAGAGTTGCTCCGCCGCCTGCGTGGGCGCGGTCAAGACAGCGAAGAAATCATTGCCAAACGCATGGCTCAGGCTGTCGCGGAAATGGAACATTACAACGAATATGATTACGTCATCATCAATGACGATTTCAATACGGCACTAGCCGATTTACAATCGATTATTCGTTCAGAGCGTCTACGATTAGATCGTCAGACCCAGCGGCATGATGCCTTAATCAGCAAATTATTGGCAGACTGAACCAAGTTTCAGTATTATGCCCAGTCATTTATTTATCTGTGGAGTAGCACTCATATGGCACGCGTAACTGTTCAAGACGCAGTAGAAAAAATTGGTAACCGTTTTGACCTGGTGTTGGTCGCTGCTCGCCGAGCACGCCAATTGCAAGTAGGTGGCAAAGATCCCCTGGTTCCAGAAGAAAACGATAAGATGACTGTTATCGCCCTGCGTGAAATCGAGCAAGGCCTCATTAACAACAAAATTCTCGATGTTCGTGAGCGCCAGGAACAGCAAGAGCAAGAAGCCGCAGAAATCAAAGCCGTTTCTGCCATCGCTGAAGGTCGTCGTTAATTTTACGGTAGGTCTGCCTTGTACCTGTTTGAAAGTCTGAATCAGCTAGTTCTGAAATATTTGCCTGAAGATCAAATTGATCTGCTTAAACAGGCCTATGTGGTTGCGCGGGATGCCCACGAAGGGCAAACCCGTTCCAGCGGTGAGCCATACATCACTCACCCCGTGGCCGTTTCCTGTATTCTGGCTGAAATGCGCCTTGACCATGAAACACTGATGGCGGCACTTTTGCACGATGTCATTGAAGACACCCCTGCAACATTTCAGGATATAGAACAGTTATTTGGCACGGCCGTTGCCGGGTTGGTGGAGGGAGTATCCAAGCTGGATAAACTGAACTTCCGCGACAAAAAGGAAGCACAGGCTGAAAACTTCCGCAAAATGATCATGGCGATGGTGCAGGATATCCGCGTCATTTTGATCAAACTGGCAGACCGTACGCACAATATGCGAACCCTTGGCTCCCTGCGCCCCGATAAACGGCGGCGCATTGCCAGGGAAACGCTGGAAATTTATAGCCCACTGGCTCATCGTCTGGGTATTCATCACCTAAAAACCGAGCTGGAAGAACTTGGGTTTGAGGCTCTGTATCCGAACCGTTATCGCGTCATTAAAGAAGTTGTGAAAGCCGCTCGCGGTAATCGTAAAGAGATGATCCAGAAAATTCTGTCGGAGATTGAAGGCAGGTTAACGGATGCCGGTATCAAATGCACAGTCAGTGGCCGCGAAAAACACCTCTACTCTATCTATCGTAAGATGCGCCTGAAAGAGCAGCGTTTCCATTCTATCATGGATATTTACGCCTTTCGTGTCATCGTCAATAATCTTGATACCTGTTACCGCGTATTGGGGCAAATGCACAGTCTGTACAAACCACGCCCCGGTAGAGTGAAAGATTATATTGCTATCCCCAAAGCCAATGGTTACCAATCCCTCCATACTTCCCTGATAGGCCCGCATGGAGTACCCGTCGAAGTTCAGATCCGTACTGAAGATATGGATCAAATGGCAGAAATGGGGGTTGCCGCACATTGGGCTTATAAAGAGCAAGGGGAATCCGGTACGACTGCGCAGGTTCGTGCCCAGCGCTGGATGCAAAGTTTGCTGGAACTCCAGCAAAGTGCCGGCAGCTCTTTTGAATTTATTGAAAGCGTTAAATCTGATTTATTTCCTGATGAGATTTACGTTTTTACCCCCGAAGGACGAATTGTTGAGTTACCGGCTGGCGCGACTCCTGTTGATTTTGCCTATGCCGTCCATACCGATATCGGACATGCCTGTGTGGGTGCACGTGTCGATCGACTACCTTATCCTCTTTCACAAACGCTTAGTAGTGGGCAAACGGTCGAAATTATTACGGCACCAGGGGCTCGCCCTAATGCTGCATGGCTGAACTTTGTCGTTAGTTCCAAAGCACGCGCCAAAATTCGCCAGTTACTGAAAAACCTAAAACGGGATGATTCCATTAGTTTGGGGCGCCGTTTACTCAATCATGCACTTGGTAACGGCACGAAAATTACCGATATTCCACAAGAAAATATCAACAAAGAGCTGGCAAGAATGAAGCTCGCTGCTTTGGATGATTTGTTAGCGGAAATCGGATTGGGTAATGCCATGAGCGTGGTTGTCGCCCGCAATTTATTATTGGGTTCACCAGAGAAAGTACCAAACAACAATAGCAACTCTTCCCGCAAGCTCCCTATCAAGGGTGCTGATGGTATTTTGATTACCTTTGCCAAATGTTGTCGCCCAATTCCAGGTGATCCGATTATTGCCCATATCAGCCCAGGAAAAGGTTTGGTGATCCACCACGAATCTTGTCGCAATATCCGTGGATACCAGAAAGAACCGGAAAAATTCATGCCTGTTGAGTGGGATAAAGATATCAATAGCGATTTTATTGCTGAAATTAAAGTCGATATGTTTAACCATCAGGGGGCACTGGCAAATCTGACTGCGGCCATTAACGATGTAAACTCCAGTATTCAAAGTATGAATACAGAAGAGAAAGATGGCCGTGTCTATTGTGCTTTCATCAGGCTGACGACCAAAGACCGTATCCAGCTGGCGAATATCATGCGTAAGATACGTATCATGCCAGACGTGATGCGAGTCAGCCGTAACCGAAACTAGAGGTTATGAATCCTAAACGTTACGCACGCATTTGCCAGATGATGGCAATGCGTCAACCTGACCTGACAATCTGTTTAGAAGAAGTCCACAAACCCCATAATATATCCGCCGTTATTCGTACAGCGGATGCTGTGGGTATTCACCAAATCCATGCTATCTGGCCTACTGAGCAATTAAGAACCCAGCTTTCTTCGGCAGCAGGTAGCAATAGTTGGGTTCAGGTGAAAACGCATTCCACGATTGAACAGGCGATTCACCAATTTAAATCTGATGGAATGCAAGTGCTGGCAACTCATCTTTCTGATAAAGCCGTCGATTTCCGTCAAATTGATTACACTAAGCCTACCTGCATCATTATGGGGCAGGAGAAAAAAGGTATCTCAAAACAAGCTATCGCCCTGGCAGATCACGATATCATTATTCCAATGGCAGGTATGGTGCAGTCACTGAATGTCTCTGTTGCATCTGCCTTGATTTTGTATGAAGTACAACGGCAGCGTCAATTGGCAGGCATGTACCAGCGGCAGAAAAGCATTCTGCCGGAAGAGGAACAGCAAAGGCTACTGTTCGAAGGAGGATATCCCGTATTGGCTGCCGTTTCTCGCCGTAAGGGCTTGGAACAACCCTTGATAGATAAGCAAGGGCAAATCATCGCAAGTGAGTCCTGGTGGTCAGCGATGCAAGAAACATCCGCCGCGCAAAAAACAATTGCACCATCAGCAAGGAAATAAATCACACTGACGGAGAAATCGTATGAAAGGCCAACTACTTGATGCCATTCCCTTAACCACGTTATGTGGCGTTGGAGCCAATCAGGTCACTAAGCTCGCTAAGTTAGGGTTGGTCAATCTACAGGATCTACTTTTTCACTTTCCACTCCGCTATGAGGATCAAACCCGCCTGTATACCATTCATGAATTATTGCCCAGTATTTATGCTACGGTAACAGGTGAAATATTACGCACCAATGTGACGTTTGGGCGTCGGCGCATCATGACCTGCCAAATCAGTGATGGCACAGGTATTTTGACTCTGCGTTTCTTCAATTTTACTGCCACCATGAAAAATAACCTGGCCGCAGGAAAGCACGTTGTTGCTTATGGGGAAATTCGTCGCGGAAATCAAGGGCCAGAGATTATCCATCCTGAATATAAAATCCAACAACATGCCAACCGTATCCAACTGCAAGAGACGTTGACCCCCATCTATCCCACGACCGAGGGAGTACGTCAAACAACGCTGCGCAAGTTAATCGATCAGGCATTGGAAATATTGGCTACCTGCGCCATTAATGAATTACTACCAGAAAAATTCAGCCGGAAGCTCATCAGTCTGCCCGACGCACTGCGTACATTGCACCATCCCCCGCCGGATACTTCTCTGGCCGATTTAGAAAATGGCCAACATCCAGCCCAGCGTAGGTTAATTCTGGAAGAATTACTGGCGCATCATTTAAGTATGTTGGCAGTCAGGGCGGGAGCCCAGCGCTTTCATGCATATCCCTTAATGGCAAATGATTCACTGAAACAGAAACTTCTAAGCCAGTTACCATTCTCACCCACAAGCGCTCAAGCCCGTGTCGTAGCAGAAATAGAACACGATTTAGCAAAAAATGTCCCCATGATGCGTCTGATACAGGGGGATGTCGGTTCAGGGAAAACATTAGTGGCAGCGCTGGCGGCTGTCCGTGCCATTGTTCACGGCAAGCAAGTAGCACTGATGGCACCAACTGAACTTTTGGCAGAGCAACACGCCAATACCTTCCGTCAATGGCTTGAGCCACTGGGTATTCAGGTCGGTTGGCTAGCAGGCAAACAGAAAGGTAAAGCACGTCAGGCACAGCAAGAGGCGATAGCAAACGGTCAAGTGAGCATGATTGTCGGTACTCACGCCATGTTTCAGGAGCAGGTAAAATTTGCCGGATTGGCACTGGTTATCATTGATGAGCAACATCGATTCGGTGTTCACCAACGTCTGGCATTATGGGAGAAAGGGCGCGACCAAGGCTTCCACCCCCATCAATTGATCATGACAGCGACCCCTATTCCACGCACATTGGCAATGACCGCCTACGCCGATCTGGATACTTCTATCATTGATGAATTGCCTCCAGGCCGGACGCCTGTCACCACCGTTGCCATCCCAGATACTCGCCGGAACGACATTATCCAACGTATCAAAAGCGCCTGTCTGGATGAAGGCCGTCAGGCTTACTGGGTATGTACCTTGATCGAAGATTCTGAGGTATTGGAAGCGCAAGCCGCACAGGCAACCAGTGAAGAATTGACACTGGCATTGCCTGAATTGAAAATTGGCTTAGTGCATGGGCGGATGAAACCAGCAGAAAAACAAGCCGTCATGGAAGCGTTCAAGCAAGGTGAAATACAATTGCTGGTTGCCACTACGGTCATTGAAGTCGGGGTGGATGTGCCCAATGCCAGCCTGATGATTATCGATAATCCCGAACGGCTAGGATTGGCACAGTTGCACCAACTTCGAGGGCGCGTCGGGCGTGGTGCCATTGCTTCTCATTGTGTCTTGCTCTATAAAACTCCACTGACCAATACAGCGAAAATTCGTCTGCAAGTTTTACGGGACAGTAATGATGGTTTTGTGATTGCCCAGAAAGATCTAGAGATCCGCGGACCAGGTGAACTGTTGGGTACACGCCAAACAGGTAATGCAGAATTCAGGATCGCGGATTTATTGCGAGACCAAGGTATGCTGCCCGAAGTTCAGCGTATCGCCCACTATATCCACCAGAATTATCCTGAACACGCCAAAGCGCTGATTGAACGCTGGTTGCCGGATAGTTCCCAATATAGCCGCGCTTAGGTGCCAGCCGCTGAATATTTCAGCGGCATATTCGCCAAGATATTAGGCGAGGACAAAAGTGTATTACTTTAACCTGCTATAGATGGGAACATCGGTAATAACAGATACAATTTGATGACGGCAGCATTAACGATATCAATAAAGAATGCCCCCACCATAGGTACGAGTAAGAATGCTACATGCGATGGCCCAAAACGGTCAGTGATCGCTTGCATATTCGCGATGGCTGTTGGTGTCGCACCTAAACCAAAACCACAGTGGCCGGCTGACAATACTGCCGCATCGAAATTTTTACCCATGATCCGGTAAGTAACGAAAATAGCATACAACGCCATAACCAAAGTCTGTACGGCAAGAATGACCAACATTGGCAGCGCAAGGGAAGCCAGTTGCCACAGTTTCAGGCTCATCAAAGCCATCGCCAGGAACAGCGATAAGCTGACGTTACCCAAGACCGACACCGCTCGGTCAAATACCCGATAAAAACCAAGCAGAGAGAGTCCGTTACTAAGAATGACACCAACAAACAGAACACACACGAATGTCGGCAATTCAAAGGCTGTGCCTTGTAACAGTTTCTCAATAAACTTACCTGCCAATAAGCAAATGGAAACCATAGCAATAGTTTCCACCATCACTAATGGTGTAATAAGCCGGCCAGTATAAGGTTTCTCAAATGCCGTCGGCAGCTCGGTATCCTCAGACTCCAACCCTGGTGTTTGGGTATTTTTCACCAACATACGGGCAACTGGCCCCCCAATCAAGCCACCTAAAACCAGGCCGAATGTTGCACATGCCATTGCCACTTCCGTAGCATTTTCAAAACCATAGCGCTCAGTGAATACCTTACTCCAAGCACCACCTGTTCCATGCCCACCAGATAGTGTAATGGAGCCTGCCAGCAATCCCATTAACGGATCAAGGCCAAGCATTTTCGCCAAGGCGATACCAACCGTGTTTTGTACAAATAACAGTCCAACAACCACGCAGACAAAAATAACCAAAGATTTTCCGCCTGCTTTCAGGCTGGCAAGATTAGCGTTCAAACCGATTGTGGCAAAGAACATCAACATGAGAGGCTCTTGGAGAGATAAATCAAAACTAACTTCCCAACCTACAGATTGTTTAACTGCCAACAGAACTAACGCAACCAATAAGCCACCTGCGACTGGCTCAGGGATCGTATATTTCTCAAGGAATGGGACTGATTGTACGAGTTTTCTTCCTAGTAGCAAAACCAGCGTGGCAGCAACGAGCGTGCCATAAATATCTAGATGATACATCGATGTACCTCACCCATTGTTAATATTATGTGAATTTAATGTGACGTTATAATCATCCTGTAAAAACGCCAAGAGCAGGTAAGGGTTGGATTAGAAATAAAATTTCTCATAAACACAAGTTAAAACATTTAAAAATGTGACAGGATTAAGCCGTAATTCATGATGAAAACTTAACGCAAACGATTGCTTTAATGATGAGAATCATTAAAATGCACTTTTTGTCTATCTGAAATTTCACAACATGGTCAATTTACCCCGTGGATCCAATTCATCAGAAGTCCCCAATAAATCAAATAACGAACTGATCTATCGTCTGGAAGATAAGCCGCCACTTCCACATACCTTATTTGCTGCATCCCAACATTTACTGGCCATGTTTGTAGCTGTTATTACACCTGCAATGTTGATTTGCCAGGCTCTGGAGCTTCCAGAGCAGGATACTCAACGCATTATCAGTATGTCCCTGTTTGCCTCTGGCTTGGCATCACTTATTCAAATTCGCTCTTGGGGGCCAATCGGTTCTGGCTTGCTTTCAATTCAGGGCACCAGTTTTAATTTCGTTGCCCCACTGATTATGGGTGGCCTGGCGTTGAAAAATGGTGGTGCGGATATTCCAACGATGATGGCAGCCTTGTTCGGTACACTGATGCTCGCCTCAATGACGGAAGTGCTGCTCTCACGCGTGTTACATTTGGCAAGACGGATCATCACACCTCTGGTATCCGGTATCGTGGTGATGATTATTGGCTTATCGTTAATTCAAGTGGGATTAACTTCGATTGGGGGTGGTTATTCTGCGATTCAAAACGGCACATTTGGTGCACCAGAAAACCTGCTGCTCGCTGGAACTGTTCTTGCCGTTATCGTATTGCTGAATCGCCAAAATAACCCTTACTTGCGGGTTGCATCTCTGGTCATCGCCATGACAGTGGGTTATCTGCTGGCCTGGTACATGGATATGTTACCCGTTTCAACACCGAAAGAAGATGCCCCAATCATCACCGTTCCTTCTCCACTCTATTATGGCTTGTCTTTTGACTGGAATCTGTTGATCCCACTGATGCTGATTTTTATGGTGACATCACTGGAAACGATTGGTGATATCACAGCAACCTCTGATGTCTCCGAACAGCCTGTCAGCGGCCCACTCTACATGAAACGTATCAAGGGGGGTGTACTGGCAAATGGCTTCAATTCTATGGTGTCAGCCGTGTTCAATACATTTCCAAATTCCTGTTTTGGCCAGAACAATGGCGTGATCCAACTAACGGGTGTTGCCAGTCGCCATGTCGGTTACATGATTGCTGCAATGCTGATCCTATTGGGGTTGTTTCCTGCCGTGGCTGGTTTTGTACAACACATTCCTGAACCTGTTCTGGGTGGGGCGACGATTGTGATGTTTGGCACTATCGCTGCATCTGGGGTCAGAATAGTTTCCCGTGAACACCTGAATCGCCGTGCCATTATGATCATCGCACTGTCCCTGGCCGTGGGGTTAGGTGTCTCTCAGCAACCGTTGATTTTGCAATTTGCCCCTGATTGGGTGAAAAACTTACTCTCTTCAGGCATTGCTGCCGGTGGGTTAACCGCCATTCTGCTTAACCTCATTTTTCCCCAAGAAAAATAGTTGTCAGATTTCTGTATAATACGTCTCTCCCGCCTTACCGGCGGGAGTTTTCTTTTTTATCTAAATCATCTATTGAGTGCTGCCCTATTTTACGGCATAAAAGGGCTTCTATTGGAAGGTTACACTGTTGAGGTGAAATAATGAGGTGGTTAGGGAAATTTTTTGTCACTCTTCTACTATTACTAATTTTGGCAATCATAGTTATCTATGTTGTTGCCCAGACGCATTGGGGAGCCAAACAATTAAGTCAATGGCTCAGCAGACAAGGACATTACCAAGTCAGTATTGAAAGCATCGACCATAGCTGGCTGCAACCGGCTACCCTATCACTTAACCACATTAACATTCGTGACAAACAAAGTCCTTTCTCACTCAATGCCGATGCCATTGATCTCGATTTCAAATGGCAGCATTTACTGTCCCCCCAAAATCTCCGTCGTCTGACATTGCAACAAGGAACATTGATACTACCTGAAAATCAAACTCCCCCTCTTTTACAAGCGGATATCCTGCAACTGAACCAGATGAATATTCAGCTAGAGAGTCCCAATACGCGTATTCAGGGGGAGAATATCACGGGCGGCATTACACCTTGGGCTCCTGCTGTGGGCAACCCATTTGGTAATGGAAAATATCAATTCAGTGCCAGTACGATCCGCTTAAATGACATATCTGTTGAAAATGCCGTTATGCAAGGCAGTTACCAGGATAAGGCTCTGACTATCGATTCTTTTGGCGCAACATTTCTGCGAGGCGCTATTTCTGGCAATGGCCAGCAATTGCCTGACGGCAGTTGGCGTTGGAACAATATCCTGCTCAGTGACATTCGCTGGCAAACCCCGATGACACTGGGTGAGTTAAAAGGAAAAATCAGTCATCTACCAACTATGTATGTCAAAGATTTCAATATCACCAATGCCAAACTGCAAGGGCAAAACTGGTCTGTTGATTATCTGGATAGCACCATCAAAAACTTAGGCTTAGCCAATGGCAGTTGGAACGCTGAAGATGGATTGATAGATTTTAACGCGATGAACATGACATTGGATAATGCACAGTTCAGTGACACGCTTGGAAAATTCCGTTTTTCTGGTGATACCCTTACCATCGCGAACCTGACAACCCACTATCAAAAAGGATTGTTCAATATCCAGTCTCAGTGGGATCGCAAAAGCCGGCTCCTTACCCTCAAAGAAAGTTCTGTAACAGGGCTGCTTTATGTTCTGCCAGCAACATGGCTCGATTATTTCAAACAGCCTGCGCCGGAATGGATTTCAGGCGTAAAACTTAATGATATTACTATCAATAATACGCTGCTGATTGATACCAATCCCAATTTCCCGTTCCAGCTCACCACGCTTGCAGCCCATATTGACAACATGGATATCTTGAAAAATGGCAAGTGGGGATTATGGAATGGTCAGGCATCACTGCAAGCGGCTGCGGGAACATTTAACAAAATCGAAATAACCCGCCCTTATCTGCAACTGCACGCTACAGATGGCAAAGCCACCATTGATAAATTAAATGGCTTTACCGGTGAAGGGCTGTTGCAAGTGGCAGGCTCAGTGGAACAACAAACGGCTCATACCCCTTTTAACCTTAACTTCAAAGGAATGAACGCGGATTTGCATATCTTGCCACAATGGGGTTGGATACCACTTAATATTCAGGGAGAAGGCAATTTCACACTCGCTATCACGGGAGATCTCTCCGCTGACGACGTTAAGGGAACAATAAACGGCACATTGGCTGCTGAAGATAAATCATCAAACAAAGAGTCACAATCTATTGAGCAAGGTTTGATCTCAACGAGCCGCTGTCCCCAGACCGCACCCTCTTCCGTAGATAATCCTGCTACGGAGAGTCAAACCTGCGCGAAAATTAAGCTTTAGTAAGACGTTCGGGAGGCAGGACGATATAAGTGCCGGTGAACACGCTACCTACGCCGTGTTCACCGCTAACCTGCACTTCTATCGTTACACGCGCCTTATTGCCACGGGCAAGACGGGCAAGGTCTCCGCTCATATTATTGAAATCCGCAGTTGCACAGGGGCGTCCTGTAATCGGTTGGCGATAACGAATATTGGCATCCACCAAAATGATATCTCCCCCTAACTGGCGCTCCTGTAGCAACAACCAAATCAATCCCCATGCCGTTAAGGTGGCCTGAGAAAATAAGCTACCTGCGAAAATAGTATGATGTGGATTCTGGTTTCCGGCTTCCGGCATCGTGGTCACGAAGCGTTGTCCAGTATATTGGGTGATCCTAAGCCCCATCTTTTCACTCAAAGGGATTTGCTTATGCCATGCCTGCTGCAACTCCGCACACCAATCAGGACGGTGCAAGATATCATCAAGGCTTATTATCGGTTTGATCATGAGGAAATGGTTGATCGGCGACGCCTTAGCACCATTGATCAAACCGCGGTTTTGAAAACCCAACTTGTCAAAGAAATCGACGGCGTCTTCCCGCGCGCTGCAAACAATTCGTTTCACACCTTCCTGTCTGGCCACCGATTCCAATGCCATCGCAATCAGCGTACCCAAACCTTTTCGCTGCACACTGGGATGCACAGCCAGAAAGCGAATAGCGCCTTCATTATCCGCATTGATATATAAGCGCCCAACAGCCAGCGGATTGCCCTGTTCATCCACCACCATTTGGTGATGAGCCATTGAGTCGTAACCATCTTTCTCTGATCCAACAGGTTGATGAAGCGGTTTACGCAACATCTCCCAACGAAATTGGTAATAAGTTTCTAACTCTTGTTCTGTTTGAGGTACTCTCAGATGGTACA
Organism: Xenorhabdus thailandensis; assembly: GCF_037996785.1. NCBI lineage: Bacteria > Pseudomonadati > Pseudomonadota > Gammaproteobacteria > Enterobacterales > Morganellaceae > Xenorhabdus > Xenorhabdus thailandensis. Next base: position 689,698 of record NZ_JBBMXF010000007.1, read on the forward strand.
TAGAAACAACCCCTTTCTTGAAACACATCATACTTGCAACCAGAAAGTTACCGGCCCGTCATTGATCAAACTGACTTTCATGTCTGCTGCAAATATTCCCGTTGCTGTTTTTACACCAGTTACATGGCACTGTTCAACAAAATCGCGATAAAGCTCTTCTGCTTTTTGTGGTTCAGCACCACCAGAAAAGCTGGGTCTTAAGCCTTTCTGGGTGTCCGCAGCCAATGTAAATTGCGATACCACCAGCAAACTACCGCCAGCCTGCTGAACATTAAGGTTCATTTTTCCCTGCTCATCGCTGAATACCCGATACCCCATTACCTTGTCGCATAAACGTTGCGCTTTTTGTGGGGTATCGTCTTTTTCCACCCCCAGCAACACCAGCAACCCTTGTCCAATTTCGCCAATCGTCTCGCCTTCAACAACAACCTTTGCCTGTGTGACACGCTGAATTAATGCGATCATTTCTCTTGCCTGTTATTCCGTTGCAATAAGCTAACAATTTAATTTTTTGCGGGGAGTGAGAAGTCATGTGACTTAAAATAATCAGGGATGATGTTCCTGTCAGCCACATGCAGTGCAGTGATGCCTGTTTTTTTTGCTGCTTCGACGTTTTCTAAAAGATCATCAAAGAATATGGCTTGATCCGCTTCCACACCTTCCGCGACAAGCACATGGTTAAAAATATCAAGATTTGGTTTACGCATCCCCAATTCGTGGGATAGATAAAGGAAATCCGCTGATGCTGCAATCTCAGGATAATGCTCTGAGCAGTAATCAATATGCAGACGATTTGTATTTGACAAAACAACCACACGATGCCCTTTAGCACGCAATTTATTCATTAACTCAATGACTTCCTGCCTGACATCGATAAAGATTGTATTCCAGCCTTCCGCAAATTGTTCAAAACTGAGTGAAACCGCCATTTCATCACACATCATTTCTGCAAATTCAGTGTCACTTATTTGCCCGCACTCATGTTTTTCAAGCGTCTCGCCCTGAGAAAATTTTGGGGTCAATGTTGCCAGTGGTGCCCCACTCAGATTACTCCAAACAGCCAATACTCTTTTAAAATCAATATCAATAATCACGTTACCCAGATCGAAAATATACAGCATAATCCCTCCTGACTGACGTTCATTGTTTAGTTCTTTTATCATATTTTTATTAAGAAAAAAGAATGAAGAGATAAAATTCTTGTTGAATTTTATGGAAACTGTCTTCGCTGAATTGCTGCGCTTCAGCCATTTTAAATGCAATTGTAGAACAAAAAGATCTGTCTAAGCATGTTTACGAAGACGAACAGGCAATTCATCAAATGCATTATATTGAATTGTTTTTATGTTAGTTAAGTCATATTTTTGTGCGCATAACATTATGCTCGATAAAAGTTGATCATCTGCATCTAAAACATAAACTTCTGAATCAGGATAAAGATATGCAGCAACTAGATCGGGAATTCACCATTTCTCACATTTACGTCAGATCATCATCGCTATTAGGCATAGCAGGACAACGCCACATAGTATTTCTGTCAATATAAATTGTTTCCTCATCCTTTCGCACAACAGGACGACATCAGGGTCGTGATGATTGATATAACTTTGTGAATTGATATAACGCACGAGCCGCATCTGCTTATTGAATTGACCATTAGTTTTAAAAAAACCATTTCCATCAACGGCTTGATACAGCAGGGGATCTGACTCGCGTAAAATGGACAGAAGTACACGGAGCGAAGAAAAATAGCGCATTATGTTAATAATGCAGATAAGGCAAACTGCCCAAAATAGTGCAATGGTATTGAACATACTTCCTCCCTCCTGATTGTGGCAGTAAAGATTGCCAATAGCTGCCAGTAAAAGAAGAAACCAATAGGAAACATTTTGATTTGAATAATAACTATATTAAATCTTAGTTAAAAATACAGTGCTTAGTAGGTATCATCGTAAGGCATATGATCCGCTATTGTGGCTGGTTTGAAAGTAAAACAATAAGTTGTGATCACAACAACACTCAAAAGACACATTGAGCGGTTATAGTATGAACATCGAATCATGGCGTTTAATGTTGCCAATCCATTTAAACGACGTTATGGAAGGAGTTCTTATGGCTTACAAACATATTCTTGTTGCGGTTGATTTATCTCCAGAAAGTCAGGTTTTGGTGGAAAAAGCCGTATCATTGGCAAAACCGTACAATGCCAAAGTTTCCCTGATCCATGTTGATGTTAACTACTCTGATCTTTATACCGGCTTGATTGACGTAAATCTTGGCGATATGCAGGAGCGCATCGCGGATGAAACGCGTAATTCCCTGAAAGAACTCTCTGCTGGTGCAGATTATCCTGTTCAGGAAACGTTGAGTGGTAGTGGTGATTTAGGACAAGTCCTTGTGGATGCGATTAAACAATACGATATGGATCTGGTTGTATGTGGTCACCATCAGGATTTTTGGAGTAAGTTGATGTCTTCAGCTCGCCAGCTTATTAACACCGTTCATGTTGATATGTTGATCGTACCTTTACGTGACGAAGAATAATCTTCGGTTGATATTTTATTTCGTAAAATCGCCTGCTTATGCAGGCGATTTTTTTATCCTTAGAAAAGATAATGAAACTGGTTTAGAAATTGTCAAAGTAATTTTTGAGAAAATAGACAAAAAATAGTTGTTGAAATTTAAGCATAGAACAGTGCTATATTCAGAAAGCAAACCGTAATTACCTCACATTTTCAACAAAAAAATAATATGGAAAATGGCAGGGGGTCATCACATCTGAATGACAAAAAGGAAGCCCAAATGAATGTTTCATTATCTTTAGTTTCATTTCTCGATTCGGTTCAATCCCGTAATCAGCATCAAGTAGAATACCTACAGGCAGTACGAGAAGTGTTGACCTCTCTCTGGCCTTTTCTGCAACAAAACCCGCAATATTGTGAGCAAGGGTTATTGGAACGTCTGGTGGAGCCGGAAAGAGTTATCCAATTCCGCGTCTGCTGGGTGGATGATCAAGGGAAAGTACAGGTTAACCGCGCATGGCGTGTTCAGTTCAGTTCTGCCATTGGGCCCTTTAAAGGTGGGATGCGTTTTCACCCTTCTGTGAATCTTTCTATCCTGAAATTTTTAGGTTTTGAGCAGACATTGAAGAATGCGTTGACAACGCTGCCGATGGGAGGCGGAAAAGGGGGTTCTGATTTCGATCCCAAAGGGAAAAGCCACGGCGAAATTATGCGATTTTGTCAGGCATTGATGACAGAACTTTACCGCCATCTGGGGCCTGATACTGATGTGCCTGCCGGAGATATTGGTGTAGGCAGCCGTGAAGTCGGTTTTATGGCTGGTATGATGAAAAAATTGTCCAACAATACGGCGTGCGTTTTCACGGGTAAGAGCCTGTCTTTTGGTGGCAGCCTGATCCGCCCCGAAGCTACCGGATATGGGCTGGTCTATTTTACCCATGAAATGCTTAAACGCCATGGTATGGAACTTGAAGGCATGCGAGTATCTGTGTCCGGTGCGGGGAATGTCGCCCAGTATTCTATTGAAAAATGCATGGAGTTGGGGGCGAAAGTCGTCACCGTATCGGATTCAGGCGGCACGGTATTGGATGAAGATGGTTTTACAGCGGAGAAACTGGCTCATCTTCAAGAAATTAAAAACCAGCGCTACGGCCGTGTGGAAGAGTATGCCAAAGAGCGTGGACTGACTTTCCTCAAAGGCCAGGATCCGTGGTCCATCCCTGTGGATATTGCCCTGCCTTGTGCGACGCAGAACGAACTGGATTTGGAAGCGGCGAAAACATTGATTAAAAATGGTGTGAAAGCTGTTGCGGAAGGCGCCAATATGCCGGCGACGATTGAAGCTACTACAGCTTTCCTTGAAGCAGGTGTTTTGTTTGCACCGGGCAAGGCAGCTAATGCGGGTGGAGTGGCAACTTCGGGTTTGGAAATGGCACAGAACGCAGCGCGTCTGAGTTGGAAAGCAGAGAAAGTGGATATTCGCTTACATCACATCATGCTTGATATCCATCAGGCCTGTGTAGAATATGGTGGAGAAGAAAAACAAACTAACTACGTACAAGGCGCAAATATCGCTGGCTTTGTCAAAGTGGCGGATGCGATGTTGTCACAAGGTGTTGTTTAATATAGCCAATAGCATGGTCAAATTGCCTGTTCCAAGAGCAAGGTTTTGGTGCACATCCTAAATCGCTCTGGGGAGGAACAGGCAATAAACAATGAGTAGAAATGTTCGGCGATGTTGATGGCTTTTGTCGTTTTTGTATTCCGCAATGGAAGCCGTTTTGTCTCAATAACGGGTATCGTCTGCGCCGCAGACAAGACACATGTATCCTAGCGAAACCATAACCATTCGACTCTTCTTTCACCTGTCATATTACTGTGATTTTAAAATTTGGTCATGTATTCAATCCGTTGTCACATGATAAAGTCATTAGTACGTTCATTGAACGAAAATACGTAATCAACGGATTGAATGCATGACCTGGGTACTCGCTAAATCGAGGTGCATCACTGAATTGATAAAAATATGTTCACTGGTGGATCTGCCATCCAAGAATAACTCTCTCCGCAAATTATCTGTGTTTTTGTCATGTTCAATATTGATGGAGGGTATTGATAACTATAAGCTAGGAACGAATCCTTCATTTCTCAAGGATTGAATGACTCCTCTTATCAGAGATGAATGGGATATATTAATCGCGTAGCTTCTGGCTTTATTTGATGTTGGCTTTAATAGTTTCTGTTCTACTAGTTTAGATATTTGATATGTTATTTGCGCTGACTTAAGCTCAGGTAAAACCTCTTTCAAGTCTCCTACCTTAATAATGCCCACTGTAACTGTTTTTCTCAGTATTTTTGCTTCAATATTGTTTAGCGCATTCTTTTCTAAAGCAAATGCTATTGCTGGAAATAAAATTTTCTGACTTAAGAAATGTAAATTGGTTAACTGGTCAACCTTTTTTAGTTCAGTAGAGATACCAGCTAATACATAAATACACCATTCTTCAAGCCCTTCACGAGTTCCAAGATTTGCTTTTGATAACATTTCATAATATTTATTTCTATCATTGCAAAACACTGCTGTAGGATTGAGAACCCTGCCGCCAGCTTGAACATTAAATCCATACTTGATAAGTAATGCATAAGTTAACAATCTTACTGTTCGACCGTTTCCGTTGCTGAAAGGATGAATCCAACCAAAGCGATGATGGGCAAGAGCTATTTTCATTAAATCGTATTTAGGGCTGTCCTCACGGTTAATGAAAGCGGTTAATTCATTCATATAGTCAGGGACTTTTATACTATCAGGCGGAAGATGTTCTGATTGCCCTATGCTCACACCATAATGGCGATATTGACCGGGTGTTTTATCTCCTTCGCGTTGTAAGTTATCTACCGCAAGGGTATGTAATTCTCTGATAAAACGCTCTGTTATCTCGTCACCACGTTTAAAATATTCATCTATAAAGCTCATTGCTTTTTCAATATTATCAATTTCTTTCAACTGATCATCTTGGCTCTGAGTTCCTTCAATTTTACTTTCAATATAGTCAGCAAGGGTTGTATGGTTGCCTTCGATTCTGGCTGAGCCAAGACTTTCAAGCATATGAAAGATTTCTTTTAATTGAATAAAAAGTGATGGATGCACATCAATTTCTAGGCGTAAATGTCTCAATAACTCTAGTTCAGTTATGATATCCACAAGAGGAGAATCAAAACTAGGATTTAATAATTTGAGTTCAAAGTGATTAAATGTAGCCATATCTTAAGTTATCTTAAAAGTAGTGTTTTCAATATCTCGAAATCAGGAAAAAAAAGTGATTATTTATGGTATGTTATGTTACATAGTGGCTCACTATTATCTCAAAATCAAGGTTGTGAAGATCTCAAAATATCTATGCTGCTATCTTTAAAAACTATACTTGTAACCTATTGATTTATCTGAGGCCGTCACTTTGGCCTCCCTGTATTGATCGACGGTTTAAGCGGAATTCGGATTAGTCAGATGATTTAAAAACCCCATACGTAACATGGGGTTTATTTTTCTAACAAGGATAAATATCGAATCGGTGATTTTTAGTGGTAATTGCAGCGGAAGCTTTAACACCCGCCAGTGGTTCTGCATAATCTGGCCGTTTTACCACAACCCGACGTTTTGCCAATGCACGAGCCGGTTCCAGTAAACTATCAGCATCCTCATCTGCCCCGACAAGTGATTGGAAAACCCGCATCTCTTTTTTGACTAGCGCGCTCTTTTGCTTATGTGGATACATTGGATCAAGGTAAACCACATCTGGCGGCGGTGTAATATCTGTCAATGCTGTAATGCTTGAGGCGTGGATCAGCGTCATGCGTTCTTTCAGCCAACCTCCAATCTCTTCATCTTGATAGCCACGCTGTAGTCCGTCATCCAACAATGCTGCTACTACAGGGTTGCGTTCTAACATCCTGACATGACAGCCGATAGAAGCCAGCACAAAAGCGTCGCGTCCCAACCCAGCGGTAGCATCCACAACATTGGGTAAATAATCTTTCTTGATGCCGACGGCTTTCGCGACGGCTTCGCCACGACCACCACCAAAGCGACGACGGTGCGCCATTGTTCCGCTGACAAAATCGACATAAATCCCGCCCAGCTTAGGCTCATCGCGCTTGCGCAATTCGAGTCGTTCGGGTGTCAATACCAGCGCCATGACTGAATCTTCATCGTGGATCAGATCCCAACGTTCAGCCAATAACGATAAGGCGCTGCGATCAGCGCCTTCTTCACAAATCAAACAAATCTTCACAGGTGATTATCCGCCGATGCCGTAGCTCTTCAGCATTGCATCCAGTTCTGGTTTACGGCCCCGGAAGCGGACAAACAGTGTCATTGGATCTTCTGAGCCGCCGCGGGACAAAATATTGTCGAGGAATGACTGACCGGTTGTGCGATTGAAAATCCCTTCTTCTGAGAAGCGAGAATAGGCATCGGCTGCCAGCACATCCGCCCACAGATAGCTGTAATAACCCGCTGCATAACCACCATTAAAGATGTGGCTAAAGGAGTGCGGGAAGCGTCCCCAATCTGGCGATGGTACAACCGCAACTTGTTTTTTCACTGATTGCAGCGTTTCCAGGATTTGCGCTCCTTTGGCTGGATCATATTCCACATGTAAGCGGAAATCGAACAGGCCAAACTCAAGCTGGCGCAGGATCTTCATTGCGGCCTGATAGTTTTTGGCCGCCAGCATATTATCCAGCATCTCTTGTGGCAGGGGTTCCTGAGTTTGATAGTGACCGGAGATAAATGCCAGTGCTTCCGGCTCCCAGCACCAGTTTTCCATAAACTGGCTTGGACACTCTACTGCATCCCACGGCACACCACTGATGCCGGCCACATCTAAAACTTCAATTTCGGTCAGCATATGGTGCAGGCCATGCCCAAACTCGTGGAACAGTGTTGTCACTTCATCGTGGGTAAACAGGGCAGGTTGATCACCAACTGGTTTGTTAAAATTACAAGTCAGATAAGCGACCGGGATTTGCAACTCGCCAGATGCATGGCGCATTCTGCCGACATAACTGTTCATCCATGCGCCACCGCGTTTGTGTTCACGGGCGTAAAGATCTAAATAGAAACTGCCACGCAATACCTGCTGATCATCATACAGATCAAAGAAACGCACATCAGGATGCCATGTATCTACATCCTGGCGTTCTTTGGCGGTAATGCCATAAATGCGGCGAATGACTTCAAACAGCCCTTCAAGCGCTCGTTGTTCCGGGAAGTAAGGGCGCAGTTGTTCATCATCAATGGAGAAGTCATGCTGCTTTTGCTTTTCGCTGTAATATGCCAGATCCCACGCTTCCAGCCCATCAACACCGTGATGAGATTTGGCGAAGTTAGTGAGTGCTTCCAACTCTTCTTGACCTTGTTGATGGGCGCGTTTGGCCAGATCGTTCAGGAAATCGAGTACCTGTTGAGGTGTTTCAGCCATTTTTGTTGCCAGGGAACTTTCAGCATAGTTCTTGAACCCAAATAATTGGGCGAGTTCATGACGTAATGCAAGTAGTTCCGCCATCACTTCGCTGTTATCCCACTTTCCGGCATCTGGCCCTTGATCAGAAGCACGGGTCGTATAGGCATAATACATTTCCTTGCGCAGTTCACGATTATCGCCATAGGTCATGACTGGCAGATAACTTGGCATATTGAGTGTCAGCAACCACCCATCCAGTCCTTTGGCTTCGGCACTGGCCTTGGCTGCGGCTTTGGCACTTTCAGGCAAACCGGCCAAATCACCCTCGTCGGTAATTAGTTTGGTCCATCCCATAGTGGCATCCAGCAAATTATTGCCGAACTTTGCACCCAGCTCAGATAAACGAGCAGTAATTTCACCGTAACGTTTCTGTTTCTCTTCTGGTAAGCCAATGCCGGTCAATTCAAAATCACGCAACGTATCTTCAACAACCTTGCGTTGTGGCTGGGAAAGGGTTTCGAAGATTTGGCTCTCTTTTAGCGATTTATATGCTTGATATAACCCTTTGTGTTGCCCCAACCAGGTATCAAATTCAGAAAGCAGGGGCAGGCTTTGCTCATAGGCTTCGCGAAGCTCTGGACTATTCTTGACCGCATTTAGGTGTTCGACTGGCGACCACATACGGGAAAGCCGGTCTTTCTCTTCTGAAATGGGTTGGCACAGGTTATCCCAAGTAAAAGCAGTGTGTTCGGATAAAATCTTCTCAATGACTTGACGGTAATTGGATAATGTCTCTTTCACCGCAGGCACGACATGTTTTGGTTCGATTGCAGAGAACTTAGGCAATGCAGAAGATAGCAGTAGCGGATTAGTCATAATGAGCGCCTTATATGTGTATTTGGGTATAGGCTGAAACCAGCCCCGTATCCCAATGGGTTGTTGACGATAGATGGGGATAAGATATCGTGAGTTCAATGTTAATGCCGCACTTTTGTGCGAACAATTAGGTTCTTTTGCTGTCAGGGATCTGTGAAGTTGCGGAGAAGTTTAGATATTCTTGGAGACGCGCTATAATCCCTGCTCTTCATCAATTTTATTAATGGAAGATCATCGTCCCCGGTGGGGCGGCTGGACTTCAAATCCAGATGGGGCCGCCAGCGGCCCTCGGCAGGTTCGACTCCTGTGATCTTCCGCCACCTTTTGTCTGAAATCGTCTTTTTTATTCAATAAAAATTTTTATATGAATAATTGTATTTTCTGCGAAATAGTTAATGGAAAATCACCTGCACATGTTATTTGGGAAGATGATGATTACATAGCTTTTTTATCAATATATCCAAACACACAGGGTTTTACAGTAGTTATTCCCAAGAAACATTATGAAAGTTACGCATTTGAATTAAGTGATGATAGTTTGTCTGGGTTGATCATCGCTTCTAAAAAGGTTGCTAAACTCCTTGATTCAACCTTAGACGGTGTTGCTAGAACAGGGCTAATATTCGAAGGCTATGGCGTTGATCATATACACGCCAAACTATTTCCTATGCACGGAACAGGAAATAATAGCCGTTTTAAAAAAATATCATCTTGTGTGGACAAATTTTTTCATGAATACGAAGGATATATATCATCACATGATAGTAAACGAGCATCTGATAAGGATTTGAGCATATTGGCTAAGAAGATTCGAGAACATTCAGGGGGTAAATAGATAATATCCTTAAATGAGAAGCCTTAACTTGGTTTTGATTGAAGGGCTGCACGTTAACGGGGTAGTTGAAAAGCGGATGAGAACTAAACTTACACCAGCGACAAGAGCCGTTATGTGTGCTCAGGAACAAGAATTCTTGCTTTAATCACCCATACAATGTTAATAAGAATATTTTTACTAAAGGCATCAATGGATTCAGGGTAATTTAATTCCGCTGTGGTTTGGCGTTCACAAGAGTATTTTAGTGAACCGCAATGGTTCCAAATACGGGTGAAGTATTTTGGTGCTCCGTTTGCGCGGGTTTTTGTTACAGATATGCAGTAATCAGGGGAAAAAATATGGCACAACACTTTCATTGGCAGAAAGAAAACTACCAAGTTTCAACAGACAAATCGCTTTTAGATATTACCGCTATTCACCAATTTTTGACACGTTCCCGTTGGGCGGAAGGTATTGATCTCGAAACAGTACGGTCTGCTATTGAAAACAGCCTGACATTTGGGTTGTATAAAGATAAAACTCAAATAGGGTTTGCCAGGCTCGTCACAGATTTTGCGACGTTCGGCTATCTATGTGATGTTTATGTCTTGGAAGAATATCAAAAACAACAATTAGGCCGCTGGTTGATAACATGTTGTCAATCTCATCCCGTTATGCAACGGCTACGTAGAATTATGCTTGTGACGTCAACGGCACCTTGGTTATATGAAAAATTTGGCTACTCTCCCGTTAGTTATGAAAATGGTGTTTGGCAAATAGTTCGCCCAAATATTTATAAGAAAAAGTAACACTCATTATTTATTTTTAATAGTATTAAATTTATAGGATTAATATATTTGCTATATTGTAAGATCTATCCCAATATTCTGGGATTGTTTTTAATCAAATGCTATTCATAGAAACATATAAATAAGCTTTCAAAATAGTAGATCACTTGAAGGGAACTCAGTCCAATTTTTGCGATCTGATTAATCGCCAAATCAAAAAAATCCCAAAATGGACTGAGTGATGCGAATCATAGCACCAATACCCCGAAATGAACGACGTCAGATGAAAAAATTTATTCATAAAACCCGAGATAAAGATTACGCCCGCCGACTCATGGCACTCTTGATGTTACATGAAGGTCAGACCGTTTCTTACATCGCCAGAACCCTTCATTGTTCACGTTCTTCCGTCCATCGTTGGATAAATTGGTTAACGTTATATGGGCTGGAAGGATTAAAAAGCTTACCGAGAGGAAGGCCTACTCGATGGAATTTAGCCCCGATTTTTAGCTTGTTGTCGTTCTTATTATCACACTCCCCGCAGGATTTTGACTGTTTGCGTTCACGCTGGAGTATTGAACTTATCACTCAGATAATCAATGAATTATTAGGGGTATCACTGTCGAAAAGTACGCTTTATCGTTACTTTTGTCAGGTGGGTATTGTCTGGCGAAGAGCGGCGCCTACTGTCAAAAAGCCTGATCCGGAGTATGACGAAAAAATGGCAAAAATCACCGAAGCCTTAGCCAACGCATCAGAGCAACATCTTGTTTTTTATGAAGATGAAGTCGATATCGATCTGAATCCTAAAATCGGGGCAGACTGGTGTCTAAAAGGACAACAAAAACGCGTGATGACACCGGGGAAAAACCAAAAGCACTACCTTGCAGGCTGCCTTGATGCCCGAACAGGTCAAGTGACTTATGTCGGTGGTATAAAGAAAAACGCTGATTTATTTATCAATATGTTAGAGAAAATTAATCGTCAGTATCGTCAAGCCAAAAGTATCACGTTGATTTTGGATAATTATGGTATTCACAAAAGCCATAAGGTCAGGGAATGGCTAAAACAAAATCCTCAATTTAACCTGTTATTTTTACCGGTCTATTCGCCATGGCTAAATAAGATTGAACGCTTGTGGCAATCCTTGCATGAAACCGTCACCCGAAATCATTGCTGTCAGTATATGTGGCAACTCTTAGCGTGCGTTGAAGAATTTATGATTGCATTTTCATTCGGGCAACAACCGGGAATGAAAAAAATGAGTGTATCGTTATTATGAAAGTTTATTTATATCTGTTTAAGTTTTAATATGTTTTTATAGTTTTTTTGATATTAGCTAATTTACCGAGAATAGTTAAGTTTATTTAGTCAAGGAATTGATTCAGTATTAACTTAAATTTTCGGTCACTGATTGACTCAGTGACCAAACGGGTTCCTCCGGTCATCACAATTTCCTGTAACTAATTAACTGATCAACCAGTTTAGTTTTCTCTATGGGAATGACCACGTTACCTCGACGGAGTGCCACTTGATGCATATTCATTTCTTGTTCTCCAATAATCAAAATATTGGGGATTTTCATCTGATGGAACCGTTTGATTTTACGGGCAACGGAACTATCACCGTCATCTATCAGCACATGTAGTCCTGCATATTTGAGTAATTCTACTAATGTGTTGGCATAGTCGAGAACGTTTTCATTGACCGTTGCAATTGCAACCGGTAATGGATGGATCCACTCCGGTAAAGCTCCTTGAGTGACTTCCAACAACATACCGAGCCACCGCTCTATTGAACCATATATTACTTGATGTAAGATCACCGGACGTTCTTTCTCTCCGGAAGTATTTGTATAAGAAATATTGAAGCGTTCTGGAAGATTAAAATCCAATTGGATTGTACCGCACTGCCATTCGCGTCCCATATTGTCCTGAAGAGTTAGTTCAATTTTAGGTCCATAAAATGCACCTTCTCCGGCCTGTAATTCGAAATCAATCGATTCACTTTGGCAAACTTCAATAAGGATTTGTTCAGCTTTTTGCCATAAAGATTGGTTTCCCAGAGCCGATTCTGGACGTGTAGATATTTTAACTGAAAGCTGCTGATAACCGTATTGGTTGTAAACGAGCCTGGCCCTGTTCAAAAAGTGTCGGATTTCATCCCAAGTTTGTGACCATGCACAAAAAATATGGGCATCATCTTGAGTGAACTGGCGCAAGCGTAAACAGCCATTCAAAGAACCAGAGGGTTCGTTGCGATGAACAAGACCAAATTCAAATAACTTGACCGGGAGTTCTCTGTAACTATGCACATGTCGTTTGAACAGCAGAATGTGTGCCGGACAAGACATCGGTTTTAGTGCATAAGCGTGCATATTCTCCTGATCACCACCAAAGAACATATCCTCTCCGTACATCATAAGATGGCCGGAAATTTGCCAGAGATCCTTTTTCAAAAACTGAGGGGTACGAACTTCCTGAAAACCGTATTGTTGATAAAGTTGGCGGATATGTTGCTGAATATCCTGAAATAAACGCCATCCGTTTGGATGCCAGAAGATCATACCAGGCCCTTGAGGCTCTGAGTGGAACAAATCGAGTTGTTGTGCGATTTCGCGATGAGTTTTCATCCTATCTCCTTAGTAAAACTCTGGGCGAAACGCATGGAATGGGTATAAAAAAACCCTCTGGCGAATCGCTCAGAGGGTTTTAAAAATTCAGTTGTAACTACCCCCCGAACAACCTGATGGTTTCGGTGGTGGTGGTTTGTTGGACTGGCTTAGCCAGAATATCGATCAATTTATTTTTCATAATGTTAACATTATTAACATCAGTATAAGGAAAAGGCAAGTGGAAGTTATATAACGTTCCTTGCGTCCCAATGACTTATTATCAAATCGGTTTCTCTATTGAATTATACAGCGTATCAAGCTGATTAATGCGTTGGTGGTAACTTTGCAGCAAACAGGTTGTATCGCCCTTGCATTTGTGGCGCTGTTTCAGCCATGCAGTTTGGTTATCATGCATTTCGCCAGATACGCCCATGGCAAATAACCCACGCAGAAAATGATATTTCACACTTAATTCCACATCCAGCTCATTGAGCTTTGGGTTTGAACAAATTGCTTTCTCATCCGGTGCCTTGGCTTTGGCACAGTCAAAACTGGCCGCAAAACTGAGTGGGGAGAAAATAAGTAACATAAACCAGAGATATTTCATTTACTTCTCCTTTATGGGAAAGAATCTGAATGACCGAGCTTTGCCAGTTGCATCTAATTTGCAGGAGAATCGAATGTCATGCCAACCATCATTCGTCCTATACATACCGATGCCGACTAATTCAGAAGGCTGTTTGAGTCTGATACTCTCTTTTGAATCTACACCGAGGAAAATTTTATCTGCGTCTTTATAATATTTCTTAATGATGGGTAAGGCAAAAGGGCGACAAATAAACTCTGCCACTTTTTTGGCATCTGACCAACTTTCTACCATTGGTAGTGCAGATTTATCTGTAACTTGTTCATTAATTTGCTGTTGTAGGTATTTTGTCTGGTCTGGCGATAATTGTTGAGATGGTACTTGTGCTTGTGCAAAGGCAGATAATAGTAGACTGATGACTCCCAAATAAGTTAAGTATCTTGAGTAAAACATAATGGTATACTCCTTGTTTGAGATTCAAAAAGTATGGCATAGATTTTTTCATCGCGCCAATAATAGACAGCTGTTGCTGAGTCTTGGGTTATTTATCGATAAGAATAATATTAGAATATTCATTTTTTGGGGTACTGGAGCGGTTTGAGTTAGTGTCCACTCTCACTACAACACGATATGAAACCTGATTTCTCCCCACGAAGCGGGGAGAAATCACATGTATCTTGAAATTAGATTGGTATAAATAATATTATCATTTGGATATTAAATATATTGATTCATAAGGTTTAATTTTAATTTCATGATTTACTGTTGCCGGTGATGGGTAATTGCTCATCAATACCTGCCATTCTTTGCTTAAAAGTGCCGGTTCTGGAGACCAATGTTGGGTTTCAGCACTTAGGTTTGCAATGACCAGCAAGGTTTGATCTTGCCAACGACGCAGATAGCACCACAACGAAGGATGTTCTGGCAGCAGATCCAGGTAATCACCGTATGTCAGAATGGGTTGTTGCTTTCTCAATTTAATCAAATTGTGGTAGCAATAGAAGACGGAATCTTCATCCTGTAATACGGTTTCGGCGTTGATCTCTGGGTAATTACTGCAAGGTGCAATCCACGGTGTTCCGGTGGTAAAACCCGCGTTTGCTGAATCATTCCACTGCATGGGGGTTCGGCTGTTATCACGGGATTTCTGCGCCAAAATTGCCAGTATATCCTCTACTTGCATGCCTTTCTCAATACGCTCTTGATACATATTCAGGCTTTCGATATCCCGATAATCCTCAATACGCGTAAAGTTAGGGTTTGTCATACCCAGTTCTTCGCCCTGATAAATATAAGGCGTACCCTGCATACCATGCAGCACCATTGCCAGCATTTTGGCGGATATTTTGTGGTGCTGATGTTCATCACCAAACCGAGAAACAATGCGCGGCTGATCATGGTTACACCAAAAAAGTGCATTCCAGGCTTTTTGGTGCATACCCTGCTGCCATGTTGAGAAAATCTTTTTCAGTTCAACGTAATCTGGTTTTGCCTGAGTCCATTTTTCTCCATTTGGGTAGTCAACTTTTAGATGGTGAAAATTAAACGTCATGGACAGCGTCGTTCCGTCCAGGGCTGCATAGCGTTGGCAGTTTTCAAGGCTGGTGGATGACATTTCACCAACAGTCATCAATCCTTTCGGCTGGAAAACATCACGGCTCATTTCTTGCAAAAACTCGTGTATCCGCGGGCCATCGGTGTAGAATCGGCGGCCATCGCCGTGATCATCGTTAGGATAATCTTGCTGTTTTGAGACAAGGTTAATGACATCCAGACGCAAGCCATCAACGCCACGATCAGCCCAGAATTCACAGATTTTCTTCAGTTCAGCGCGAACCGGTGCGTGCTCCCAATTTAAATCGGCTTGTTCAACCGCAAACAGGTGGAGGTAATATTGTTGACTCTCTGTATGCCATTGCCACGCATTACCACCGAATTTGGATTTCCAGTTATTGGGTAGGGAACCTTCAGAACCCTCCCGCCAGATATAAAACTGGCGATAGGGGCTATTAATGTCCTGCGCCGCCTGGAACCATGGATGTTGGGTTGAGGTGTGATTGAAAACCATATCCAAAATAATGCGAATGCCACGGCGATGGGCATTTTGCACCAAATTATCAAAGTCTTCCATGCAGCCATAATCTGGATTGATGGCACAGTAATCAGCGACATCATAGCCATTATCAACCTGCGGAGAGGGATAGATTGGGGTGATCCAAATGGCCTCAACACCGAGACGCTGTAGATAATCCAGCCGTTGGGTGATCCCGTTGATATCTCCTGTGCCGCTACCGGTACTATCTTGAAAACTTTTTGGATAAATTTGGTAGATAACGCTATCCATCCACCATGGTTTTTGTTCCGTCATAAATAGATACCTACAAAATTAATTGGCCTGTTCATTGGGTAAAAGCGCTTTGCGTTCATTTCTACGATAAGCCAGAACGGTCAGCAGGAATGGCACAGCAATCGCGATGAGCATGGCAATCAGATAAACCATCCAGAACTGCGGCTTGATAGAAAGAATGCCTGGTATTCCGCCAACGCCGATACCATTGGCAGTGACATGGTTGAGTCCACAAACCAGTCCAGCCAGAGCTGCGCCAATCATCGCGCAGAACATGGGGTAACGGTATTTAAGGTTGATACCATACATGGCAGGTTCGGTGACCCCGAGATAAGCTGAAATTGCCGCAGGAACAGAAATTTCGCGTTCTTTTTGTTTTTTGCTTGCCCAGACAATGCCGACAACGGCAGAACCTTGAGCGATATTAGATAGCGCAATAATCGGCCAGATTGGGGTACCTCCGGTACTTTGGATCATTTGCAGGTCGATAGCCAGTGTTGTTTGGTGTACACCTGTAATGACTAACGGGGCGTAGAAGAAACCAAACAAGGTGGCTCCAATAGGCGCAAAACTACCCGTCATTAGACTTTTAACAACCCAGGCAACACCATCACCGATAGCACGTCCGGCAGGGCCTATCAGGGCGTGGGCGAGGAGGACGGCCAGTACCAGAGAAGTCACAGGGACAATAACAAGATAGAGATAGTCTGGCACCCATTTTTTCAGCCGCGTTTCAATCCATCCCAACGTCAGGCCAGCTAATAGGGAAGGGATAACCTGTGCCTGATAACCGACTTTAGAAATTGTAAACCAGCCGAAATTCCAGACTTCGGGCGTTTGTTGCCCAAGCAGGTAAGCATTCATCAATTGTGGGGAAACCAGGGTAATGCCGAGAATAATCCCCAGAATGGGTGTTCCCCCCATCTTTCTGACGGCAGACCAACAGATACCCACAGGGAGGTAGAAGAAGACGGCTTCACCGATTAGCCAGAGAAAATCATAGATACTCTGCCAGACAGGGTAGAGTTGCACGAGCGATTTGCCATCACTAAACGGGAGATCACCTATCAGGTTACGAAAACCGAGGATTAAACCACCGCTGATTAGGGCTGGCAGTAATGGGAAGAAGATCTCGGCAAAATGTGAAATTGCATTTTCATACCATTTCATATTTTGGCGAGCAGCTTGTTTAACTTCTTCTTTATTAACGGATTGTTTCCCTGTGGTTTCAAGCAGAGCTTTATAATAGACATCCACATTCGTGCCAATCACGACCTGAAATTGTCCGGCATTAGTAAAGCATCCCTTGACCATTGGTAATTCTTCAATGGCTTTGGCATCGGCATTTTCTGGTGTATT
Organism: Xenorhabdus thailandensis; assembly: GCF_037996785.1. NCBI lineage: Bacteria > Pseudomonadati > Pseudomonadota > Gammaproteobacteria > Enterobacterales > Morganellaceae > Xenorhabdus > Xenorhabdus thailandensis. Next base: position 707,066 of record NZ_JBBMXF010000007.1, read on the forward strand.
AAGAACAAATCTGAGGCGGGTGATACAATGACTGACGGAAGCGATATTCTCTTTACCACCAATCAAGGTAATAAGATTATCAATATCCTTTTGGTTTATTTGTTTTTTTTTCATGCCTTTTCTCCTTGGTGTGGCAGGAGTTATAAATGATGGAATTTTGCGATTAACAGAATGATTACACTCGTGATGAGATAATGAATAGACTGAAATAATAGCAGCTCAATCCTAGACAGATTTTTACATTTTGAATATGAAAAGTTGCTTCGTTTGAGTTTTAGATCACATTTTAGGCCATTGATTTGAAATTAAAGGGTTTTTTATATTCGTGATACTTATTATTATAGAATTTTTAGTTTTTTTGGTAATTAATAGATGTCGGTTATGGGTTCATGCCATCATTAGTCAGCAGGCACGTTAAATAGTCAGGAATTCGCACAGTTTGTTGATAGTGAGGTATATTTTGCAATTGCAATGGAATTATGTGCCTTGTAACAGCGCAGAATATTATGAATTCACTGATGGCTGTTTCATCAATTTAATATCCATAATTGTTTCAATCGCGCCACTTCGCAAGCATCTTTGCTTATTAGGTGTCACATGAATAGCCTGATTAACAGGTAGGACAGGAATACCAGAGCCTAAAAAGACCGGAACAGTGGTAATAAACAGTTGTTGTAACTCTCCGGCATCGGCAAAGCTGGCGGCGGTTTTACCTCCCCCAATTATCCAAACATCTTTTCCTTTGGCTGCGTCTCTTGCCTTAGCGGCGATATTTTTGGGATTGTCTTGGATGACAACAGCATTAATGTCAGAAAAAATCGTTAAGTTTCTTGAGGAGAGAATAAAGGAAGGAATATTTTGATACGGCCATTCACCTGCGGCGTTTTTCATAATCCACTCATAGGTTCCAGCGCCCATAATTGTGGCACCGATATTTTGATAAAATTCATCATAAGGAGTGGCATCATCGCCTGGCGGATAATCATATAACCAACCTAATTCATGGTTTTTAGTCGCAATGTAACCATCCATTGTAGCGGCGACATAATAGATGAGTTTTGACATAGTATTTCCTCATTTTTGTATATAACGCTAGAGAATGATGATGCTTAATCAAATACACAATGATTATAATCGGGCGGCTACTTTAACAGGTGAGCAAAAAGGTTATTAGCCTTTTTGAGCGATTCGTGTTGTCAATTGCAACTTGAAGTTTAATGCGTATAGATACCAAATAGACTTTGGGTTGCAGCTAACAAAGCTGCAACTTGAAAGACGAAAGGTATATTGTTAGTGGCCTATTTTTGATCTTTCCACCACTGATACAGAGCTTCAATATCTGATGAGGTGTTGACATCCTCCCCGCCCTAAAGGACGGGGATTCCTACAGCGTTCAGACCGAAGCCTGACTCACCTCGGTGGGTTCCTGCTTCAACGGGCGGTCTGGCTGCACCCTCCCTCCACAGGCAAGCACGGCATGTCCTGCCGCTAAAATATTACGTGCGGCGTTTACATCCGCGTTCGCGGTGTAGCCGCATACCTGACACACGAATTGACTTTGCGTCTGGCGGTTTTCTTTCGCCGTATGACCACAGCAGGCACACCGCTGGCTGGTGTATGCCGGCGGTATCGCCACTACCTGACCACCGCGCCAGAGCTGCTTGTACTCAAGCTGACGGCGCATTTCATGCCAGCCTTGATCCCGTATCGAGCGGTTCAAGCCTGATTTGCCTCTGACGTTTCTTCCGTGCTTCTCTGCCGTGCCTTTTGCCGATGTCGACATGTTACTGACCTTCAAGTCTTCAATGACGATCATCGCGTGGTTTTTGCTGATTTCACTGGTGACTTTGTGAAGGTAGTCGCGCCGGATATTGGCAATGTGCGAGTGCAAGCACTGGATTTTCCGTTTTTGTTTCTGCCAGTTTGCGCTGAATTTTACTTTGCGACTCAACTGCCGCTGGAGTGTTGCCAGCTTACGTTGGTTTGCTTTGAAGCTGCTTACTGGCTGATATACCGTGCCATCTGAAAGCGTGGCAAGTTTTGTTACTCCGGCATCCAGTCCGACCATTGATTCTGCATTGTGAGCAGGGTCAGTCACTTCGTATTCAGTCTGGATACTGACGTACCATTTGCCGCATGACTGGCTGACCGTGACGTTTTTCACTTCGCCAATGACTTCACGGCTGTTGCGATAGCGTATCCACCCTAACTTTGGCAACGAGATTCGACTGTTGGGCTGATCGAGCTTCACGCCCTGCGGGTAGCGGAATGAGTCATGTTGACCACGTTTTTTGAAGCGGGGGAATGCAGCCCGCTTCTGGAAGAAATTTTTGTAGCCGCGCTCCAGATCTTTCAGTGACTGCTGCAACGGTTGCGAGGGAGATTCTTTCAGCCATTGTGTTTCAGGTACGGATTTCCACTCAATCAGCCATGAAGCCATTTTGGTGTAGGGGAGATATTTATTCCCTGCTGCATGGTTCTCATTCTGGAGTGCCAGTGCACGGTTAAAAACGAAGCGACAAGCCCCTGCGAAGCGTCGCATATCGCGCTCCTGCTGACCATTTGGTCTTAACTGGAATTTGAAGGCTTGAAGTCGTATCATGACTATCATTATACTTTGGTCTATGACAAAAGAAACTGATATTCGACGCGGAAGACACGGTGTTTTCCTGATGCACGTCCACTTGGTATTCGTCGCCAAGTATCGACGAAAGATATTCGATCTTGATGCCATCGAAAAGCTACGCAGCTATTTTAGCAGCGTATGTGCTGATTTTGGTGTTGAACTGGTTGAAATGGACGGCGAATACGACCACGTGCATTTGCTGATCAACTACCCGCCAAAGCTCGCAGTATCGAATCTGGTCAACAGTCTTAAAGGCGTTTCCAGCAGGCTGCTTCGGCGTGACCGTCCAGATATTGCTCTACGCTATTACTATAAAGGCGTTCTGTGGACACCGAGCTATTTTGCAAGTAGTTGCGGAGGTGCGCCGATCTCGATCATCCGGCAATACATCGAGCAGCAGAAAACACCAGGTTAGTCGGAAAACCGCGCCTTATATCCCCGCCCTGAAGGACGGGGTTTTACGGCGCACCTGATAAAGGTAGACAGTGAGCTGATTAACTTGCTCAACGAAGTAAAACTTGAACAAACGACTGCGCACTTTGATAAATGGTTCAATGGTGATGAAAAGCTAACGGGGAGCTTTGGTAAGGCTATTGTCGCTATGCGCGACGACAAACCTGTGATCTATAGCAACTGGAACAGTTTGTATCGATTGGTTAAAGAAAAACGACTAACTTTACATGGAACTCTCCATAGCTATTGCAAAAATGGCTATGAATGTGACATGGATGAGGTAATAAATGCCGCATTCTGCGTTGATTGCCGTGGCGGCGGGAGCGTCGTGGATGATAAAAAAGCGTCGTGGTGGCAAAAGAAACATCAGGCATTGAGCGGCTATCTGAAGCAGCAATCCGATGTCAGCCACGCAGAGTATGCCCATTGTATTACACAGATTCGAGTTGCTGAGAAAGTGTTGAACGACGTTGGCCTGGAATTTGAAAAATATCAGCACCCTTTGCAGGTTATCGATTTATGAAAAAGTCAGAAAACACGCTTCTCAAGCTTGAATCGGCTTTGCAGAGGATCATCGAACGAAAAACCAAACGAATACCCGATCACCGTAAATTATCGGTTCGAGCTGTAGAGGAAGAAGCCGAATTGGGAAATGGCAGTTGCTATTACTATCCAGATTTCAAGCTAAGAGTTCAATCAGAGGTACAAAAACTAAAGTGCCTTGCTCCTGATACAGCAGTTCAGTCCGAGGTTGAAATTTTGAGAGAAAAGCGCAACCAAGAAAGAAAGGTAAAAATTCACTATCGTGCAAAAGTTGCCGTATTGAACCAAAGATTAACTTCAATGGCGGCAGAACATCATCAACTAAGTCATGCTCTAAGGAGTGCAATTTCACGTATTGAAGATCTTGAACTTCAGATAGTTGAGCTCAAACAGAGCCAAATTGTGAGAATCAAGTGATTGTATACCTAAGCTAGTTTTACTGCCCTTTGCTGGCTAAACTAGCCAAACATACAGAGCTAGGAAAACTTTCACATGTGAAAGTTTTTCAGCTTAACCTCAAAGGCGAAGAAGATGGGTAGAAAACTTGAAGACATCATTACAGAGCAACCTCAAGGGGTTGTTCAAGCCGCCGAAGAAATAGCATCAAAGCAGTTGATTCATCTTCGTCTGATCGAGCTACTAAAGCGTATCGGTGCTGATGCAAGCTACCAAATTGATAGCTCGATGATCGACAGTCTACAGCAGTTGAAAAAAATTGTTGAATCAGGCGGAGGAAAAATCCGCCTTCAAATTGAACTACCAGATGGCTCACATCATGGATTCAAACTGTGAATAGAATTACCGAGCTAAAAATAGCTTATTCTTTACCAGTAAGAGCCGTTTTATTAAGACTTGATGCATCTGGAACATTCTTTGCCCAAGTATTGTGAGCTTCAGATGCAAAGTTTGTAACTTCAGAAATAAGCAGTTTATCTGCTTCCTTTATTGAATCCGACATGCCAGAAAATTTTCCCACTCTAAATTGATAATGAGCTAAAGTCGTCTCAATTTTGCGTTGTGCAGTTCGATATACAGCCCAAAGTGCGTGTGGTTTTCTTAATTGAAGCCATGCGGTCGAAAAAGCTGCTAACGTAGACAATAAAGATGGAATAACCTTTGACAGCCAGATACCTTCACCAAGGCTGACAAATAAAGGGCATAATAGAGAGCACACCATTGCACTTTTGAAACACCAAATACTTTCAAACTTGTTATGATTTGCTTTTTTCTTGTAATGGTTTACCTGTTCTATAGCATATCTTTCTGCTAGAGATTTTCCCTCTTCAGACATTTCGCCTTCCTTCATTCGCATTTATACCGTCTTAGAAAGAGCATTTCCAACACGTTAGATAACAATCTAATAAACATTCATTATTACCTGTGTAGCATCATCTATGGACAGAATTCCTTAGAAAACTCATCAGAAAAACCATATATAAACTTAGTTCTTATGCGTGTTCTGGCTCAATCTGTAAATTAACCGGAATAATTCCGCTTGATATATCGCATCGTCAAGAGCATCGTGGTTCCCTTTCTGATTTGGGTTTACAATCTTATCAATACAACTAGATTTGGTATCATGCCATGTACAACCCGTAACTCCCATGAAGAGAGCTTTGATGTCTAATGCTGAAAATCCAAATGGATTGCACCCAAGGTATTTCCAGAAGTAGTAATTGACAAATCCCCAGTCAAACGGGGCATTCAATCCCACAAATACAGGGGTGCAATCTTCGGGTATGTTATCTGCTATCCAATCAGCAAACTGCGTCATGGCTTCAGTTGGAGTTAGTCCGTCTTTTTCTGCCTTCTCTAACGTCAAACCTGTAACAGCTAGAGCTTCTTCAATTGATTTCTCGCTAATAGGTTTTAGCATCGTCGAAAAGCAGACCTCTGGTTGATACACCAAACAAGCTCCCACCGTGAGCATGCTATGTTCACTTACTATGGGGCCTGTTGTCTCGACATCAACAGAAATAAAAATTTCACGTTTCTTATTCACTTGATTGCTCCAGTATTTATTGTGGGATCATCCAATCATCACCGGCGATGGTTCTAATTCCGCAGCGGCTTGATAAAAATGCTCCACAGTTAGTGGAGAATCAGGGAAAGCTAAAGATACTGCAGCTGGATATAAGCGTGTACGAATATCAGAGTATGTCCAAGCTGGCTTAGTCCCGCTAGCTGCTGTTGCTTTAACCAATTTATTGATTTCGACTGTGGAGAAACCCATGTCGCCCAAGTCTCTTGAAAAAAGCTCACTTCTCTCGTCATCGGAAGGGCGCGTGAACTCTTCAACTATTGATGCGCGACGAATTACTGCGGCATCAAGAGCAGCTAAGCGGTTTGTACAGAGAATAGCAAAAATACGCCCTCCATGTTTGCGCATACTATCTATGGATTGAATAAGAGTGTTTACACCTACTTTGTCTTCGTGATGACTATAGTCCTGACTTCGAGATGCTCCCAGAGAGTCCCCCTCATCAATGATTAGAAAAGCGCGTCCCTTACCCGGTCCGATAGATCTAGTTATGTCTTCGAAAGCTTGGGTAATCAAGGTCCCCATTTCTCCGACTTTACCAGTTCCTCTAACTTTATTGCTCAATTTGAAGAGAATGGCATCTTCAATTTTTGCATCACGCGCCAAGCGATTCGCAATTGCTTCAGCGTTAGCAGTTTTTCCTGTTCCAACATCTCCATGAAAAATCGCTAGGGGATACTGATCACTAAGGAGCCCAATTACCATGATTTTCTTTTTGTGATGCATCAGGCTCCAACGTTCTAATTCATTCGCCTGTAAAATAAGCTGAAGGCGCTTTTTAACACGCTGATAGCGTTCCTCGAATCCCAAAAGTTTTTTCTCTTGAGCATCAAACTGGACAACTGGAAGATTAGTTTTTATTTCGAATACGGATGGATTACTCACGAAAAATCCTCTCTGTTTGTGCCAAAGCCATTGCTGCTATAACCACGACCTGTTGAAGAGGTCAGTGCAGTATGACTAATATCTGTCGTTGCGGGTACCCAAGAAATCCTCAAAGGAAGTTCTTTTCTTTTTTCCGATGATGACGTGTCTTTGTAACGCAAATGGAAGCGGATCCATCCCCCATTGTCTTTTGATATAAGCGGCCACAACACTCCCCCGGGCCTTTCAGTTCCAGTTGCATTTTCTGACTGGAACTCATACCGAACGGCTCTTACTTCGGTATCACCATTCATTAGAGTCACATCTACAAACTTCAGATGATCCTTTTTAGCAAGTAATTCAATGTCATGGGCATAATTTGCAGCATCATCCTCCGTCATGGCTTTTGTAGCTCCAGCTATCATCATTAAATCTGCCTTGACGCTACGCATAACCTTCTCAACATCTGCAACCGTATAGGTGCTAGTACTTGAATACGTACTCATCCTTATTCTTCCTTGGTCTTAAAACGGCCACCGAAAATCTCTTTCCATACGTCAAGATCATTTTCAACAGACGCATAGGTGGCATTCTCCCAAGCAGCTTCAGCAGCTTTCGCGATCAATTCCTGTTCTTCTTTAGAAATACGAGATGCCACATTATTTTCTGGGCTCACAGGGTCAATTATCACAACCGGATCACTGAAACTTGTCTGAGGCTTGCCTGCATTTTCGGGGAAATCAATACGTTCACTTAACTTGGTGCGAGCGATATAAACCAAGAACTCCCTGAAGCGCTTCTCTATACTTTCTGCTGGACCATCGGTGTCAACAAGGTAAGCCAGTATGAGTTCTATATGAAAGGACTTCAGTCCTGGAATATCATGAAAGTGCTTCCAGCGCTTCGCCAAGCGTACCAACGTCCGGAAGTGTTTATCTTTATCTTTTCGTGCCTGTATAAACTTGATGTGACAAGGCGCACAAGTAAGGTTTCTCTCTCCGCTCTGAATGTCAAATTGCCATCCATGATCAGGGGTTGAGTTGTGTTGTAAAACAGGGACTACATCTACTTCAAGACCGCTTTTAACAAATGTGACCTTCGCTGCGCGACGCTGAATTTCGAAATCTTCAACTTCTTTTGTTGGATAGATATCTATCAGAAAATCGTAAATTTTATTGCATAGTTCTTCATAGGACTTACTGTTCTCATCTACGCCAGCAATGTAAAAAACAACATCAACATCTGTTGGGTAACCGTCTATTTTGCGTAGAATCGTAAATTTGGCGAATGAGCCAGCTTTCACCACCTTTGTGACTTTTAGCTTTGCTTTGTCAGTAATACACTTTTTCAGTTCACGTACAAGGTTGTCGACCTGCGCGTGATATTCCGAACGTTTCTCCTTGCTAAGGCGCAACACATTGTGATCGAAATATTCAAGCTCTGTATTTGATAGAGGCATTGTTTCTCCATGTTTGAACACATCAAAAAAACGAACGATTTAAAAAGTTAATCTTGCAGTGTCATACCATAAGCTATGTAGTCGGCAGTTACCGCTGCGGCGGCTTTGGCAGCCAAAAGGTGAAACCTGTTGTCTTTCTTCGAATCGCCGAAATCGCTAATGCCACGGACCATTAGTACAGGCTTACCGAAATTTTCACACGCAGCAAAAAGACCCGCGCCTTCCATTTCAGCAATCTCAATTTTGCCGTGAAGCTCACGCATACCAAGAAACTTCTCTGGGTCGCGAAGGAGTTTTTCTCCACTAGCAACGGTAGCAGTCTTTGGCATCACTCCCTGAGCAACTGGGCCAGCTTCGACTTGGTCGGGGAATTCAATGCCCAGCGTCTTGTAACTGTCCGTGAGGCGAGATTCGAGAGTTGCTCGGTTAGAAAGATAGGCACTGACATCTTGACGAACCCGCATGTTTAATCTGGTTATTTCTGGTCGCGCTTCGACCTTACCTCCCTCAATAAAAGCTGCACCTTCATAGGCAACCACTCGTTCTGAGAGAACGACCTCACCCAGGGAACATTTGCCTCGAAGACCAGCCGCTATACCCATCATTATCACGTTAGCAGGTTCCAGTTCACCCAAGAGCATAGAAGTAACAGAAGCCGCATCTACATTACCAGCACCCGCAAAGCATGCCACCACACAGCTGGCCGTCTTACCGCCACGTTTGGAGACAGGTGCCCTCCATACATGCAAACCGTTCTTCGTTGTAACGTGCTCGGCATCTTCCGAGATTCCGAATGCTTGCTTAGCAGCAGCCAACTCCACATCTAAAGCGGTAAGCACAAGTACATCTGGGGGTAAAGCCTCGATCCTGGCCTTTTCTTCCTCATAAAGGATTTTGACGATGCGTTTACTGATTTCTTGCAACGAAAGCACGGGCTCTTGCAAAGACAGAGCAGGTAATACGTTAACGACTTTATTACCGCTATTTGGCATATAAGTAAGTGGATTGGATTGAAAACGATTCAGCACACCGAGTGCACCAGCTCCGTCTTCACTATTTGCGCCTAGCTGCATATCAAGTGGAAGTACGGGTAATGACCTTTTGACCATTTTGTGAGCGCGGTCCAAAACCCCCTTCCCACCACCCAAGGCCACCATTGCAGTAGCGTGCTCAATTTGTTCATCGCCAACATTGCCACCAGTCAGCACTTCCTCTTCAAGAGGTACGAGCTCGGCGACACCACGCGCAATCATCCCGTTTAAAAGCTTACGTTGCTCAGGATTAGCCTTAGACTGGAGACGCTCATGTGAAGCTACAATCTTTAAGCGAACCTGAGAACTCTCGCCAGGGAGCATCTTGTCAATAGCTTTAGCCACTGTCCAATCAAACAGCAGTGGTTTGTTATCTGCATTGACAGGTTCAGCTGCCACATAAATCACAAAACCACCGCCGGCATTTAGCACTTCGCCAACAAACGCCTGAACAAATGTATGAGCTCGGTCAATAAGCTCGTTTTCAGTAGTGTTTGATATGCTACCAGCAAGGAGGATGTGGCGCGATGCCAGCATCAAATCGTTTTCCATGATTATCTCTCTTGGATATTTTGTGCTCGCATCATTTACGTTAACTTGAGCTCCAAACGCCATCATCTCAGCATCTAAAACTGTTCAATAAACCAGCACGTCATTTGCTGGTATATGGGAACGCTAGCGCAATATTTCAAGGAGGATAATGGTATTTTTGACAGGTGATTGAATCGCCTGAGATGTAGTACTCAGTTAGTACAGTATTCAATTATATTCCGAGCATTAAAAAATCTGGAAAAGTAATAGATTTAAAAGACAAAATTTTGGAAAAAGTAGCAAAAACACAAGATTTTCTGGAAAACATAAAATGCCTAACAACAACAGGCTTTACAGAAATTTTCCAGACTCTAGGTGTAGGAGTAAGCCAGGACTATGAGGTGAGAGATTTGATTATTTTATTGGCCTCACAATTCGAGGCCAATCAAAAATTACAGCCCCGGTGCCTTCCACAATGACGTCGTCAGCCCATCATCCACCAGGTGTAGTTGGTCTGCATATACTGCCTGCCAGTCTTTTTTCGCTTTTTGGTAAACTTCACGGTGGCTTAAATTCGGTTGATATTCCCGCTCCCAACGTACCAATCTTTCTCCTGTTGCGGGCATGGAATCATACAATCCAACACCAACCCCTGCTGCAATAGCACAACCCAATGCTGTTGCTTCTTTTACCACAGGTACGCGGACAGGCAGTCCCGTAACGTCAGACAGAATTTGGCTCCAGAGTTTGCCTTTTGAGCCACCGCCTGCGAAGACCAGCGATTCTGCTTGGACACCAGAGAAGGTCGAAACCATATCGAGATTACACGCCGAGACGATAGCGGCGTTTTCTTCCAATGCCCGGAATAGTGTTGCTTTGTTGCATTTTTCCGGATCAATCGAGAGATTAAGGAAAGATGGGGCAGCGTGATACCACGATTTAAAGCGCATAACATCGGAGAAAATTGGCATGACACCATAGGCACCGGCAGGAACTCGTGCCGCCATATCTTCCAGCAGATTGTAGGCATCAACGCCCAGTCGTTCTGCCAGCAGTTTTTCTTCTGCACAAAAAGCATCACGGAACCAACGCATGGTGAGGCCGGTGAAGAAACTGATGGATTCTGCCTGTGCCATGCCGGGGATAACGTGCGGATTGATGCGGATATTCATGTTTGGATCGATGATGGGTTCAGGCAGGTTGACGACTTGCTGCCAGAATGTTCCGCCGAGTACCGCAGTTTGGGCGGGTTTGACGACACCAATGCCAAGACAGCCGAGTTGCACATCGCCACCGCCCATAATCACGGGAGTGCCGCTGTTCAGGCCGCATTCTGCTGCGGCTTTTTCCGTAATATAGCCGAGCAAGGTGCCTGTTTCTTTGACAGGAGAGAGGATATCAGCACGCAATCCTGCCATTTCCAACAGGCTTGGGCGCCAATCGCGGCTGGCTAAATCCAGCATTCCCGTTGTGCCCGCGTTAGAGGGATCAACCGCCAGTTCGCCACTTAGCATATAAGCCAGCCAATCACTGATCATGGTTAAGGTACTGGCTTGTTGATAGATATCAGGGCGGTGATGAGCAAGCCAAAGCAGGCGTGGCATGGCTCCTAATGCCAATGTTTGGCCGGAATAGCGGTAGACGTCATATTCAAAGGTATTATTGTAAAGCGCTTTCAGTTCGCTGACTTCATGACTGGAGCGGGCATCTACGTTGGCACACGCCCAGATAGGATCGCCGTCACGATTATAAAGGACAATACCCTCCCGCATTGAACAGGCAGCAACGCCTTGAATCGCATTGGCGGGCAGTTCCGCCTTTTGCAGCGCCTGTTGAATACATTGGCAGGCCAGTTGCCAGTTATTTTTCAGATCAAACTCCATTGAACCCGCAACATTCGGTACGGGATGGTGTATCCATTCAGCTTGTCCAACGGCAACCTGATTCCCTTCGAGATCAAATATAACTGCACGGATACTGCCAGTTCCTGCATCAAGCGCCATCAAATACTTCCTTGATGGGTGAGCATGAGCGCGTTGATTCATGATACTATCCTCGTCTGTTGTTATCTTCTTTTTATTCGATATGGCACAGGGGATGGATAGAGATTATTCGTCGATCAAATTAACATAGCTTTCGCGGTCTGTTCTTCTGTCACCAGTGAATTAATGTAACCCCCTTTCAGTGCAGCAACGATAGCATCTGCTTTTTCAATGCCGCCTGCTACACCAATGACATTAGGAATGGTTTTCATTTCTGGCAATGAAATGCCGATCAGTTCCTGATGGATATCAATATCGCTGATCAGCTCACCTTCCATATTGAAGAAGTAACCAAGAATGTCACCGATAGCACCTTTGCGGCCAAACATCAATTGTTCGCCATCGCTGATGTAGCCGGAACGCATGATAGTTGCATGTTGCTTCTGTTTGATGGCGCCGATCCCGACGATAGCAGTATCGGCCGCACAAGCTGCCAAAATCACGTCCCGTACACTGCGCTCTTCGCGAAATGTCGCCGCAACTTGATGGGTAGAGGCTCGCAGTGGTGCCGGAATGATGCTGACAGGACAGGCTGCATCAAGCTGGCCAATACCTGTCATATAAGGGCCAACACCGCCTGACAGTGTCACCAACCGAATTTGCTGAGATGAGATAAAACCGCTCAGATGCTGCAAAGTACACATCGGTGTTTCACCAAATCCAATCGCTAATAGCTGGTGAGGTTCAATCAGCGCCATTAACAGGTGAGCGGCTCCGATACCAAGACGCGCATTCAGATTCATGCCATCAAGGGTAGGTAATACGCGAACCTGTCTGAGATTAAAGCGTTTTTGCAAAGCACTTTCCAACTCTAAACACCCTTCATAGCGCGAATTGATCTGAACGCGGATCACGCCAGATTGCCGCCCTTTCTCTAACAGACGGGAAACTTTCAGGCGACTGAGGCCGAGTAATTCACCGATGTCTCCTTGCGTCAGACCATCGTGATAGTAAAACCAGGCAATGCGGGCCATTAGTTCTTCTTCACTCATGCTATTTCCTGGGTAGCTGTAGCTTGAATAGTCAATTTCCTCGGATAATACGCTTTTCTCTGAGACTGATTGTTTCTGATTTAATTTGGTCGACATAATAACTTCTTTATCCACGAGGAAAGAATAAGCATAAATATCTCTAATGTACTAGATGCTTATCGCAAAATTTGAACATATTTCAATGTGGATCTAAATTTTTCACAAAATGTGATCTGATAATTGAAAAAATCTTAAGTTTTACATTAGAGTCTTGAACAAAAGTTTTTAAATTAAATAAATGTTCAATCTCGCATCGGTGTCAGAAACGCAAACCCAAAATGTCATGAGGTACGTGATGTCACAGAACAATATTGCCACTAATTCCCATGATCCGTTTTGCCTGAGTCCGACTAACAGTGCTCCGCTTTTAGTTGCCCGTGGGATCAGTAAGCAGTTTTCTGGTTTAAGGTAAGGGTAGGTATTAAGCAGATTGATTTCACGCTGACTCTTGCTAAGGTACTTCAAGATGATAGCATCTGATACGGTCAAACAGTTCGCTTTGTGGGATGTAGTCAAGCAGGGCAAGATAGCCATTCATGTTACCAATGAGATATTGTAAAAAGGCGAACTGAATGTGGGAGATAAATTGAATATTCCTGGTATTGGCAGTGTTGAAATCTCACCCAACAGTGTACAAGGATACCGTTATGAGGCGAAAGGCAATGGCATTGTTGTCATGCCGGAGCGGGTAATTTTCACCAAAGACAATATCAATCAGTACGATTTCTAATGCATGGGGCTGGTATGCAGTCCTGACACCTTTCTGGAGGGAGAAATGGCAGATTTAGATGATATCAAAGATGGTAAAGATTTTGGCATTAATACACCGCAACAGAACACGCTATTTGAACTGAAAGGCTGTGGTGCACTGGATTGGGGGATGCAGTCCCGTTTGTCACGGATTTTCAATCCTGCCACCCATAAAACGGTGATGCTGGCATTTGACCACGGTTATTTTCAGGGCCCAACGACAGGTTTGGAACGTATTGATATCAATATCGCCCCGTTGTTTGAATACACCGATGTGTTGATGTGTACCCGCGGTATCCTGCGCAGTCAGGTTCCCCCGGCAACCAATAAACCTGTAGTCCTGCGTGCGTCTGGGGCTAACTCTATTCTGACTGAGCTCTCCAATGAAGCTGTTGCGGTAGCGATGGAAGATGCACTGCGTCTCAATGTCTGTGCGGTTGCAGCACAGGTCTATATCGGTTCAGAACACGAACACCAATCTATCAAGAACATTATCAAGCTGGTGGATCAGGGAACACGCTATGGTATGCCAACAATGGCGGTAACAGGTGTTGGTAAAGAGATGGCGCGTGACCAACGTTACTTTTCGTTAGCGACTCGCATTGCAGCCGAAATGGGGGCAAACATCATCAAAACCTATTATGTTGATAGCGGTTTTGAGCGGGTTGTGGCGGGCTGTCCTGTGCCGATTGTGATTGCAGGTGGTAAGAAACTGCCGGAACTGGACGCGTTAAATATGTGCTATCAGGCGATTGATCAGGGGGCATCGGGTGTGGATATGGGACGTAATATCTTCCAGTCGGAAGCCCCTGTTGCGATGCTGAAAGCTGTGCAGGCCGTGGTGCATCACAATGAGAAACCTGCTCAGGCTTATGAGTTTTTCCTGAGTGAAAAAGCCAAGGGAGAATAATATGCACGTTACATTAGTGGAAATTAATGTTAAAGCCGACAAGATAGACGAATTTATTGAAGTATTTCGGGATAATCACCTTGGCTCTGTTAAAGAGCCAGGTAATTTACGGTTCGATGTATTGCGTGATGAGAATATCCCAACCCGCTTTTATATCTATGAAGCCTACGCTGACGAAGCGGCAGTTGCGGCACATAAGAAAACGCCTCATTACCTGCGCTGTGTCGAAAAGTTGGCAGCATTGATGACTGAACCTCGCAAAAAAACGACTTTTATTGGTTTGATGCCGGAAAGGAACTAAGGCAAAAGCGAATAACAGCTCGAATGACAGGAAATATTCTTATTGTTATAACCACTGTTATTGATGTAACCATTTGGTAATAAATGCCGCCACTTGTTCCGGTCGATTGATATCAAGCTGTGGAAGGGGAGTTGCCAGCGCAATATCGCTGGCAATTGCTATTACATAGGGATCGAGAAGCTCATCAACGGTGTGGTTGAGGCCATCTCGATAAAGAGCGATTTTGGGGATGGGTTCATGTTTGAATCCTTCAACCAAAATCAGATCCGACAAATTTGCATCAAATCGGCTGGCAAGATAGTCAAGATCCAGTTCCGGCAATTCTGGCGTTTCAGTCATCAAAGCCCAGCGTTGCTGGCTGGCAACCAACGTTTGTGCAGCCCCCGCTTTGCGTAGCTCGTAACTATCCTTGCCTGGCTTATCGACATCCATATTGTGGTGAGTATGCTTAATCAGCCCAACGCGGATATGTTGCTGGCGTAACAGTGGAATGACTTGCTTCAATAGCGTCGTTTTTCCGGTTCCACTATAAGCCGTGATACCCAAAATCGGCAGTTTTATGTCGTTGAGGCGGTGGTTCATGCCGTCTCCTGAAGGTGTTCCCAATGATGGTATTCCCAGTGATGGCATTCTTCAGGGGTATTTAAGTTGGTGAATGCATTGGGATTGGGAAAATAGACCGCCTTTGCCTTAATCATTTGCATAAAGAACATCAGCTTTCTGTCCCCCAAAGCGAGATAGCTTTCCAGACGAGGGATGAGATTGCGGTGCATTAATACCAAGGTCGGGTGCGTGCGTTCGCAATCATGTGCATAAGCAGCCCAAGCGTCTTGTTTGTAGTGCCACAGTTTTTCGACCAGGTTTTCAGGAAAATTGGGGACATCGCAAGGGACAAATACCACCCACTCGTGGATAGCGTTTTTTAAAACCGCCAACATACCTGCCAATGGCCCGGAAAAATCGGCAATGATATCCGGTATGATGGGATAGCCACTTTGATGATAAATCTCCAGATTGCGATTGGCATTAATCAACAATTCATGAACCTGTGGCTGCAATCTTGTGGCAATGTGCTGGTATAGTGGTGCATTGTTAAATTGCAGCAATCCTTTGTCGTTTCCCCCCATGCGGGTGGATAATCCCCCAGCCAGAATTGCGCCACTGATTTTTAGATGCGTCATGTTAAACCACCTGATATTGGGCAATGAAATATTTAATGTTTGGTATACCCTTTGTCTTTCAATTGTGAATCAATATCTAACCATGCTGCTTGAGGTGGCAGTATAACTTTACGCTGATTGACAGACCAATGCTTTCTCAAAGTCATTAACCCTGCTAATTTGTATCGTGATTTATAAGGAACTAAAAATGAAGCATTACCGCCTCAATGAAGTCATCGAACTTTTACATCCAGTATGGAAGAATGAGCCGGATTTAAATCTGCTGGCGCTTTTGCAAAAACTGGCTGATGAAGCGGGATTCACAGGACAGTTGTCTGAATTAACGGATGATATTTTGATTTATCACCTGAAAATGCGCGGCATGGATAGCCATGCAGAAATCCCTGGCGTGAAAAAAGATTATGAAGAAGATTTTAAAACGGCGTTGTTGCGTGCCCGGGGCATTATTAAAGATTGATGAAGAGAGAACTGTGTTGTGATGGAATCGAAGGCTTTTAATTTTCAAAATATTACACCAGATTTAATCATGGATGCATTGGGGCAATCTGGCCTGTACCTTGATTCAGGTCTAACCGAACTGAATAGCTATGAAAATCGGGTGTATCAGTTCATGGATGAAAACCGTAAACGCTATGTTGTGAAATTTTATCGTCCCCTGCGCTGGAGTCAGCAGCAAATTCAGGAGGAACATGATCTTGCACATGAATTGCAGCAGGCCGATTTGCCCGTGGCCGCACCGTTGATATTTGATGGGCAGACGGTGCTGAATTATGGTGGTTTCTTTTTTGCCATTTTTCCCAGTGTGGGAGGGCGTCAGTATGAGTCAGATAGTTTTGACCAACTAGAAGATGTTGGGCGATTACTGGGAAGAATGCATCAAATTGGGGCAAAAAAAACATTTTCTGCTCGTCCTACACTTAACTTGAATGAATATTTATATCAGCCGTATCAATGTTTGGCTGAATGTGAACTCATTCCCACGAGTCATAAACAGGATTTTTTGGTTGCATTAAATGAATTGAATCAGGCAGTCGCAAGCCAATGGCATGATAACTGGCAAGTATTGCGGCTGCATGGGGATTGCCATGCTGGTAATATCTTGTGGCGTAATGAAGCGTGGTTTGTGGATCTTGATGATGCTCGCAATGGCCCTGCTATTCAGGATTTGTGGATGTTGCTGAGTGGATCACGGCAAGAACGGTTGATCCAGTTGGATATCTTGCTTGAGTCATATGGTCAATTTATGGCATTTGATCCCAAGACCTTGGCATTAATAGAGCCTCTGCGTGCGATGCGAATAGTCTATTATTTAGCTTGGGTTGCTCGTCGCTGGCAAGATCCGGCTTTTCCCAAAGCGTTTCCGTGGATGGCTGATAGTGATTTTTGGCATAAGCAAGTGAGTCTTTTTTCTGAACAAGTCCGGCTGTTACAAGAGCCACCTTTACAGCTCAACCCGATGTATTAATTTTTTTGGAGACCATTATGAAGAAATTTTGGCTAGCACTGGTGGGAGCGTTTATGGCATTTAATGCATCAGCTTCTGGTTTTTCCGAAGGCAAACAGTATACCGAGTTAAAAAATCCGGTTGCGAATCAGCCCCAGGTGGTGGAGTTTTTCTCTTTTTATTGTCCTCACTGCTATCAGTTTGAACATATTTATCATGTTCCTACTACTGTTGAGAAAAATTTGCCAGCAGGTGTGACCCATGAACGTTACCATGTGGATTTTCTTGGGCCTTTGGGAAAAGCATTGACTGATGCCTGGGCTGTCGCCATTGTGATGAAGATTGAAGATAAAGTCACCCCTATTTTGTTTGATGGCATTCAGAAAAGCCAAACCATCATTAGCAAGGAAGATATCCGCAATGCTTTCATCAAAGCGGGAGTGTCTGGTGAAGAATACGATGCAGCCCTGAACAGCTTTATCGTGCAGTCGGTGGCCGCTAAAGAGCGTCAGGCGGCCCAGGATTTCAATTTGCGCGGTGTTCCGGCGATCTTTGTTAATGGCAAGTACTTGATTAACAATGGTGGAATTGATACTCGTTCAGCTTTGGATTACTCACAGAAATTCTCTGATGTTGTGAACTATCTGGTGAACAAAAAATAAGTTGCCAGAGGGTGGCGTAACGAAACAAAAACGCTAGTATTAATATAAAATGATATAGGTATTGTGTCGGCTATGAGAAAGTTGGCACAATACTTGCCAAAAAACACCTTTCATAACATAAATTCCGGTAATATCCACAAGTCAGTGATTTTAAAGCGGTTGTAATATTTATTTAATGTTCCGTGTAATTCATTGATTTTTCATCTTCTGTTTTCCACTCTTTGTGATAATAAACATCAATCTGTTTTATATGTCATTTTTTTGTGCACAAAGTTATCCACAGAGTACTTATCAGAATATTTGTCATAAAATGCAAGTTAGTACGAGAAAATTCCCGCAAAATTCGTCTATAACGGCACAATATGGCATTCTATTCTTTATTCATCAATCCATCCCACAGAACGACAAAGAAAATTTTATGGCACAGATAGCAGACAATCCCCTGATTTTGGTTGATGGTTCTTCATACCTTTATCGTGCATACCATGCGTTTCCTCCACTGACAAACAGTTCGGGAGAGCCGACTGGCGCCATGTATGGCGTTCTGAATATGCTGCGAAGTTTGATCATGCAGTACAAACCCAGTCATGTGGCGGTTGTGTTTGATGCCAAAGGCAAAACGTTCCGTGATGAGCTATTTGCTGAATACAAATCCCATCGGCCGCCTATGCCAGATGATTTGCGCTTGCAGATTGAACCGCTGCACAAAATGGTCAAGGCTATGGGACTGCCAATTCTGGTTGTGACAGGCGTTGAAGCTGATGATGTCATCGGTACATTAGCGTTGCAGGCTGCAAAAGAGGGCCGTTCGGTGCTCATTAGTACTGGTGATAAGGATATGGCTCAATTGGTGACGCCAAATATCACACTGATTAACACGATGACCAATACTATTTTGGGGCCAGAAGAGGTTAAGGAAAAATATGGCATTCCCCCTGAACTGATGATCGATTTTCTCGCCTTAATGGGGGATTCTTCCGATAATATTCCGGGGGTGCCGGGAGTGGGTGAAAAAACCGCTCTGGGACTATTGCAGGGTATTGGCGGATTGGATGAGATCTATGCCCGGCTTGATGATATTGCCACACTTGGTTTCCGTGGAGCCAAAACTCTGGGTGGTAAAATGGAACAATATAAAGAAGTGGCTTATCTTTCCTACCAATTGGCGACAATCAAAACTGACGTTGAGTTGGATAAGACCTGTTTAGAGCTTTCTGTTATGCCACCGGATACGGAGGCGTTACTGGCACTGTTTAGTCATTATGAATTCAAACGGTGGATCAGTGACGTGCAGAATGGCAGTTGGCTGGAAGGCAATGGAAAAAAACCTGCCTCAGCCAACGCTAAGTCAGAACCAGTGGCTGTTGTACCAGCTGGCGCTAAAATTTCACCGGAAAACTATCAAACTATCCTTGAACGCCAATCCCTTGATCAGTGGATTGAAAAGCTGAAACAGGCTCCGGCGTTCTCTTTTGATACTGAAACCGACAGTCTTGACACCTTAACAGCTAACCTGGTGGGGATGTCCTTTGCCATTGCCGTGGGGGAATCAGAAGTTGAAGCCGCTTATCTGCCATTGGGACACGATTATCTGGATGCGCCACAGCAATTGGAGCTGCATGAAGTGCTCGCCACCTTAAAACCGCTGCTGGAGGATGTTAATCTGCCTAAAATTGGTCAAAACCTGAAATTTGATCGTGGGGTTTTGGCACGTTATGACATTGCTTTAAATGGCATTGTTTTCGATACCATGCTGGAATCGTATGTTTTGAACAGCGTAGCAGGGCGGCATGATATGGATAGCCTTGCTGATCGTCATCTGGGTTATAAGACCACCACATTTGAAGAAATTGCCGGCAAGGGTAAAAAGCAACTCACCTTCAATCAAATCCCATTGGAGGAGGCCGCAAAATATGCAGCGGAAGATGCGGATGTGACTCTTAGGCTACATCAGGTCATGTATCCCCAGTTAGAAAATGTTCCAACTCTGCAAAAAGTTTTCCAGAAGATCGAAATGCCGCTGGTGCCGGTGCTATCCCGTATGGAGAGAACAGGGGTGTTGATCAACGCCCAAACATTGGCAGAACATTCAAGAGAAATCACGGCGCGTTTGGATGAGTTGGAAAAATCCGCTTATGAATTAGCAGGGGAAGAATTCAATCTGTCGTCACCAAAGCAGCTACAAGTCATCTTATTTGAAAAAATGAACTTGCCTGTCTTGAAAAAAACGCCAACTGGTGCGCCATCAACGAATGAAGAAGTGCTGGAGGAGTTGGCAGAACACCATGAATTGGCAAGGGTGATTTTGGAACATCGTGGCCTGGCAAAATTGAAAACCACTTATACTGATAAATTGCCTCAGATGGTGCACCCACTGACGAATCGAGTTCATACCTCTTATCATCAGGCGGTAACGGCGACGGGACGTCTCTCTTCCCGTGATCCAAATTTGCAAAACATCCCTGTTCGCAATGGTGAAGGGCGTCGCATCCGTCAGGCATTTGTTGCACCAGAAGGTTATCGCATTATGGCGGCGGACTATTCACAGATTGAATTGCGCATTATGGCGCATTTGTCACAGGACAAAGGCCTGTTGGAAGCATTTGCCCAAGGTAAGGACATCCACCGTGCGACGGCTGCGGAAGTGTTTGGTGTTCCATTGGAGCAAGTGACTAGCGAGCAGCGTCGCAGTGCTAAAGCGATTAACTTTGGCCTGATTTACGGCATGAGTTCGTTTGGTCTGTCCCGCCAGTTAGGCATTCCGCGTGGTGAAGCACAGCGCTATATGGATCTCTATTTTGAACGTTATCCAGGGGTGTTGGCTTATATGGAACGTACACGGGCGCAGGCGGCTGATCATGGATTTGTCGAAACGCTGGAAGGCCGTCGGTTATACCTGCCGGATATCAAATCGCGTAATGCCATGCGCCGCAAGGCGTCAGAGCGTGAAGCTATCAATGCACCGATGCAGGGAACGGCAGCGGATATCATCAAATTGGCTATGATTGCGGTAGATAACTGGATTGTCAGTGAACAGCCAAATGTGCGCATGATCATGCAGGTTCACGATGAATTGGTATTTGAAGTCCATGAATCAGAGCTGGAAACCGCAGGACAGAAAATCAGGGAGCTGATGGAACAAAGTATGCAGCTTGCTGTGCCGTTAAAAGTGGATGTTGGGATTGGTGATAATTGGGATCAGGCACATTGATGTACCGTTTATTTTAGAAGCTGAAAAAGAGCCGCAAAAATGCGGTTCTTTTTTATTGAATGATTTTTATGAAAATGCAGCTTATTTAATGAACTAAAATGATTTCAATTACGCCGTGAAGGGGCGTGTGACAAGAATTTCAGTTAGGTTTTAGATTAGATCTAGATCTCACAATTATGTAATTAAACTACATTAATGGTGTCATAATAACCTGATTTGCTTAAATGTTAACAGCTGAATCGAGGTAATTGGTGAAAATTAATTACAAAAAAGTCTTTTTTTGATTAAAAGAATAGGTTAAAGTTATCGGCGTAGGGTACAGAGGTAAGATGTTCTATCTTTCAGACCTTTTACTTCACGTAATCGGATTTAGCTGAATATTAGCTGCCCCAGTCATCTCTTTTGACTGGGGCGTTTTTTTATACCCGATTTATGGCAGGGAAGAGTTCGGAGTTATTCCGCTTCAAGGGCAGGTTGATTGAACCAAAGGTTGAGTTTTTGCTCTAGTTTATCGATGCCGATTTTTTTCAAGGCGGAGAAGTATTCAATCTGAATATCACCACCCAAAGAGGTCAATTCCTGACGAACTTTTGCCAATTGGCTTTTACGGGCACCGGAAGCCAGTTTGTCGGCTTTAGTTAGCAATACCATGACGGGGACTTGCGTCACGACCGCCCATTCAATCATTTGCCTATCCAGATCTTTCAGCGGATGGCGGATATCCATCAAAACCACCAGCCCTAACAGGCATTCGCGCTTCTGGAGATACTCTCCCAACGCCTTCTGCCATTTACGTTTCATCTCTTCTGGGACTTCAGCGTAACCATAGCCTGGCAAGTCGACCAGACGGACCCCTTCTTCTACTTCGAACAGGTTAATTAATTGGGTACGGCCAGGGGTTTTACTGGTTCGTGCAAGGCTTTTTTGGCGGGTCAGCGCATTCAGGGCGCTGGATTTACCCGCATTTGACCTACCGGCAAACGCGACCTCAATGCCCACATCTTGAGGCAGGTGGCGAATGTCAGGTGCACTCGTAATAAAGTGGGTCATATGATAGTTGTAGTTTTTGATGGTCAAAATGGTTATCTCCCTGAGGAATACACAAAAATAGCCCGGTGATTATACCGAGAGCAACCGCTTGTGGACAGGCGTAACTTGATGAGTCTGCTCAACCTATTAATTCAGGTGACTGCTTCCTCTAATGCATTGGGTCAATGAGTTAAGTTGTGGACATATGCCCCATCGTTTTGTGCTTCAAATTTGAGCTTGAAAATGTTCTGAACACCGTATTTTTTTGAAAAATCCACAATAGATTCTTTTTATGAATAATCCGCAAAATCAATACTTTTTCGGGGTTCAATCTTGCTTTATAGTTCATAGTAGTGACTACTTTGGAAAAAATATCTGAAGGCATAGTTTAAGAAACTGAGCTTACAGATTTTGAATTATTCTGATCATACTGTCGAGTGTTCATCAATCTTCAACTTTTATGCTTTGACATGGGGAAGCGTATTAATATGGGGTTATTCTCAAAATAACGCCTGTTTAAGTATGTGAATATAAAAGTTATATAACTCGTAAATGTAGGTAAATCTTTGGAACTTCACTCCATAGGGAATTACACTTAATGAGTTTTGTTGTTATGAGTTTTATTGTTGACCTCAAAAATAAAGGAATCATCAATGTTTAAACGTATTTTTGTGTCGCTTATGACTGCATGTGCTATCAGTGCGATAGCTGTCCCAGCATTAGCCGCTGAAACTCACGTGAAGCTGGTAACATCGGCTGGAGAAATCGAACTTGAGTTAGATAGCAATAAGGCACCAATGACTACCAAGAATTTCGTTGAGTATGTCAATGAGGGATTTTATAACAACACTATTTTTCATCGTGTTATCCCAGGCTTTATGATCCAGGGCGGTGGCTTTACAAAGGATATGAAACAAAAAGCGACCAAAGAGCCAATCAAAAATGAAGCAGATAACGGTCTGCGGAATCTGCGGGGTACTATTGCTATGGCACGTACCGCAGATAAGGACAGCGCAACCAGTCAGTTTTTTATTAACGTGACCGATAATGCTTTTCTTGACCACGGGCAGCGTGATTTCGGTTATGCAGTCTTTGGCAAAGTCGTCAAAGGCATGGATGTAGTTGATAAAATTTCTCAAGTCAAAACAGAAAATGTTGGCCCTTACCAAAATGTACCGGTAAAACCTATTGTGATCTTGTCTGCCAAGGTTGAACCTTAACAGCCCGAACCGACATATTACGCGTTATCTTTCAAGTTGCTCATTATAAGACAACATAACTCATTGTTTCTCCCCGCGAAGCGGGGAGAAACAATGAGTATCTTGAAAGGTGATTGGTATAATACGGTATTCGGATAATCATAACTGGTTGTTTGAGTACCGTTTACATTCCCCCTTCTCTCTGCCATTTCTACGTTGTTACATCATGTTGCATTATGGTAATGCGGTCGCCGTACCACTATTTTAAAAGTGCTTCTGTGGTATGATTAGTTCCCCATTGTTGTTAATACTGCTTTACCTGATTTTACTGTTATACAGAATGCATAATACCCCAACGGGGTAGGGCAACTTATAAGACTATAATAATCAGTAGGATATACTCCTATGTTACTAATAATAGATAACTACGATTCTTTTACATTTAATTTATACCAATATTTTTGTGAGTTAGGGACAGAGGTTTTAGTTAAGCGTAATGATGAAATTCAGCTTGAAGATATCGAAGATTTGGCACCTACTCATTTAGTCATTTCTCCGGGGCCTTGCACGCCGAATGAAGCAGGGATCTCGTTGGAAGCGATTTCACATTTTGCAGGGAAATTGCCCATTCTGGGAGTGTGTCTGGGGCATCAGGCAATAGGTCAGGCTTTTGGTGCCAAGGTTGTGAAAGCTCATGAAGTGATGCATGGAAAAACCAGTCTGATCCACCATATCCAGCAAGGGGTATTCAAAGGATTAGATCGTCCATTGACGGTCACGCGTTATCACTCTCTGGTCATTGCCGCAGAGACGCTGCCGGCTTCATTTGAAGTGACGGCCTGGAGTCAGCATAATGGCGACGTAGATGAAATCATGGGAATACGTCACCGTACTTTGCCACTGGAAGGGGTGCAATTTCATCCAGAAAGCATTCTTAGTGAGCAGGGACATGAATTGTTGAATAATTTCCTCAAATATTAGGGGCTGTTGACGTTTTGAGTTCACCATTTACTCAACCCACATCGGTAACCATATAATGACAAACGCCAGTGCCAACATACTGGCGTAATTTCGCGCCAATTTATCGTATCTTGTCGCAATAGCTCGAAAATGTTTTATTCTGGCAAACGCATTTTCGACCAAATGCCGATAACAGTATAAATCTTCATCAATACTTTTATCGGGTTTTCGGCTATTTTTTCGATAGGGAATGACCGTTTTTGAACCTTGTTTTTCAACGAAATCTCTGAAAGTACCGCTATCGTAACCTTTATCCGCGATCACAAAATCGGATGCGGGTGAATGGGTGACCAAACTTTCTGCATGTACAATGTCGTGCGTTTGACCCCCTGACAGCTCAAAATGGACAGGCAAACCATAACTGTCTACGGCCAAATGAATTTTAGTCGAACGTCCACCTCGACTTTTACCAATGGCTTCATCTTCTGTTGAAGTTGCCCCTGAGCTATGTTGATGAGCGCGGATAATACTCCCATCAATGAATAACCATTCGGTGTCTGTATTTTCAGATAACAATTTGAATAATAATTCAAAAACACCTTTCTTTGACCAGGCGTTAAAGCGCTTAAAAAGCGTATTCCATTTGCCAAATTCATCGGGTAAATCCCGCCACGGACATCCCGTTCTCATTCGATAAAGGATCCCTTCGAAAGTCAGGTAATGCGCGTCTTTGTGGTAAATACATCCATGTTGTTGCATTAATACAGCTAGCGTATTCCATAAAGATTTTGATAACATTGTTCTTGGCATGATGAGCTGGGGTAATGGTTTTTTCGCGAAGACAATGATACCAGATCATCATGCTGTTCAAACTTCCCTCCACGAAACGTCAACACGCCCTAGTCAGATACCCCCATACCCCTCATTCTGTTGTTTTTTTATTTGTCATTAATTGATTTTTTATTCATATTTTATGATTATTATTTCATTTCGAAATGGCAGATATAAAAATAAGGTGAGGGAAATGGTAGAAAATAAAGCAACAAACCGAAATACCTATGATCAAGTGATGTTGCCTATTTATGCGCCGGCGAATTTTATTCCTGTCAGAGGGCAAGGAAGTCGAATATGGGATCAACAGGGTAAAGAATACATTGATTTTGCTGGGGGGATTGCTGTTCTGGCTTTGGGACACTGTCATCCGGTTTTGGTGAACGCCCTGAAACAGCAAGGTGAAAAATTGTGGCATATCAGCAATGTTTTTACCAATGAACCCGCCTTAACCTTAGCGCAAAAGTTGATTGATGCGACTTTTGCCCAAAAAGTCTTTTTCGCTAATTCGGGAGCTGAAGCCAATGAAGCGGCATTTAAATTGGCGCGTCGTTATGCGATTACCCGCTATCATCCGAATAAAACCAAAATCATTGCATTCCATCAGGCGTTTCATGGTCGTACCTTTTTCACGGTTTCGGTAGGAGGACAGCCGAAATATGCCGAAGGATTTGGACCTAAGCCTGCTGATATTGTTCACGTGCCTTTTAACGATTTGGATGCCGTCAGGGCGGAAATCGATGATCACACTTGTGCTGTTGTTTTGGAGCCAATTCAGGGAGAAGGGGGAGTGACTCCTGCGACGATGGCGTTTCTGCATGGGGTGCGGGAATTGTGTGATAAACACCAGGCTTTGTTGGTCTTTGATGAAGTCCAGAGTGGAATAGGGCGCACGGGTCAGTTATATGCTTACCAGCATTATGGCGTACAGCCGGATATCCTGACGACGGCAAAAGCGCTGGGGGGCGGTTTTCCCATCAGTGCAATGTTAACGACAGATACAATCGCGGCGGCAATGGAAACGGGCGCCCATGGAACGACTTATGGTGGAAACCCATTGGCTTGTCGTATCGGTTGTGTCGTACTGGATATTATCAATACGCCAGAAGTGCTGATGGGCGTGGAGAAACGGCACGACATGTTCATTCGTGCTTTGGAAAAGATAAACCAAAAATATGGTATCTTTCAGGAAATTCGAGGAAAAGGCTTGCTTATTGGGGCCGTATTGAAAACTGAATATCAGGGTAAGGCTAAAGAAATATTGCAGCAGGCGGCGGAACTGGGATTGATGTTATTAAGTGCAGGAGACAGCATCTTGCGCTTTACACCATCACTGATCATTCCTGAAGAAGAAATCACGGAGGGTATGGTGCGGTTGGAAATGGCGATATCTCGCTGGTTAAATAAATAGCAGTAAAAAGCCAGTGCGAAGTAACGGATTGCACTGGCTGAGTTTCTGGTTTATAGGAAATTAACGTGTCCCATAAACGACGATGGTTTTGCCATGTGCAGAGATCAGGTTTTGATCTTCCAGCATTTTCAGAATACGCCCAACCGTTTCACGGGAACAACCCACAATCTGCCCAATTTCCTGACGTGTGATTTTGATTTGCATACCATCAGGGTGAGTCATTGCATCAGGTTGTTTGGCCAAATTGAGCAATGTCTGGGCGATACGGCCTGTAACGTCCAGAAAGGCTAAGTTACCTACTTTCTCAGAAGTGGTTTGTAGGCGACTAGCCATCTGAGCAGATAAACGCATCAGAATATCAGGATTGACCTGAATTAACTGGCGAAATTTTTTATAGGAAATTTCAGCCACCTCACAGGCACTTTTGGCTCGTACCCATGCCGTACGTTCTTGCCCCTCTTCAAACAATCCAAGTTCACCAATGAAATCCCCTTGATTTAAATAAGAGAGAATCATTTCCTTACCTTCTTCATCTTTTATTAGAACAGCAACGGAACCTTTAACAATGTAGTAAAGCGTTTCTGCTTTCTCACCTTGATGAATAAGCGTGCTCTTGGATGGATATTTGTGAATATGGCAGTGTGACAAAAACCATTCAAGAGTAGGGTCTGTTTGTGGCTTGCCGAGAACCATTCGCTTTATCCTCTGTTGTTATTTCTGCCTTTATGATGTGAGAAACTGTTGTTCCTCTTCAGGCTGGCTTTATAAAGTCAATAGCTTAACATATTAACCTGCTAAAAACTGACAAGTGGGAATTTTATATGGATTATAAAGATGCCAAGATTTGGGCATATTGATTTTAACCCACACAAACTTGCATCCACACTTGTAACCTTGTTTGTAACACAGGAAAGCGTTTATGTCTTCTCCTGTATCGCTTCAGCATATTGAACTGGCTGCCAGATTACCAGAAATCAGGCTGAAGAGTTGGTTTTATTGATTTTACATTTATAAAAGGAAAAAAATTTTGTCATAAAAAATGGCCTATTTATTTAAATAAAACAGGTAACATTATTTTTGTTACCTGCCTTATCGAAAAATTAAATAAGGATTAAATTACGAGATTTTTTTGCCTTCCAGTAATTGTTTAACAAGCGGTGCCATAATTAATTCCATTGCCAGCCCCATTTTTCCACCGGGAACAACGATAGTATTTATGCTGGAAATGAATGAACCCTGAAGCATAGCGAGTAAATAAGGAAAATCGATTTGAGTGAGGCCACGGAAACGGATCACGATAAAACTTTCATCCAGAGAGGGGATCGCTTTGGCAGAAAAGGGGTTGGAGGTATCAACGGTAGGGACACGTTGGAAATTGATATGGGTACGTGAAAACTGAGGGGTGATGTAGCGGATATAGTCATCCATTGAGCGAACAACGGAATCCATAACCGCTTCTCTGGAATGCCCTCGCTCACCTGTATCACGGATGAGTTTTTGTATCCATTCTAAGTTGACGATCGGTACAACACCAATCAGCAGATCAACATGACTGGCGACATTGTGTTGTGGCGTGACAACACCACCGTGCAGTCCTTCATAAAATAGGACATCCGTATTTAATGGCAGGGGTTCCCACGGTGTGAAAGTACCTGGTGATTGGTTATAGGGGACGGCTTCATCATAGGTATGAAGATATTTTCGACCGCGGCCATTGCCCGTTTCCCCATATTCAAGGAATGTTTTTTCCAACATACCGAAATCATTGGCTTCTGGCCCAAAATAGCTGATATGTCTGCCTTGTTCTCTTGCTTTCCGTATCTCGGCATCCATTTCAGGACGAGTATAACGATGGAAACTATCCCCTTCTATCAGTGCAGCTGTTACGTCAAATTGCTGGAAAATCTTGCGAAAGGCGATACTGGTAGTGGTTGTTCCTGCTCCACTGGAGCCAGTGATTGCAATAACGGGGTGTTTGGCAGACATGAACAGACTCCTTAAATCAATAAAATTGGTGAATCAGTCAATTAGAATGAATCAAACAAGCTGAGTTTTACGGGCGGAACATCTCTTTAGGCAAGATATTAACGGTTCCATGTAGTTCAGACCATACTAACAGAACTTCACCTCGTTCAAGTTGGCGTTTGACGTCTTGCACTTTTTGCTTGAGCGTTTTTTCCTGTTCGCCGTAATCAGTACCTTCCCGCAGGACAAAACTTTCAATCAAGTTGTGGAGTGTATCGGCTTCCAATTGTTGCCACGGGATAATCATTGTGATTGCTCCTGAAAATACTGTAATTCATCATCGGGTAAACTTAGCTGTTGCCAATGGAGTTGTAGTCTGGGATTCATAATGAATTGATTTCATGATTAGTTATCTTGTATGTGAAATAACATACTGTTATTTTTATTGAAAATAATTGTTAACCACCAGGGTGGGAGGGGAATCTACCCATGACTTTAAGCCTAATATTCTCGCTTAGTATATTTATGTTTATTTCCGCTGTCACACCGGGTCCAAACAATTTGTTACTGACATCATCGGGAGCTCATTTTGGTATTCGCCGTTCTACCCCGCTTTGTCTGGGTATTATTCTGGGAATGCAAACCATTTTGCTACTGTCTGCATTTGGTGTTGCCGCGTTACTGCTGATTTATCCTGCTTTACATATGGGGCTGAAAATACTCGGATGCCTGTATTTATTATGGCTAGCTTGGAAGACAGCTACTTCGCACTATAAGCGGCTGGACACCACAGCGTCGGTAGGGGAGCCAATCAAAATTTATCAAAGCTGGCTATTGCAGTTCTTAAATCCCAAAACCTGGTTGATGGGATTGGGCGCAATCAGTAGTTACAGTCTGGCTGGAGAGCTGTATAACTATTCCATTTTTGCCATCAGTATAGTGATGTTAATTGTCAATATCCTCGCTAGTGTAATCTGGCTGGTTCTCGGTTCACTGATTGGTCAGTTACTGAAAAGCCGTCGCGCGTGGTTTACATTCAATATCGTAATGGGTGTCCTGACTGCCGCTTGTGTGCCTTTAATCTGGTTAACTTAAGTCGATATTTTTGCACCCGAAGAATAGCGTTAGCGTGAAGCCAGCGACATAAGCAACGATTAGCCCAGCCCCATATATTGCCATGCCCATGAAAATGCCACTGTTGGATGTCATCAGTGGCAGGGCGACCAGCCCGGAAGGGCCGAAAACGCTATTTAATCCGACAGGCCATCCCCACCAGGCAATCAGGCCGATAAAAAAACCGCCTATGGCGCCGCCGAGACAAGCGGTGACAAAAGGTTTAATGCGAGGAAGGGTGACACCATAGATCAACGGCTCGCCAATCCCCAGTAAACCTGGAATGATGGCGCCTTTGATCTGAGTGCGCAGCAAGGAACCTTTTTGAGCTTTAACATATAACGCCAATGCAGAGCCTATTTGCCCCGCTCCGGCCATTGCCAGAATGGGGAAAAGAGAATTGAATCCCTGGGCTTCCATCAAAGCAAAATAGACGGGAACAAAGCCCTGATGTACACCAAACATCACGGCGATTAGGAATAGACCGGCCAAGATAGCTGTACCGAACGGGTTACCATTCAAGTGTATGAACAACCATGACATCACGGTAAACAGATAACTGCCGACGGGCATAATGACAATAAATGCAATGGCACCCATGATAAGTAGGGTCATTGCGGAAGTCAGGATCATATCCAGATCAGATGGCATGATTTTGCGGATCTGTTTTTCTACCCAGGCACCGAGAATACAGGCAATCAGTATCCCGATGATATTACCTCGTGGATCAATGGCGAAGCCAAAAAAATGACTGATACCGGAGTAGAATCCACTGGTAGCTTCGGCGTTATAACCCAGCACAAATAGCGATGCGATGATGGCTCCGTTAACCCCAGATCCCCCAAATGCTTTTTGTGCATTGTAGCCAATCAAGATCCCCAAGAAACTGAACATACCTTTGCTGAAAATTTTCATATAGCCAACTATCTCAACCAATATAGCGTTGGGATGAGTGACTTCTTTAATAAAAACTTGTTCCAACAGGGTAGCAAAACCCAATAACATGCCAACGGCGATAAAACCGGGGATCAGGGGAGTAAAGATAGTGGCAAATTTAGTCAGAAATTTATGGAGTGAACGAGTTTGTTTTTCTTTGAGATGTTTTTTATTGGAAATGGCGATATCTTTTAACGTGTCAGTATGAGGTTGAGTAGGTTCTGATGTACGGGAATGGTGAGTATCACTTAACCGCGTTTTTATCATCTCTGCTACGGTTTGGGCTTTGCCGGGACCAAGGATAATTTGGAGCTGGTCATCAGTCTTGATGGCACCCAAAACACCGGCAATCTTCTTCAAGTTGAATATATCGACAAGTGAATTATCCCTTAGCGTCAACCGCAGGCGGGTCATGCAATTTCCACAGCGTGCTATGTTACTTGTCCCGCCAATGGCGTTGAGTATTTCAGCCAACATTTCCTGACTAATTTTACTCATTACTAACCTCTTCTAAAGAGATAGTGATTATCGGTTTGTTGAGATAGCTGGCCGGATAAGTCCATGATGTTTTGCCAATAATGCGTTGGCTTCTTCGGCGTTAATACCCGATAGGATCATGACGATTGCGGTCTTGCAATGCCCACCACAGGCGTTTAACGCCTGTTCTGCCATTTCTCTGCTGCACTCCGTGGCGGCCATGACAATATTTTTCTGGCGTTCGATTAATTTGGCATTGGTGGCTTCTACGTCAACCATCAAATTACTATATACCTTGCCAATACGGATCATGGCGCCTGTCGTGATCATATTCAGTATCAATTTTTGTGCCGTGCCTGCCTTCATGCGGGATGAGCCTGTTATCACTTCTGGCCCCACAACGGGCGTGATAGCAATATCGGCCAGTTGTACCATTGGGCTATCTGGGTTACAACTGATACAGGCAACAGTAGCACTCACTGATTTGGCATACTCCATTGCACCTAATACATAGGGTGTCCGGCCACTGGCGGCAATCCCTACCAGAACATCTTTTTGATTAAAGTGTAGTACCTTAAGATCTTCTATACCTAATTGCCGATTATCTTCCGCATTTTCGATAGCTTTCAGAATGGCTTGATGTCCTCCAGCAATTAAACCGATTACCTGTTCTGGTTTTGTACCATAAGTCGGTGGACATTCACTGGCATCCAAGATACCTAAGCGCCCGGATGTGCCAGCGCCACTATAGATTAAGCGTCCACCTTGACGAAATGCCTCGGCAACTTTATCAACCACATTGGCAATTTGAGGCAGTGCTTTCTCAACGGCAATAGCCACTTTTTTATCTTCATCGTTGATAACGCGTAGCATATCGAGAGTTGAAAGTTGATCAATGTGGGTACTGGCGGGATTACGACTTTCTGTTATCATATTGCTCAAGTCGATTTTCATCATTTTTCTGCCATATTTTAACGAAACTAAGAAGTGATTTATGTGCGTCAGCTTATCTTACTGAGAATTTAATAAAAAATATACACAAAAATAGATTAAAAACACTATCTTCCGCTTTCTCCTTTATATCGGAAAATTGTTGATATTATGCTTGAATATGATTTTCATATCATTATGCGGTTGGAGATAAAATAAAGTTATATACGCATTAAACTTCAAGTTGAAATTTACAACACTGTATGAAACTTGATATCTCCCCGCGAAGCGGGGAGATATCATACGCATCTTGAAGATAGATTGATATATACTATATTGGTTATCAATTAGGTTCTGTTTTTTTTAGATAAAAATCAACATGTTTTATCCATAAAACGATATGCCAATACAGAATATTCTGATATAAAAAATATTAAAAATTTGTTAGTAATAAATATACATTCTCACTGAAAACACACTATAAATCTTGTGATTATCATATTAATATTTTTTGATATCATATTTTATAATGGGTATCTTTTACTCGTTTTATGGTGGTGGTTATCATTGTTGTTGTATTTAATATATCACCTTTAATTAGAATACCCCTTCTTAACACGTAATGAGAGTAAATATTATAATGACCAGAAAAGTAAAGTGTAAATGGATCATTAATAATATAATGGATGTGGATTTCCCGCTGTTTTTTATATTGTACGGTCAAGCTAGATATATGATTTTCATTATGTTGGTTAATTAAATTTTTTACAAAATAGTTTAGTGATGTGATGTTTTAACTTTTATGATGACTAGCGTTTGCTTTTGTTGGTTGCCAATAAAGAAGAGTTATCAGTTGATAACTTGGTGTTTATTGTTGATTGCCCTAATTTTATGACAGGTAAAGTAATCAGATATGGATTTGTTTGTATGCTATACCGTGAGCGTTTTTAAATTGAGGAAATATTAACAATTCTGTATTTAAAAACAAAAGATAGTATTTAACTGTATCTGTAATAAGGAGGTGTAGGCTGTGTTTGCGGGATAATTCCCCTAAATTAATTTCTTTTTGGAATTATTTTAATTTGAAATTAAAGCGTGTTAATAATAAATTTTTGCGAATTTTACCCTTATTAACTAACATTTTATTAGTTAACATTTTGACCATTTGACCTGATAAAATCTTTGGCAAAACACTAAGTTAAAATGCTATCACCATGAATCTGTAATGTTTTGTAGTTATTCAACAATCATTGGGCTAAAGAACATGGATATACGCAATCTTGAAGCTTTTATCGTTTTGGCTGAAACTCTTAATTATCATAAGGCTTCTAAAAGGCTTTATCTTTCTCAGCCTGCCTTGACAAAGAAAATCCATGGATTGGAAGATATTTTTGGTGCATCACTCTTTACAAGAGGACCAAATGGAACAAGATTGACAGATTTTGGGCAGAAGACATTGGAAAATGTCCGAAAATTTTTAACTCACTATGAAAATTTCAAAAGTCGGGTTCATTTCGATTCAAAAGAGGATATGGTCAGGCACTTATATGTTGGCTCTTGTTTTCCTATCCATAATTATTCACAAATAGAGAAGCAGGTTGTGGAAAAAAAAGGAATATAGTGTTGTCATTGGTGACTGGATTATCAGTTGAGCAGCAGCTAAATTTACTGAATGTTGGGATGCTGCATGTTGCAGTGATGCCGTTATCATCTATTATTACTCAGTTGAAACCCAAAAAGGTGTTTACGGAAAGATTGGTCTATATCTTTAAGAAAGGGAGTCATCTGGTATCTAAATTTAGAACAGTTTTACATCAGATTGAAAATGGGGTGATTCAGACAAATTCATCAGAAGAAAAAGAGATAAGAGAGTTAACAGGCTTTCTTAATGTTTTTCCTATTTATACTGGTAACGATATGCATTTGTTATTAAAAACAAATGATATTATGTTGATAATAGAGATGATTACAAAAAATAGTGCTTATACCTGTGTGCCTAAACGGATTATTAGCTCTATTCCTGAGTACTATATGAATTTTTTAGAAATTATTGAAACGGATAGAAAAATTGATCTTGGTGTCGTATGGGCAAAATCTATAGATGAATCTTTGATTGAAGATGCTGAAAACTTTTCTGCTTTAGTGGCTAATATCTAGATTAGCGATTATCATTTGTTTTATATGGAATATTTTTATTTGGTCTCTTATGATAATCAAACTTGAGGTGTAACTTGTAACAGTTTTCTCAGTAAGGAGAGAAAAATGAGAGTGAACATCTTGAGCATTTTTCCACTATAAATAATCTTCTATATAATAGATGAATTATTATTTTTTACGCGAGTATTCTGATTGTTTGCAAACAATTTTATATTCTGTTGTGAACAGAAAGCACTATTTTTAGTGCTTGAAAAAAAATTGATGGGATAAGAGAATAGGAGATAATCGGGCATTTGATGTCAATACCCGATTATCCCCACCAGCTTACATTTGAAAGATTAGCTGACCCCTTGACTCATATTAAATTCTGTAGTCATGTGTTCGAGCTGTTCCTGAATGTCTAACCACTCCATTTCAATATCTTCCAGTTTGGATTTTGTTTGCGTTTGCTGATGCAGGCATTCAGTCAGTTCAGTTTTACGATCATGGTCGTAAAGTGTGTTGTCTGACAGCTTCTCTTCTAATTCCATCAATGCCGTTCCCAGTTTTTCCATCTGTTTTTCAAGGGTAGCAAGCTGTTTACGCAATGGCTGCGTTTGATTACGGAATTCAGCTTCACGCCGTTTTTGATCTTTACGCTCTTGGGCACTGTAATTTTGAGTGCCATTCGTTGAAGATTCGGTTTCTGATTTTTCTTTCTCCTGACTATCCCGCATTTGCTGGCGTTGCAGTTCAGTGAGCCATTGCTGATAATCTTCTAAATCGCCTTTAAAAAGTTCTACTTTGCCATCATGCACTAAATAAAGCTCGTCTGTTGTAGAACGCAGTAAATGTCTGTCATGCGATACGACGACCAGCGCACCTTCGAAATCAATCAATGCTTCAGTCAATGCCTGTCTCATGTCAAGATCAAGGTGGTTGGTTGGTTCGTCAAGCAAAAGGAGGTTTGGGCGTTGCCAGACAATCAGAGCCAGTACCAAGCGCGCTTTTTCACCACCGGAAAAACGTCCGCTTGGATCGATCACTTGATCGCCTTTGAAGCCAAATCCTCCCAGATAATCCCGAAGCTGTTGCTCCGTTTCTTGGGGGGCGATTCGGGACAAATGTTGTAATGGAGATTCATCTGCCCGCAAGTATTCCAGTTGGTGCTGTGCGAAGTAACCCAATTTAATGCCTTTTGATAAGGCAATTTCTCCGTGTTGAGGTGCCAGTTCTCCTGCCAGCAACTTGATCAATGTGGATTTACCCGCACCATTGCGACCTAGTAGGCCGATCCGTGAACCTGGCACCAGATTTAATTTGATTGAATTCAATACCGTTTTTTCACCATAGCCAGCACTGACTTTATCCATGTTTAAGAGTGGATTTGGCAGGTTGTCCGGCTGGCGGAAGCTGAAATGGAAAGGGTTATCGACATGCGCGGGCGCGATAAGCTCCATACGTTCCAGCATTTTGATGCGGCTTTGTGCCTGTTTCGCTTTAGAGGCTTTGGCGCGGAAACGGTCAATATAACTTTGTAAATGGGCCACTTTTTCCTGTTGGCTTTGGTATAGCGCCTGTTGCTGGGCAAGTTTGGCCGCGCGTTGCCGTTCGAAGGAAGAGTAGTTACCGGTATATTCGTATAGATCCTGCTGCTCAATGTGCAGGATTTTATCGATGATTGGATCGAGAAAATCGCGATCGTGGGAAATTAGGATCAAGGTGCCGGTATAACTCTTTAACCATTTTTCCAGCCAGATAACCGCGTCCAGATCAAGGTGGTTGGTCGGTTCGTCGAGTAATAGCAAATCAGAACGGCAGATCAACGCTTGCGCCAGGTTGAGGCGCATACGCCAACCACCAGAGAATGAACGTACCGGCTGTTCTAGCTGAACCTGGGAAAAACCTAATCCGTGCAACAAACTAGCGGCGCGGGCGCGGATTGTCCATGCCTGAATAGTATCAAGTAAACCATGAAGATGAGCGATAGCATGGCCGTCATTTTGTTCGTTGGCGATTTTGAGTTTTTGCTCCAGTTGTCGGAACTCACGATCACCATCGATGACATATTCCAATGCTGATGTTTCCAGGGCTGGCGTTTCCTGATTAACCCAAGCCAGTGCCCAGTTGTTAGGGAAGGTAACAGAGCCATTTTCAGCTTGAAGTTCATCTTTCAGTAATGCAAGCAGGGTAGATTTACCACAGCCATTTTTACCAACTAATCCGACTTTTTGTCCAGGATTGATGATTGCGTTGGCGTTATCCAGTAGGACGCGAATGCCACGACGGATTTGCAGTGAAGAGAAAACAATCATAGATGCCGTCTATATATAATGTGTTAAGTTAATTAATATACCCATCTCACTTCAAGATGCACATTGTTTCTCCCCGCTTCGCGGGGAGAAACAATGAGTTATGTTGTCTTATAATGAGCAACTTGAAAGGTAACGCGTATAGTTAGATTTATATATCCTTCGTCTTTCAAGTTGCTGCTTTGTTGACTGCATTCCCCATACCAATCGTATATTGATATGCATAGTGGCCGTTGATGCGTATAGTGATCGATGTGCCGCAATTTGAAAGCTATTGGGTATATGTATGTAATTTTAAGTGTCTGGGGTGCATGGTAGCGGAAAATAGGGGTTCTGACACGTCTTAGGGGGAATTATGTCAATCAGTCGTAAGCGTTTTATTGCAGGAGCGGTTTGTCCAAAATGTCAGTCACAGGATACGCTGGCAATGTGGCAGGAAAATAAGGTTGATGTTGTTGAGTGTGTCCATTGTGGCCATATACAGCGGCAGACGGATGAAGCTGTCACCTCTCATGTCAGAGATCAGGAACAGGTCATTGGCATCTTTACACCACAGTAACCCAATACATATACAACGAATTGTGGATAAATTTTGCTATTGCCTAGGTACAGTAACGTAGAATTCCGTTACAATTGGCAGCATTTTTTAAGCAGTAAAAATTTTCCCTCACGGGTTTTTCCCCTCGGGTATGTAGGAGTTGTCATGAAAGTAGCAAAAGACTTGGTGGTCAGCCTGGCTTATCAAGTAAGAACAGAAGACGGTGTTTTAGTTGATGAGTCCTCGGTGAGCGCACCGTTAGACTATCTGCATGGCCGTGGTTCTCTGATCAGCGGATTAGAGAAAGCACTGGAAGGCCGTGAGGTGGGTGAACGTTTTGATGTGAGCGTAGAAGCAGCAGATGCATACGGTCAGTATGATGACAACCTGGTTCAGCGTGCACCAAAAGATGTGTTTGTTGGTGTTGATGATCTTCAAGTTGGTATGCGTTTCCTGGCTGACACAGATCAGGGGCCTATCCCAGTAGAAATCACTGCGATAGAAGGTGATGAAGTAGTTGTTGATGCGAACCACATGCTGGCTGGCCAGAATCTGAAATTCAATGTTGAAATTGTTGCTATCCGCGAAGCAACCGAAGAAGAATTGGCTCATGGCCATGTACATGGTCAGGGTGGCTGTGGTGATCACCACCATGATCACGATCACGGTGATCATGGATGCTGCGGCGGTAGCTGCCATTAAGATTTAAGTAGAAAAAGGGAAGCGGGTTTTAAGCTTCTCTTTTTTATTTTGCGTTTAGCCTTCCTTGGCAGCGAACTTCCCTGATGAATATCAGTAATGGGGGGGCGGTGTTTCTTCAGAAAGTGGTGCAATGATGGATGTTTGGTGGTTTTTTAGACGCTCAGCAATTAATTTGAGTTGTTCTTTCAATCTGTCAGTTTCGATCTGTTGCTTTATCACTTCCTGATTCAATGCTTCAATGGTGGCTTCTTGATAAGCTAGCTTGGTTTCTAGTTGTACAAATCTTCGTTCAAATTCAGATAACTCCATTATCTTTCCTCCTGCCTCTGAATCAATTAATTTAAATGACGAACCGATAATTCGGTCAAGATGCCACTATAATGCACATATATCCAATGAAATAGGATCTCACGAAACCTCTTTGCTTTAATGTTGTCTCAACGATTTTTATGGCAAGGTATAGCAAATATTGTCATTGGTTTCCTTAGGCGGTTATAGTAAACGTTATGACCTATGCTGATGGTAACCCCACCCAAACTTATTGGAGAATAGGATGAAATCATTGTTTAAAACAACTCTGCTGGCAACAACTCTAGCGGTGGCATTTAGCGTACCTTCGGTTTTGGCTGCTAACACCGAAACCAAAGACGAAGTAAAACTAAATAATGCTTTTAAAACAGCAGAACAGCAAAATTCTTATGCTCTGGGTGCTTCTTTGGGAGGCTACATGGCCAACTCATTGCAAGAGCAGAAAACGCTCGGTATCAATATAGAAAAAGAACAGTTGCTGGCCGGTGTTGAAGATGCATTAAATAATAAAGCCAAACTGACGGACAAAGAAATTCAGGAAACTCTGAAGGCCTTTGAATCTAAAGTGAAAAGTGCTGCCTTGGCCAAGGTAGAAAAAGAAGCCAGTGAAAATGGTGAAAAAGGGGCCAAATATCGCAAAGAGTTTGCTAAGCAAGCGGGTGTAGTGGAAACCAAAACCGGGCTGCTTTACAAAATTGAAAAAGAGGGTACTGGTAACGCACCTAAAGAGACTGATACTGTCGTTGTTAACTACAAAGGTTCTTTGATTGATGGCCAGGTTTTTGACAGCTCTTATGACCGCAAAGAGCCTCTGACAATTCGTTTGGACAGTGTCATTCCGGGTTGGAGAGAAGGTATACAGCATGTGAAGAAAGGGGGAAAAATCACATTAGTTATTCCTCCTAAGCTAGCTTATGATCAGGCAAACTTACCTAAAATTCCAGCTAACTCCACTTTAGTTTTCAATGTTGAATTACTGGATATTAAGCCTGCTGCTAAGGCAAAATAATTCCTGTAATTAAAAGATATTTGCAGGGGCTTGAGGCTCCTGCTTTATCATACATTTCTTCCACCTTTCGATTTGCTGCTGATATTTATCACTATTTGATTAGTAATTAGTAATAAGCATGGAAAGAATAATAAATTTATTTGCTTATTATTTCCCACGGTATTAAATGGGGTATTGCTTTCCGTATTTCAGGTGGATTCGGCATAAAGCTGTGATAGAACCCTGCGCTATACTCAGCAAGAGCTTGACGGCAGTTCAATGTGGTTTTAACGTCACTATTCTGAATAGTCCGAATAGAATATAGAACAAATATTTTAACCTTTTGTTTTTTTAGAGCTTATCACATAAGGCTATTTAACTTGCTTGTAACAACAGGTAGTTATCGAAGTAGTCGATGCTGAGTTGCAGTAATATGATTTTATAATAAATCTTGCCCTGGTGTTTTTGTGAGGCAAAGTCAGAATTTGAAGGATGGTGTATTACATGTCTACCCCACTATTAATTGGTGATAATATCTCTACTGATAACAGTGATATTGATTTACTGGAAAACCAACCGTTTAGTGAAACAGATCACGAAATTTTAAAATCTTACGAAGCTGCTGTTGATGGCCTGGCTATGTTGATTGGTGGGCATTGTGAAATAGTTCTTCATTCACTGGAAGATCTTAAATGTTCAGCCGTCAGAATAGCTAATGGCGAGCATACAGGGCGTAAAATTGGTTCTCCGATTACTGATCTGGCGTTGCGAATGTTGCATGATATTACGGATGAAGACAGTAGCGTTTCCAGGGCGTATTTCACACGGGCTAAAAGTGGCTCGTTGATGAAATCTGTCACGATTGCTATCCGCAATCGCCAGCGTCGAGTCATTGGGCTTTTGTGCATCAATATGAACCTTGATGTGCCTTTCTCTGAAATTATTCAGACCTTTATCCCAGAAAAAACCCATGAAGTTGCTTCAAACGTCAATTTTGCCTCTTCCGTGGATGATCTGGTCGCACAAACGCTGGAATTTACTATTGAAGAAGTGAATGCTGATCGCAATGTTTCCAATAATGCGAAAAACAGACAGGTAGTGCTGAACCTTTATGAGAAAGGTATCTTTGATATTAAAGATGCCATCAATCAGGTCGCTGATCGTTTGAATATCTCCAAGCATACGGTATACCTCTATATTCGCCAGTTTAAAAATGGTGAATGTGCGGGTTCGGAGAAGTAATGTCGTCACTGTCTTATTGTTTGCTGGTCACTGGGCCAGCTTACGGTACTCAACAAGCCAGCAGTGCTTACCAATTTGCTCAGGCGCTGATCGCCTCAGGTCATAAACTGCATAGCGTGTTTTTTTATCGCGAAGGTGTCCAAAACGGCAATCAATTGGTTGCCCCTGCCAATGATGAGTTTGATTTGGTCAAAGCCTGGCAGATATTGGCAGTCCAACATCAATTCGATCTGTTTATCTGTGTTGCCGCGGCATTGCGCCGTGGTATCGTAGATGAACAACAAGCCCGTGAATTGAATCTGCCCACCGCTAATTTAGCCGAAGGGTTTGAGCTTAGTGGATTGGGATCGTTAGCGGAAGCCATGATGCTATGTGATCGTGTCATACAATTTTAGCGCTGGTTAGGTTTGGGAATCTTCGTGGGTATCGATGAAAAAAATTGCCTTTGTTTTTACTGAAGCTCCTCACGGCTCTTCTGCCGGTAGGGAAGGGTTGGATGCACTGCTTGCGACGTCAGCATTGACTGAACAGATCGGTGTATTTTTTATTTCTGATGGCGTATTTCAATTACTGTCCGATCAGCAGCCGGATAAAATCCTGGCTCGTGACTACATCTCAACTTTTAAAGTTTTGCCGCTTTATGACATTGATAAATGTTACGTTTGTCTGGATGATCTGGTGATACGAGGAGGCAGTCCAGCCAGCAATTTTGTGCTGGAAGCTGAATTTCTTTCTGCCGCAACAATCCGAAAATTGTTGGCGGGCTATGATTTTGTGTTGAAATTTTAATCTATTTCAGGCAGGTAACATGTTATATACTGTCAGTCGCTCACCTTACCATGACGACTTCAATGCAATGCTTGGTCTTGTATCTGATACTGATGATGTTCTATTGATGCAAAATGGAGTGTTATTGGGCATCAATGATAACCGCTATTTGGCTGAGTTGTTCCGTACCGGGGCAGGCATTTATGTTTTGAAGGAAGATCTCAATGCACGTGGGCTGATTGAACAGATTTCAGACCGTGTAAGGGTGATTGATTACAATGGTTTTGTTAGTTTAACGGTAAAACATCAGCAAAATTTTGCCTGGTAGATGTAAATGGCACTTTTCAGTAACTTTACCCGCTCAGCGCTTTACCAGTAGTACCTTACCGATATTATTTTGCCGATATAGAAAAACTGTATATTTCTTGACACCTCGTCAAGTCAGCAATAAAATTCCGCGTCCTCTTGTTTTGTCATAATGACAGAGAGAGGATAAAATCCGTGTTTACGAAGCAAAAAACCAGGAGCTTTTTTAATAATGGCAACTATTAATCAGCTGGTTCGCAAATCTCGTAGCTCGAAAGTTGTGAAAAGCAACGTTCCTGCTCTGGAAGCTTGCCCGCAAAAACGTGGCGTATGTACTCGTGTATATACCACCACTCCTAAAAAACCAAACTCCGCACTGCGTAAAGTATGCCGTGTGCGTTTGACTAACGGTTACGAAGTTTCTTCCTATATCGGTGGTGAAGGCCACAACCTGCAGGAACACTCCGTTATCCTGATCCGTGGCGGTCGTGTTAAAGACTTGCCAGGTGTGCGTTACCACACCGTTCGCGGCGCTCTGGACTGTGCCGGTGTTAAAGACCGTAAACAAGGTCGTTCTAAGTACGGTGTGAAGAAGCCAAAGGCTTAATGGTTCTCCGTTAAGTAAGGCCAAACATTTTTCACATTAATGTCAAAATAAACTCGTAGAGTTTTGGACAACCCTGAAATTCGAAACGGAGTATTTCCATGCCACGTCGTCGTGTAATTGGTCAACGTAAAATTCTGCCAGATCCAAAGTTCGGATCTGAACTGCTGGCCAAATTTGTAAATATCCTGATGGTAGACGGTAAAAAGTCTGTCGCAGAAGCAATTGTATATGGTGCGCTTGAGACCCTGGCTCAGCGTTCTGGTAAAGATCATCTGGAAGCATTCGAGCTGGCACTGGATAACGTGCGCCCGACTGTCGAAGTTAAGTCCCGCCGTGTTGGTGGTTCTACTTATCAGGTTCCAGTTGAAGTTCGTCCGGTTCGTCGTAATGCTCTGGCAATGCGTTGGATCGTTGAAGCTGCTCGTAAACGCGGTGATAAGTCCATGGCTCTGCGCCTGGCAAATGAATTATCTGATGCGGCTGAAAATAAAGGCGCTGCTGTGAAGAAACGTGAAGACGTTCACCGTATGGCAGAAGCTAACAAGGCGTTCGCACACTACCGTTGGTAATCCCCTATTGGGTATTTCATCGGCAGTGAATATGTTCCGGGTGGCTGTCTGGCTACCCGTTCTCTAAATTGAACGCCCACGAGAGAGGAAAAAATGGCTCGTAAAACCCCTATAACTCGTTACCGTAATATCGGTATCAGTGCGCACATTGACGCGGGTAAAACCACTACCACCGAACGTATTCTGTTCTACACTGGTGTAAGCCACAAGATCGGTGAAGTTCATGATGGCGCTGCTACTATGGACTGGATGGAGCAGGAACAAGAGCGTGGTATTACCATCACGTCTGCTGCGACTACCGCATTCTGGTCTGGTATGGCTAAGCAGTATGAGCCACACCGTATCAACATCATCGACACCCCAGGCCACGTTGACTTCACTATCGAAGTAGAACGTTCCATGCGTGTTCTTGACGGTGCAGTAATGGTTTACTGTGCAGTTGGTGGTGTTCAGCCACAGTCTGAAACTGTATGGCGTCAGGCGAACAAATATAACGTTCCACGTATCGCGTTCGTTAACAAAATGGACCGTATGGGTGCGAACTTCCTGCGCGTTGTTGAGCAGATCAAAACTCGTCTGGCTGCCAACCCTGTTCCTCTGCAATTGGCAATCGGTGCAGAAGATACCTTCACCGGTGTTATTGATTTGCTGAAAATGAAAGCAATCAACTGGAACGACGAAGATCAGGGTATTACCTTCGAATACGAAGATATCCCGGCTGACATGCTTGAGCAGGCTCAGGAATGGCATCAAAACCTGATCGAATCCGCAGCAGAAGCATCAGAAGATCTGATGGATAAATACCTGGGCGGTGAAGAGCTGACTGAAGAAGAAATCAAGGCAGCTCTGCGTAAGCGTGTTCTGGCTAACGAAATTATCCTGGTTACCTGTGGTTCTGCATTTAAGAACAAAGGTGTTCAGGCAATGCTGGATGCAGTTGTTGAATATCTGCCAGCGCCAACGGATGTTGAATCCATCAAAGGTATGCTGCCAGACGGTAAAGACACTCCAGCAGAACGTCACTCCAGCGATGAAGAGCCGTTCTCTGCACTGGCGTTTAAAATCGCGACTGACCCATTTGTGGGTAACTTGACGTTCTTCCGCGTTTACTCTGGTGTGGTTAACTCTGGTGACACCGTACTGAACCCGGTAAAAGACAAAAAAGAACGTTTTGGCCGTATCGTTCAGATGCACGCTAACAAACGTGAAGAAATTAAAGAAGTCCGTGCAGGCGACATCGCTGCTGCTATCGGCCTGAAAGATGTCACCACCGGTGATACTCTCTGTGACATGAACTCTCCAATCATTCTGGAGCGCATGGAATTCCCAGAGCCAGTTATCTCTGTTGCTATCGAGCCAAAAACTAAAGCTGACCAAGAAAAAATGGGTATCGCTTTAGGCCGTCTGGCTCAGGAAGACCCATCTTTCCGCGTGAGCAGTGATGAAGAGTCTGGTCAGACTATCATCGCAGGTATGGGTGAGCTGCACCTCGACGTTCTGGTTGACCGTATGCGTCGTGAATTCAACGTTGAAGCGAACGTAGGTAAACCTCAGGTTGCTTACCGTGAAACCATTCGTGCTTCTGTTGAGCAGGAAGGTAAACACGCTAAACAGTCCGGTGGTCGCGGTCAGTACGGTCACGTTTGGCTACGTATCGAGCCTCTGGAAGCCGGTGGTGCTGGTTACGAATTCGTGAACGA
This sequence comes from Xenorhabdus thailandensis, assembly GCF_037996785.1. NCBI lineage: Bacteria > Pseudomonadati > Pseudomonadota > Gammaproteobacteria > Enterobacterales > Morganellaceae > Xenorhabdus > Xenorhabdus thailandensis. The sequence continues at coordinate 751,174 of NZ_JBBMXF010000007.1, forward strand.
AATCGTTGGTGGTGTTGTTCCTAAAGAATACATCCCAGGCGTTGACAAAGGCGTTCAGGAACAGCTGAAGAGCGGTGTTCTGGCTGGTTACCCAATCGTTGACGTTAAAGTTGCCCTGTTCGATGGTTCTTACCATGACGTTGACTCCTCAGAAATCGCCTTTAAAATTGCTGCATCCATGGCATTTAAAGAAGGCTTCATGAAAGCGAAACCAGTTCTGCTGGAACCTATCATGAAAGTCGAAGTGGAAACACCAGAAGATTACATGGGTGACGTCATCGGTGACCTGAACCGTCGCCGTGGTATGATTGATGGTATGGATGATATAGCTACGGGCAAAATTGTTCGTGCTCAAGTACCATTGTCTGAAATGTTTGGTTATGCTACTGACCTGCGTTCTCAGACCCAAGGTCGTGCTTCTTACTCCATGGAGTTCTTGAAGTACAACGAAGCGCCTAGCAACGTCGCTCAGGCTATTATCGAAGCTCGTAAATCTAGATAAGTTTTCGAGTTTACTATCTTTTTGGCTCCCTCATCTTTGTGACGGGGGAGCGGTATTAAGGAATAGAGTCGTGTCTAAAGAAAAGTTTGAACGTTCAAAACCGCACGTTAACGTTGGTACTATCGGCCACGTTGACCACGGTAAAACTACCCTGACTGCTGCAATCACTACCGTTTTGGCAAAAACTTACGGCGGTAACGCGCGTGCATTCGACCAGATCGATAACGCACCAGAAGAAAAAGCGCGTGGTATCACCATTTCTACTTCTCACGTAGAGTACGATACTCCAACTCGCCACTACGCACACGTTGACTGCCCAGGCCACGCCGACTACGTGAAAAACATGATCACCGGTGCTGCTCAGATGGACGGCGCGATCCTGGTAGTTGCTGCAACTGATGGCCCAATGCCACAGACTCGTGAGCACATCCTGCTGGGTCGTCAGGTTGGCGTTCCTTACATCATCGTGTTCCTGAACAAATGTGACATGGTTGATGATGAAGAGCTGTTGGAACTGGTGGAAATGGAAGTCCGTGAGCTGCTGTCTCAGTACGATTTCCCAGGCGACGACACCCCAATCATCCGTGGTTCTGCGCTGAAAGCGCTGGAAGGCGATGCTGAGTGGGAAGCGAAAGTTATCGAACTGGCTGAAGCACTGGATTCTTACATCCCAGAACCAGAGCGTGACATTGACAAGCCATTCCTGCTGCCAATCGAAGACGTATTCTCTATCTCCGGCCGTGGTACTGTAGTTACCGGTCGTGTAGAGCGTGGTATCGTTAAAGTTGGTGACGAAGTTGAAATCGTAGGCATCAAAGAGACGACTAAAACCACTTGTACCGGCGTTGAAATGTTCCGCAAACTGCTGGACGAAGGCCGTGCGGGTGAGAACGTGGGTGTTCTGCTGCGTGGTACTAAGCGTGATGACGTTGAGCGTGGTCAGGTTCTGGCGAAGCCAGGCTCTATCCACCCACACACTCAGTTCGAATCTGAAGTGTATATCCTGAGCAAAGATGAAGGTGGTCGTCATACGCCATTCTTCAAAGGTTACCGTCCACAGTTCTACTTCCGTACGACTGACGTAACCGGTACTATCGAACTGCCAGAAGGCGTAGAGATGGTAATGCCAGGCGACAACATCAACATGAAAGTGACTCTGATTGCGCCAATCGCAATGGACGAAGGTCTGCGTTTCGCAATCCGTGAAGGTGGCCGTACTGTAGGCGCCGGTGTTGTTGCTAAAGTGATCGCATAATTTTTTTAATGTGTTCATTTTGGAAGGGCATCGATAGATGCCCTTTTTATACGTTGTCTTAAGAAGAACCTATCTCATCAATAGTTGTTCATTATTGGCCAATTAAGGCAGATAAATTGCTATTTGATTGCTATCCTTAATTATTGGTGAGATAGGCTCTGATACAACGGATAGGCTTAAATATCATTAAGATATAAAAGTCCTGCTGAATTAAGGTGCCGAGTCAGATACAATTACAATTATCTTTGGGTTCGGTCTGATTTGTTTTGCTCTTGCGAGGCAAGCTGGCTATCTATTTACATCATAGTTACTTACATATAGTTACAGGTTGGTTTATGAGTGCGAATAGCGATGCTCAAGAAAGCGGGCGTGGTCTTGATATAGCAAAATGGCTATTGGTGGCAGTGCTACTGGTGGTTGCTATTGTGGGTAATTACTATTACCGAGAGTATAACCTGCCTCTGCGCGCGATAGCCGTGGTTGCTATTGTTGCCCTTGCAGGAGCAGTTGCATTGTGGACTGTAAAAGGTAAAGCTGCATTAGCCTTTGCCCGTGAAGCCCGCATTGAAATGCGTAAAGTCATTTGGCCAACTCGCCAGGAAGCACTGCATACGACTTTAATTGTTGCAGCTGTGACGGCTGTCATGTCTCTTATTTTGTGGGGGCTTGATGGTATTCTGGTGCGTTTAGTTTCATTTATTACAGGCCTGAGGTTTTAAAAAATGTCTGAGTCCCCAAAAAAGCGTTGGTATGTCATCCAGGCATTTTCTGGGTTTGAAGGTCGCGTCGCTCAATCTCTGCGTGAACATATCAAATTACAAGAGATGGAAGATTTTTTTGGCGAAGTGATGGTGCCGACAGAAGAAGTTGTTGAGATCCGCAGTGGTCAGCGCCGTAAAAGCGAGCGTAAATTCTTCCCTGGCTATGTCTTGGTACAAATGGTAATGAACGATGCGACTTGGCATTTGGTTCGTAGTGTACCTCGCGTAATGGGTTTTATCGGTGGCACCTCTGACCGCCCAGCACCAATCAGCGATAAAGAAGTTGATGCGATCATGAATCGTCTTCAACAAGTTGGTGATAAACCACGGCCAAAAACTCTGTTCGAACCAGGCGAAATGGTTCGAGTCAGCGATGGCCCGTTTGCAGACTTCAATGGTGTGGTAGAAGAAGTCGATTACGAGAAGAGCCGCTTGAAAGTATCGGTTTCTATCTTTGGTCGTGCTACGCCTGTTGAGCTGGATTTCAGCCAGGTAGAGAAAGTCTAATCTGGTGATTAAGTAAGCGTTTATGCTTGCAAAGGGTGTGAAATTAGCATACAATTTCGCGCCTTTTGTTTTTTATCCAAGCATCATTTTTAGATGATACTTAGATAATATTAGGTTAGTTAAAGTTTTTAGTGACCTGGTCTTTAATAGACGGGGTTCAAATCGTCAGGGGAGCCTCATTTTGAGGCGATAAGACCCGCATAGAGGAAAAATAAATGGCTAAGAAAGTACAAGCCTACGTTAAGCTGCAAGTTGCAGCGGGTATGGCTAACCCAAGCCCACCAGTTGGTCCAGCTCTGGGTCAGCAGGGTGTTAACATCATGGAATTTTGTAAAGCATTCAATGCTAAAACTGAAAGCATTGAGAAAGGCTTGCCAATTCCAGTTGTTATTACTGTTTACGCAGACCGTTCTTTCACTTTCGTTACCAAAACCCCACCAGCGGCTGTTCTGCTGAAAAAAGCAGCAGGCATTAAATCTGGTTCTGGCAAACCGAACAAAGATAAAGTTGGTAAAGTGACCAGCGCTCAGATTCGTGAAATTGCTGAAACTAAAGCTGCGGACATGACTGGTGCTGACGTTGACGCGATGATGCGTTCAATCGAAGGTACTGCTCGTTCCATGGGCCTGGTAGTGGAGGGTTAATCAATGGCTAAACTGACCAAGCGCATGCGCACTATCCGTGAAAAAGTTGATGCAACTAGACAATATGACATCAACGAAGCTGTTACTTTGCTGAAAGAACTGGCGACTGCCAAATTCGTAGAAAGCGTTGACGTAGCTGTTAATCTTGGCATTGATGCTCGTAAATCTGACCAGAACGTTCGTGGTGCGACTGTACTGCCACACGGTACTGGCCGTTCAGTACGTGTTGCTGTATTTACTCAGGGTGCAAACGCTGAAGCGGCTAAAGCTGCTGGCGCAGAACTGGTAGGTATGGAAGATCTGGCTGAACTGGTTAAGAAAGGCGAGATGGATTTCGACGTTGTTATCGCATCTCCAGATGCAATGCGCGTTGTTGGCCAACTGGGTCAAATCCTGGGCCCACGCGGTCTGATGCCAAACCCGAAAGTAGGTACTGTAACTCCTAACGTTGCTGAAGCTGTACAGAACGCTAAAGCGGGTCAGGTTCGTTACCGTAACGACAAGAACGGTATCATCCACACCACTATCGGTAAAGTTGACTTCGACGCTGACAAACTGAAAGAAAACCTGGAAGCTCTGCTGGTTGCGCTGAAAAAAGCAAAACCATCTTCTGCTAAAGGCGTTTACGTTAAGAAAGTTAGCCTGTCTACTACCATGGGTGCAGGTGTTGCGATCGACCAGTCTAGTCTGAACGCATCAGCAGCTTAATGATTTAAGCTGAGAATAACGCTTTACCTTAGCGTCAGATTTGTCTAAAATCTGACGCTTCAAATTTGCCTGATCAGTGTGTTTTATAACACACAGCTTTCGAAAAATAAGGCAGTATCGGCAAATAACAAGTTTTCGGTTGGAGCTTGGCCTCATCCAAGCCCCGTCCAAGACCGCAGGCGTAAGTAATTACTTAATATCCTGCGTAGACGGTGACAGAGCCAAATGAAATTTATTTTCTGGATTCTGCTCACCGTGTTTCAGCGCTCAGGCACATTTGGTGTTTTGAGTGAAGTGAGTCCCGGGTTTGCCCGGTTAATCCAGGAGCAAGAAGCTAATGGCACTAAATCTTCAAGACAAACAAGCGATTGTTGCTGAAGTCAGCGAAGTAGCCAAAGGCGCGCTGTCTGCGGTTGTTGCGGATTCTCGCGGCGTTACCGTAGATAAAATGACTGAACTGCGTAAAGCAGGTCGCGAAGCTGGCGTTTATATGCGTGTTGTTCGTAACACTCTGATGCGCCGTGCTGTTGAAGGTACTGAATTTGAGTGCCTGAAAGAAGCGTTTGTTGGTCCAACCTTGATTGCTTTTTCTAACGAACATCCGGGCGCAGCTGCTCGTCTGTTCAAAGATTTCGCGAAAGCGAACCCAGCATTCGAGATTAAAGCAGCAGCCTTTGAAGGTGAGTTTATCCCAGCGAGCAACATCGATCGCCTGGCAACACTCCCAACTTACGAAGAAGCAATCGCACGCCTGATGTCAACCATGAAAGAAGCCGCTGCAGGCAAACTGGTTCGCACTCTGGCTGCGCTACGCGATCAGAAAGAAGCTGCTTAATTGCTTATTTCCTTCGTTGCTTTTTAACGTATAAATTTTTTCTGAATTTTAGGAACACTTGTTATGTCTATCACTAAAGAACAAATTCTGGACGCAGTTGCAGAAATGTCTGTAATGGACGTTGTTGAACTGATCAGCATGATGGAAGAAAAATTCGGCGTTTCTGCTGCTGCAGCTGTAGCTGTAGTTGGTGGTGCTGCTGAAGCCGTTGAAGAAAAAACTGAATTCGACGTAATCCTGACTGGCGCTGGCGCTAACAAAGTTGCTGTAATCAAAGCAGTACGTGGCGCAACTGGCCTGGGTCTGAAAGAAGCGAAAGACCTGGTTGAAAGCGCACCAGCAGCTCTGAAAGAAGGCATCAGCAAAGAAGACGCTGAAGCTCTGAAAAAATCTCTGGAAGAAGCAGGTGCTTCTGTTGAGATCAAGTAAGATCTGTTTGAAGTTCGCAGCCTGATTTTTTAAGGCTGGCGGCTGGCGGTTTTTTAATCGCCAGCCTTTTTGCGCTGTAAGGGCATTATCTGAAAACCAGATTTGCCTGACAGGCATTAATAGGGAGTTAGTAGCATTTCACACTGTTTGGCTGCTAATAAACCCAAAATACTTCTTCCTATTGACGACTTAATATACTGCGTTCTCAGCTACGATCCACTCGGGTAGCTCGGTAGTAAAGGTAACGCAATGAAATGATTTAAGAGTAATAGTAATGGGTATTACGGAAAATATTCTGTTTTCTGTTCGAAAAAATAGTGTTGCAGAGTGCTGTCCTTAAGGGCGGACAGAGTGGGTCACTTATCAGCGAGCTGAGGAACCCTATGGTTTACTCCTATACCGAGAAAAAACGTATTCGTAAGGATTTTGGTAAACGTCCACAAGTTTTGGATGTTCCATACCTTCTTTCTATCCAACTTGACTCGTTCCAGAAGTTTATCGAGCAAGATCCTGAAGGCCAAAATGGACTGGAAGCGGCCTTCCGTTCAGTGTTTCCAATTCAGAGCTACAGCGGCAATTCAGAGCTGCAATATGTAAGCTATCGTCTTGGCGAACCTGTCTTTGATGTCAAAGAGTGTCAGATCCGTGGCGTGACTTTCTCCGCACCTCTGCGTGTTAAGTTGCGTCTGGTGATCTATGAGCGCGAAGCGCCAGAAGGCACAGTTAAGGACATCAAAGAACAAGAAGTCTACATGGGTGAAATTCCACTCATGACTGATAACGGGACTTTCGTTATCAACGGTACTGAGCGCGTTATCGTATCTCAGTTGCATCGTAGCCCAGGCGTTTTCTTTGACAGCGATAAGGGTAAAACCCATTCATCCGGTAAGGTACTGTATAATGCACGTATCATTCCTTACCGCGGTTCGTGGTTAGATTTCGAATTTGATCCAAAAGATAACCTGTTTGTGCGTATCGACCGCCGCCGTAAGTTGCCGGCTTCGATTATTCTGCGTGCGATGGATTATTCTTCTGAAGACATCCTGAATCTGTTCTTCAAAAAAACCGTTTTCGAAATTCGCGACAATAAATTGCAGATGATCCTGATTCCAGAACGTCTGCGTGGCGAGACAGCTTCATTTGATATCGAAGCAAACGGCAAGGTTTATGTTGAAAAAGGCCGCCGTATCACTGCTCGTCATATCCGCCAGTTAGAAAAAGAGCAGGTAGACCGTATTGAGGTGCCTGTTGAATATATCGCGGGTAAAGTTGTAGCAAAAGATTACATCGACCAGAACACAGGTGAAATCATCTGTGCGGCTAACATGGAACTCTCTTTGGATCTGCTGGCGCGTTTAAGCCAGGCTGGTTACAAATCTATCGAGACCCTGTTCACCAATGATCTGGACCACGGTGCTTATATTTCCGAAACTCTGCGTGTTGACCCAACCAATGATCGCCTGAGCGCATTGGTTGAAATCTATCGCATGATGCGTCCGGGTGAACCACCAACACGTGAAGCCGCAGAAAACCTGTTTGAGAACTTGTTCTTCTCTGAAGATCGTTATGATCTGTCTGCGGTTGGTCGTATGAAGTTCAACCGTTCACTGGATCGTGAAGAGGTTGAAGGTTCCGGTATCCTGAGCAAAGAAGACATCATTGACGTGATGAAGAAGCTCATCGATATCCGTAACGGTAAAGGTGAAGTCGACGATATCGACCACTTGGGCAACCGTCGTATCCGTTCCGTTGGTGAAATGGCTGAAAACCAGTTCCGTGTCGGCTTGGTTCGTGTAGAACGTGCAGTGAAAGAGCGTTTGTCTCTGGGCGATCTGGATACCCTGATGCCACAGGACATGATCAACGCCAAACCAATTTCTGCGGCGGTGAAAGAGTTCTTTGGTTCGAGCCAGTTATCTCAGTTCATGGATCAGAACAACCCACTGTCTGAAATCACCCATAAACGCCGTATTTCTGCGTTAGGTCCAGGTGGTCTGACCCGTGAGCGTGCAGGCTTTGAAGTTCGAGACGTACACCCAACTCACTACGGCCGTGTATGTCCAATCGAAACGCCTGAAGGTCCAAACATCGGTTTGATTAACTCATTGTCCGTTTATGCGCGTACCAATGAGTATGGTTTCCTGGAAACCCCTTACCGCTTAGTTCGTGACGGCGTGGTGACTGATGAAATCCACTACCTGTCTGCAATCGAAGAAGGTAACTACGTTATTGCTCAGGCGAACACCGTATTGGATGAAGAAGGCCATTTCGTTGAAGAATTGGTTACTTGCCGTCATTACGATGAATCCAGCTTGTTCAACCGTGATCAGGTTCAGTACATGGACGTTTCGACACAACAGATCGTGTCCGTCGGTGCTTCTCTGATCCCATTCCTTGAACACGATGACGCCAACCGTGCATTGATGGGTGCGAACATGCAACGTCAGGCGGTTCCAACTCTGCGCGCTGATAAGCCGCTGGTCGGAACAGGTATGGAGCGTGCGGTAGCGGTTGACTCCGGTGTAACCTCTGTGGCTAAACGCGGCGGTGTGGTTCAGTACGTTGACGCATCTCGTATCGTTATCAAGGTTAACGAAGATGAAATGTACGCGGGTGAAGCGGGCATTGATATCTATAACCTGACCAAGTATACCCGTTCAAACCAAAACACCTGTATCAACCAGACACCATGTGTTTCTTTGGGTGAACTGGTAGAACGCGGTGACGTGCTGGCTGATGGTCCATCCACTGACTTGGGTGAACTGGCTCTGGGCCAGAACATGCGTGTGGCGTTCATGCCTTGGAATGGTTATAACTTCGAGGACTCCATCCTCGTCTCTGAGCGTGTTGTTCAGGAAGACCGTTTCACCACTATTCACATTCAAGAACTGGCTTGTGTGTCTCGTGACACTAAACTGGGGCCTGAAGAGATTACGGCTGACATCCCTAACGTGGGTGAAGCTGCGCTGTCTAAACTGGACGAATCCGGTATCGTTTATATCGGTGCGGAAGTGAAAGGTGGAGACATTCTGGTTGGTAAAGTGACACCGAAAGGTGAAACTCAGCTGACTCCAGAAGAAAAACTGTTGCGTGCGATCTTCGGTGAGAAAGCGTCTGATGTGAAAGATTCCTCACTGCGCGTACCAAACGGTGTTTCTGGTACTGTTATTGACGTACAAGTCTTTACCCGTGATGGCGTAGAAAAAGACAAGCGTGCGTTGGAAATCGAAGAGATGCAGTTGCGTGAGGCTAAGAAAGACCTGACCGAAGAACTGCAAATTTTCGAAGCTGGCCTGTTTGCGCGTATCCACTCTGTATTGGTTGCCGGTGGTGTTGAAGCGGAAAAACTCAGCAAACTTCCTCGTGCGCGTTGGTTGGAGCTGGGCCTGGCTGATGAAGAAAAACAAAATCAGCTGGAGCAGTTGGCAGAACAGTATGACGAACTGAAAGTAGAGTTCGAGAAAAACTGGATGCTAAACGCCGTAAGATCACTCAGGGTGACGATCTGGCACCAGGTGTGCTGAAAATTGTCAAAGTGTATCTGGCGGTGAAACGTCAGATCCAGCCTGGTGACAAGATGGCAGGTCGTCACGGTAACAAAGGTGTTATCTCCAAGATCAACCCGATCGAAGACATGCCTTACGATGAAAACGGCACACCAGTGGACATCGTCCTGAACCCGCTGGGCGTACCATCACGTATGAACATCGGTCAGATTCTGGAAACACACTTAGGTATGGCGGCGAAAGGCATTGGTGACAAGATCAATGCAATGCTGAAACAGCAACAAGAAGTTGCCAAGCTGCGTGAATTTATCCAGAAAGCGTATGATCTGGGTGATGATACCCGTCAGAAAGTTGACTTGAGTACCTTCACCGATGAAGAAGTGATGCGTCTGGCAGAAAACTTGAGAAAAGGAATGCCGATCGCAACACCTGTCTTTGACGGTGCAAAAGAGACCGAAATCAAAGAGTTGTTGAAACTGGGTGGCTTGCCGACTTCCGGTCAGATCACGCTGTTCGACGGCCGTACAGGTGAACAATTCGAGCGTCAGGTAACCGTTGGTTACATGTATATGCTGAAATTGAACCACTTGGTTGATGACAAGATGCACGCCCGTTCTACCGGCTCTTACAGCCTGGTGACTCAGCAACCGCTGGGTGGTAAGGCACAGTTCGGTGGACAGCGTTTCGGTGAGATGGAAGTGTGGGCATTGGAAGCATACGGTGCGGCGTACACCCTGCAAGAAATGCTCACCGTTAAATCCGACGATGTTAACGGTCGAACCAAGATGTATAAAAACATCGTGGATGGTAACCACCAGATGGAACCTGGCATGCCGGAATCTTTCAACGTATTGCTGAAAGAAATCCGTTCGTTGGGTATCAACATCGAGCTGGAAGACGAATAAATCGTTTTCCCGCTGGTACTGCCCGATATAAGAATGTCGGGCGGCTTACCGGCCAGTGGTTATACTGGTTATAGAGGGGAGTGGCATGGGCCACTCACCTAACAGGTCTAACTCCGACAGGAGCCATTTCGTGAAAGACTTATTGAAGTTTCTGAAAGCGCAAACCAAGACCGAAGAGTTTGATGCGATCAAAATTGCTCTGGCCTCTCCAGATATGATCCGTTCGTGGTCATTCGGGGAAGTAAAAAAGCCGGAAACTATTAACTACCGTACGTTCAAGCCTGAGCGTGACGGTCTTTTCTGTGCGCGTATTTTCGGGCCAGTAAAAGATTACGAATGCTTGTGTGGTAAATACAAGCGTTTGAAACACCGTGGTGTGATTTGTGAGAAATGTGGCGTTGAAGTAACCCAGACTAAAGTTCGTCGTGATCGTATGGGTCACATTGAACTGGCATCTCCAACCGCTCACATTTGGTTCCTGAAATCTCTGCCATCCCGCATCGGCTTATTGCTGGATATGCCTCTGCGCGATATTGAACGCGTACTGTACTTCGAATCCTATGTGGTTGTTGAAGGGGGGATGACCAGCCTTGAGCGTGGACAAATCCTGACTGAAGAACAGTATCTGGATGCACTGGAAGAGTTCGGTGATGAATTTGACGCAAAAATGGGTGCAGAAGCCATCCAGGCTTTGCTGAAAAGCATCGATCTGGAAAACGAATGTGAAACCTTGCGCGAAGAACTGAACGAAACCAACTCTGAAACCAAGCGTAAGAAGCTGACCAAGCGTATTAAACTGCTGGAAGCGTTCATTCAGTCTGGCAACAAACCAGAGTGGATGGTTCTGACCGTTCTGCCAGTTCTGCCACCGGATTTGCGTCCACTGGTTCCACTGGATGGCGGCCGTTTCGCAACTTCAGACCTGAACGATCTGTATCGTCGCGTTATTAACCGTAACAACCGTTTGAAGCGCCTGTTGGATCTGGCAGCGCCAGATATCATCGTACGTAACGAAAAACGTATGTTGCAGGAAGCGGTTGATGCGCTGCTGGACAACGGCCGTCGCGGTCGGGCAATTACCGGTTCCAATAAGCGCCCTCTGAAATCCCTGGCAGACATGATCAAGGGTAAACAGGGTCGTTTCCGTCAGAACTTGCTGGGTAAACGTGTTGACTACTCAGGTCGTTCGGTTATTACCGTAGGTCCATACCTGCGTCTGCATCAGTGTGGTCTGCCTAAGAAGATGGCACTGGAGCTGTTTAAGCCATTTATTTACGGCAAACTGGAACTGCGTGGCCTGGCGACGACTATCAAAGCCGCCAAGAAAATGGTTGAGCGTGAAGAAGCGGTGGTATGGGATATCCTGGATGAAGTCATCCGTGAGCACCCTGTTCTGTTGAACCGTGCACCTACCCTCCACCGTTTGGGTATTCAGGCATTTGAACCCGTTCTGATCGAAGGTAAAGCTATTCAGTTGCACCCACTCGTGTGTGCGGCATATAACGCCGACTTCGACGGTGACCAGATGGCTGTTCACGTACCGTTGACACTGGAAGCTCAGTTGGAAGCGCGTGCGTTGATGATGTCTACCAACAACATCCTGTCTCCAGCGAGCGGTGAACCTATCATCGTTCCATCTCAGGACGTTGTATTGGGTTTGTACTACATGACCCGTGACTGTGTTAACGCGAAAGGCGAAGGCATGGTTCTGACTGGTCCTAAAGAAGCAGAACGCGTATACCGCGCAGGTCTGGCTTCTCTGCACGCCCGTGTCAAAGTTCGTATCACAGAAGAAGTGAAAGACGGTGAAGGTAATGTCACTGTCAATACAGGATTGGTTGATACGACCATTGGCCGTGCCATCCTGTGGATGATTGTACCGCGTGGCTTGCCATACTCATTGATTAACCAGCCACTGGGTAAAAAAGCTATCTCCAAGATGCTAAATACCTGTTACCGCATACTGGGTTTGAAGCCAACCGTTATTTTGGCTGACCAGACCATGTATACCGGTTTTGCTTACGCTGCTCGTTCAGGGGTATCCGTAGGTATTGACGACATGGTTATTCCTGAGAAGAAAGAAGGCATCATCGCGGAAGCAGAAGCGGAAGTGGCCGAAATTCAGGAACAGTTCCAGTCAGGTCTGGTAACTGCTGGCGAACGTTATAACAAAGTTATCGATATTTGGGCTGCGGCGAACGAACGTGTTGCTAAGGCGATGATGGAAAACCTGTCTTCTGAAACAGTGATTAACCGTAACGGTGAAGAAGAACAACAGGTTTCCTTCAACAACATCTTTATGATGGCCGACTCCGGTGCGCGTGGTTCTGCTGCTCAGATCCGTCAGTTGGCGGGTATGCGTGGTCTGATGGCAACGCCAGATGGCTCCATCATCGAAACCCCAATTACTGCGAACTTCCGTGAAGGTCTGAACGTACTCCAGTACTTCATCTCAACCCACGGTGCTCGTAAAGGTCTTGCGGATACCGCATTGAAAACGGCGAACTCCGGTTACCTGACCCGTCGTCTGGTTGACGTTGCTCAAGACTTGGTTGTAACTGAAGATGACTGTGGTACTCACGACGGTATCCTGATGACCCCAGTTATCGAAGGTGGTGATGTTAAAGAACCACTGCGTGAACGTGTATTGGGACGTGTAGCGGCGGAAGACATCCTGAAGCCAGGCACAGCCGACATTCTGGTTCCACGTAACACGCTGCTGAACGAAAAATGGTGTGATCTGTTAGAAGAGAACTCCGTTGACAGCGTGAAAGTACGCTCCGTAGTAAGTTGTGAAACTGACTTTGGTGTTTGTGCGAACTGTTACGGCCGTGACCTTGCTCGTGGTCACCTGATCAACAAAGGTGAAGCGATCGGTGTTATCGCAGCACAGTCAATCGGTGAACCAGGTACACAGTTGACGATGCGTACGTTCCACATCGGTGGTGCGGCATCTCGTGCGGCAGCAGAATCCAGCATTCAGGTACGTAACAAAGGTCATCTGAAACTGATCAACGCGAAATTCGTTACGAACTCAGCAAGCAAACTGGTTATTACCTCTCGTAATACCGAATTGCGCCTGATCGACGATTTCGGTCGTACCAAAGAGAGCTATAAAGTTCCTTACGGCTCGGTATTGACGAAAGGTGATGGTGAGACAGTAGCTGGCGGTGAAACCGTTGCAAACTGGGATCCACACACCATGCCAATCGTGAGTGAAGTATCCGGTATTATCCAGTTCTACGACATGGTTGATGGTCAAACCATTACCCGTCAGACGGATGAACTGACTGGCCTGTCTTCACTGGTGGTTCTGGATAGTGCAGAACGTACTGGTAGCGGTAAAGACCTGCGTCCGGCACTGAAAATCGTAGACACTCAGGGTAACGACGTTCTGATCCCAGGTACAGATATGCCTGCTCAGTACTTCCTTCCGGGTAAAGCGATCGTTCAGCTGGAAGATGGTATGTCCATCTCTGCGGGTGATACATTGGCGCGTATTCCTCAGGAATCTGGCGGTACTAAAGATATCACCGGTGGTCTGCCACGCGTTGCGGACTTGTTCGAAGCTCGTCGTCCGAAAGAGCCTGCTATCCTGGCAGAAATCAGCGGTATTGTTTCCTTCGGTAAAGAAACCAAAGGCAAGCGCCGTCTGGTTATCACTCCGCTGGATGGTGGTGAACCTTACGAAGAGATGATCCCTAAATGGCGTCAGCTCAACGTGTTCGAAGGTGAGGTTGTTGAACGTGGTGACGTGATCTCCGATGGTCCAGAATCTCCACATGACATTCTGCGTTTGCGTGGTGTTCATGCTGTTGCTCGTTATATCACTAACGAAGTACAGGAAGTTTACCGTCTGCAAGGCGTTAAGATTAACGATAAACACATTGAAGTTATCGTTCGTCAGATGCTGCGTAAAGCAACCATTGCGAATGCGGGTAGTTCCGAATTCCTTGAGGGTGAGCAGGTTGAATACGCCCGCGTTAAGGTTTCGAACCGCAAACTGGAGCAGGATGGCAAAGTACCAGCTCTTTTCCAGCGTGACCTGTTGGGTATCACCAAGGCATCATTGGCAACAGAATCCTTCATCTCTGCGGCATCGTTCCAGGAAACAACCCGCGTTCTGACTGAAGCAGCTGTTGCTGGTAAACGTGATGAACTGCGTGGCCTGAAAGAGAACGTCATCGTTGGTCGCTTGATCCCTGCGGGTACAGGTTATGCTTACCATCAGGATCGCATCCGTCGTCGTCAAGAAAATGAAGTGGTTGAAGCGCCACAGTTTAGCGTTGACGAAGCCACTGCAAACCTTGCTGAATTGTTGAATGCAGGTTTTGGTAGCAGCAGCGATAACGAGTAATCGTGATGCATAGCATACCCTATATAGTATAGCTAGTCGTAAAATGCCCTCTCCTGGTAGAGGGCATTTTTTATTGGATGGAAAATTAAAATGAGACGAATTATTTATGTTCTTACAAAAGGTTTCTTAGCACTTTTGATATGTTTTTCTAATCCGGCTTTATCTCAATACCACGATTTCCCACATTATCATTACATGGAAGTGACTAAAGAGAGTGAAATTTATTCTTGGGTAGGTGAGCATATCATTAAGGTTGGTTTATTCAAGAAAGGGCAAGTCCTTAAAGTTGCTGAAGAAGAAGGGGAAGAAAATGGTCACTATGTGCTTCATTTCGGAAATGGAAGAGGTTATATAGATAAAGAAAATTTAAAGGAAATTAAGCAATCTGCATTCCCCAGTGATCCCTTTAGCATTGATCCCTTTCACAAAAAAGCAGCCCAAAACTTGATGATAATTAAGGCAGCTCAAGTTTATAGCACACCTGATACGGATAGCCAACCAATTGCCGTTTTGAGGGAAAATCTCCGCTATCCGGTTTTAGATAAATTACAAGATCCTTTCCATCATACTTGGTACGAAATTAATTTGGGTGATCGATTAGGTTACATTAGTGATCGGGATGCTGAACTGGATAATGGTATTCCTTTATTAACCTATCATCATATTCTTAAAGATATTAAACGTTTTTTACATAGCTCAACAACAACATCCTTGACTGCTTTTCGTGAGCAGATGGCGTATTTGAAGCGAGCAGGTTATATCACAATTTCATTCTATGAATTAGAAGGCTACCTAAATGGCTCCATTAACTTGCCGGCAAAAGTGGTTGGTTTAACCTTTGATGATGGGTTGAAATCCGTTTATCGTTATGCCTATCCCATTTTGAAAGAAAATGGTCAGAAAGCTACACTCTTTATTATTTCATCCAGAATTAAACGCCACCCGCAGAAATGGGATCCGGATACCTTGCAATTCTTGAGTTTCCCAGAGTTGTATGCCATGCAAGATGTATTTGATATTCAGTCTCATACCCATTTCTTGCATCGTTTTAGCAAGAATAATCAAAAACCCATACTATTAAGTCGGTCATATCATAATATCCTGTATGATTTCAAACATTCCAGACGGGTATTATCGCAATTCAATCCACATGTGTTTTATCTCTCTTATCCTTTTGGTCGATATAATTTAAAGGCAATGAAAGCAGCTAAACAAGCTGGATTTCATTTGGCTGTTACCACGGTAAAGGGAAAAGTTAAATTGGGAGATAATCCCTTTTCTTTGAAACGGTTATATATATTGCGCACATATCCAATTGAGAAAATGGCAAAAATGATTGCTAATAAATCTACTTAACGCCTTTACGATCGCTTAATAATTGAATATAGGATATAAAATCATGTAATTGCTAAATAGCAAGAGAATATTTTAATATAATATTTTTCATTGAGGATAGAAGTGATAGGTTTCTTGGGATTAATATTGGAAATCTTTTATAGGATCATAAAGTGCACTATCAAGTTTTTTGCGTCGATATTTAAGATTACCATGAAGGAAAGGGTGATTTTATGACTTTCCATAGGGGGTTTATTTTGCATTATATTTTCATTCATAATACCTCGGTTTATTTTTAGTATTTTGCTATTACTAATTTTTATCTATTTGGTTTATAAATTTCGTGAAAAAATAAATAATTATCTGAATAAGAAAGGGATTATGGGTTACTTTAAGTAAATATGATGTTGATAATACTATGTAATGAAAATTTATCCAATAAGGATAATAAATGTATCTTTTAAGAGCCTATTCCTTTAGGCTCTTAAGTTTAATATCTCGCTATAATGATTTGATGAATTTATTTTTTGTTTTTTATCGCCTTAATAAAAGTTTCCCGTGCTGTTGAAGAACCAAGTTGTTCTGCTTCATCTAACAGTTTCAATGCCTTATCAACATCACCATTGTTAATAGCGCTTTTGATAGCGTCATTGAAATACTGTTCGGTATCGTTCAGTACAGGTTTAACTACTGGGGCATCAGCCGGGGTTGTTTTTATCGGCGATGCAGATACTGTTTGTGTTGAACCAACTGTGACGGGTTTAGGCGAAGGAGAAGAAAATACCTGGCCTATCAGGATATTGCCTGCATTGCTTTCTGATTGCACTTTCAGCGTCAGTATACCTGTTGCTGTATGGCGAGCGATCGGATCTGGAATATCTGGCACAGAATTACCGACACCTTTGGCATAAGCCTTAGCAGGATCAACCATTTGTGTTGAAGCTTGTACATCAGAACGAGTGGTGTAAATCAGCAAATAGATGCGTTGTTGTCCCAATGCTGGTGTCAGCTTTAACACTCCTTCAAGCCTATCGGTGGACATAATACTGGGTTGTTGATAGCGGAAGTAGTGGCTTGGATAGAAAGCGGCAGGGTGGAGTTGTTCATCAAGAACTAAAACATTCGGTGAGTATACCTGCTTATCTTTTACCAGGCTGTTCAGAGTGATTTCCAATGAACCCTGATTGGCCGGTAAAGCAAATGTGGCTACCGCACCCTGAATATGACCATCATTAAGCTGCTGTGATGTGCTATCAAGAATAATAGTCTGTGTGCTATGAGTATTAATGGGCTGCCACTGTAATTTCTGCAAGGTTGGCAAAGACAACGTTGGGGCAGAGTTGGTTGTCTCTATGCCAGCTTTAGCTGTGTCAGACAGTGCAGCATCTGATGTAGCATAACCCGCCGGAATTAAGTTGCAGAGCAGGGCGCTGAGACAAAGTGAGAGTAATTGCTTTTTCATTACCACCAAGCCTCAAATTGGGCGCCAAATGTAAACTCATCTTTGTTCCCACGACTGAATCGATGGGCTGCTGTATCTTTGGCGGCAATGTTACCATCATAACCCCATTTTTCATTCCATTTGGAGTAAGAAGTAAACAAACGGATAGCCGGACGTGACCAGATACTATCACCTGCTTGCCACTGTTGAGCTAAAGTAATCTTGAACTGATCATTATTTGCTTTGGTTCGTTGTGACTTCACATGATCATAACCGACTTCCATTAAGGTACTCATTATTGGCGTCCACTTATACATTGGACGGACACCCACGGTGTACCATGTGTTGCCATTGTTATTGTCGAGGTCAATGTCTTGATACATGGCGGCATACATGAGATCCCATTTCTTGGTGATACTAATGGCACCATGATTCAAAACGCGCAGCATATGCCCGTCATTATTCACATTAGCACCTTCAGCACGGCCATTGCCGCTTGAAGTCATAGCGTCGGTTGCGTACTGTAAGACAAATTTGTTGAAACCACCTAACAGGCTTTGGGTATGTTCGGCAGTCAGCATTACACCGTCTTTAGGTGCTTGTTTATTAAGATGGTATCCCTTACGGGTATTCGCACGCCCATAATCAATACCAAGCTCCAGTGTACCGCCAGCATTAACGGGTAAGTTGGCTAACCGTATATCAAAAATATCATTTGAGGTTGATTGGCCTTTACCGGATTTATCATCAATCCACCCATATGAACCGCCTTCTTCTGTATTACGGGTTACGGCGAAGGAAAGCTTACCAAACCCAAGGTCAATATTTTCCAATCCTGCACCAGGACCGGAAATATCCCAGTAATAGAAGTCGATCATATGTACATCGTGACGCTGGTAGAAACGTTTACCCGCCCACAGTGTTGAACCAGGCAACCAATCAATAATATTGGTTGCTTTCACGTTGACTTCACGAAAACCAGGTTTGGTATCTTCCCAGTCTTTTTGTTGGCTGACGGAATAGGCTAAATTGGTATCAAAGTAGAAACTTTTATTCCCTTCTTTCCATAACTCTTGCCCTAACTTAAGTTCGGCGTAGGTTTCACATTCGTTACCGAGACGGTATTTACTTGGCGCACCAGTGACTTTGGCACATTTCTGCTCACCACCATTACCAGTCCAGCCAATTCCTGAACGGGCATAGCCGTGGAAGTCAATAGCAATAGCTTGCGTGGATAATAAACCAGTCGTTAGCATAGCCAATGAGAGAGACAATATACGCATAATGATTCTCCTATTATTTTTTATGGCCGCGGATCTAGATTCCGGGTTCTTTATGTAAACGCTGACATGCAGTTCCATCTTCACGGAAAAGATGACATCGGTGGGGAGCGAGTCCTATAGAGAAATCTGCACCTTCTTTAACGAGAACAACATCGGGTTGGCGGTAAATCAAATTTTGATGAATGGCAGGTATGCGGACGTGAATCTGAGTTTCGTTCCCCAGTTGTTCCACGATCTGTACTGTCCCTTCTAACGTAACATCAGCTACATCATTAGGCAAAAGATGTTCGGGGCGAATTCCCAAAGATACATTACTCCCGACAGTTAGCCCTTTACTTTCAACAGGTAACCAAACGAGCTGACCGTTAGGCAGGATGATCTGTACCTGATCAACAGCAATCGCAGAGACTTTGACTGGCAGGAAATTCATTTTCGGTGAACCAATGAAACCCGCGACAAAGCGGTTGGCAGGATAGTGATAAATTTCAAGTGGTTTACCAACCTGAGCAATATTGCCCCCATCCAGAACGACAATTTTATCTGCCAGAGTCATGGCCTCGGTTTGGTCATGGGTGACATAGACCATCGTACGTTGTAGTCGCTTGTGTAGACGTGAAATTTCAATTCTCATCTGTACACGCAGAGCCGCATCCAGATTAGAAAGCGGTTCATCCAGCAGAAAGATATTGGGTTCAGCAACAAGTGTTCGGCCAATAGCAACTCGCTGGCGTTGACCGCCAGATAATGCCTTGGGACGGCGATCCAGTAGATGGGCAAGCTGGAGAGTTTCTGCAACTTGTTGCACTCGCTTTTGGATATCGCTTTTTTTGACACCCGCCAGCTTCATACCGAATGACATATTGTCTGCAACAGAGAGATGGGGATATAACGCATAAGATTGAAAAACCATGCCGACACTGCGTTTGGCGGGTGGAACATCATTCATTCGCTTTCCGTCTATCAGCAAATCACCGGACGTAATGTCTTCCAACCCCGCGATCATCCTTAGCAACGTCGATTTCCCACATCCTGATGGGCCGACAAAAACGACGAATTCTCCTTCCTGAATATCAAGATTAAGATCTTTGGAGATGACTGTTTCACCATATGATTTAGATACATTGCGGAATGTGATGCTAGACATTTGTTCCCTCCCTCGGATTTACCGCCTCAGTTTTCTGTTCGTTTCTTATGAGTCTTCGTTTTCTATGTTTTCTATTTATTGCAGCGAGAAACTTAATGGAAAACTGATGGCTGGATTGTGTATAAAATACCAAGCGCGAAAATCCTCCATTCCATAATTTTTGATGGTGGAGGAGTCAGGAGGACGAGCTTAATGTGATTGGGAAAGAAAGAAGAAAATTGTCAAGTAAGATGTGATTTAAATCGCAAAAAAGGGCACTGTCTTGGTATTAAGGTTCTGATTTCAATTGTTTTTGTAAGCAAGTTCACACTCATACAGTATGAGGCGTAGAACAGGGGAGGATGAGTCTTTTTTACATTGATTGCACACTGGTGCCATTTTATCACAATGTAACAAAGATAATTATCTTAAACTAACAAATGAAAAAGGCGGAATGATGACCAAGAAAATTTTAAAAGTAGGGACTCGTACCCTGATGCTTTCCGTTCTAACAACATGTGTATTGTCTGCTTCGGCTTTTGCAAAGCCGGAAGAAGGAAAGTTGGTTATTTGGATCAATGGTGATAAAGGTTATAACGGACTGGCACAGGTTGGTGAGAAATTTGCAAAAGAAACGGGAGTTCCTGTCACTGTCGAACATCCTGACAAGCTGGAAGAGAAATATACCCAGATTGCAGCCAGTGGAGATGGGCCGGATATTATTTTCTGGGCACATGATCGCTTTGGTGGCTATGCCCAGTCAGGATTAGTGGCTGAAATCACGCCTGATAAGTCATTTATTGATAAGCTATTTCCCTTTACATGGGATGCCGTTCGTTATGACGGAAAATTGGTCGGATACCCTGTCGCAGTTGAAGCTCTTTCTCTTATCTACAATAAAGACTTGATTAAATCTCCGCCCAAAACTTGGGAGGAAATCCCTGCCTTAGATAATGAGCTGAAAAAGCAAAATAAAAGCGCAATTATGTTCAATTTGCAGGAACCGTATTTTACTTGGCCGCTGATTGCTGCTGATGGTGGATATGCCTACAAGGCAGAAAACGGGACTTATAATGTTAAAGACAGCGGAGTGAATAATGCGGGTTCTAAAGCGGGGCTGACATTTCTGGTTGATTTAGTCAAAAATAAACACCTCAATGCTGATATCGATTACTCCATCGCCGAAGCTGCCTTTAATAAGGGCAAAGCAGCAATGACGATTAATGGTCCCTGGTCATGGGCGAATGTCGATAAAAGTAAGATCAATTACGGCGTTGCGCTATTACCAACCTTTAAAGGAAAGCCCTCCAAACCTTTTGTGGGTATTTTAACGGCGGGAATTAATGCGGCCAGTCCTAACAAAGAGTTAGCGAAAGAATTTTTGGAAAATTATCTACTTACCAATGAAGGTTTGGCAACGATGGATAAAGATAAGCCGTTGGGGGCTGTGGCTTTGAAATCCTATCAGGAGATCTTGGAGAAAGATCCACGTATTGCTGCCACGATGGCAAATGCCCAAAACGGCGAAATTATGCCGAATATCTCCCAAATGAGTAGCTTCTGGTACGCCATGCGTAGTGCTGTTCTTAACACAATCAGTGGGCGTCAGACAGTAGAGGCTGCTCTCAATGATGCTGAAGCGAGAATGACAAAATAAACGAATGACAGGCTCCTGAGTTTGAGGAGCCTTCGCCCTTATTGTGATAGGTGTTGGATAATCACAGTTGTTGGTAACAGGAAGTGCAAGATGTCAGCGACATTAGAAAAAACAGTATGGTGGCAGCATCCTGCCCTGAAATGGTTTGCTGTAGGTTTTTGCCTACTTTTTACAGGTTATCTGGTTGTGCTGATGTATGCACAGGGAGAATACCTGTTTGCTATGGTGACACTGGTATTATTGGGAAGCGGTATCTATGTTTTTTCCAACCGGAAGGCGTATGTTTGGCGCTATACCTACCCTGGAATTGCTGGAATAGGGATATTTATACTATTTCCGCTTATTTGTACGATTGCTATTGCTTTTACAAATTATAGCAGCACCAACCAATTGACGTTTGAACGTGCCCAAACAGTATTAATGAGCCGCCATTATCAGAGTGGAGAGCCATTTAATTTTAAACTCTATCCGGTATCTGAACAGTGGGTTTTGGCGTTGAGCGTCCCCGATAGCACTCACGTATTGATCTCTGAGCCTTTTTCTCTTGCGGGAACGGAAGAAATTATTCTGCCTCTCCATGAGCAGGCGGAAAAATTTGAAGGCAATGTTGCGACATTGCGTACTATTACTCAGTATCGGCAGGCATTGAACCAGTTGGTCGTTGTTCTTCCTGATGGCAGTAAACTGAGAATGAGTTCCTTGCGTCAGTTCTCTGCTATAAATCCTCTTTATTCCCTTGATGAAGATGGCGTTACGCTGACCGATAACCAAACAGGTATAAGATACCTGCCGAATATGGATACGGGGTTCTACCAATCCATTAATGCTAAAGGAGAATGGGATAAGGAAACGTTAAGCCCTGGATTTACTGTTTCTATTGGTTGGAAAAACTTCTTACGGGTGATACAGGATGAAGGTATCCAAAAACCTTTCCTGTCCATTTTTGTCTGGACCGTGGTTTTCTCCCTACTGACAGTGGTATTGACGGTAATATTGGGGATGATTCTCGCTTGTATTGTACAGTGGGAAGCGCTTAAAGGACGAGCAATTTACCGTGTACTGCTTATTTTGCCCTATGCTGTTCCCTCGTTTATTTCCATTCTGATTTTTAAGGGATTATTTAACCAGAGTTTTGGTGAAATTAATTTGGTGCTAAACGGGTTGTTTGGTCTTAAACCAGACTGGTTCACAGATCCGACACTAGCTCGAACTATGTTGATTATTGTAAACATGTGGTTGGGCTATCCCTATATGATGATTCTTTGCATGGGGTTGCTGAAATCTATTCCTGATGATCTTTATGAGGCATCAGCGCTTGATGGTGCAGGGCCATGGCAGAACTTCACCAAAATTACTTTTCCATTATTGATTAAGCCATTGACTCCGTTAATGATTGCCAGCTTTGCTTTTAATTTTAATAACTTTGTTCTGGTTCAACTGCTAACTAATGGTAAACCTGATCATATTGGTACATCGACACCGGCGGGTTATACCGATCTTTTGGTGAATTACACCTACCGTATCGCATTTGAAGGTGGTGGTGGACAGGATTTTGGTCTGGCTGCCGCAATTGCAACATTGATCTTCTTATTGGTGGGGGCATTAGCCATCATCAATTTGAAAACTGCCCGCATGAAATTTGATTAAGGAGGAAAGAAAATGGCGATGGTACAACCAAAATCGCAACGATGGCGGGTATGGGGGACACATATATTGATGCTGGCTTTTATTGCCCTGATTTTGTTCCCCTTGCTGATGGTCATTGCAATTTCTTTACGTCCGGGTAATTTTGCTACGGGTAACCTGATCCCAGATACCATTTCATGGGAACACTGGAAGCTGGCATTTGGTTATAGCGTGGAATCTGCTGATGGACACGTCATGCTCCCCCCATTTCCGGTCATGCAATGGCTTTGGAATTCTGTCAAGGTTGCCTTGATTACTGCCACTGGTATTGTGGCATTATCAACGACGTGCGCTTATGCATTTGCTCGAATGCGCTTTCGTGGAAAAAGTACCTTACTCAAAGCGATGTTAATTTTTCAAATGTTTCCGGCGGTACTTTCTTTGGTGGCACTATATGCCTTGTTTGATCGATTAGGAGAATATATTCCTTTCCTTGGTCTCAATACCCACGGTGGTGTGATTTTTGCCTATTTGGGTGGAATTGCTTTGCATGTATGGACGATAAAAGGTTATTTCGAAACGATAGATCGTTCTCTGGAAGAAGCCGCTATGTTGGATGGAGCGACATCGTGGCAAATTTTCCGTTTGATACTGTTGCCACTTTCTGTACCTATATTGGCGGTGGTATTTATTTTGTCGTTTATTGGCGTGATCACCGAAGTACCTGTTGCATCTCTGTTATTACGTGATGTGGACAATTACACGCTGGCGGTGGGAATGCAGCAATACCTTCACCCACAGAACTATCTCTGGGGGGATTTTGCGGCGGCGGCTGTGCTTTCTGCTATCCCTATCACGGCAGTCTTCTTACTTGCCCAACGTTGGTTAGTCGGTGGATTAACGTCGGGAGGTGTGAAAGGCTAATCCTCTCCCCCAATCATATTTATCTATACGCATTAAACTTCAAATTGTAATTTACAACACTTTATTAAATCTGATTTCTCCCCGCGAAGCGGGGAGAAATCACACGCATATTGAAGTTAGATTGGTATAGATATGATTGGGGGTGTTTCTTGCTACTTGGCTACATATAGCTGTGCGCTGAGTCAGTTATTAACCCTGTTTTCGGCACTCTCCAATTGTTTTTAACAAGTCATTGATATGAGCATCCGCAAACATCGTTTCCAACGTGGAGGTCAGTTTTCGTCGCCAGTTGGGATACTCCTCTGTTGTGCCAGGGATATTAACGGGACGTTCCATATCCAGCCAATCTTCAGGTTGTAATCCTAATAAGGCACAGGCGCTATGGGCTATATAGCGATGTATGCTTTGATTTATAGCATGTGACATCGGATGTTCAGCTGGTGCCTGTGATATTGCTCCCTGCAATGGGGAGAGGGTATCTGTTTTGGGCGATAAATAGCCGTGACGATTTAAACTGGCTAATAACGCTTGCTTGCAGCGTTTGCGTTCCGAATATAAATCAGCAAGAAGAGCTTTATCAGGGTATAAACCGATGGAGTCCCCTAAAGTGAGATCTTCATTTTGCCAGAATCCACGTAAGGTAGGTAAATCATGGGTAGTAATAGTTGCCATTGCTTGCACGGGATATTCATCGGGGGAACGGTATTCACCTTGCTCATTGCGTTCGAAATAAAATACCTTATAGGAATAAACACCTCTGTCCCGTAACTTATCGACAATTTCTGCCGGTACGATCCCCAAATCTTCGCCTATCACCAGGCAATGATTGCGCTGGCTTTCTAATGCCAATATTGCCAGCAGATCGTCAACTGGATAATGGACATAAACGCCTTTATCGGCAGTTTCTCCTTGTGGTATCCACCAGAGTCTGAGCAATGACATCACATGATCGATACGCAATGCACCGCAATGACGCATATTGCTACGCAATAATTCAATGAAAGGTTGATAGGCTTGCGCTTTTAATACATGGGGATTCATTGGCGGTAGCCCCCAGTTTTGTCCCAGAGGCCCCAGAATATCGGGTGGTGCTCCGACGGATGCCTTAGTGCAATAGATGCTTCGGTTACACCAGGTTTCTGAACCCCCTTGCGCTACTCCAACGGCAAGATCACGGTAAATGCCAATTGGCATGTGGTGGGTTTGGCTGGTAGTGAAGCACTCGGCAAGCTGGGTATCAGCCAGCCATTGTAGCCAAAGGAAAAACTCTATCTCCTGTGGATATGAATGGCAGAATGCCTTAACTGCGTCATTTTCTGGTTCACGGTATTCTTCCGGCCATACAGGCCAGCCCCAATAAACATTATTTTCCCCATATAACTTATGGTGAAGGGCATCATAAGCAGCTTGATAATAAAGATTTTTGCCTCCTTTGGTTACAAACTGTTGGAAAGCGATCTGTTGGGGATCATCGCCAGAACGGTGCTTAAATTGCGGATAAGTCAGACGCAATGCAGCCATTTTTAGAGACATGACTGTGGTGTAATCAACCCATTCCGCCTGGCGGGCTTGCTGGAGTTTGGATTGTGTTTCCGTTGAATGCCACCACTTTTGTGCTTCGATGCTATAACTAAAGTCTTCTACTTGGTGCACGGCAATATAGATGATATTGAGCCAGTGGCGAGAAGATGGACTGTAAGGGCTGGCATTTTCCGGCATTGCGGGATATATGGCATGAAGAGGATTTAGGCCAACAAAGGCACCACCACGCTGTGCCAGTTCTTGCAGCATATATCTCAGATCACCAAAATCACCAATTCCCCAGTTATTTTCCGATCGCAGGGTATAAAGCTGAGCACAAGCACCCCAAAGTTTTTCCCCACGTGTTATGGCATCGGGTTCGTAACAACGTTCAGGGGCAACAATAAGTTGTATAACGTATTGCCGAGAGCCAGTTTCTGGTTTTTCCTCCAATATCAGGTTCAGCGTGTGGTATCCCAAAGGGAGGTTGGCGGGCAACGTGAGTTGATGTTGGCAGTGGCCATGAAATATCTCCCCTTGTTCAGTGTGTATTTGCCACTGGTAATTATTTGTATCTTCCAGAGGCAGGGTTATCCTTTGTGCCTGAATAACCACCTTAACATTAGGTAGGGGGGAAGCATGTAAATGAGAAACCGGCCTCCCGACCGGTATATCTGTATTCATGGCTTCCAATATTCGATGCCTGATTTCAGCGGGGATCGCCTGGGGTTTTCCATAGGCATTAATATATTCGCTGACAATGCCGGCCTCAGTTGCCAATTCATTGAGGCAGTTTTTTTCCATACTAAGCCCTTATTTGGTTTGCCAGATACGTTGTTGATAATCCTGAATAGCGCGATCAGAACTAAAGTTACCCATTCGAGCGGTATTGAGTACAGTACTGTACGTCCAGCCTTGGGTATCGCGATATCGAGCATCAATTTGCTTGTGAGCGTGGCAATAAGAGGCAAAATCAGCCAGAACTAAATAAGGGTCACCACCGTCAGTCAGGCTATGTAACATAAGATCAAATGCGTGCGTATCTCCGTGGCTGAATTCACCCTTAGCAAGGGAACCAAGGATATCTTTCAGGTGCTGATCCTGTTGAAGTATATCTTGCGGATTGTAGCCACTGTTTAGTAAAGCCTTAGCCTCTTCTACGGTCTTACCGAAAATAAAGATATGGTCGTTTCCAACTTGTTCGGCTATTTCGACATTCGCACCGTCCAGTGTCCCAATGGTCAGTGCGCCGTTTAAGGCCAATTTCATATTACCTGTACCAGAGGCTTCTTTGCCTGCTGTAGAGATTTGTTCTGACACATCAGCTGCCGGGATCATCAATTCCGCGGCGGAAACATTGTAATCGGGGATAAAGGCAATTTTGATGCGATCACGGACAAGCGGATCATGGTTGATTTTTTCGGCGGCATGATTGATGGCAGAGATAATATTTTTCGCCAGATAGTAACCGGGAGCCGCTTTGGCACCAAACAGGAAAACACGAGGATGAATATCCAAGGCCGGATTTTCCTGGATTTGTCGATAAAGTGACAAGATATGGAGTAGGTTCAGATGCTGACGTTTGTATTCATGCAGTCGTTTTATCTGTATATCGAAAATGGCATGGGGATCAATTTTGAGTCCCATGACCTTATTGACATAGTTGGACAAGCGAATTTTATTGTTTTGCTTAACGGTTCGATAGGTGTCACGGAAGGCAGCATCATCGGCATAAGGTTCGAGTTGTTTTAAGGCGGCAAGATTATTTACCCATTCCTGACTTAATGTTTGGTCAATTAATGAAGAGAGTGCAGGGTTGCACTGTTTTAACCAACGACGTGGAGTTACCCCATTAGTCACATTGTGGAATTTAGTTGGCCACAATTGATGATATTCAGGGAACAGATCGGTCACGATCAAGGATGAATGCAGGGCTGCGACTCCGTTGACGGCAAAGCAAGCGACAACACACAGGTTAGCCATTCTGACTTGATTGTCATGGATAACTGCCAATTTTTCCCAGACTTGTTGGTTATCAGGCCAAATTTGTTCTACGGTTGTTTTAAAGCGTCGGTTAATTTCCTGGATGATGCGATGATGGCGTGGCAGAAGCTCACTCATCAATTGTTCATCCCAACGTTCCAAGCCCTCTGGTAGCAAAGTATGGTTGGTATAGGCGAAAGTTTTTCCTGTGATTTCCCATGCGGTTTCCCAACTTAATTGGTATTCATCAAGCAGAAGACGCATCATTTCAGGGATTGCGATAGTGGGGTGGGTATCATTCAGTTGGATAACTTCGTATTGTGCTAGCGCTTCTATTTTTCTCCCTGCCTGTTGGTGGCGGCGCAGAATATCTGCCACGGCACAAGCACACTGAAAATATTGTTGCATCAGGCGCAGTCGCTTACCTGCCTGATGATTATCATTTGGGTAGAGAACTTTGGTCAGGCTGGCGGCTTCAATGCCTTGCTGTTCGGCATGTAGGAACTGCCCATCATTGAAGAGTGACAGATCAAAGGGGTTATCGTATGTGGCCTGCCACAACCGAAGTGGCTGGGTTACGCCATTGTTATACCCAATCACGGGTAAATCCCAGGCTTCACCAATGAAAGTAAATGCGGGGAGCCACTTTTCATTGCCATCGGCCGTTGTCACGATTTCGCCACCAAAATTGACGCTCACTTTTAATTGCGTGTTATGGCGAAGCCACGGATAGGAACCACGTTCCCAATCATCAGGCATTTCAATTTGTTGCCCTTTTTTAAAGGACTGGCGGAAAAGACCATACTGATAATTAAGACCATACCCAATGGCAGGTTGGTTGAGTGTCGCCATTGAATCGAGAAAACAGGCGGCTAATCTTCCTAGTCCACCATTACCCAATGCGGGATCGGTTTCTTCTTCCAGCACGTCACTCAAAATGATGCCATATTCTGCCAGATAAGACTGAATATCGTCATACCAACCAAGATTCAATAAGTTGTTGGCTGTCAGTCGGCCTATCAGAAATTCCATCGAGATATAGTTCACGTGGCGTTGGTTGTCACAGGATGGATTAGCATGGCTTTGCTGAGTGGATAGGGGGAGTAATTCAGATACGGCGGCACTGATAGCCTGCCACCACTGATGTGGCGTCATTTCCTGAGCTGAGTTGAGACCGAAATATTGCCATTGGCGTGTGAGCGCGGCCTGAAATAAGGCTTTATCGAGTTTCGGGTTTTTATCTAATGCAGATGTTTTCAATGTAGATAGTTGCATGGCGTTGCATCCTGTCACTAACTGAGGAAAGTTTGGTGAATTATTTACAGGGATATGCTGAAGGTTAGTGGCTTGGGAAACATCATCCCGTGAAAATATTCGCGGGGGAGGAGCGCAAGGGCGTAGCTATTTCTTTCGAGCTTTTTCGCAATTTCATAGAAAAATAGCAAGGTTGCAAGCAAAGAATGTGACAAGGTGCAATTTAACACAATGAAATTAATCAACTTGTTTGCAAAAGATGGGCGTTTCTCTACATTTGTTGGTCGTAAAGGAATGTTAATGTGTAAGTGACTTAATAGTGTCAAACAGAATTCAGGTATTAGTTTTATTCGTATAAAACTTCAAGTTGCAATTTACAACACGCTATGAAGCCTGATATCTCCCCGCTTCGCGGGGGAGATATCACATGCATCTTGAAGTGAGATTGGTATATTCGTTGCTTTTATGCATTACGTGTGAGGGGAGAAATTTAATGCTTATCCCATCGAAACTCAGTCGCCCTCTTCGACTCAATAATATGGTTATGCGGGAGCGCCTGTTGGAAAAGTTCAATGAAATTCAGGATCATCGACTGGTATTGATAACCAGTCCCGCAGGGTATGGCAAAACGACCTTGATGTCACAATGGGCTGCCGGACAGGAACATCTAGGATGGTATTCTCTTGATGATAGTGATAATCAGCCAGAACGTTTCGCTAGCTATCTGATTGCAGCCATTCAGCAGGCAACGCAGGGACACTGTGTGAAAAGTGAGATATTGGCCCAGAAACATCAATATGCCAGTTTATCTGCACTGTTTGCGCAATTATTTATTGAACTTAGCGAATGGCAGCAACCGATTTTTCTGGTGATCGATGATTATCATCTGATCGTGAATGGGACTATTCATGAAGCAATGCGCTTTTTTCTCCGCCACCAACCCGAAAATTTAACATTAGTGGTTCTGTCACGCCATTTGCCCTCGTTGGGAATTGCTAACTTACGTGTGCGTGAACAGTTATTGGAGATTGATAGCCAACAGTTGGCTTTTGATTATCAGGAAACCCAGCAATTTTTTGCCAAGCGGTTAGCCAATCCATTGGCGCCCGAACACTGCGAACAGTTATGTAATGACGTTGCTGGGTGGGCAACGGCCTTGCAACTGATTGCCCTTTCTGCCCGTCAATCCGGTAATACGACTGAAAGTTCAGCAAAGCGCCTTGCGGGAATTAATGCCAGTCATCTTGCTGATTACCTTGTGGATGAAGTGTTAAATCGAGTGGATCAGAAGACGCGGGATTTCTTGTTGCATAGTTCTATCCTGCGTTCCATGAATGATGGATTGATTAATTGCCTGACGGGAGAGGAAAACGGTCAGCAACGTCTGGAAGACATTGAACGGCAGGGGTTATTTATTCAGCGAATGGATGATTCTGGTGAGTGGTTTTGCTTTCATCCTTTGTTTGCTTCATTTTTGCGCCAACGTTGCCAATGGGAAATGGCAGCAAAATTGCCCGAATTACATAGAGCAGCCGTGCAAGGATGGCTGATGCAGGGGTATCCAGGGGAGGCGATTCATCACGCCCTGGCAGCAGGAGATACTATCTTGTTACGGGATATTTTATTGCAACATGCCTGGGAGTTATTTAACCACAGTCAACTTTCCCTATTGGGGGAGTGTATGAATGCACTGCCGTATGAACAGTTACTGGAAAGCCCTCGCCTGGTACTGTTGCAAGCGTGGTTGGCACAAAGCCAGCATCGTTACTATGAGGTAAATGCATTATTGAATCAGGCAGAGCAATCACTAAAGCAGAAGCAAATCGCCATAGAACCGGAATTACTGGCAGAGTTTGATGCTCTGAGAGCGCAAGTGGCGATGAATGATGGGCGCCCCGCTGATGCCGATGTTTTGGCCGAAAAGGCGTTAGCGAACTTACTTCCAAATAATCAATATGGCCGTATTGTGGCGATGTCAGTAAAAGGAGAGGTATTGCATTGCCATGGTCAGTTGGTCAGCGCATTGGCATTAATGAAGCAAACCGAGCAGCTTGCCCGCCTTTGTCATGTTTATCACTATGCTTTATGGGCGTTATTGCAACAAAGTGAAATTTTACTGGCACAAGGTTATTTGCAAGCGGCTTATGATACCCAGTCCCATGCTTTTGATTTAATCCGTGAACAGCATCTGGAACAGTTGCCGATGCATGAGTTTCTATTGAGGATCCGTTCACAACTTTTATGGTGTTGGGCCCGTATTGATGACTCAGAAGAGGCCGCGCGTCAAGGGTTGGAAGTGTTGGCCAATTACCAGCCACAGCAGCAATTACAGTGTTTTACCCAATTGGCGAAATGTTCTTTGGTTCGGGGTGATATTGATAACGCTCGCCGTTACTTGACCCGTTGTGAAAATTTACTGAGTAATGGGCAGTATCATCGCGATTGGCGAACGAATACTGACGAGTTGCGTGTCATTATTTGGCAGACTTTGGAAGATAGCAATTCCTTGACTCAATGGTTGGTACAGGCAGAGCGACCAGAGAGTTTCTGTAACCATTTCAATCAAAACCAATGGCGCAACATTGCACGGGCAAAAATCTTATTAGATCAGAATGAGGAAGCCGAATCTATTTTGGTGAAACTGAATGAATATGCCAGAAAATTGGCATTGGTCAGCGATTTGAATCGTAATCTTCTGTTGTGTAATTTGCTTTATTGGCAGCTTGGGCGTAAGGCAGAGGCTCAGGATGTTTTGATCGAAGCCTTGAATTTGGCTAACAGTACAGGCTTCATCAGCCATTTTGTTATTGAAGGTGAGTTGATGGCATTGCAATTGCGCCAGCTTATCCAACTGAATATCTTGCCTGAAATGGAACAACATAGAGCTCAGCGTATTCTTCGGGAAATCAATCGACAGCATCGGCATAAATTTGCTCATTTTGATGAAACGTTTGTAGAACAATTGCTCTCTCATCCTGACGTACCTGAGCTTATCCGTAATAGTCCACTTACTCAGCGTGAATGGCAGGTGTTAGGGTTAATTTATTCTGGTTACAGCAATGATCAAATTGCTACAGAACTGGATGTCGCAGCGACCACGATAAAAACCCATATACGTAATTTATATCAAAAAATGGGAATTGCTCATCGGCAAGAGGCGATTCAGCAGGCCCAGAAATTAATGCGAATGATGGGATTAGGGGTTTAGTTATTAATTGCTAAATGTGATTTGTCCTGCATTTAATATAATTAATCGCTATTAATGAATAACTGTATGATTTTTCAAATTTAAATTAAATTTTAAATTTACTTAATATTTTTTATGGCATTTTCGTGATCGAAATCCAATTTGGATGTGCTTAATCTATTCTCATCACAGTAAGTAGGGTTCTTCGTTGTTTTATATAACGAGTCGTTTAATGTAACTAATAGTGGTGAGTCATTATGGAAAATAAAAACCATCTTGAAAGCATGCTTTCTCGTTTTATCGGTCATGGCCCTTATTTGATCATTGATGGTGAAAAATATATTGACGCGGCATCGGGAACTTTTAATTTGCCGCTCGGCTATACAAATCATCGGATTGCAGAAAAACTCAAACAACAGATTGATAGATGTACACATTTAAGCTCGGCTTATACACGTGAAATGTCGCAATATATTTTAAGTAAATTAATTAAATATACACCTGAAGGCGTCGATCGCATCTGGCTGCGAGATGTTTCTGGCTCGGGGGCCGTTGAATGTGCTATCCGCATAGCGCAAAAATCAACGGGACGCTCAGGCGTTATTTCACTTTTCCTTGCTCATCATGGGCAATCTCTTGCTACCGCTCAAATTTCTGGCAATGCATTCAGAATTAAAGACTTCCATATAACTATTGATGGTTCAATAAAAATTCCTACGCCAACCAGTGTCCTGGCAGGGCAATCGCAGCCGAGCGAAGAACAATTTGTCGATTTAGAACAGTTTATTCAATTAGGCTCTAATGACAATATTGCATGTCTGATTATTGAACCGATTCAGGGGAATGGTGGCAACATGGTTTTCCCTGTGGCTTTCTACCGGAAGCTTAGAGAAATCTGTCACCAGCATGGCATTATCATTATTGCGGATGAAGTACAAACAGGTTTTGGCCGTACAGGTACGTTCTTCGCATCGACGGGTTATGCCAAAGAATTGGAACCAGATATCATCGTCTTTGCCAAAGGTGCAGGGGGTGTCGGTATTCCAACAGGGGGGGTATTGATGCGTCATTCACTGGATATCCTGGAATCATTCGAACATTCCAGTACCTCTGGTGCTAACCCGCTCTCTTTAGTTGCCCTCAATGAAATCATCGACATTATTGAAGATGATCACGTTTTGGAAAATGTGCAGCAAAATGAAGCCTATCTGCGTGATGGTTTATTGAAATTACAGGAGCAATATCCCGAAATCACGGGAGTGAGAGGTGTGGGATATATGTATGGTTTTGATACACCAAACCCAGATTTTGCAGCGCAGGTGATCGCTACTGCTAACCGTCATCACTTGATCTTGCGTGGCTCTCGTTATGGTAAAGGCAAGGCAATCAAAGTTCGCCCACCACTGATTTGTACACAGGAGCATTTGGCAGAAATTCTCCATAAACTGGAACTGACTTTCTCAGAACTAACCACTCTCGCACAGATACATAAGGAGGCGGTATCATGTTAGCACTTAAATATCATCAAACCTGGGATGTTGAAATTCAGCAAGTTGAACCTTTATCTTGCACTGAACCCGATGATGTTGTCGTTGATATTGCAGTGTGTGGTATTTGTGGCACGGATGTGGGCATTATCACGGGTGCTTATCCTGTTGCAATTTCAGGAACTACTTTGGGGCATGAAACCACTGGCGTGGTATCCCAAATTGGCAGTGGTGTTACTCAATTTCAGGTGGGTGATCGTGTTGTTGTTAACCCAACTTACTTTTGTGGGCATTGCCGCATGTGTCAGACAGGTAGTCCTAACCATTGTGAGAGAAAACTGGGAACAGAAGCCGGAGTTTCTTATGATGGCGCGTTCGCAGAGCAATATTTGGCAAAAGAAAATTTGCTTATCAAGCTGGATGATCATGTCAGTATGGAGGAAGCCTCACTGACTGAACCACTAAGCTGCACAATAACTGGCGTGGATAAGCTGGGGATCTCTCATACTCATATTCGTGCGGCAGTGGCAGGTGCTGGCCCGATGGGGATGCTGTACATTTGGGCGTTGCATGAGCGGGGTGTAAAAGCCTTTATGGTCGAAAAGAATGAAAACCGAATCCAGTTTGCAAGAGATAATTTGCCGCCGGAATGCCGGTTGTATTCTGACTTTAATGAAGCATTAATGCAGGAATATGGTGATACGTCAGCCCTGATTGATTTATGTGTGGATACGACGGGGCAGTTGACTGAATATATTTTTGATCATCTGGCACCGGGTGGAAAATTATTAAATGTTGCGCTGAAAGATAAACATGCCAATTTGGATATTATGAGAATTGCAGATAAAAGTCTTTCAGTAATAGGTTCCATTGATTCCCTGAATAATAGTTTTGAACGTGCCTATGCCATGATCCGGGATGGTGTAATCCCCGTTAAGCGTTTTATCAGCCAGATTTTTGATTTCAAAGATTACCAACAAGCTTTTCTGACTGTCGGCTGTGATATTGCATCGAAAACACAAGTTCCTCTCAGTGCACCAAACTGCAAGGTATTAATTCGTATTTCTGATCTAAAATAATGGATTATTTTGAAGGACGACTTCGATGAATAGATGCAATGTTATTTTTGATATCGACGGAGTTATTGTCGATAGTGAACAACTGCATTTTGATGTATTGCTTGATGTCTTAAGTAATGAATTAGGAGAACAGGCACCTACTCAAATAAGTAATATCCAACCTCAGCAATTAATTGGACTAAGTTTGGTGGAAACCTTAGATAAAGTTGGTGTCCCTCCCGTAATGCATCAAGATATTACCGAGAAAATTATTTCGCGTTACCAGGAAAAATTGTCTGTACGTTATTTGCGTCCCGGAGTTACTGACTTAATTGCCGCCTTACAACAAGATGGCACTAACTTTGGATTTGTTTCTACCGCGCCACGTAATGTGTGTCTGGCCAATCTTAGTTTGTTGGATCTCCATGAACCACCAGCTTTGATTTCTGGCGATGATGTGGAAAGAACTAAACCCTTCCCTGATCCTTATTTGGCTATGCTGAAATTGAAAAAGATGGATGTTCAGCAAACGTTGGTGATTGAAGATACCGATTTGGGGATCGCGGCGGCAAAGCAGGCGGGTATTCCGTGGATATATGCCTGGCCCCATGCATTGTCAGTAGCAGAGCAGTATGAACAGGCTTCCTGTGTTATTGAGAAATTAATGGATATTCCCCAGTTTTCAGGAACAAATATAAAGTGATTTTTTATTGAAGACCACTATTTGGCGCTTTCCGCCAGAACGCGTGGAAAGCGTTGTTTTAAAGGGTATGGTTTGAAGGAATAGTTTGGAGGAGTCAAATTGTCTGAAGAATATGCAGTCTCTTCAATAAAGCAGCCTATTATAGCAACGCGAATTTCGTTTTTTATTGCAGGATTCAGTATTGCGAGTTGGGCACCACTGATCCCATTGGTGAAGGAACGACTGGGTCTGGATGATGGTTCAATGGGGCTTCTGATACTGGTGTTTGGTATTGGTTCTTTCATTATGATGCCAATAGCGGGAATGTTGGCTACTCGCTTTGGTTGCCGGAAAGTTTTTACCTTTTTTGCCTTGTTAGCTGTTTTGATATTACCGGGATTAAGTGTGTTCTCAGCCCCGCTGACATTGGCTTGTGCTTTGTTTGTCTTTGGAATGGGAATTGGGGCGACAGATGTGGTGATCAATATCCATGCGGTCAATATTGAGAAAAGAGTACATCAACCGATTATGTCGGGTTTTCACGCATTATTCAGCCTGGGGGGAATTGCGGGAGCCGGTACTGTCAGCCTATTGTTGTTTTTGGGGATCTCACCCTTTCAGGTCACCCTCGCCGTAGGGGTATTCGTTATCCTGTTATTGTTGCCAACATGGAATGGCATGTTGGATAACGCCGAAACGGAGGAAACGCCATTTTTTGCCTTGCCTCGTGGCATTGTTACTCTGATTGGTTCTCTCTGTTTTGTGGTTTATTTGATGGAAGGCTCCATGCTGGATTGGAGCGGGATTTTATTAAGTAGTGTGCATAATATGAGTAGCCATCAGGCAGGTTTTGGTTATACGCTGTTTGCCATCACCATGACTGCGGGGCGATTTTTGGGTGATAAAATTATTGCAACATGTGGATATCGGCGCGTATTTTTAGGCAGTGCGATTTTGGCGACGTCAGGTTTTGTCCTGATCTATCTGGCAACCAACACGATCCAATTGGGAATTTCTTTCCTGATGATTGGGGCGGGGTTATCCAATTTGGCGCCAATGTTTTTCACTGCTTCAGGCCAGCAGAAGGTAATGCCTGATGCGTTGGCAGTTTCTGCCGTTTCTACGATGGGATATTCAGGGATTTTGCTTGGGCCGGCAATTATTGGTGGTTTGGCACATCAGGTAACATTGCATGGTGCTTTTGCCTGTATTGCTGTGCTTTCCCTTTCATTGTTAGCGGGATATGGTTTGATTAATCCCACCAGAAAATAACAGGGTAAATATTGATGAATTTGCAGCAATGCCATTGGTTGAATGAACCTGCTTTATGGCGGTGTCAGGATAATGAACTTCATGTCACGACAGACAATAAAACCGATTTCTGGCGTGATACATGGTATGGTTTTCAGCGTCATAGTGGTCATGTATTTGGTGGCTATGTTGATGATTTTAAACTTGAAGAAGGTTTTACTTTCCAGTTTTGTATCGAAGGCCAGTTTGAACAATTATATGATCAGGCTGGTGTTATGTTGTTGGTGGATGAGCAACATTGGCTAAAAGCGGGCGTTGAACATTCTGATGGACAGGCAACTATCGGCAGTGTATTGACAAATGGCTGTTCTGACTGGGCTATGGGGATCTTTCCCGGTAATCCAGAGAAGTTTTGGCTACGGCTGACTTACCAGGATGGGGCTATCAGGTTGCAGTATTCTACAGATGGGGTGACATGGCCGTTACTGAGATTGTCTCCTTTTACCGTTGACAGTCAGCGGATTTTTGTCGGGGCGATGTGTTGTTCACCAGAACGTGAAGGATTGCAGGTGAGGTTTTCCGATTTTAGTCTCACGTCATCGTTGAAAAAGCACCTGCATGATTTAAGTTAGCCTTCTATTCGTTATCACCATAATGTGCATCTTCCTGCACATTAATGGTTCTTTTGCCTATGTATGGTCATATTTTTGCATCTTATAAGAAGGTATGCCGCGATTGCAGCATACCCAAATACTTAAAATTATCGGCCTAGATAATTGTCCCAGTCTTTCCAGACAGGCTGTAAACCCGATTTAATCAAAGATTCAGCGACCTGAAAAACAGAACGATTGTCGTGGGGAGCGAATTGTTCCAACTCGTGGTGCTCATCGGCATAACCGCCTGGCTGGG
Source organism: Xenorhabdus thailandensis (assembly GCF_037996785.1). Lineage (NCBI taxonomy): Bacteria > Pseudomonadati > Pseudomonadota > Gammaproteobacteria > Enterobacterales > Morganellaceae > Xenorhabdus > Xenorhabdus thailandensis. The sequence continues at coordinate 788,304 of NZ_JBBMXF010000007.1, forward strand.
TTTTTGAACCTGCACTGATATTGTTGATCGCGAGAGGGACAACGTGATCACGGAAAAAGGGGGATTCACGAGTGGACAGGGACAGCTCTACATCCGGTGCCAATAGGCGAAAAGCGCAAATCAGTTGTACCAGTTCAGCTTCATTCATTAAAGAAGCGGGTTCTATGCCACCTGCACAGGGGCGCAGGCGTGGAAAAGAGATGGAGTAACGGCTTTTCCAGAACTGTTTTTGCAGGAAAAAAAGGTGCTCAGCCACCATATAACAATCTGCTCGCCAATTGTGGGATAACCCAATCAAGGCGCCTAGCCCAATCTTGTCAATTCCCGCCCGACCAAGGCGTTCCGGCGTTTCTAATCGCCAATGAAAATCCTGTTTTTTGCCTTTCAAATGATGCAGTTGATAACTGGGTTGATGATAGGTTTCCTGATAGACCATCACGCCATCCAATCCCAATGTTTTTAGTTCAGCATATTCCTCTTGTGCCAGTGGCTGGACCTCCATTGAAACAGAGCTGAAATGGCGGCGGATCAGGGGAAGGTAGCGACGAAAATAATCCATGCCAACTTTGTTTTGGTGTTCCCCTGTGACCAACAGAATATGCTCAAATCCCCGTTTTTTCAGCGCGAGGCATTCCGTCTCAATCTCCTGTTCATTGAGTGTCTTGCGCTTAATGTGATTGCTCATGGAGAAACCACAATAAGTACAGTCGTTGGCACACAGATTGGAAAGGTAAAGTGGGATAAAAAATCCCACGGTATTACCAAAACGCTGGCGAGTCAGTTGTTGTGCACGTTGGGCGAGCGGTTCAAGATAAGGCAGTGCAGCCGGAGAGAGCAGGGCCATAAAGTCATCCAGCGTCAAGCGCACATTGTTTATTGCACGTTCAATGTCCCGTGATGTTTTACTGTTGATGCGTAGGGTGATGTCATCCCAATCCAGTTGTTGCCAGTGTTGGCTGAATGTTCGGTTTGTCATAGTACCCCCAGAAAATCGGTCAGTGGGCTGGAAGCCTCAGCATGGGATTTCTGGCTGGCAACGCCTGCCTGATGTGAAAGTTCGCCGGCTTCAATGGCAGCTTTGAATGCCTGCGCCATCTTAACGGGATTGCGGGCAACAGCGATGGCGGTATTAACCAGCACAGCATCCGCCCCCATTTCGATAGCGGCCAGCGCATGGCTCGGTGCGCCGATCCCGGCATCTACAACAACGGGCACGTTAGCCTGTTCGATGATGATTTGTAAAAAATCGCGGGTCAGTAATCCCTTATTGGAGCCGATAGGGGCGCCCAATGGCATCACGGCAGCGCAGCCGACTTCTTCCAAGCGGCGGCACAGGACAGGATCAGCGCCGCAATAGGGCAGAACAATAAATCCTTCTTTAACTAGCTGTTCCGCCCCTTTTAATGTCTCAACGGGATCGGGCAGCAGGTATTTTACATCGGGGTGGATCTCCAATTTTATCCAGTGAGTTCCCAATGCTTCCCGTGCCAGGCGAGCGGCGAAAATAGCTTCCTCCGCTGTTTTGGCGCCAGAGGTATTGGGTAGCAGTTTGACACCCAACTGTTGCAATGGGGCAAGAATGCCATCGTCATTATTGCCGTGGAGATCGAGGCGTTTCATTGCCATTGTGACCAGTTGGCTGCCAGAGGCGCGGATCGCGTCGATCATTAATCCTGCATTGGCAAATTTGCCTGTTCCGGTAAATAAACGGGATTGGAAGATGGTATCTGCAATTTTTAACATAAATTAACCTCCGGCAATATCAGCCACCCGCAATGGCCTGAAACAGCAAGATAGTATCCCCGTCATTAATCTGATGGGTTTGCCATTCTGAACGCGGAATAATGGTTTGATTGATAGCCAACGCAGTACCTGATTGCGGGCGTTCTATATGTTCCAGCAATTGATGTTCCAGAAATTGTTGCACCGTCATGGGCGCATTCAGTGTCACTGGTTGATCGTTGACGATAATGTTCATGCGACTTCTTTTCCTAACCGTTTTTTATCGGTTTGTCTGGTAGCGCCACAAATTGGGCACTGTGATGAACGGGTAAGCTGTAATGTGCTCCAGCTTTGCTGTTTGCCATCAAATAGCCGGAGTTTTCCGTTTAAGGGAGAAGAAAGACCCGCCAGCATTTTTATGGCTTCCAGTGATTGCAAGGTGCCGATGACTCCAACAATAGGGCCTAAGATACCGGCTGTCCGACAATTTCGGTGGGGTTCTTCTTGGTTAGGATAGAGGCAGGCATAGCAACCGTGCTGGTAAGGGGGAGTCAATACCATTAATTGTCCACTAAAGCCGACGGCACTGCCGCTGATAAGTGGTTTGTTTTCTGCAATACAGGCGGCATTGATGGCATGGCGAGTTGCCATGTTGTCACAGCAATCTAATACCAGATCGACTTGACTGACAGCATTAACCAAAGATTTCCGATCTTGCCGCTCAGCGAGGGCTGTGATATTGATTTGCGGGTTTAACTCAGCCAGTTGTTTTGCGGCTAATTGGGCTTTGTTGGCCGGAATATCTGCGGTGCGATAGATAATCTGGCGTTGCAGGTTTGAGATATGCAACTTGTCATCATCTGCCAGATAAAGGTTTCCCACCCCCGCTGCCGCGAGATAGAGCGCAGCCGGTGATCCTAATCCACCCAAACCGACAACCAATACCTTGCTGGCTTTTAATTTCTCTTGCCCTTCAGAACCTATGTCTTCCAGCAGTAATTGGCGACTGTAACGCATAAATTCTTGATCGTTTAACATAAAAGCCTCCGATCTTGCCCTTCAACCAGATGAAGTAGCCTGGCTGTTGCTTGTCGCCAATCTTTCGCTTTTGTAATGGCACTGACCAGTGCCACACCACCGACTCCCGTTGCCACCACATCAGGCACTCTTTCCAGAGAAATACCGCCAATGGCGACGGTAGGATATTCTGGGGTGATCTCGACCTGATGTTTGAGTGCGGCAAGTCCTTGTGGTGACGAGGGCATCTCTTTCGTGGTAGTGGGAAAAATATGCCCTAGTGCGATATAAGAGGGGCGCAGGGATTTTGCCCGCGCCAGTTCTTGTTGATCGTGGGTCGAAATGCCCAGACGCAACCCAGCGTGCTGGATGGCATTGAGATCGGCGATATCAAGGTCTTCCTGTCCCAAATGAACGCCGTAGGCATGATGCTTGATCGCCAGACGCCAGTAATCATTAATGAATAATCGGGCATTATATTGGTGACCGAGGGCAATGGCGGACTGAATAGCTTTCTCTACCTGTTCTTCCGGCTGATCTTTGATGCGCAATTGCAGGGTTTTGACTCCAGCTTCCAGTAACCGCTCAATCCACATGAGGGAATCCACTACCGGATAAAGCCCCAAGCGGTGCACTGTGGGGGCAAAGGGGAGTTGTGGCAGCGTTGAGATATCAGGCTGATTTTTCACGCGTCACCTCCTCAGCACTGTGATAGAGTTCGCTGCCACGCGAACGGAAGGCTTCTGACATCTGTTCCATACCGGCTTCCTGTTCCAGTTTTGCTGCATAGTCGCGCACATCTTGTGTGATTTTCATTGAGCAGAACTTTGGCCCACACATGGAACAGAAGTGGGCAACTTTGCCGGATTCCTGCGGTAAAGTTTCATCGTGATAGGCGCGGGCGGTGTCAGGATCAAGTGCCAGATTAAATTGATCTTCCCAGCGGAATTCAAATCGTGCCTTCGACATAGCATTGTCACGGATTTGTGCACCCGGATGGCCTTTGGCAAGATCTGCCGCATGGGCTGCGATTTTGTAAGTAATCAGGCCCTGTTTGACATCTTCCTTGTTGGGCAGGCCGAGGTGCTCTTTGGGGGTGACATAACACAACATGGCACAGCCAAACCAGCCAATCATGGCGGCGCCAATGCCAGAGGTGAAATGGTCATAACCTGGGGCAATATCGGTCGTCAATGGCCCTAAAGTATAAAATGGGGCTTCGTGGCAATGTTCCAGCTCTTCCGTCATATTACGGCGGATAAGTTGCATTGGGATATGCCCAGGACCTTCAATCATGACCTGAACATCGTATTCCCATGCGATCTTGGTTAGTTCACCAAGGGTATGCAGTTCGGCAAATTGGGCTTCGTCATTGGCATCCTGAATTGAGCCAGGACGCAATCCATCCCCTAAAGAGAGGGAGACATCATAGGCCGCGCAAATTTCACAAATTTCACGGAAGTGGGTGTAGAGGAAATTTTCTTGATGATGGGAAAGGCACCATTTCGCCATAATTGAGCCGCCACGGGAAACAATACCAGTCAGACGTTTGGCGGTCATCGGTACATAACGCAGCAGTACACCAGCATGGATAGTGAAATAATCCACCCCTTGCTCGGCCTGTTCCAGTAAGGTATCGCGGAACATTTCCCATGTCAGGTTTTCTGCAATGCCGTTGACCTTTTCCAGTGCTTGATAAATCGGTACAGTCCCAATGGGAACCGGACTATTGCGCAAGATCCACTCGCGGGTTTCGTGAATGTAGCGTCCGGTGGAGAGATCCATCACGGTATCTGCACCCCAGCGGGTAGACCAAATCAGCTTTTCCACCTCTTCTTCAATGGAGGATGTGACGGAGGAGTTACCGATATTAGCATTGACTTTTACCAAGAAATTGCGACCAATAATCATCGGCTCAGATTCAGGATGATTAATATTGGCGGGAATAATCGCGCGGCCGGCAGCAACTTCCTGGCGGACGAATTCGGGGGTAATGTTTTCCGGTAAGTTGGCACCGAAACTTTGCCCTGCATGTTGCTGGCGCAAGACTTCACTACGAATGCGTTCGCGCCCCATATTTTCACGCAATGCGATAAATTCCATTTCGGGTGTCACGATCCCCTGGCGTGCATAGTGCAATTGGGTGACTCGCTTGCCATGCCTGGCTTTCAGTGGATGCGGGCGATGGTGAAAACGCAGGTGATCCAATCCGGCATCGGCAAGGCGTTGTTGGGTAAAATCGGAACTGAGGATTGAAACAGGTTCGGTATCATTGCGTTCATCAATCCACGGTTGGCGGATCTTAGACAACCCCTTTCTTACATCCAGTATGGCAGCAGGATCGCCATAAGAGCCGGAAGTGTCATAAACGGGAACCGGTTCGTTTGCCTCAAATTGGGGATTTTCTTTCGTGCCACCAATGAATGTGGGAGAAAGTTGGATCTCACGCATAGGAACCTGAATATCTTGACGTGAGCCTTCAAGGTAAATGCGTTTTGAGTTGGGAAAAGTAACCCCTTGAATGGAATGGATAAACGCTTGTGCCGCATCTCGTTGAGCCTTACGTGGTCGTGCTGGATGGGCTTTAGGCGAGATATCAGCCGTTGGAATAACAGTATTCGAAATAACGATATTGTTGGACTTAGACATAGCAAATTCCTGACCGTGTTATCGCCTGTCTCATTGTTGATCAGGCTTAAGTTGAGAAAATTGCTTGTCTGGAGCGCGCAGGGAGTAATGGTTGGTGCTGATTAATATCTGTACATGTAATGTATAGATGTACGATTGTTGGCAGCGGGGGATTACTCTTGTTCCCTTCGCGGGTATTAGCCCGATCAGGTTCTGCGGATCCCGAATTAACGGTCTCAGCCTGTGTCCATCGTGATATACGTTGAACGCTAGGCACTCCGACAAGAAAAAAACACCCCAAAGTATAAAGGGGATTGTGAAAACTACAACCCCGTTTTTAGGAGCATGTGTTTATTACTGTGACGCCCATTTAAGAAGAGTATTCGCCAGTGCGGTTAATATAATGAGATTGAAGACGTTATATACCCATCTCACTTCAAGATGCATATTGTTTCTCCCCGCGAAGCGGGGAGAAACAATGAGTTATGTTGTCTTATAATGAGCAACTTGAAAGGTAAAGCGTATAAATCACATAACCCATGATGGAACAGATTATGCAACAAAAACTGACAGGTGGAGAACAAGGCTGGTGGATTGTCAGTCTCGAAAATCGCGTTTGGCTCCCACAAGGGGAGTTACCTTTAGGTACGGCCAGTCAATGGTCCTTACAAGGCCATATGGCAAAACCGATTGGTGAGTGGTTGGGGGAAACGGTCTGGCTGGTGCGTCATAAAATGGCTTCAGATATGTCCTCTCCCCGTTTAATTGCTGATCGGGATGCTAAGTTATTTCAGTTGGTTGGGCGCGGTGTTCAACTGGCTGAATTTTATCGTTCACATCATTATTGTGGTTACTGTGGTCATGAAATGCAGCATAGTCAGCATGAATGGGCCTGTTTGTGCAACCACTGCCATGAACATTACTATCCACAAATTGCGCCCAGCATCATTGTCGGTATTCGCCGTGATGACCATATCTTGTTGGCACAACACCAGCGTCACCGTAATGGGATCCATACCGTGCTGGCCGGGTTTGTTGAAGTGGGGGAAACTCTGGAGGAAGCTGTGCATCGTGAAGTGATGGAAGAGAGCGGAATTAAGATCCGTAACTTGCGTTATGTCGCCTCCCAGCCGTGGCCTTTTCCAAATTCATTGATGGTGGGTTTTCTGGCCGATTATGAGAGCGGTGAAATCAATATTGATCCGGTCGAACTTATTAGTGCAGATTGGCACCGTTATGATCACCTTCCCTTGATTCCTCCCCCTGATACGATTGCCCGCCGTTTAATTGAAGATACAGTTGCGTTATGCCGACATCAATAATCATCACGTTATCGGCGGTTATGCCAGAAGTTCAAATTTAGGCATGTTAAACTGCACCGGTTTTCTCGTGTGTTTGTCGTGCATAAATTAATCAAGGGAGCTTGTCATGAATGAGTTGAAAAACGACCGCTATCTGCGTGCCTTATTGCGTCAGCCTGTCGATATCACACCGGTATGGATGATGCGTCAGGCTGGTCGATATTTACCTGAATATAAAGCTACGCGTCAGGCGGCGGGAGATTTCATCTCGTTATGTAAAAACACCGAACTGGCTTGTGAAGTCACTCTCCAGCCCTTACGTCGCTTTCCGCTGGATGCAGCTATCCTGTTTTCTGATATTTTGACTATTCCTGATGCGATGGGATTAGGGCTGTATTTTGAAACCGGAGAAGGGCCACGTTTTCATTCTCCGATTCAAAATCATGCTGATGTAGAAAAATTGCCTGTGCCTGATCCCGAACTGGAGTTAGGCTATGTTATGGATGCCGTGCGGGCTATTCGTAAGGCATTGGCAGGGCAAGTCCCTTTGATCGGTTTTTCTGGTAGCCCGTGGACATTGGCCACTTATATGGTTGAAGGCGGTAGCAGCAAGGCTTTCACCAAAATTAAGGCCATGATGTATACAGAGCCTGCTACCTTGCATATGTTACTGGATAAATTGGCAAACAGCGTTATTCTATATCTGAATGCGCAAATAAAAGCCGGTGCTCAATCTGTCATGATTTTCGATACTTGGGGTGGGGTTTTGTCCCATCGCGATTATCTGGCGTTTTCCCTGCAATATATGCATAAAATTGTTGATGGTTTGATCCGCGAACATGAAGGACGTCGTGTGCCTGTTACCCTGTTTACCAAAGGGGGAGGGCAGTGGCTTGAAGCGATGGCGGCGACAGGATGTGATGCGCTGGGTTTGGATTGGACAACGAATATGGCTGATGCGCGTCGGCGCGTTGGAGATAAGGTCGCTTTGCAGGGTAATATGGACCCGTCCATGCTATATGCCCCGCCAGCGCGAATTGAAGAAGAAGTTTCGACAATTTTACAGGATTTTGGTGTAGGTAGTGGGCATGTTTTCAATTTGGGGCACGGTATTCATCAGGATGTTCCGCCAGAGCACGCAGGTGCATTTGTCGAAGCTGTACATAGACTTTCAGTAAAATACCACCAATGATTTTATGATTGATACAAAGGCATTACGTCAAGAACAGAGAGAGAAATCACAGCTGGTTATCCGCCATGATGTTTTTTCCGCATCTTTTACGCCAAGGTTCATTGCCGGTGCTGATGTTGGATTTGAAAAAAGCGGTACGGTGACGCGTGCCGCTATTGCGGTATTGCAATATCCCTCACTAGAATTGGTCGAGTACCAAATTGCCAGAATTGATACAGTACTTCCCTATATCCCCGGTTTGCTCTCATTTCGTGAATATCCTGCACTGATAGCTGCATGGCAAAAATTAAGTTTGCGGCCTGATTTGGTCATGGTGGATGGTCAGGGCATTGCCCATCCTCGGCGTTTTGGTATCGCCAGCCATTTTGGTGTCTTAGTGGATGTTCCCACCATTGGGGTGGCAAAAAGCCGTTTGTGTGGTGAGCATATACCGGTAGGTGAGGTTCTGGGTGATCGTCAGCCATTAATAGATCACGGTGAACAGATTGGTGTCGTATTGAGAAGCAAAAAAAGATGCAATCCGCTCTATATTTCTCTTGGACATAAGATCAGTATTGATAGTGCGGTATTCTGGGTTGAGCAGTGTATAAGGGGATATAAACTGCCTGAACCCACCCGTTGGGCGGACGGGATTGCTTCAAATAGGGCGTTTTTTGAGCAAACAATGCAGAAAAATCTATAATTGTGGCGGAAAAGTGTGGATATTCTTGATTTTCAGGTAAACTTCGACGCAAATTAGGCATTATGAGTAACGACCAATGTTAAGAAACCCGATCCACCTGCGGTTGGAGAAACTCGAAAGTTGGCAACATTTGACTTTTATGGCTAGTCTATGTGAGCGGATGTATCCAAATTATCAGGCATTTTGTCTCAGACGGAGTTTGCAGACCCTGTACAATATCGCCGCATTTTGGATCTGGTGTGGGAAAATTAGTTGTTAAAGATGTAAAAGTGAATTTTGATAATCAGCTGGAAAAATTGGAAACCATTATCCCATCAGCAGAAGATTATGATATTTATGGTGTGTATCCAGCGATTGATGCGTGTATTGCATTGAGTGAAGTAATTCATTCTCGTCTGAGTGGCTCAACGTTAGAGTATGCAATAACCGTCAGTGAAACATCCGTCCGTACTGTTGCGATGCTAGAAATGACGCAGGCCGGTAGGGAAATGACTGAGGATGAGTTAAAAGTATTACCTGCCATTGAGGAAGAGTGGGACATTCAATGGGAGATTTACCGTTTGTTGGCAAATTGCGAAGAACGGGACATCGAATTGATTAAAGGATTAAAGGCTGATCTCCGTGAAGCGGGGGTTAGCAATATCGGTATAAATTTGGCGCAATAACTTATAAAACGTGACTTAGTGCTTGATTTGCCGTATTTAAAGGCTTCACATTTGCCCTCACTCTGTTCTACATTGGGGGGCGAAAAGAAGTGGCTATCGGTGCGTGTATGCAGGGGTGCTGTCAAATCGGCATATCCGTCGCACTCGATGCTTTGCAAACGATAAACACACTGTAAGGATAATCTATGAATAAGACTGAATTAGTTGATGCAATTGCAGCAGGTGCAGACCTGACCAAAATCCAGGCTAAAGCTGCTCTGGAATCAACTCTGAATGCAATCACTGAATCTCTGAAAAACGGTGATGCAGTGCAGTTGGTAGGCTTTGGTACTTTCAAAGTTAATCATCGTGCAGAGCGTACTGGTCGTAACCCACAGACTGGTAAAGAAATTAAAATCGCAGCAGCAAACGTACCTGCTTTCTCCGCTGGTAAAGCACTGAAAGACGCAGTTAAGTAATCGAATTGCAAAAAAAAAAAAGAGGGGAAATAAACCCCTTTTGTTGATTCTACAGGGGCTGTTAGCATTAGGGTTCATCTCTTTGCTCAGCGCCTGTTCGATTCAGCCAACAACCCCGCTTTTCAGCGCCAGTGGTTTTGTGACCGATAACGGCGTGATTCGTTTATGGCGTTTAAACGATCAAGACAGTAAGCCTCAGGTTATCATGAGTGTTTACAGCCCCTACCACAATAAAGCTCCCCATAATAAAGATACGATTGTGACTTTCTACGAATATCGTCATGGCAGCTTGTGGCAAATTCGCCGCAATGTGTTTGATAATCCACCCATTGTAGAGACGTTACGTATTTCCCAGGATAATTCTGTCATTTTCAAGCTACGGCAATTACAAAAACGTGATGAACCTTGTCCGACGATGACATGGCTCGTCTGAAAGTTGATGCTAAGCCGATAGAAAAAATTAGTGACGCTTTAATTGCCGATAAGGTTAAGTTGCTGCAAGGGCATTGGCAGAATGGACGAGTGACCACCTGCTTAGGAAAACAATTATTCATTGAATTTGGGCCTCATGCGCAAAAATGGCTCGAAGAAAGGCAAAGCAATAGCTCCGGTTTACTGACTATTGCATGGTTGGATTCGCCTGAAGGTAAAAAGCTATTGTTGGTCGCCAATGATGATTTTTGTCGTTGGGAACCGACGAAAGATAAGCTGTAATTCTGTTATTTTCGTCGGTTGAGGTTGAGCTATTTCAAACGGGCAATGGCTCGGTAGCCAATATCTTTACGATAAAAACACCCTTCCCAATCGATTTGTCCGGCTCTCAGATAGGCTTTTTTCTGGGCCTCTGCGATATCGCAACCTAAGGCAGTAACACATAAGACACGCCCGCCCGCGGTGATAATATTTTCATCTTTAAGGGCTGTCCCTGCGTGGAAGACTTTTTCATTGGTGTCAGATTCATCGGCATCAGACTTCTCTAACCCACTGATAATGTCACCTTTGGTATAACTGGCCGGATAACCGCCAGCCGCCAGTACAACGCCCAAAGCAGGACGAGCGTCCCATTCAGAGGTTTTTTCACCTAACTGACCTTTAGCTCCGGCAAGACACAGTTCGACCAAATCAGAACGTAGACGCATCATGATAGGTTGGGTTTCGGGATCACCAAATCGACAGTTAAATTCGATCACTTTCGGTTCACCTTGGTTATCAATCATCAATCCCGCATACAGAAATCCAACGTAGGTATGGCCTTCAGCCGCCATTCCTTCCACTGTGGGGTAAATGATTTTTTCCATCACTCGCTGGTGGATCTCATCTGTGACTACCGGAGCGGGGGAGTAAGCCCCCATTCCGCCGGTATTTGGCCCTGTATCACCGTCACCTACGCGCTTGTGATCTTGACTGGTTGCCATCGGAACCACGTTTTTGCCATCCACCATAACAATAAAACTGGCTTCTTCTCCTGCCAGAAATTCTTCAATGACAATACGATGCCCGGCATCACCAAATGCATTGCCTGCCAGCATATCTTTGATCGCGTTTTGTGCTTCTTCCAGAGTTGTAGCAACGACTACGCCTTTACCGGCAGCTAAACCATCGGCTTTGATAACGATTGGCGCGCCTACCTTTTCCAGATAAGCCAGTGCGGGTTCAATTTCTGTGAAATTTTGGTAGGCCGCTGTAGGTATATGATGGCGGGCAAGAAAATCTTTAGTAAAGGCTTTGGAACCTTCCAATTGCGCAGCCGCTTTTGTTGGGCCGAAAATAGTCAGCCCTGCCTGTTGGAAAGCATCAACTACACCGATAACCAGTGGCGCTTCAGGCCCCACAATGGTTAGGCCAATATCATTATCTTGGGCAAATGCCAGTAACCCTTCAATATCTGTCGCGGCAATGTCCACATTTTCTAAATTAGCTTCCAACGCAGTACCTGCGTTACCTGGTGCGACATATACCTTGTTTGCCAGAGGCGATTGTGCTGCTTTCCAGGCTAATGCATGTTCTCTTCCGCCACTGCCAATAACTAATATGTTCATCTAGATCTCCTATTAATAAGACATAAGTTGTTAATGGCGAAAATGGCGCATGCCAGTGAAAATCATGGCGATGCCGTGTTCATTGGCAGCGGCAATCACCCCATCATCACGAATGGAGCCACCAGGTTGGATAATACAGCTCACACCTACAGCGGCTGCGGCATCAATACCATCACGGAATGGAAAAAATGCATCTGAAGCCATGGCACAGCCCTGAACTTCCAATCCTTCATCTGCTGCCTTAATGCCGGCGATTTTGGCAGAGTAAACACGGCTCATTTGTCCGGCTCCAATACCAACGGTCATATTATCCTTGGCATAAACAATCGCATTGGATTTGACGAACTTAGCAACTTTCCAGCAAAACAGAGCATCCTGCATTTCTTGTTCCGTTGGCTGACGTTGGGAGACAACAACCAGATCATCGTTTGTCACCATACCTAAATCGCGATCTTGGATCAGCAAACCGCCGTTGACACGTTTGAAATCCAAGCCGGCAACCGGAGAATGCCATTCACCACACGCCAAAACGCGGACATTTTGTTTTGTTGCCAGAATTGGCAGTGCTGCTTCACTAACAGAAGGCGCAATGATGACCTCAACAAATTGACGTTCAATAATGGCCTGAGCGGTGTTGATATCGAGTTCACGGTTGAAGGCTATAATGCCACCGAATGCGGAAGTAGGATCGGTTTTAAAGGCACGATCGTAGGCGGTATGGATATCAGAACCAATCGCAACGCCACAAGGATTGGCATGTTTGACAATGACACAAGCTGGTTCGGAAAAGCTTTTTACACATTCCAGTGCGGCATCGGTATCTGCGATATTGTTATAAGAAAGTGCCTTACCTTGTAACTGGGTTGCCGTAGCAATTGAAGCTTCTGCGATTTGGTCTTCTATATAGAAAGCGGCATCTTGGTGGCTGTTTTCACCATAACGCATATCCTGCTTTTTAATGAAGTTGAGATTCAGCGTGCGAGGGAAGCGTCCTGATGGCTGATCAGTTTCGCCATAATATGGAGGAACCAACTTGCCAAAATAATTGGCAATCATGCTGTCATAAGCGGCGGTATGTTCAAACGCCTTGATGGCTAGATTAAAGCGAGTGGAGTGTGTCAGTGAATTTTGATTGTTGTCCATCTCCTCAATAATTTTGTCGTAATCCTGGCTATTGACAACAATCGCCACATCTTTGTGGTTTTTAGCCGCGGAGCGAACCATTGTTGGGCCGCCAATATCAATATTCTCTACTGCGTCTTCCAGAGAGCAATCGGGTTTCGCTACGGTTTGGGCAAAGGGATAAAGGTTAACAACCACCATATCAATCTGTGAAATCTGGTGTTGTCCCATCACTTCATCATCTAATCCACGCCGACCCAAAATGCCGCCATGAATTTTAGGATGGAGTGTTTTGACACGCCCATCCATCATTTCGGGAAAGCCTGTATAGTCAGAAACCTCGGTGACATTCAATCCTGCTTCGGCCAGCAGACGAGCAGTGCCTCCCGTTGAAAGCAGTTCGACACTGCGATTGGATAAGGCTTTGGCAAATTCAACAACCCCCGCTTTGTCAGAAACACTTAGCAGGGCACGGCGGATTGGACGAAGCTGTTGCATTGGTGTGATCCCTTGAATTTCATAAAACAAGAATGTGCTATTGGGGAAAATCCACTGATTGAGAGAAAAAAATGGTTTCTGCAATAACATTTCAAAACAATCTGAAAAAACACTTGGTGATTTTTCCTTCGCAGATTGTAACGAAAACGTTTGCGTGATGCTCGATAAATTTTATCAAAATATCACTTTGTGGATAAATCTGTGCATATGTAGGTATAAAGCAGTGTTTTGCTGTGTAATTCATCAAACGATAATTATTTCAAAAAAAACTATTGCCAGCGCCGAAAAACCCCCTATAATGCGCCACCACTGACCGACGCTGCGCTGAAACAAGCCGCGAAGGCCGGTGAGAGAAAAGTGAAAATAATCGCTTGACTCTCAAGGCGAAAAGCGTAAGATACGCAGCCTCGCAACCCGGAAGACGCTTCCGGTTGCCAACGCTCTTTAACAAGTTAATCAGACAATCTGTGTGGGCACTCGCAAGAGACTATCGAATTGCCGCAAGGCAAAAAAGATTCAAGTCTTAAAGAGTGACTAAGCAGTTAATTCATTATGAACTAACAGTGAAATTCTTTGAGCATCAAACTTTTAATTGAAGAGTTTGATCATGGCTCAGATTGAACGCTGGCGGCAGGCCTAACACATGCAAGTCGAGCGGCAGCGGGGGAAAGCGTGCTTTCCTGCCGGCGAGCGGCGGACGGGTGAGTAATGTCTGGGGATCTGCCCGAGGGCGGGGGATAACCACTGGAAACGGTGGCTAATACCGCATAATCTCTAAGGAGCAAAGTGGGGGACCTTCGGGCCTCACGCCTTCGGATGAACCCAGATGGGATTAGCTAGTAGGTGGGGTAATGGCCCACCTAGGCGACGATCCCTAGCTGGTCTGAGAGGATGACCAGCCACACTGGGACTGAGACACGGCCCAGACTCCTACGGGAGGCAGCAGTGGGGAATATTGCACAATGGGCGCAAGCCTGATGCAGCCATGCCGCGTGTATGAAGAAGGCCTTCGGGTTGTAAAGTACTTTCAGTGGGGAGGAAGGCACAAGGTCGAATACACCTTGTGATTGACGTTACCCACAGAAGAAGCACCGGCTAACTCCGTGCCAGCAGCCGCGGTAATACGGAGGGTGCAAGCGTTAATCGGAATTACTGGGCGTAAAGCGCACGCAGGCGGCCAATTAAGTTAGATGTGAAATCCCCGGGCTTAACCTGGGAATGGCATCTAAGACTGGTTGGCTAGAGTCTCGTAGAGGGGGGTAGAATTCCACGTGTAGCGGTGAAATGCGTAGAGATGTGGAGGAATACCGGTGGCGAAGGCGGCCCCCTGGACGAAGACTGACGCTCAGGTGCGAAAGCGTGGGGAGCAAACAGGATTAGATACCCTGGTAGTCCACGCTGTAAACGATGTCGATTTGGAGGTTGTGGCCTTGAGCTGTGGCTTCCGGAGCTAACGCGTTAAATCGACCGCCTGGGGAGTACGGTCGCAAGATTAAAACTCAAATGAATTGACGGGGGCCCGCACAAGCGGTGGAGCATGTGGTTTAATTCGATGCAACGCGAAGAACCTTACCTACTCTTGACATCCACGGAATTCTGCAGAGATGCGGAAGTGCCTTCGGGCACCGTGAGACAGGTGCTGCATGGCTGTCGTCAGCTCGTGTTGTGAAATGTTGGGTTAAGTCCCGCAACGAGCGCAACCCTTATCCTTTGTTGCCAGCACTTCGGGTGGGAACTCAAGGGAGACTGCCGGTGATAAACCGGAGGAAGGTGGGGATGACGTCAAGTCATCATGGCCCTTACGAGTAGGGCTACACACGTGCTACAATGGCAGATACAAAGAGAAGCGACCTCGCGAGAGCAAGCGGACCTCATAAAGTCTGTCGTAGTCCGGATTGGAGTCTGCAACTCGACTCCATGAAGTCGGAATCGCTAGTAATCGCAGATCAGCATGCTGCGGTGAATACGTTCCCGGGCCTTGTACACACCGCCCGTCACACCATGGGAGTGGGTTGCAAAAGAAGCAGGTAGCTTAACCTTTTGGAGGGCGCTTGCCACTTTGTGATTCATGACTGGGGTGAAGTCGTAACAAGGTAACCGTAGGGGAACCTGCGGTTGGATCACCTCCTTACCAAACGATAGTGATTGTGCAGTGCCCACACAGATTGTCTGATAAAAGAAAGACGGAGAGCAAGGCTTGTAGTCTGCGAAGCGACCCCTGATAAGGGTCCCCTTCGTCTAGAGGCCTAGGACACCGCCCTTTCACGGCGGTAACAGGGGTTCGAATCCCCTGGGGACGCCTGCCTTGCGCAGGAGGTCAGCGGGTGAATCCCGCTTGCTCCACCGATCTTGACTTTAATGATTTCAGAACGCATCAAACGCGGTGTGTTGTGAAATCATTGCTCTTTAACAATCTGGAACAAGCTGAAAATTTGAAACCGTCAATGTTATGGAATGATAACATTGGTGAAACTCTCAACACTCCGACCGGAAGACTTCTTCGGGTTGTGAGGTTAAGCGACTAAGCGTACACGGTGGATGCCTAGGCAGTCAGAGGCGATGAAGGACGTGCTAATCTGCGAAAAGCGCCGGTGAGCTGATATGAAGCGCTATCAGCCGGCGATGTCCGAATGGGGAAACCCGGTGCAATCCGTTGCACCATCATTAACTGAATCCATAGGTTAATGAGGCGAACCGGGGGAACTGAAACATCTCAGTACCCCGAGGAAAAGAAATCAACCGAGATTCCCCCAGTAGCGGCGAGCGAACGGGGAGGAGCCCAGAACCAGCATCAGTGTGTGTGTCAGTGGAAGCGCCTGGAAAGGCGCACAGTAAAGGGTGATAGTCCCGTACACGAAGAGACACAGGCTGTGAGTTCGATGAGTAGGGCGGGACACGTGTTATCCTGTCTGAATATGGGGGGACCATCCTCCAAGGCTAAATACTCCTGACTGACCGATAGTGAACCAGTACCGTGAGGGAAAGGCGAAAAGAACCCCGGCGAGGGGAGTGAAAAAGAACCTGAAACCGTGTACGTACAAGCAGTGGGAGCCTTGATTTATCAGGGTGACTGCGTACCTTTTGTATAATGGGTCAGCGACTTATATTCTGTAGCAAGGTTAACCGCATAGGGGAGCCGCAGGGAAACCGAGTCTTAACTGGGCGTTAAGTTGCAGGGTATAGACCCGAAACCCGGTGATTAGCCATGGGCAGGTTGAAGGTTGGGTAACACTAACTGGAGGACCGAACCGACTAATGTTGAAAAATTAGCGGATGACTTGTGGCTGGGGGTGAAAGGCCAATCAAACCGGGAGATAGCTGGTTCTCCCCGAAAGCTATTTAGGTAGCGCCTCGTGAACTCATCTTCGGGGGTAGAGCACTGTTTCGGCTAGGGGGTCATCCCGACTTACCAACCCGATGCAAACTGCGAATACCGAAGAATGTTATCACGGGAGACACACGGCGGGTGCTAACGTCCGTCGTGAAGAGGGAAACAACCCAGACCGCCAGCTAAGGTCCCCAAGTCATGGTTAAGTGGGAAACGAAGTGGGAAGGCTCAGACAGCCAGGATGTTGGCTTAGAAGCAGCCATCATTTAAAGAAAGCGTAATAGCTCACTGGTCGAGTCGGCCTGCGCGGAAGATGTAACGGGGCTAAACCATGCACCGAAGCTGCGGCAGCGACATGTAAGTGTTGTTGGGTAGGGGAGCGTTCTGTAAGCCGTTGAAGGTCCACTGTGAGGTGGGCTGGAGGTATCAGAAGTGCGAATGCTGACATAAGTAACGATAAAGCGGGTGAAAAACCCGCTCGCCGGAAGACCAAGGGTTCCTGTCCAACGTTAATCGGGGCAGGGTGAGTCGACCCCTAAGGCGAGGCTGAAAAGCGTAGTCGATGGGAAACAGGTTAATATTCCTGTACGGGCCCGAATTGCGATGGGGGGACGGAGAAGGCTAGGCAAGCCGGGCGACGGTCGTCCCGGTTTAAGTGTGTAGGTGGGCTAACTTGGCAAATCCGGTGAGCCACAACACTGAGGCACGATGACGAGGCACCACGGTGCTGAAGTTGCTGATGCCCCGCTTCCAGGAAAAGCCCCTAAGCTCCAGATTCGGGTCCATCGTACCCCAAACCGACACAGGTGGTCAGGTAGAGAATACTCAGGCGCTTGAGAGAACTCGGGTGAAGGAACTAGGCAAAATGGTGCCGTAACTTCGGGAGAAGGCACGCTGGCGTTAGGTGAAGGAACGTGCGTCCGGAGCCGAGGCCAGTCGCAGATACCAGCTGGCTGCAACTGTTTAATAAAAACACAGCACTGTGCAAACACGAAAGTGGACGTATACGGTGTGACGCCTGCCCGGTGCTGGAAGGTTAATTGATGGGGTTATCGCCTCGGCGAGAAGCTCTTGATCGAAGCCCCAGTAAACGGCGGCCGTAACTATAACGGTCCTAAGGTAGCGAAATTCCTTGTCGGGTAAGTTCCGACCTGCACGAATGGCGTAATGATGGCCAGGCTGTCTCCACCCGAGACTCAGTGAAATTGAACTCGCTGTGAAGATGCAGTGTACCCGCGGCAAGACGGAAAGACCCCGTGAACCTTTACTATAGCTTGACACTGAACATGGAGCCTTGATGTGTAGGATAGGTGGGAGGCTTGGAAGTGTGGACGCCAGTCTGCATGGAGCCATCCTTGAAATACCACCCTTGAATGTTTGATGTTCTAACGCCGGCCCGTTATCCGGGTTGCGGACAGTGTCTGGTGGGTAGTTTGACTGGGGCGGTCTCCTCCCAAAGTGTAACGGAGGAGCACGAAGGTTAGCTAATCACGGTCGGACATCGTGAGGTTAGTGCAAAGGCATAAGCTAGCTTGACTGCGAGAGTGACGGCTCGAGCAGGTACGAAAGTAGGTCTTAGTGATCCGGTGGTTCTGCATGGAAGGGCCATCGCTCAACGGATAAAAGGTACTCCGGGGATAACAGGCTGATACCGCCCAAGAGTTCATATCGACGGCGGTGTTTGGCACCTCGATGTCGGCTCATCACATCCTGGGGCTGAAGTAGGTCCCAAGGGTATGGCTGTTCGCCATTTAAAGTGGTACGCGAGCTGGGTTTAGAACGTCGTGAGACAGTTCGGTCCCTATCTGCCGTGGGCGTTGGAAGATTGCAAGGGGCTGCTCCTAGTACGAGAGGACCGGAGTGGACGCACCACTGGTGTTCGGGTTGTCATGCCAATGGCACTGCCCGGTAGCTAAGTGCGGAAGAGATAACCGCTGAAAGCATCTAAGCGGGAAACTTGCCTTAAGATGAGTCTTCCCTTACCCCTGGAGGGTACTGAAGGAACGTTCGAGACGAGGACGTGGATAGGCCGGGTGTGTAAGCGTTGCGAGACGTTGAGCTAACCGGTACTAATGAACCGTGCGGCTTAACCTGACAACACCGAAGGGGTTTTCGGGAGTGGAAAGAGAGACGGGTTTCAGCGTAGAAAAGCAGCTTGTTCGGGATTGAAAACAGGATTTGTCTGGCGGCAATAGCGCGGTGGTCCCACCTGACCCCATGCCGAACTCAGCAGTGAAACGCCGTAGCGCCGATGGTAGTGTGGGGTCTCCCCATGTGAGAGTAGGGCACTGCCAGACATCAATTAGCCAGAGAAGCCATCCGTCACCGGATGGCTTTTTTGCGTTTAATTTTCTTAGCATATTTGGTTATTTTTACGTGTATAAGCGGCCAATATCGCCCTTTCTGATAATTCCAGATAATCTTTCATTGCCTTGGCTGCTTGATCATTTTTCCCTGAATTGAGTAATTCCAGAATATGTGCATTTTTATCGATATAAGGTGCATACAAAAGCTCAGGATCATTCAAAATACCAAAAGCCAGACGCAATTCTGCGGAAATATTGTGATAGAAAGCGATCACCCTATCACTATCAGTTAATTCTACGATTGCGGCATGAAAGTGCATATTTTCTGTTCCGGCACTAATCCAATCTTGTTGCTCGCGACATTGTTGAGCGGCTTCAACAGCTTGTTTCATTTTGGCAACACTGGGATGCATTGGATAAGCCTGAGCAAGCGCCTGACATTCAATTAACTGCCGTACTCGATAGATATCAATAATAGATGCGATATCGGGCGTTGCAACAAACACGCCACGATTAGGTTCATGTTTCAGCAGCCCTTCTTGCGTGAGAAGGCGGAACACTTCACGTAATGTATTTCGTGAAATTTCAAGCTGTTCACTCAACGCAGCTTCCGATAGTCGTTGTCCAGGTAATAACTCCCCAACAACCAGTTTATTTCTGATGGTTTCAGCGATTCTTTTGCTCAAAATTTGGGGAGAATGGTTTTTTTTCATAGTTATCCGTTAGATTTAATGGCTGATAACAAACACCTTCAAAGCATATACGAAAGCAGATCTTCACATATTCCCCGATAACCAGCAAGTTACAACCACTGAGCCAATATAGGGCAATGTTGTTGTATTTATTGCACCTAAATTGTGCATTTTGACGATAAATCCAATGAGGAATGTTAATAAAGTGATCTCCATTGGATTTTGAAGATCGATAATACAATTTTATTTGCTTATTTACTCAGCAGATCTTATTTATTGTTCAACAATGTATTAACTTTTATCAAACAATTCTCTTCTTTAGTTCCACAATGGTACAGATGTTGCTTAGAAAACAATAAATGCAATAACGATGGCTGGGGGGAAATAGACTATGGCGACGCAGGAAATAGTGAAAAAAGACACAGCAAATTTTGTATTAAATCGACGTTCGTCTTTAATTGCTGCGGTTTTTTTGATGGCAACATCAGCGATTGGACCAGGATTTATCACTCAAACGGCCACATTTACTGCGACGATGGGGGCCGCTTTTGCCTTTGGTATTTTAGCCTCTATATTGATCGATTTTGTGGTACAACAAAATATTTGGCGAATTGTTACATTAACCAGAATGCAATCAGCGGATATTGCCAATGCAGCTGTTCCAGGAAGTGGCTATTTATTGGCTATGTTAGTGATTTTGGGCGGATTAGTATTTAACGTCGGTAATATTGCGGGAGCGGGATTAGGGCTTAATGCTTTGATAGGGTTGGAGCCGAAGTGGGGCGGATTACTCAGTGCGTTGATGGCTATTGGCATTTTTACTTCTCGTAAAGCTGGTGTCGCTATTGATCGTATTATAGTGATATTGGGTCTAATAATGATAGGAATGACATTGTTTGTTGCGATAGTTTCTAATCCACCAGTGGGAGAAGCCTTATGCCAAACAGTACTACCTGATGAAATCAATTTTGCGACAATAACAACCATCGTTGGTGGAACTGTTGGTGGTTACATTTGTTATGCTGGCGCCCATCGTTTATTGGATAAAGGGGCGGTTGGCGTTGAAAACATCAAAGTTGTTTCCAGTGCAGCAACGAAAGGGATCTTGGTTGTTGGTCTGATGCGATACCTGTTATTCCTTGCCATTTTGGGTGTAGTAGCCAGTGGTGTGACACTTGATGTTGCCAGTAAAACAGCAAATCCTGCCTCACAAGCTTTTCAAATAGCTGTTGGTGAATCCGGATTGCGCATCTTTGGCTTAATTGTCTGGGCTGCGGCAATTACTAGCATTATTGGTGCTGCTTATACTTCTATTTCTTTTTGCAGTGTCTTTCGAAAACAATTTACTGAGCGCCAGCGCAATATTGCGACTTTGTTATTTATAGCCATATCGTTAGCTATTTATTTATTCATGGGAACTCCGCCAGTCGCTTTGCTGGTTTTCGCCGGTGGTTTCAATGGGCTTATTCTTCCTCTTGGTTTAACTATCTTTGTTTACGTTGGCTGGAAACGTGCTGATTTGATGGCTGGGTATGTCTACCCTCGTTGGTTGCTGTGGTCTGGTGCGATGACTTGTGTGTTGACATGGTATATGGGTGCCATGTCCGTCGGTTCAATCTTTGAGTTTTTGAAATCAGCTTAGGGAAATCATCATGATAAAAACGATCGATTTAAATAGTGATCTTGGTGAAAGCTTTGGTCAATGGCGCATGGGACATGATGAAGAAATACTGGGGATCGTCAGTAGTGCTAACGTTGCTTGTGGTTTTCATGCGGGTGATCCGGTTGGGATTTTGCAAACATTGAAATCTGCGCAGAAAAATGATGTAGCGGTAGGTGCCCATGTTTCTTATCCCGATTTAGTTGGCTTTGGGCGGCGTAAAATGGATATAGCCAGTCATGAACTTACCGCTGACGTTATTTACCAGATTGGCGCTTTGCAAGGATTGGCCACGGCGGCAGGTACTAAAGTGAGTTATGTCAAACCGCATGGCGCGCTTTATAACACGATCGCAAATGACGAATATCAGGCAATTGCTGTTATTGAAGGAATTCTGGCGATAGATCCTAACCTTGTGTTGGTTGGTTTGGCAGGATCAAACATTCTCAAATTAGCTCAGGAAAAGGGATTAAGAACCATAGCAGAAGCGTTTGCTGATCGTGCGTATACCTCACAAGGGGAATTAGTCTCTCGTCGTGAAACAGGATCTGTTTTGCATGATGCAGATCTCGTTGCTCAACGTATGTTGCAATTGGTGGCAGAAGGGGGAATTGAGTCAATTGATGGCAAATTTACCCCTATTCGGGCGGATTCAATTTGCGTACATGGTGATACTCCTGGCGCGGTAGCGATGGCAAAACAGATTAAGGCCGTTTTGCAGCGGGCAGGAATAACTATTCAGCCATTTATTCATTCATAAGAATGGATCGCATTAATATGGTTAATCATTTGAGGAGATAGCCTTGCGTTTTTTACCTGTTAATAGCAATACCATCATGGTTGAATTGAATGGATTGGCAGAAACATTGGCTCTGCTTGATTCACTGAACATGGCACCTATTTTGGGGATTGAAGAAATTATTCCGGCAGCGAGAACGCTGATGGTTCGTTTTCATCCGGCAAAAATATCAATCCAACAATTGGCGGCAGCAATCAGTAGCCGGGATTTGCAAGAACGCAGTCATACAACGGGAAAAAGCATAGAAATTCCTGTGCATTACAACGGTGATGATCTTGCACTGGTTGCGGAAATATTGGGATGTACTGTTCAGGAGGTTATCCAGCAACATACCGAAAATGAATATACCGTCGCCTTCACTGGCTTTGCCCCTGGGTTTGCCTATATGGTATCGAATACCTCACAATGGAATATACCTCGTCGCAACACCCCCAGAACGCGCATTCCGGCAGGTGCTGTTGCATTGGCAGGTGAATTCAGCAGCATTTATCCGCAGGCAAGCCCCGGAGGATGGCAGCTTATCGGTATTACGGCCGAACGTATGTGGGATCTTTCCCGCCCATCTCCGGCCTTATTGCAACCGGGTTATCGTGTTAACTTTCGAGATGTTGGGCGTCACCCTGCAATAATCAGTTTACCTGAAACTGGTGAGACAGAAATTAGCCTGCCTGAAACATCAGACCATAACATGGTTCTTACTCCAGGGGATTCCTGTCATTTGGAAATTTTGTCGGTGGGATTACTAACCTTATTGCAAGATCTGGGGCGGGTTGGTCAGGCAAAATCGGGGATCTCAGCATCGGGTGCAATGGATAAAAGCGCCTTGCGCAGTGCAAACCGTATTGTTGGCAATTCCTCTGACCAGGCTTGTCTGGAAATCGTTTCGGGTGGGTTTAAGGCAATCGCATATGGACAGATGCTGGTTGCAATTACGGGAGCTTCATGTCCAATAGAGATCAAAACGCCATCGGGTGAAATATTCCATGTGAATACTTACCAACCCATTGATTTAAACGATGGTGACGAAATTTCGTTGGGTGTTCCTGTCGCTGGCATACGTTCTTATTTATCGGTACGCGGAGGCTTTACGGTTCCAGCCATCTTATCCAGTCGTTCATTTGATACGTTGTCCAATATTGGGCCGGCTCCATTAAAAATGAATGACAAATTAGTTGTCGGAGAAACATCTCGCTGTGCAGCGATATCCATCTCTGAGACTCCGGCTTTTGACATGCCAAATAGAGATGAAATCGTCGTATTGGATATCTTATTTGGTCCTCGTACAGATTGGTTTACGCAAGAATCCATTGACTTATTGAGCAAGCAGATTTGGCAGGTAACACCTCAATCCAATCGGATTGGTTTGAGGCTAAATGGTGAATGCTCACTATCGCGAATTAAGTTACAAGAATTACCCAGCGAAGGAACATGTATGGGGGCGATACAAATTCCTGCCAGTGGGCAGCCGGTACTATTTTTGGCTGACCATCCATTGACCGGAGGATATCCAGTTATCGCTTCAGTTGCTGATTATCACCTCGATCTTGCTGGCCAGATCCCCGTTAATGCCAAAATTCGGTTCAACCCCATTAGCCAATTCCATGAAATTCAAGGGAGTAATGATTTGCCATGAACACCACTGTGAACCCTTTAAATAACAAAATTAATAAGAAAGTGCTGATTGCCAACCGTGGTGAAATTGCTGTTCGGATCATTCGAGCTTGCCGCGATTATGGAGTACAGACAGTCGCTGTCTATGCGGATGCCGATATCAACGCACAACACGTCCAACTGGCTGATGAGGCTTATTCTTTAGGAGGAAATAGCCCTACAGACACTTACCTCAATATTCCTCGTTTGCTGGAAATAGCGAAGAGAGCTGGTGCAATCCTGGTGCATCCAGGTTACGGTTTTCTGTCTGAGCGAGCGGAATTTGCTCAGGCAGTGATTGAAGCTGGCTTAACTTGGATTGGCCCTAACCCTGAAACGATTGATGAGCTGGGGGACAAAGTTAAGGCGCGTAAGATAGCCCAGAAAGTGGGAGCGCCGCTGGTCGTTGGGACATCTGAGCCAGTTAAAAATGTACAGGAGGTTGTTGCTTTTGCGGAGCAACATGGCTTGCCGATTGCCATCAAAGCGGCTTTTGGTGGCGGTGGACGAGGCTTGAAAGTTGCCTGGCGCATGGATGAAGTGGCAGAACTTTATCACTCAGCGGTACGTGAGGCGACAGCGGCATTTGGCCGTGGTGAATGTTTTATTGAGCAATTTTTGGATAAACCCCGCCATATAGAAGCACAGGTTATTGCGGATAAGCAGGGTAATGTTGTGGTACTTGGCACCCGTGACTGCTCTTTACAACGTCGTAACCAAAAGTTAGTGGAAGAAGCGCCTGCGCCATTTTTAACTCAAGAACAACGAGAACGTATTCATCAGTCGGCAAAAGCCATTTGTGAGGAAGCCAATTATGTGGGAGCGGGTAC
This sequence comes from Xenorhabdus thailandensis, assembly GCF_037996785.1. NCBI lineage: Bacteria > Pseudomonadati > Pseudomonadota > Gammaproteobacteria > Enterobacterales > Morganellaceae > Xenorhabdus > Xenorhabdus thailandensis. The sequence goes on from NZ_JBBMXF010000007.1 coordinate 812,893, forward strand.
AGTAGAATTTTTACTGAGCGCAGATGGCACACTTTCTTTCTTAGAAGTCAATACTCGCTTACAAGTAGAGCACCCAGTAACAGAAGAGACAACAGGTATTGATCTGGTTATCGAGCAGTTGCGGGTAGCGGAAGGTTATCCATTAAGTATTCAGGAAACACCGATCCCAAGAGGACATTCATTTGAATTTCGTATTAATGCGGAAGATGCGGCTAAAGGCTTTCTGCCGATGTCTGGCACAATTACCGAATTTATCCCGCCTGCTGGCCCTGGCATTCGTTTGGACTCTGGTGTGATTAATGGCTCCACAATTCCGGCAACTTTTGATTCACTAATGGCAAAATTAATTGTTACAGGGGCAAGTAGAGAACAGGCCATTGTTCGGGCACGTCGGGCGTTGAAAGAGTTTAAACTCCGTGGTGTAGCTTCTGTTTTACCTTTCCACCAAGCAGTAATGGAGCATTCTGATTTTGTTTCTAGTGATAAATTCAATGTCCATACCCGCTGGATTGAAACAGATTTTGTGAATGAACTAGAGGCTTCATTACGTCAGTTTCCACTTGAAGATAAAAATATTACCCGTACTGTTATTGAGATTGATGGCCGCAGGCATGAATTGGGATTGCCATTGGATTTATTGGCACATTTAGCCCCTGTAGGTGAACAACCGTTTTCGTCGTCAGTGATCAAGGAAAAATTGCTGGAAGATCCCTGTCAGGTAAAAGCGCCTATTTCCGGCATCTTGCATTCTTGGATGGTTAAAGAAGGTGAGAAAGTTAGTGAAGGCGACGTGATTGCAGTGATGGAAGCGATGAAAATGGAAGTACAAATCAATGCTCATCGTTCGGGAAAAGTCACATTCTGTTCTCAGGCAGGGGATTATCAGGATGCAGGAAGTGTGCTGGCTAACATAGATTAGTGATTAATGTATCTTATTCGTTCTTAAAGTTATTTACATTTCTAATAGAAATGTAAATAATAACCCTTCTCAATAGTATTACCACTTGAAAATAAATGTCCAAAATTACCAAAATTTACGCTAGCCTGGCTAAAAATGGCCTGTGTGTTCCTTTGATGTCTGCATCTATGCTGACAGTGGCTATCTCTACCAACGCATTTGCAAATGTTGAAGAGGCGACTAAAAAATCGACTAAAACTAGCGATATACTGGTTGTTATTGCGGATAACAATGCCCAAGATACACCAGAAGATAGAAAAGTCAGCCGTAATGAAATCAGAGTTAAACAAGCACAAAGTGTTGGTGAAATTTTAAAGAATGTACCGGGTGTACAAGCCGGTCACCCTAGCGCGATAGGACAACGTTTTAAAATTCGTGGCATGGATGATCAATTCATCAACGTGACGATTGATGGCGCAAGGCAAGAAGGATATCACTTCCACCACGCAGGAAATTATGGCATTGATCCTGAAATGTTGAAGCAAGTTGATATCAAAGTTGGTAGTAACAGTATTACCTACGATACCGGTGCTATTGGTGGTGCATTAAAATTTGAAACTGTTGATGCGGGTGATCTGTTAGAGCCAGGGCAATTGTTTGGTGCCAAAGGAAAATTAAACTATTCAAGCAATGGTTCTGAATTCCAACAATCCTTAGCGACCTATGGTCGATTGGGTGCTGTTGATTTATTAGGTTACTTTACCCATCGCAATATGCATGATGCTGAATCTGGTAGAGATAGTTATGGGCGAGATTCAATTCCGACGGACGGGAAACTGATTAATTATTTATTAAAAGCAAAATTCAATCTGACAGATGAGCAATATATTAATGTATCAACGGAACATTATAAGAATGATGCTGATACTAACTTTAGGTTGAATTTTGGTGATGATATTAATGAAGGGAAAAAAGGGAAGTATGCTATTGACCGTAAAACCCATAATATCACTTATGGATATACCCCAGTCGATAATGATCTCATTGATTTAAAAATATCTGCCTATCACACTGAACAGGCCTTTACCCATATGAGAGAAATCACCGGAAATGGGAAAGGATTTGATAGTATTGTTGAAACCCAAGGTATTAAGGTTCGTAATACTTCTAGTTTTGATACTCAGAAGTTAGCTCATGCTTTAATCTATGGGTATGAATATTTTGATACCAGAATGGCATACACTGATGTAACAGAAAATGCATACAAAAAAGAAACAGAAAGAGGAAATGCATCCTCCATTTATTTAGAGGATGATATTCAATTTGCTGATTTCCATATCATACCGGGTATCAGATGGGATCACTATAAATATCATACGATTAATAAACAGAATGAATTATTTGATAGAACCTATTCCCACGTCTCAAAAGCACTCGGGGTGAAATACGAGCTTGGGGCATCTACAACATTATTTGCCAATTATACCGAACTCTTTAGGGGTCCATTGGGCAAAGAAATTGGTTTGGGACGAACTGGCCATAATGATAACTTAAAGGCCACAACCGGTTACAACTTAGAAACTGGATTGGTAGGTTCTTATCCTGACGTTTTTGCTGAAAATGACACATTGATGGTTTCAGGTAAGGTATTCCAAACGAATTTAAAAAACCTGTCTACAACTTTAGCTAAGAGGGAATTACACAATATCCCGAAATCCAGATTAGAAGGGTTTGAATTAGCGACAGGCTATAAACTGGGTAATCTGTCCTTAAAAGCTACTTATGCTAAAGTCGACAACAAGATTATTCAAGGTAATGAGCTGATTAATAAAGCGTTTACCAAAGGATTAGAGTTTGAGCCATCAATCGGTGACTCTATCACTGTGGGTGGTAGTTATCTATTTGAAAAAACTGACATTGAACTCGGCTGGAATACCCGCTTTGTGATGTCAAAAAATTCAAAGGGTAAAGAAAAAAATGAGAACAAAGAAGACATTATTGTCGATGTCAATAAACCAGGATATGGCGTAAGTAATATGTATATCTCTTGGGCACCAAAATTAGGGGTATTTAAAAATACCGAACTCTTGTTTGGTATCGATAATATCTTCGACAAGCGTTACAACGAACACTCTTACTATTTGAATACTACACGAGGACAAGAAGAAAAAGGCCGCACATATAAAGCGACAATTTCTTATAAGTTCTAATGAACAGACCTTAAAAGTTTCAAAAATACCTTTCGTAACAAGTCTGCGGATAAACCGCAGACTTTTTTCTGACATTATTTTCAATTCACAATTACAGCGTAAAAATCCCAATCAGGGCGATCACAGTCAAAATCGCGGCTGCACCATAAAATACCCACTTACTGGCAGGAATAGGGATTTGCAGATCGTGCATACCATGATGCAGGCGGTGCAAACCGCACCATAAAGGCAAGCTAATCATCAACAGTAAAAAGATGCGACCAATAAAACTTTGGCAAAATGTCAGGATGCGTTCATAAGAAAGTGCTTCTGGCGCCAATCCCAGTGGCAGAAAAATACCCAGCAGCAGAATGATTGCTGGCCCAACAATCGCGCTCCACATACCGCCGGCACCAAATAGCCCCCAGAAAATCGGTTCATCGGAACGTTTAGGTACTTGATTCATCAGCTCCTCCTTGGGATTAGAAAAACAGGGCTACGCCGAGGATCACGACAGTAGCAATAATCGTGATTGTCCATAGCAGCTTGATAATCGGCTCTGGCGGCATTTTCTCATTGTTAACGATAATATTGAGAGCCTTGGGCGCCAGCTCAAACCAGGTTTTGGTATGCAGCAAAGTAGCCAGCAGGGTAATGATATTAATCAGCAATACCAGTGGATTTTGCAGAAAAGAGACAAATCCCGACCAGCTTTCAGGGCCACCTTTCAGGGCAAACAAGCCGTAAAGTACCAGGACACTGAACCAAATGGTGGGGATGGACGTTCCTTCACGCAACATATAAAAGCGATAAAAACCGAGTTTACGCCACCAGTTAGCTTCCATACCACGCACATAAGGCTTACGTTTTGTTGTCATTACTCTCTCCTCCCTTATTGTGGTTTCAGCATGGAGATAAGAAAATCTTTGGCGCTTTCTGCTTTGCTCTGTTGGATCGCACCGGCTGGATCAACATGTTTCGGGCACACTTCAGAGCAGTAACCGACAAAAGTGCAAGACCAGACGCCATTATCGCTGTTGATTTGCGGCATACGTTCTTTCTTGCCGTGATCGCGGCTATCAAGGTTATAGCGATGTGCCAGAGTGACTGCGGCAGGCCCAATGAATTCAGGATTCAGGCCAAATTGAGGACAGGCGGCATAGCACAGGCCGCAATTGATACAACCAGAAAATTGATGATATTTTGCCATTTGGGCAGGTGTTTGCACATTTGGGCCATCGGCGGGTTTGCGATCATTGCCAATGATATAAGGCTTGATAGCTTCCAGGCTCTCAATAAAGTGAGTCATATCCACAACCAGATCCCGCTCAATGGGGAAATTACCTAGTGCTTCGACTTTCATTCCTTGAGCATAATCGCGCAGGAATGTTTTACAGGCCAGTTTTGGCACACGGTTTACCATCATGCCGCAGGAGCCACAGATTGCCATGCGGCAGGACCAGCGGTAGGAGAGGTCAGGCGCCAGATTGTCCTTGATATAACCCAATGCATCCAGTAGTGAAGTTTGTTCATCATAAGGCACTTCATAAGTGACGAAATGGGGTTCATTGTCAATTTCCGGGTTATAGCGCATGACTTCCATTTTCAAATTGTTCATCTCAGCCATTCGCTTGCTCCTTCTGTTTTTTCTCTTGTGCAGCTGCCTCCCCCCCATAGACACGTTTTGCAGGTTGAGATTTGGTTATCTTCACATCACTGTATTCCAGACGTGGGGCACCTTCTGGGTTATAGAAAGCCAGTGTATGTTTCAGGAAATTCATATCATCACGTTCGGTACAGCCTTCATCAAGACGCTGGTGGGCGCCGCGGGACTCTTTGCGATTCATGGCAGAATGCGCCATACATTCAGCAACGTCCAAACCAAATCCTAATTCAATGGTGTAAAGCAGATCGGTATTGAATACACTGGAACGGTCGCTAATTCCGATATGTTTGAACCGCTCTTTCAATTCGGCAATTTTATCAATGGTTTTCTGCATGAGTTCTGGTGTACGATAAATTCCGCAGCCTTCTTCCATGGAGGTTCCCAGTTCATCGCGGATTTTCGCCCAGTTTTCACCACCCTTCTGGTTCAGCAATTGATTGAGTTTATCTTCAACATCACGAGATTGAGCATCCAATACGCTATTATTGGCGGGTTTCACTTCCTGGATATGTTTGACTGCTTCTTCACCGGCCAGGCGGCCAAAGACAACTAATTCAGACAGCGAGTTAGAGCCGAGGCGGTTTGCACCATGCAAACCAACAGAAGAGCATTCACCAATAGCGAACAATCCCTTGATGCGAGTTTCACACTGTTGATTGGTTTCGATTCCGCCCATCGTGTAATGTGCCGTTGGACGAACAGGGATTGGTTCTTTGACCGGATCAACGCCGACATAGGCTTTTGCCAGTTCACAGATAAAAGGCAGGCGTTCGAGCAGCTTTTTCTCACCTAAATGACGCAGATCCAGATGCACTACATCGCCACGCGGTGTTGCGATAGTGCGGCCTGCCTGCCATTCATGCCAGAACGCCTGAGACACTTTGTCACGCGGGCCTAATTCCATATATTTGTTTTCAGGGTGTCCAAGAGGCGTTTCTGGCCCCAGACCATAATCCTGTAGATAACGATAACCCTCCTTGTTCACCAGAATCCCGCCTTCACCACGGCAGCCTTCGGTCATCAAAATACCGGAGCCAGGCAGGCCGGTTGGGTGATATTGCACAAATTCCATATCGCGTAATGGGATACCGTGACGGAACGCAATTCCCATACCATCACCCGTCACAATGCCCCCATTCGTGTTATAACGGTATACACGCCCGGCACCGCCAGTTGCCATAATGACTGCATTAGCGCGGAGCTGAACTTTCGTCCCTTCCACCATATTCAGCGCAACCAATCCGCGTGCCTGCCCTTCATCCACCAAAATATCGAGGACAAAATGTTCATCAAAGCGCTGGATTTGTGGATATTTGAGCGAAGTCTGGAACAGTGTATGGAGCATATGAAAACCCGTCTTATCGGCAGCAAACCATGTGCGCTCAATTTTCATGCCTCCGAAACGACGTACGTTTACAGAGCCATCATCCTTGCGACTCCACGGGCAGCCCCATTGTTCCAGTTGGATCATTTCTGTCGGGCAATGCTTGACGAAATACTCAACCACATCTTGCTCACATAGCCAGTCACCACCGGATACCGTGTCATTGAAGTGAAAATCATAGGAATCGTGCGCCTGAGTGACAGCGGCGGATCCACCTTCTGCGGCCACTGTATGGCTACGCATAGGATAAACTTTTGAGAGCAAGGCGATTTTGAGTTGGGGATGGGTTTCAGCAGCAGCGATGGCGGCTCGTAGCCCTGCACCACCGGCTCCGATAATCGCGAGGTCGACATTGAAGGTTTGCACTGCTCTTCTCCATTGTTCAAGTGAGAGTCAATCTACTATTTTTTTATGGTTTAATTATAGCGAAGAGTGTCGGGGGTAAATTTGATATGAATGTGGGTTTTGCTGGATTTTGCCGGTAAAACGTGATCTAACGCATATTTTTACTGATCCAAATGTTGCAGTTAATAAATGCCTAACTACATCAAGAGGATTTATATAAAAGTAACTATAAGATTAATTTGGATAACAAACAGGTTGTTATTATAAATTTATACCATTACCGTCTTTTTTATTAACGGCTTATACCAAATTAACTTCAATTTTCAGCTTGCAAGTCAATGTGATTATTTATATCTCCTCGCGTAGCGGGGAGATATAAGGCGTATCTTGAAAGGCGATTGGTCTATATTAGAATGCGGATTTAATTTAGATATTAATAGAACAAAAATAATTTTAATTAAATTTTTTTATTTATAAATAAATGGATAACAAATAGAGTGAATAGCTCTTAAAATTAAGTGTATAAAGAATAAGAATATACGCATTAAACTTAAAGTCGCAATTTACAACACGATATGAAGCCTGATTTCTCCCCGCAAAGCGGGGAGAAATCACATGCATATTGAAGTTAGATTGGTATATAAAGAAATTGAGGACAATGAATTGTCTGGTAGGCTTGATGAAGGTAAACTGCGCGTTTTGTTTTATTTTGGAGTCATAGAAATATGAACGAAAACGCGAATTGGCAGCCAAGTGCCCCTATCGCCAATTTATTGAAAAGGGCAGAGATTTTAGCAGAAATACGGCGCTTTTTCGCAGATCGTGGGGTGTTGGAAGTTGAAACACCTGCCATGAGTCAGGCGACTGTCACCGACGTTCATCTGGTCCCTTTCCAGACACAGTTCGTTGGACCGGGAGCGGCAGATGGCTTGACTCTGTACCTGATGACTAGTCCTGAATACCATATGAAGCGCCTGCTGGCAGCTGGCAGTGGTTCCATTTATCAGATGGGAAGAAGTTTCCGCAATGAGGAAGCGGGTCGTCATCATAATCCAGAGTTCACTATGCTGGAGTGGTATCGTCCGCACTACGACATGTATCGCTTGATGAACGAAGTAGATGATCTGTTACAGCAGATCCTGGATTGTGAAAGCGCTGAATCGCTGTCTTACCAACAGGCCTTTATGCGATATCTGGATATTGATCCCCTTACCGCAAGCAAAGAAAAATTGCGTGAAGTTGCGGCTAAGCTCGATCTCAGCAATATCGCTGATCAGGAAGAAGATCGGGATACCTTATTGCAGTTACTTTTTGTCATGGGGGTAGAAACTCAGATCGGCATTGAAAAACCGACGTTTATTTATCACTTCCCAGCCTCTCAAGCGGCATTGGCAGAAATTAGCAAGGAAGATCACCGTGTTGCGGAGCGTTTTGAGGTCTATTTTAAAGGTATGGAGTTGGCGAATGGTTTTCGCGAACTAACCGATAGCAATGAACAACGTCTTCGTTTTGAACAGGATAACCGTAAGCGTGAAGAAATGGGCTTGCCGATTCAGCCAATTGATGAATACCTGCTTGCTGCCCTTGCTCACGGAATGCCTGAATGTGCAGGTGTAGCATTAGGGGTTGATCGTTTGATTATGCTGGCATTGGGTGCTGAACGGATTAGTGAAGTTATCGCTTTTCCTGTGGGGATCTCGTAGCAAAATCATTTATGCCATCAGCCAAGGGGCAGTCCTAGACTACCCCTTGGTTTTTCTACATTATTTGCACTGATTATTTATGCTCGTGGTGTTTTCTCAGGAACTTCACTGCCAAATCAGGGAAATCTGTGAATGCCCCATCGACATTGACTTTGTCGAAAACGATATCAAACAATTGGTTGCCGCTGGTGGCATATTTTGGCAATTGATCGATACGGATGGTATATGGGTGTACCGCCAGATGGCTGGCGTGAGCTTCTTTTACCATGCCAGTTAATTTAATGTGGTTTGGCGTAGAGTCACTGGCGATAAGCATATGGTAATCAGGACCAATTCCATCAGCATATTTTGCGACTTCTTTCATCGCGCCAGGTTTAAACATCCAGTCATAACTATAATTCTGCCATGTACCATCTGACTTTTGTTCGTAGGTTTCGTTCCAGTCAGTGTAAGCGATAAGCTGAATCAGTTTCAGATCCATCCCCAATTTCGGCTCCAGTTCATTTTTGATGCGTTTGAGTTCATTGGCATCAAAACATTGCAGATAAACTTTATCGCTCTTTTTGGTGTAACCATATTGTTTCAGGACTTCCAGCACTTTGCTGGTGATATCTTTGCCTTCCTGGCGATGGAACCACGGCGCCTTGATTTCAGGGTAGATGCCAATATCTTTACCCGTGGATTTATTCAGGCCTTGAATAAACTCCAGTTCTTCCTGGAAGGTATGAATGTGAAAATCAGACTTACCCATCGGGAAACGTCCGGGATAGCTTTGGACTTTTTTGCCATCTTTGATATCAAAACCTTCCGTAAATTTCAGTGATTTAATTTCTGGCAGGGTAAAGTCTATCGCATAATAGCGACCGTCAGCACGGGCGCGGTTTGGGAAACGTTCTGCGACATCTGTTACGCGATCAAGATAGTGATCGTGCAGTACAATGAGCTGGTCATCTTTGGTCATAACCAGATCTTGCTCAAGATAATCTGCGCCTTGTGCATAGGCCATTGCTTTGGCGGGTAATGTGTGTTCAGGTAAATAACCGCTAGCGCCACGATGGGCGATAACAATCTTATCTGCTGCATGTGCAATACCTGACATGGATGATGCTAACAGAATACCAGCCATAATAGCCTTAATCGGGGTCTGCATTGAGATTCTCCATTTATTCTAATAAAAGTCTTAAACAAAAAATTAGGTTACTTACTGTCTTACTGATTTTTCGTCAGTCGCCAGAAAAATAGGGTGATCATTCGAGTCGATTTTTATAGAAAATAATGACATAACACAATCCTGAATATTATTTTTATCAGCGGTATGTCACAGTTTTATGACATAAAAAATTTTCTCCATGTTCTGTTTATATCCCGTTTTATTTTGGCTGTCATTAAATTAACAAAATCACCATATAAGATGGTTTTTTTATTACCAATGAAAGATGTAATATACCCATCTCACTTCAAGATGCGTGTGATTTCATATCGTGTTGTAAATTGCAACTTGAAGTTTAATGCGTATAGAAAAGCATTGGCTTATATAATATGAGAATAGAGCATGTAAAATATAGAGTTCCGATTAAAATAGAGCATCTTGAAAGTGTTAAATCAAAAGACTGTTAATACCGTATGGATATAAAGACGATATCCATAAGTAAAAGTAAGCAATATATTTAACGCTGTATAACATGATAACCCATGAAATCGCAGTACAAGAGCGTTGTACTGCGATTGATGTGATTATTAATCAGTGTATTGCAATGATATTACTGACCTTGACGGGCAATTTCCTGCTTATGCTTATTTTCACTCAACATAACAAGCAGCAGCAGAATAACCGAGAGGATACAACCGCCGATCATGACCATAAAGCCGCCGTCCCAACCGAAGTAGTCAACGGTATAGCCGACGATGATACTGGCCGCAACCGAACCGCCCAGGTAGCCAAACAAACCGGTAAAGCCTGCGGCTGTGCCTGCTGCTTTTTTCGGTGCTAATTCCAGGGCATGTAGGCCGATTAGCATCACCGGACCGTAAATCAGGAAGCCGATAACCAGCATACAGATCATATCGATATCAGGATTACCTTCTGGGTTTAGCCAGAATACGATAGTGGCGATGGTGACAAGGATCATGAAGAATACGCCCGTGGCACCACGGTTGCCTTTAAATACTTTGTCCGACATCCAGCCACACAGCAGCGTACCCGGAATACCTGCGTATTCATACAGGAAGTAAGCCCAGGAAGACTTATCCATGGTAAAGTCTTTCACTTCCTTCAAGTAAGTTGGTGACCAGTCAAGAATACCGTAGCGCAGTAAGTATACGAATACGTTGGCAACTGCAATCATCCATAGCAATTTATTCGGTAAAACGTACTGCATGAAAATTTCTTTTGCTGTCAGTTCTTTTTCGTTTTTTTCCGTATAGTCAGGTGGATAATCGTTTTTATACTCTTCAATAGGGGGTAAGCCACAAGATTGTGGTGTATCGCGCATTAAAGCAAAAACAATGAGTGCCACGATGATAGCCGCAAAGGCTGGCATGTAGAACGCGGCTTTCCAGTCATTGAACCAGGCCATTCCCAACATGAACAGTAATGGTGGCACGCCGCCGCCAACGTTATGTGCACAGTTCCAGACAGAAACAATTCCACCACGCTCTTTCTGTGACCACCAATGAACCATGGTACGCCCGCAAGGAGGCCACCCCATACCCTGGAACCAGCCGCAAAGGAACAGCAGAGAAAACATGATAGCAATGCTGGAGGTCGCCCATGGTACAAAGCCCATAATCAGCATCACTACCGCTGCCAGTATCAAACCCGCGGGCAAGAAAACACGTGGATTCGAGCGGTCGGAAACGGAACCCATGATGAATTTTGAGAAGCCGTATGCAATTGAAATCCCTGATAATGCAAAACCAAGATCTCCCTTAGAAAAGCCTTGTTCGATCAAGGAAGGTATGGCGAGAGCAAAGTTTTTTCTTACCAGATAGTAAGCTGCATATCCGAAGAAGATCCCCATAAAAATTTGCCAGCGCAAGCGACGATAGAGTGGATCTATTTCCTGCGCAGGCACCCGAGCCTTATGAGGCGCCGGCTTGAAAATACTTAACATATTTTTTGTCTCCACATGACTTTTGTATGAGCGAATCACCACCATCAAGCAATGATGGCGTTAAACGAAAAATTTTAACTATTTATTTTCTATATCGAAGCTAATATTAGCTGAAAACAACCTTATCTGACTGTGAGGTATCGCTAACATATAGATATAATTTCGAAAAGTCGATAATTTTGAGTGATTTAGCGCTTTTTTTGAATACAAATTATTTATATTAGTGTGATAGCAGTCACAATAAACGGCTTTTGGGCTATTTTTTATTTTTGCCCGTTTAAAGTTTGTATATATTCTCGACCAAATAAAAGCTCATTATTATTAGGGGAATTTGTCTGATGTAGTAACCATTGAAAAGTCAGATAAATATAATTCACACAAACGTTTCTATTATAAAAATTATTTAATAAATAACTGTTGGCGTTTTCTGTCTGCTTTTTTTAACAAGTGGTGCTGTTTTCCTGATGGTGTTATTTAAATAACATTCTCATTTGTATATGTGATTTGTTTTTATTTACATGCTTTGCGTTTTTTATAACGTGGTTATAAATAAAATGTTTGAAATTAAAAGTCAAAATAATAGATATTACTACAAATAGTTATTCATGCTGCTGACAGCAGTTTTCATGCAGGGTTGGATAACTGTTTTACGATATAAATTTCAATGATATCAGTTGGTTGATTGGTTTTGGTTGCAGGTTATATAGGCGTAATACCTCCTGTCTTCCAAATAATCATGGTTTTTATATAAGTTGATTGTTTAATTAATAAAAGATTACAAATTAATACTAATTAATATATTTATTAAATTCGCAATAAATTTTTTCAATTTATTTTTTTAATCCAGTTAGCGTCAACATAAGGTATTTGAAAATACTGAATGTGGACAAAAATTGGAAGATAACGACTACCAGCATTAATGCCCCTACTCATCATGAAAAATGATGAAACCAATGGGGTTCAGAATGAGAGCATCATTATGAATACTGACACACACAAGGCAATATTACACACAGCATTTACTACTGGGCAAAAAAAATCTTCCGTTGTTGAAGCTGAATTTCATCGTAATATCAGTCATATGACAGCAGAACTTGAACCGTGCTTTAAGAACGTTCCTTCGGGGAGTCGTGATTTTTCCCGAATTCGAGCGCTTGCTACAGTATCACTGACGGGGGTGACCGGATATGTCCACCAAATATTACACTATCTGATTGGTATTGGATTCTTACCGGCAGCGCTTTCAAAAAGTTGCAATATGGAGGCTGTATCATGGAACGATTAATCAGAAAAGAAATCATGAATTGGATGATCGTTACCAATGGTAAACAGCATTATTCAGTCTGGCCTATTGAGTATGAGATCCCGCAGGGATGGATGGTCATAGGCAGAACAGGGACGAAAGAAGAATGTTTGAGTTATATTACTAAAATTTGGCAGGAGCCAACAAGATAGACATTGTTAACTAAATTATGGGCATGTTCCTTCGGGTTCATGCCCGTTTTATTTCGCCAGTAAGTTTCGGTCAGTGAGTCAATTAATTATGCTATTCGCCTCATTTTGTGAGGCGAATAGCGTTGTTATTTGCCTCATTCTATGAGTAGAATGATTAGACTATTGGCGTCATAAGGTGGAATTCAATGTGGATCTGGGAACAAAAAAATTGGCCTAATTTCCAATGGGATGAGCATGTGCTGAATCCTATTTTGCGGGAAATTCACTTTAATCAGGGGGTGCTATTAGGAAAATCTGACGTTGAAAGTACAGAGCAAGCAACACTGGATAATCTTCTTGCCAGTATCCTCTATTCCTGTGAAATAGAAGGTGAAGAGTTGAATGCAGCATCAGTACGCTCTTCATTGGCAAATCGATTCGGGATCAGTGAAGCTAAGCCCTATCCAACCAGTGAGCAGACCGATGGTATGGCAGAAATTGCCTTTGATGTGGTGGTGAGATATAACGAATCTCTGACGCTAAATCGCCTTTTGAAATGGCACGAATTGATGTTTCCCGCGGATTATACTTTGTTTAGTCCCATTAAAGGTGGTCAACTGCGGCACGGGGGGATGCAAGTCATCTCTGGTAGAATAGATAATCCTATTGTTCATTTTGAAGCGCCACCTGCCGAAAAATTGCAGGGAGAAATGACACAGTTTATTACCTGGTTTAATCAATCTCGTCATGAACTCTATCTTGATCCGATTTTGCGGGCAGCAATCGTACATTTATGGTTTGTCATGTTGCATCCAATGGAAGATGGTAATGGGCGCATTATCCGTTTTTTGACTGATTTAGTATTGGCGCAAGGTGAAAGCCGTTCGATTCGATTTTATGCCATGTCAGTAAGTATTTGTGAACGCCGTAAGCAATATTACGAAATACTGGAACAGACTCAGCGTGGTGATCTGGATATTACCGATTGGATGGTGTGGTTTCTGCAAACACTCAATAGCACCCTTATTGCTAAATTGAAGCAAATTGATGACCTAGTGAAAAAGACTCGATTCTGGCGTCGTGTTGATCAAAGCCAGCTCAATCAGGAACAAATAAAAGTATTGAACAGAATGTTAGATGCTGATTTTCAACAAGGTATTAATAGCAGCCAATATCAAAAAGTGGCTAAAGTGAGTCGTGCAACTGCGACCCGACATTTAAATCATCTAACAGAACTCGGTTGTTTGGAAAAAACTGAGGCTGGGGGCCGTAGCACACGTTATATTATTCATCATATTTGAATCTATTTTGGTCAAACTCTTAGGGCGGGAATTCCCGCACTAAGAGCAATCGAATTAATTTCGCAATCACTTAATACAACCAATCTTTACCCACTTGGTCTGCGGCCAAAATTGCGGCGTAAACTTGTTCTGGTGTCACAACAAATGGCATATTGTGAATGGTTTCACCTTCGGCACAACTTGCGATAGCGACTTGCATGATTTTTTCATGCAGTTTCTCATTATCACGTAAGCCCAATTGCTCCAGTGTGACGGGTAACCCGACCTGTACACAGAAATCGAGCACAGTTTCCAATTCTTCACTTGGGCTATTTTCTAAGATCAATTGTGTCAGAGTTCCAAACGCAACTTTTTCGCCATGATAGAGATGATGACACTCTTCCAGCACGGTAAAGCCATTGTGGATGGCGTGAGCTGCTGCTAATCCTGCACTTTCAAAACCAATGCCACTCAAGTAGGTATTTGCTTCCACAATATTTTCAACGGCTGGTGTACTGACACCGGCTTCTACCGCCAGTTTTGCTTTATAACCTTCCGCCAGCAAGGTTTCATAACACAGTTTTGCCAATGCCAAACCTGTGGTGGATGTTGCACCGCCAGCCATGGTTGGTTTGTGGGCTGTACTGCTGGCTCGTGCCTCAAAATAGGTGGCGAGTGCATCTCCCATACCTGCGACAAGCAGGCGAACCGGTGCCTTAGCAATGATATTGGTATCCATTAGCACGATGTTTGGATTTTGTGGATAGAACAGGTAGCTGTCGAATTCACCGAGTTCAGTATAAAGAACGGAAAGGGCACTGGTCGGTGCATCGGTTGAAGCAAGGGTAGGAGAAATAATGACGGGTATTTTGGCTTCGTATGCAACCGCCTTGGCAGTATCAATCGTCTTTCCTCCCCCGATCCCGATAACAGCCTGACATTGTTGTTTCAACAAAATGGCAGACAAGCGATAGATCTCATTACGGCTGCACTCACCATTGAAAAGTTCGAAATGGCTAGTCACTTCGTGTTCTTCGAGACTCTGGCTGACGGTATCCCCAATAAGGCTCATCACGAAATTATCAGCAATTACGAAAACATGGTCAGCAAGTATTTTGGTATATCGACCAATGTGAGATAACGCACCTGGCCCTTGGATATATTTGGATGGAGACTGGATCACTTTCAGCATAAGAAATATTCCTTCTTTACCGGAAACTAGGCATAGAGTGTCACAATACTGGCGTAGGGCAAGTTACGCATTGCCCCTCCACACTATACGGCAAAATATGCAGAGAAGTTATGAGCAAAAGCAGGAAATGAGTGATGTGAGGGGAAACGCTGGCGGAACGTTTGTTCCCCCCTGATTGACTCAGGGAGGATGTTTTTAGTTGGCTTTGGCCAGGATTTTTTCTTCTGTTTGGGCGAAAAAGTATTTCAGGATTAAGTTCAACAGAATGCCATAAGCAGGCAGGAAGAACAGCATGCAGATAAACAGCTTGAAAGCATAATCCACTAACGCAATTTCTACCCAGTGGGTTGCCATAAATGCATCCGTGCTGCGGTAAAACGCGATAAAGAAAAAGGCCAGTGTATCAAGCATATTACCGAAAAACATGGCGGCAGCCGGCGCTATCCACCAGCGGCTTTTTTGGCGAAGACGATTGAAAACACCAACATCTAATATCTGGCCGAGCACATAGGCCATAAAGCTAGCGGCGGCAATGCGAGCGACAAACACATTAAAGGTTCCCAACGTCTCGAATCCTTGCCAGATCCCCTGGAAAAACAGAGCCGAAATCAGATAGGAGATCAGCAATGCCGGCAGCATAACGGAAATAATGATCCGGCGCGCCAATGGCGCACCATAAATACGCACGGTCAGATCAGTTGCCAAAAAGATAAAGGGAAATGTAAATGCTCCCCAAGTGGTATGAAAACCCAAAATTGAGATGGGTAATTGCACCAGATAGTTACTGGAAGTAATGATCAAAATGTGAAAAAGCGACAGCCAGATCAAGGCCGTAGCCCGCTGTTGCGTAGTTAATTGCAGCATATTGTACCTTTTTGGTGGCTGGGGTGAGGGAACCCAATAAATCCATTTACCTGACGATCAGGCGGTGGGATCATACGTGTGTTATGCAATAAAAGTAAAGTACGGCAGTTGGCGATATTTTGTAATATAATCCATTGCCATAGATTGTTTGAACCTACAGAGATTGTTATGTCCGATGTTTTTGCCAACCCTGACAAAACACTTGATACGCTGGGATTACGTTGCCCGGAGCCAGTAATGATGGTGCGCAAAGCTGTCCGCCATATGACTGTCGGTCAGACGTTGTTGGTCATTGCGGATGATCCGGCAACAACCCGCGATATTCCGGGGTTCTGTCGCTTTATGGATCATGCGTTGATCGCCCAAGAGACAGAGCAAACTCCGTATCGATACCTGCTCAAAAAAAGCGAAAATTCTGTTTAATTGAGAAAGGACTATATAATTAACTGGCGAAAAAAAAGAGCCGTGCTAGGATTTAAACATGGCATTTGGTTACTTATCTATCACCTCGCTGGATGCCATATTTTCTTTTTCCTTTAATAGCAACTTTTTGTAATTAATTATGATTTTGAAAAGGTGCATAATAATAGTATTAATATGCACCTTTTCAGTTTGTTATTTACCTTTGCCACTTTTCCATCCATCTGCTTGTGGCAATGTAGGTTGAATATTCCGTGTATTATTTCTGTGGTTTGCTCCTAAGTAGCCGAACTGCGTTTGCTGTTACCAAAGCCGTGGCTCCTGAATCGGCCAGAACGGCCATCCATAGTCCGGTAATACCCAATAGACTCGTGATAAGAAATATCGCCTTTAATCCTAACGCAATGGTGATATTTTGACGGATGTTATAATGGGTTGTTCGGGACAAGGCGATAATTTCAGGTAAACCCGTCAGCCGGTTATGCGTCAGGGCGGCGTCAGCTGTTTCCAGTGCAACATCAGTACCGCTGCCCATAGCAACACCTATCGTGGCCGCTTTCATGGCTGGCGCATCGTTGATACCATCACCAACCATCATGGTGCGGTGTTTTTGGTTCAACTCAATGACCGCTTTCACTTTATCTTCAGGCAACAACCCGGCGCGATAATCAATGCCCAGTCGATTCGCAATAGCTGCCGCGGCACGGGGATTATCTCCAGTCAGCATGACTGCATCGACACCTTGTTTTTTCAGGATACGGATAGTCTCTATGGCATCCTGACGCAAGGTATCTTGCATTGCTATCAGCCCCATAAGTTGCCCATTTTGTATGACAGCAACGGCTGTTTTTCCATTGTCTTCCAGCTCAGTGACTCTCTTTTTCCATTGTTCGGACAAAGTATTTTCCGGCAATCTTCCAGGGGCTGCGACGAGAATTTTTTGCCCCGATAATTGCCCTTCAACTCCTATGCCAGCCAGCGCCTTGCGCTGTTCTGCTTCAACAATTGTCACACCGCTGTTTTCTGCGGCATTCAGGATAGCTTTTGCCAGTGGGTGATGGGAGCCACTCTCTACAGCACCCGCTAGTGCCAGTAAGGTTTCTGTACTGACGTTTTCCACCGGTTCAATTTCAGTAACCTGGGGTTTGCCTTCGGTCAAGGTTCCGGTTTTATCCAGTGCAATGGTGCGCACTGAACCAAGTTGTTCCAAGGCTGCTCCACCTTTGATGAGGGAACCACGACGGGTTGCTGCGGCCAGCGCGGAAGTAATGGCGGCGGGCGTCGAGATGACTAATGCGCAAGGGCAACCAATTAACAGCAGCGTTAGGCCACGGTAGATCCAGGTTTCCCATGAGCCAGCAAAAAACAGGGGTGGGATCACTACCACCAATGCTGAGAACAAGATAATCAGCGGAGTATAGATACGACTGAAACGGTCGATAAAGCGTTCAATCGGTGCGCGGCGCTCTTCCGCTTCTTCAATCAGTTGCAGAATGCGGTCAATGGAGTTGTGACCCGGTTCAGAGATCACTTTCATCTGTACGGCACTATCAACAGAAAGGCAACCGGCGGCGACTTTTTCTCCTTGCTGCCGTTCAACCGGAACCGATTCACCGGTTAGGGCACTTTCATCGAAACTGGCAAAGGGACTGAGCAGTTCGGCATCGGTAGGTAAGCGTGCACCGGGGGCGATTTCGATGATATCCCCTGGACGCAGATCCGCCGCTGGCACGGTTTTCTTTTTTCCATCCTTAATAAGTAGGGCTTGTTCAGGAACTAATGCCATCAAGGCACTGACGCCGCGACGTGCGCGTCCGGCGGCATAGGATTCCATTATTTCCCCCAACTTGAACAGGAGAATAACCATTGCCGCTTCTGCGGTAGCATCAATAAACAAGGCACCGATGGCTGCAACACTCATCAACGTTTCAATGGCGAAAGGTGTGCCAGAACGGATCAGTTTGATGGCCTTGGTCGCTACCGGATATAACCCAATGAGTGTAGTGATGATGAAAGCAATCTGCCCTGCGGGGGCATTCGCTTTTGCTATTCCCCAACTGACGAACATCAAGGCGGCCAGAATCAAAATAGGGGAGAAAGTCTTCCAGTGACTGACTGCCGGAGGCAAT
This sequence comes from Xenorhabdus thailandensis, assembly GCF_037996785.1. Lineage (NCBI taxonomy): Bacteria > Pseudomonadati > Pseudomonadota > Gammaproteobacteria > Enterobacterales > Morganellaceae > Xenorhabdus > Xenorhabdus thailandensis. The sequence goes on from NZ_JBBMXF010000007.1 coordinate 831,510, forward strand.
TTAGATGCCGAACTTGCCTCTTTGATGGCAAAGCCGGCCTGTTTTACCGCTTGTTCAACGGCAGCACGGATATCAATATCAGCATCGACCACCAATTTCTCGGTTGTAAACAGAACCTTGACCTGTCTGGCTTCTGGCAGTTTTTTGACAGCATTTTCGATCTTTCCTGCACAGCTTGGGCAATCCATGCCTTGGATAGTCCAATTAAAACGTTGTCTCGCGGTTAATTCGGTGAGAACGTTATCCTGCATAGTATGTGCATGATCGTGTGAACAGTGTGCACCATTATGTTCATGGGAGTGTGCTGTGCCAGTAGAACAACAAGAAGAGTTATGGTCTTGTGTGTGAGAATGATGCAAATGTTCGTGGCTGTGATCGTGATGTTGATGTGAATGTTCACTTACATTATTGGCGATAGCCTGATGTCCATCTTTTTGCAAAGATAGAGAATTGTGCTGTGATTGCTTATGTTTTTTGGACGTGGATAACATAGGCGACCTCTTAAATAGAGTTAATCTTAATCATTAACATTAACTCTACACGTTGGAGTAAACTCCAGAGTCAAATCCAATAAGAGAAATTCTTTTGATGATTTGTGCTATTTGCAACCATCAATGCCCTTCCTTTTGATGTTACCTGCTCTCCAATTCTTTGGTTATCAAAATTCGCCGTAAATCCATCGCACAGGCGGTTACGGCCTGGGAAGTGGGAAGCCCCCCGATAGGACGGGGAGCGGTCACTAAGAGTTAAGCTATCATAGGAATAGTGAACGAATAATCAAAAAATGCCCGATAAAACCACAGGTAGCAACCATCGCTTTTGACAGTTTAAAAGGGAAACGATACTGAGCAATGATATTGATACTGTGTGCGAGGAGTAACAGGATAGCGCCGGAGATAACAGAGAAGTAGCTGTCGTTGCTGAGCGAAAAATATTGTTCTCCGGCAACCCAAACCATCAGTAGCGCCATAATGAAGCTATCAACTACCCGCCAACGCATATTATCTAGACGACTCCAGACTGTCAGTATGATCACAATGCCAACGACCAGCAAGATCAAAGGTAGCGGGAAGAAAAAACTAAAGCCCATATGTAAGGCAAAGCTGATAGTGTATAACAGGTAACTCAAGAACAGAGTGATGAATGAGAATAGTAAATACTTACCAGGGAGCATGCGGAGCGTATCAGAGAGCAAAGCAGTCAGAAGGCCCGCAATGATAAGGTAACCTGAAACCTCAAGGTTGGGCGCTTGGCAAGCCCATAATAGTAAAAGTAACATAGTGACGGGGCGGAAAACCCATTGCTGCCAGTTGGTGCCACGATAGGCAGCGTCAATATATAACCACCCAGAGAAAAACACAGCAAGAAATGGCCAACTCATATTTTTCCTTTCCTCAAAGTTCAGCGCCTGTTTTGTCAGGCAATTTTATTTATGATGGATTTGGTACGGAGAGTATCTTGATCTATTAATATTAATTCATTATTAACGAGAAAATAACGTTTTATTATCAAAAGCAAAGAACGTCAATGAGTAATTACGCGGATCACTCATTGACGAAGGAAAAATAAGATGAACCACTGGGTATGGGAAGTTACTTTTCTCCGTTGTTTTTCTTTTTGTTGTTTCTTTTGCCAGGCCGAATAATTCAAAGACGCCAAAAAAGAAGATCTTAGTCTGGAGAAAACCAGACAGCTTTTGATCTTTAGGCTGGGAGTTTTTCAGCAGTAGTAACTGAAAAGCATGCATGAGTACCGTAAATACCATTGCAATATCCATAAAATATCTCAATGGCTTAGGGAATGGGTGAAACAAATTGAAGATCATGATCCCCCAAACTAAGATCATGATCCCTCTTCCTAATTGAATAAACATCATCGACTCCAAAAGCGTGTTTAAACCGTCCAGACTCCCGATTACGGGTGGCGAATATATAAACGATAAGCAACTTGTCCGGCCGTTTTTTCCCGATGCAGTTGCCAGTTTGGGGGAACTTCTGTCGCAGCAGATTCTGCTTCTGCCTCAACATAAATCCAGCTTTCTTCTGCTAGCCAGTTATTGGCTTCCAATAAATTGATTGTTTCAGCCAGCATTCCCTTACGGAATGGTGGATCGAGGAAAACCACATCAAACGGTGTTCCGGTGTTGTTAAGGTATTGTAGTGTATTACCTTGCACCACATCGGCATTTTCAGCTTTCAGTAAGGCCAAGTTAGCCGATAGTTGTTTCGCCACATTACGATCATATTCAATTAAGGTCGTGTGGCTTGCATAACGAGACAACGCTTCAAATCCAAGCGCTCCGCTACCTGAAAAACAATCCAGGCAACGAGCACCTTGAATCACTGGCATAAGCCAGTTAAAAAGTGTCTCACGGACGCGATCTGTTGTTGGACGCAGGCCGTCACTATCAGGGACCGGCAATTTTCTTCCGCGCCATTTTCCGCCAATAATGCGGATTTGTCCCAAAGACGTGCGCTGTGGTTTTTTAGTCATAATTTACATAACTTAAATATTTGCCATCCGACGTGACTCAATAATATCTGGCGGAGACAAAAAGTGAGTGAAAACGAAGATATCCATTGATTAATTTACCACGAAATCCTCTATAGATATGTGTTGTGGTGTGATGAAAATGTTAGACTGGATTCATTACTGTTAGAACCTATCTCAGTGGATATAAAAGCATATATCTAACTTAACTGCGAGGAGTGTAGTGGCCGATGGCAAAAGAGAAAAAAAGAGGTTTCTTCTCTTGGTTTGGACTTGGTCGTCAAGATAACAAACAGCAAGAAGAACAAGCTGAACAAGAAAGAGTAGCTGCGGAGGAAGCGGCTCGTCATGCGGCAGAAGAAGCGGAGCAGCAGCGTTTGGCGGAAGAAGCCGCCCGTCGCGCCGCAGAAGAGGCAGAACAGCAACGCTTGGCGGAAGAAGCCGCCCGTCGCGCCGCAGAAGAGGCAGAACAGCAGCGTTTGGAGGAAGAAGCCGCCTGTCGCGCCGCAGAAGAGGCAGAACAGCAACGTTTGGCGGAAGAAGCCGCCCGTCGCGCCGCAGAAGAGGCAGAACAGCAACGTTTGGCGGAAGAAGCCGCCCGCCGCGCCGCAGAAGAGGCAGAACAGCAGCGTTTGGCGGAAGAAGCCGCCCGTCGCGCCGCAGAAGAGGCAGAACAGCAGCGTTTGGCGGAAGAAGCCGCCCGTCGCGCCGCAGAAGAGGCAGAACAGCAGCGTTTGGCGGAAGAAGCCGCCCGTCGCGCCGCAGAAGAGGCAGAACAGCAACGTTTGGCGGAAGAAGCCGCCCGCCGCGCCGCAGAAGAGGCAGAACAGCAGCGTTTGGCGGAAGAAGCCGCCCGTCGCGCCGCAGAAGAAGCAGAACAGCAGCGTTTAGCAGAAGAATCAGCTCGTCAGGCAGAAGAACAGGCGCCCTTACCTAAGGAACAAGAACGGCCGACTAAAGAAGGATTTTTTGCTCGTCTGAAACGCAGCCTGGTTAAAACTCGTCAAAATCTTGGCTCTGGTTTCTTGGGACTATTTCGTGGCAAGAAAATTGATGATGATCTGTTTGAAGAGCTGGAAGAGCAATTATTGATTGCCGATGTGGGCGTTGAAACTACCCGTAAGATCATTGCTAATCTGACAGCTCATGCTAGCCGCAAGGAGTTGAAAGATGCAGAAGCGCTTTACTCTAAACTGAAAGAAGAGATGTCAACCATTCTGGCGAAAGTTGATAAGCCGCTGGAGATAGAAAGCAAATCACCTTATGTCATTTTGATGGTGGGAGTAAATGGTGTTGGTAAAACGACCACGATTGGAAAGTTGGCGCGTCAATATCATTCACAAGGCAAATCTGTCATGCTGGCGGCTGGAGATACCTTCCGTGCGGCTGCGGTAGAACAGTTACAAGTTTGGGGGGAACGCAACAAAATCCCAGTGATTTCCCAACATACAGGAGCAGATTCCGCCTCGGTGATTTTTGACGCCATCCAGTCAGCCAAGGCTAAGGGTATTGATGTCCTGATTGCAGATACCGCTGGGCGCTTGCAGAACAAATCCCATTTGATGGAAGAACTGAAAAAAATCGTTCGCGTGATGAAAAAACTGGACGAAGACGCACCTCATGAAATTATGCTGACTCTGGATGCCAGCACCGGTCAAAATGCAGTAAGTCAGGCTAAACTATTTCATGAAGCTGTGGGGTTGACGGGTATTTCACTGACCAAACTGGATGGTACTGCGAAAGGGGGAGTTATCTTCGCTATTGCCGACCAATTTGAGATCCCAATCCGTTACATTGGTGTGGGTGAAGGCATTGAAGATCTCCGTCCATTTAAGGCAGACGATTTTATTGAGGCTCTTTTTGCCCGAGAGGATTAACTATCAATGATTCGCTTTGAACAGGTCAGTAAAGCCTATCTGGGAGGGCGGCAGGCGCTGCAAGGGGTGGATTTTCATCTACTTCCAGGAGAAATGGCATTTTTAACCGGTCACTCAGGGGCCGGTAAAAGTACACTTTTGAAACTTATCTGTGGCATCGAACGCCCTAGCGCAGGCCATATTTTGTTTTCTGGTCATGACATTAGCCGACTAAAATCCCGTGAGATCCCTTTTTTACGCCGTCAGATCGGCATGATTTTTCAGGATCATCACCTGCTGTTGGATCGCACCGTATACGAGAATGTCGCTATGCCGCTGATCATCTCAGGGGCCAGTGCTGAAGACATTCGTCGACGGGTATCTGCGGCGTTGGATAAGGTCGGCTTACTGGACAAAGCGAAAAACTTCCCTATTCAGCTTTCCGGTGGAGAACAACAACGTGTTGGTATCGCCCGTGCGGTGGTGAATAAGCCAACCGTCTTGCTGGCAGATGAACCGACGGGAAATTTGGATGGGGAATTATCAGAGGGGATCATGCGTCTGTTTGAAGAATTTAACCGAGTTGGTGTGACGGTTCTGATGGCTACCCATGATACAGCTCTCATTGAACGAAGGAAATATCGTATCTTGACCCTGAATCAGGGACGTATACAAGGAGGACATCATGGCTAAGCATGTCCGTCATTCAGCGAAAAAAACCCAGCCCCCAAAATCTAAATCATTAAAAGGGGGATGGCGTGTACAGTGGCGTTATGCGTGGAAGAGTACGCTGTCCGATATGTTTCGCCAACCGTTGGCAACGTTGCTGACTGTTATGGTGATAGCGATTTCCCTGACCTTGCCGAGTGTGTTCTATATTGTTTGGAAAAACGTCAATCAAGCGGTGATGCAGTGGTATCCCATTCCACAACTCACGGTCTATTTGGATAAGTCTCTAAATGATAATAGTGTCAAGCAGGTGATTGATCAGTTGAAAGGCATGGATGGCGTGAAATCGGTAAATTACCTTTCCCGTGAAGAAGCCGTAAACGAATTTCGGGCTTGGTCCGGTTTCGCCAGTGCACTAGATCTGCTGGAGGAAAACCCTCTGCCGGCAGTTGCTATCGTCTCTCCTAAATTAAATTTCCAAGATTCTCAGGCGCTAACAACATTACGAGATCAAGTTGCACAGATTAAAGGCATTGAAGAAGTCAGAATGGATGATAGCTGGTTTGCCCGCTTGACCGCGTTGGCTGACCTTGTTGGTAGAATTGCTGCGGTGATAGGTATCTTGATGGTGGTTGCTCTGCTCTTGGTCATTGGTAATAGTGTCCGGCTGAGTATCTTTAGCCGCCGTGAGACGATTAACGTCATGAAGCTGATTGGGGCAACGGATGGTTTTATTTTACGTCCTTTCCTTAATGGTGGAACCTTATTGGGGATTTTGGGGGCAATATTCTCCTTGATCCTCTCTTCTCTGCTGGTGTGGAAACTTTCTAACGTGGTCACAGAAGTGGCGAGTGTTTTCGGTACAAGTTTTATATTGCATGGTTTGGAGTGGGATGAATCACTCTTATTAGTGCTTATTTCGGGTATGATTGGTTGGATTGCTGCGTGGTTTGCGACAATTCAGCATTTACGTCGTTTTAGGCCGGAATAAAGGCATTTCAGGGCTTGCCAGCGAACTTTTGGGTTTAATTGTTGCCCAAGTCACAGTTATGTTTTGTATTGGTATTCACGCAACTGAGACGAGTTGAATATGATCTTTACGGTGGTAAAATAGACATCTCTTTAGCTTGAATAAACCTTATGGGTTAATTCAGGTGAGCTTAAAGGCCATCAATTTGGATCTAATTTTGAGAGAATTTGAATGACAAAAGAAATGCAAACTTTGGCGTTAGTTCCACAAGGTAGTTTGGAAGGGTACATGCGTGCCTCCAATGCTTATCCTATGCTTTCTGCCGAGGAAGAGAAGGAACTGGCAGAAAGGCTGCATTACCAGGGCGATCTGGATGCAGCGAAAAAGCTGATCCTTTCTCACCTGCGCTTCGTTGTTCATATTGCCCGCAGTTATGCCGGTTATGGTCTGCCGCAAGCGGATTTGATTCAGGAAGGTAATATTGGCCTGATGAAAGCGGTTCGTCGTTTTAATCCAGAAGTGGGCGTACGTCTGGTTTCTTTTGCTGTTCACTGGATTAAGGCAGAAATCCATGAATATGTATTGCGTAATTGGCGTATTGTGAAGGTCGCAACAACAAAAGCTCAGCGTAAGCTGTTCTTTAATTTGCGCAAGGCTAAACAGCGTCTGGGGTGGTTCAATCAGGATGAAATTGAACTGGTTGCCAAAGAATTGGGCGTGACCAGCAAAGATGTCCGAGAGATGGAATCCCGCATGTCAGCGCAGGATATGGCATTTGATATGTCTTCTGATGATGACAATCACGATAGCCATCCAGTGGCTCCAGTGCTGTATTTGCAAGATAAGGCTTCTGACTTTGCCGATGGCATTGAAGAAGATAACTGGGAAACTCACGCTGCGGATAAGCTTTCTGTGGCGATGGAAGGGCTGGACGAACGTAGCCAGGACATCATTCGTTCTCGTTGGTTGGATGATGACAATAAAACCACCTTGCAAGAATTAGCGGATAAGTATGGTGTATCTGCTGAACGTGTTCGGCAGCTGGAAAAAAATGCCATGAAGAAATTGCGACTGGCTATTGAAGCGTAATCTCTTAACTGAGCAAAATTTTCTGGATTAAAAAGCGATAATTTGTTTATCGCTTTTTTTATGCGTGTAAAACAAACAGCACCAAAGAACTGAGGAAATTCCATGATGAAAATTGTGATTGCCCCTGATTCATTTAAGGAAAGTTTGAGTGCCTTGCAGGTGGCACAGGCAATAGAGCGGGGATTTAAGGAGATTTATCCGCAAGCAGACTATATCAAGTTACCTATGGCGGATGGCGGCGAAGGGACAGTCGAATCACTGGTGGCTGCAACTGGGGGAAAACGTATCGTGTGTACTGTTACTGATCCTTTGGGGCAACCTGTTGAGGCATTTTTTGGTCTGCTTGGCGATGGAAAAACCGCAGTGATTGAAATGGCTGCCGCTTCTGGTTTGCACTTGGTGCCGATGAAGCAGCGTAACCCTCTGATAACGACGAGTTATGGAACGGGAGAATTGATTCTGGCTGCATTGAATCAGGGGGTACACAAACTGATTTTAGGCATTGGCGGCAGTGCGACCAACGATGGTGGTGCAGGCATGATGCAGGCACTTGGTGCGAATTTATTGGATGGTGACAGTCGTATTCTGCCATTCGGCGGCGCGGCATTAACTCGGCTGGAAGGGATTGACTTAACGAACCTTGATCCACGTCTCAGGCAAATTGAACTTACCGTGGCTTGTGATGTGAATAACCCATTATGTGGTGAACAGGGAGCATCAGCAGTATTTGGTTCACAAAAAGGTGCGACACCGGAGATGGTGAAATTGTTAGACTCTGCATTGCGTCATTATGGCATGAAAATAGAATCCCTAACGGGAAAAAGCGTGATTGATGCTGCTGGTGCAGGTGCGGCTGGAGGGATGGGCGCAGCCTTATTGGGGTGCTTGGGCGCAAGATTACAGCCAGGTATTGAGCTGGTTATCGAAACCTTGCAACTGGAAGAAGCGATTCAGGGTGCGGATTTGGTCATTACGGGGGAAGGTCGTCTGGATAGCCAGACCATATACGGTAAAACACCCATTGGTGTTGCCCGTGTTGCGAAAAAGTTTGGTATTCCCACCATTGCGTTAGTTGGGGGAATGAGCCGAGACTATCATGTTGTGCATCAGCACGGGTTGGATGCGGTCTTTTCCATCATACCGGAGGCCTGTTCCCTTGCTGATGCCCTTGCCAATGGTGCCGATAATTTGCAGGTAACGGCACGGAATATTGCCGCGATTTGGGCTATTTCCCACTAAATTGTCTTATGAGCGCTATTGCCGTTTATTGTGCCGTTGAGTCATGATGGCAGTGAAACCGATAGATGCAGCAAATAACAACGCTCCCATTAAAAATACCCATTCATAGTGGTTATTGAATAACAAGACACTGCCAACCATTGGGCCAACAGCCATTCCCATATATCGAATAAAATTATAAAGCCCAATCACAGTTGCTCGTTCTTCCACAAATGTTGTTAGTAGTAAAGTGGTATGTGTAGGTATCGATAACCCCAGCGTGAAACCGTATAAAGCGGTGACAGTAATTAATGTGGGAATGCCGAACCGAAATGTGATGGAAAACAACAGGATTAAAGCCAGATTTAGCAAGCTGCTGATAATCAGGCCATTTATCTCAGAAAACCGATGATGGAGTAAACGATAGCTATAGTTGCCACCAATCATTGCCAGTGATATGGGAATGTACATCCAACCGATATCGGCAGGACTGAAACCATATTCATGGTTTAAGATGATGGGTAAAAAAGTCAAAAAACAGAAATAACAATAGGACAGCATAAAGCCAATACAGAAAACGGATTGTGGGATGCGAGCTGACAAAATCTGGCCGAACTGCCAAAACACCCTTTTGGCACTTGCTGACGGTTTTGGCTTATTTTCGGGTATGGTTTCAGGTTTAGTTTCTGGTAACCAAAGCAAATTGCTGATCAGTATTAGCCCACCGATAACAGCAATAAATTGGAAAATCGCAACATATCCGTTTAATTCGGCTAAATAGCCACCGAGCAGTGGTCCCAAAGCCGGGGTCAGCGTTAACAACATCTGATAAGTACTGATAGCTTTGGCACGATGTTGCTCTTCATACAGATCACCAATAATTGTTGCTGCAATAACAGGAATAGCTGCAATCCCAATAGCTTGAACTATTCGAAAGGCAATCAGCCAATAAATATCGGAAGCCATCGCACAACCAACAGAGCCAATGACGGAAATAGTCAGGGCAGGAAGTAAAATGGCTTTACGGCCTTTACTGTCCGCTAATGGACCATACACGATTTGCATAATCGCTAAAACAAACGTGAATGCTGATACAGTCAGGTTTACTAAAGGTAGAGGTGCATTGAATAGCGCCTGTATGGTAGGAATAACGGGAACATAGATATTTTGTGTAAGAGCGCCTAATAGGGCACTGAAACATACGAGGTAGAAGATCACTTTGACATTATGAGCTGAGTTATATTGATTCATCTTTTTTCTCCATTTTGTTTCCAGGGAAACAATATTGAGATTAATAAATGAGGAGATTTAGTAAAGATCTTTTTCTTCTTTTTTTGTTATGATGCCAAAAATATTTTCCTTGGAAATATTATTTTGGAAAAGTAGTAAATGAATAACAGTATAGTTTACCAACGTGAGATCCTTGCTGCCGTTAATCACTTGATGCATCTAAGAGAGGGTATGAAGAGAGGGCACAGTGAAGAGACACTTCGCAAATATGGGCTTAGTGGTTATTCATTGTCTGAATTACATGTGGTTCAGTGTATTGGAGGATCGGTATTATTAAATATCACAAGTATCAGCCAAGAGCTGGGAATGACTAAGGGTGCTATCTCGAAGATCTGTGCAAAACTTCTTCAACGCTCTATCGTTGAAAAACTGAAAATGGTAGATAACCAGAAAGAGACCTATTTCAGTCTCACTGACAAAGGGAAGCAAATATTTTCTGCTCATAAAAAACTGCATCAGCAAGTAGAATCAAGATGGTTACAAATATTGGAAAACTATTCACCGGAAGAGTTGATAACCATTAAGCGATTTATGACAGATATAGTCAGTCAAACTCGATACTGAAATGCAGTAATACAGTGGCATGACAAAAATCAGAAGCCTGAATGGGGTAAGTAACACAACAGGCTTCTGATGAATTTATCTTGCCTCATTTAAAAACCATTCTTACCTATAATTGTCTCGGCAATGGGAATATATTGATCCGTCATTTTATTAACTGCACCAACTTCTTTTTTTTTTGGTTGGCAATCTTCGAAAAACCACGCAATTGGCGTATTTAATAACCCGGCAATTTCAACCAGATGAGTGAGGTTAATCCGGTTTGTTCCTCTTTCGTAACGTGAAAGTTGTTGTTGACTGAGGCCAATTTGCTTTGCTAACGCAGTAGCGGTGACACCTTGTTCTTTCCTTTTGACCTGAATACGGTTTCCGACTAATAGGTTTGCATCTTCCATATCTTATCCTTTTAATTAGTAAGTTATGGCGTCATCAAGGAGAATTGCTGGAGCTTAAAATGAATTCGATTTTTGCCCCACGAGTTGCTCGTAAAATAAAGCTTGCCTTGACGGATTTGCTGCCGTTCACGGTATGCCTATTGTTACCACCTGATTCGCCGTTTTTGTTTTGACATGCGTCTTGTTTTGTAATCCCTGTCTTATGGTTATCCCTGCATATTTTTCGGTTGAGTTATCTGTACGGCTTAAACAGAGTTTCTACTCCCCCTTGCATGTAAGATAACCAATATTTTTTAATTTTTTAAAAATTCATTATATTGATTTTTAATGATTTTTTTGTTTATTAACGTAAATTTGCAAAAAAAACATTAAATTTTTATCTAACCTTATATTTGTTGGCATATCTAGTACTAGTTGACGATTTTCTAGAGGTTACAAACTGGACAAAATATACCAAACTGTAAACATAATCCTACATAATTTAACCTAAGTCAAATTTCATTACATACTACAAATTATTATACTTAAGTAATTATAATATATGAATTTTTTTTGTGATTCACATGTTTTGTTACATTGCAATAATATTGATAATTAAAAAACGTTACTTGATGCCAGTCAAGTATTGATAGGTTATCCAGAATTAATGTTTTAAAATCATTACATATCCGAAATTTAATCCCACCTTTCTCTATCTATATGGATTATAAATCTAAAGTAGACAGTTTGGTATAAATTGTTTTGTTTTTTAATAAAATCTTATAAATTTGATTTATGTAAAATTATTTTAATGTTTTTTTAGATTGTTTCGGTAAATCTGCTCTTTTTTTATCAGAAATATTATTTACTATTACCTTTTTCACTAAATAGACTTTAAATTAACCTAAAAATGGTGTTCACTCGCACATTTGAATTTTTTGAAGATAGTTGGAATATCCTCACGAAATATTAAGTGATATTTGTTATTTACATAATAAAAACAGTAGGATATGTATTTTTCTTGGTAAGGGGATGTTTTACCAGGTTGTATTCCGTTTCTCTTTGATGGCTTGTCTATGGAAAATGAAGGTATTGAAGTATTTTTTCGAGATATAGCATGAAAATGGGAAAAAACAACAAAAGAACGACATCCTAGAGTAATTAAAACAATCCCTGCGATAAAAGCAAATGGGAGAATAATCCCAATGGTTTTCAATGGATTAAAATAATTGTCTAAAAATGTTACAGAAACCCGACTTGCAGGGACAGAAGACATATTTATTAATCTGATTAAGCCTGTTGTTTTTCCGGGAGGTTCTTGAGGTATTATCTGACTTCTGGTGGTACGTAAATAGACACTGAAAACACCATCAAAAGCTATCAATCGCATGTAAGCCAAAAAGGTACATCATATAATAGATAGAAAACATCATTAGCATTGCCAGACAAAATCATTGCACAAAAAGAAATTGTTCCTTCCATGTTAAGCCACACAAGTGCAGAAGCACTTTATTCTTCCAAAGAACTATTCCTTCCTGTTTATTAGAATCACTCAATGACTTGAAACTGATTTTATCTTTAACACTGACATTACGTTATTTCAGAAATAGATAATTAATCGTTGAAATAGAAAAAATCCCCCTGCAATAACTAAAATAGAATTGATACCACCATAAAGAGAGATTACTGCTACTTATCCTCTCACGGGTTACTACAAAAATCACTTCCTGAATAGAAAATAGATAATCCATTTCCAAGAAATGGCCTACATAATTACTCTTCCAAAAACATGATTACCACTAAAAACTAAAATATTTATTGAAGATTTTATGCAATGGTTAGAATAAAAAGGTAATCATTAGAAGAGCCTTGTTTAAGATCATGAAACACTTCATTTTCACGCAAATGAGACATTGAACAATGCTTTAATGAAAAAATTTCAAGGCAATAACTGGATAAGGATAAAAAAGATATATTAGTAATGCCTATTTCTACGAGGATCTAAATAACGACTCTTAATCCATCTACATCGGTAACCATATCATAATAAATGCCAGTGACAGTATACAGGCATAATTTTGTACTAATTTATCGTATCGTGAATAAAAGTTGCTTATTCCAAAAAGCATCCGACAACATGTTTTTGGCGAAAACAATTAAAAAACTTACCTATGTATAATAAAAAATAATATAGACTTAAATACAAATGAATATCAATATTATAATAGAAAAATAATGTGATAACGAAACAATTAGTAACTAAAAATGGTTATTGGTGGAACGATGAAATTTTAAAATTACATGGAAATTAAGATTGAATAGCATAGATAGCAAGAATAATTATCTATATATGAAGAGAAAATCCTACTGACAGAAGAAGGTTGTTAATATTTCCAATATGAATTAAAAATCACTTGCGAACGGAATACATTAGATGAGCAGTAAGTGGATATTTCGATAAATTTTTTAAACGAAAGTCTATATCAGATTGTCTTGATTTGCGTAGCGGCTGAAAAATATTATTTATTCTCTAAGTTTCAGTCAACCTTTCATATTTATTTTGTTATGGAATTCAGCGTAATAAAAAATTGATGTAGATCGAAAACGCTTATCTAAAAAAACAGGGAAAAATGGAACCCCTTCTTATGGTTCATCAAATGGATCATTTATTCCGTTGTCTGGGAAATTATTGCCACATCATTTTTTGCTGTGCGGTTATTAACCGGACTATGACATCCAGCGCCTGAGAAAAATATTGTCTGAGTATCTTTCGATGCTTGGCATGCCCGTTGTTATTTCTCCTAAAAGTAAAAGAAAAATATTTGTGACGGCGGCTGGGAATAACAGTTTTCAAATATCCGATAGATTCGTTGAGGTAGTAAGTAAATGAAAGACAGTATTACCAGCACGGAAAATACCCTTAAAGCGGGGTTGCTGGAAACTTGGAACGCCACGGAAACTCCCTATCCTGACCATGTATGCATTCATCAGTTGTTTGAACAACAAGCAGAGAAAACCCCGATTGCCACCGCATTAATCGCTGGCGATCAGACTCTGAGCTATGCGGACCTGAATGCCAGAGCCAACAGGTTGGCTTGCCAACTGATTGAACAAGGGGTTTGCCTGGGTGACCATGTAGCGATCTTGTTAGAACGCTCAATTGAACTGGTGGTGGCTCAGTTAGCTATCCTTAAGGCGGGGGCGGTTTATGTCCCTGTCGATCCCAATGTCCCGGATGAACGGAAAAATTGGCTGATAAACGATTGTGCCGCCAAATTACTGCTAACGGATATGCAGACGGCGATCCCCGCTGAATTGCTTGTCCCGCGGCTCCGTCTTACCGGCGAGATAGAGCTGATTCAGGCAGAAGATCACTGCAATCTTGATTTATCGGGAACCAGTGCCGAACCTGCGTATATCATGTACACCTCTGGTTCGACGGGGACACCAAAAGGCGTCATCGTGCCTCATCGGGCTGTGGTCCGGTTGGTTATCAATAATGGCTATGCTGATATCGAACCTAATGACCGGATTGCTTTCGCCGCTAATCCCGCTTTCGATGCCAGTACCTTTGAAGTTTGGGCGCCGTTGCTTAATGGTGCTGCGCTGGTGGTTATTGATCATACTACATTGCTGACACCGCGGGATTTTGTTCAGGCGTTACAGGCGCATCGCATTACGGTTCTGTGGATGAGTGTCGGGCTGTTTAACCGGCTGGCGGAGGAACTATCCCCAGTGTGGCCTCAGCTTAAAATACTGCTGGTGGGAGGGGATGTCCTCGATCCGCATATCATTGCTCAAGTGCTGCGTAAAAACCCGCCACAAAAGTTATTGAATGCCTACGGTCCGAGTGAGGGAACCACGTTTACCACGACTTACCCTATTCACGGCTTAACATCGGGTACAACTTCAATTCCTATTGGTCGGCCTATTGCCAACACCCGAATTTATTTGCTGGATACTGACGGCCAGCCGGTGCCATTGGGGATGACCGGTGAGATTTATATCGGGGGTGACGGAGTGGCCTGCGGTTATCTCAATCGCCCTGAACTGACTGCTGAACGCTTTCTCCCCGATCCATTTAGCGAGAAACCGAATGCACGTATGTATCGCACCGGCGATTTAGCCCGCTATCTGCCGGACGGCAATCTGGAATTTCTGGGCCGTAACGACCAACAGGTGAAAATCCGCGGTTTCAGGATTGAACCGGGAGAAATTGAAGCTCGACTGGTGGAATATCCGGCAATACGTGAAGCGGTGGTGCTGGCGTTAGGGGAGGGGCAAGACAAACAGTTGGTTGCCTATGTGCTGACCCAAGAGAGTGACGGGTTGGCTGCTCGCCTGCGTGAACACCTGAGTGCGCGGTTGCCGGATTATATGCTACCGGCGGCCTTTGTGCGTCTGGATGAGTTCCCATTGACGCCGAATGGTAAATTGGATCGCCGAGCGTTGCCAGCACCGGGGAGGATGCCTTCGCCCGTCAGGTTTATGCCGCACCGTTAGGAGAAAAGGAAATTATTCTGGCGACCCTTTGGCGCGAATTACTGGGTATTGAGCGAATAAGCCGACATGATAGTTTCTTTGCGCTGGGCGGTCACTCTTTGCTCGGTATCCGGATGATTGAACGCCTGCATAACCTGGGATTGACACTGGCCGCCCGTAACCTGTTTCAATGTCCGGTGTTGTCAGAACTGGCCCAGGCATTGGAACAACATCAGGCTGTAGTCGTACCGCAGAATGTCATTACCCCAGCGACCACCGTGCTGACCCCCGCAATGTTGCCACTGATTGATCTGTCCCAGTCTGAGATTGACAACATTGTTGAACAGGTGCCGGGTGGGATCGCTAATATTCAGGATATTTATGCCCTGTCGCCGTTGCAGGACGGTATCTTGTTTCACCATCTGCTGGCGAAGGAAGGTGACCCTTATCTGTTGGCCTACCCGATGATTTTTTCTGACCGGGCGCTGCTGGATCGCTATCTGGCAGCCGTGCAACAGGTGGTTGATCGCCATGATATCTTGCGAACCGCATTTATCTGGCAGGGATTATCTGCACCGGCGCAGGTGGTTTGGCGTCAAGCGCCTTTATCGGTCACTGAACTGACTCTGGATCCGGCTGATGGGCCAGTGGGTGAGCAATTGGCTCACCGTTTTGACCCACGTCAGTACCGTTTTGATCTGAGCCAGGCTCCATTGTTGCGCTTTGTGTAGCACAAGAAACAGTAGCACAAGAAACAGCAGCACAAGAAACGGATGGCCGCTGGCATGTGCTGCAATTGCAGCATCATCTGATTGGCGATCATACGACAATGGAAGTGATGCACCGCGAAGTGCAAGTTTGTCTTGCCGGGCTGGATGACAACTTGCCAGTACCGGTGCCTTTCCGCAATCTGGTGGCGCAGGCTCGATTGAATGCCAATCAAGCAGAACATACCCGTTTCTTTACTGATATGTTGGCTGACGTGGATGAGCCGACGCTGCCGTTTGGTCTCACCGAAGTGCATCGTGATGGTTCGCAAGTTACACAATCACACCGGATGTTATCGCCGGAATTAAACAACCGTCTTCGTCAACAGGCAAAACGTCTGGGCGTCAGTGTAGCAACATTGTGTCATTTAGCTTGGGCGCAGGTGTTGTCGCAGACCAGTGGTCAGGAAAAAGTGGTGTTTGGCACGGTGCTGTTTGGGCGTATGGCGGCGGGGGAAGGGGTTGATAGCGGCATGGGGCTGTTTATCAATACCTTGCCGTTGCGACTGGATATGGATGATACACCGGTGCACGACAGTGTACGGCTGGCACAGTCTCGGTTGGCCGGATTGCTGGATTATGAGCATGCTTCACTGGCGCAGGCCCAACGTTGCAGTGGTGTAGCGGGTGGCACGCCACTATTTAGCGCCCTGTTGAACTACCGACATAATGAGCAGCCGCTGATACCACATGAGGTTGTACCGGGTATCGAATTTCTGGGTGAACAGGAGCGAACCAACTATCCGTTAGTGCTGTCGGTGGAGGATGGCGGTTCTACTCTGGGGCTGACTGCTCAGGTAGTACAGCCATTTGAGCCGGATCGGGTATGTGGTTATATGCAACAGGCGCTGGAAAGTCTGGCAGAAGCGCTGGAGCAAGCACCAGAAACACCGGTACGGGAACTGAACATTTTGCCTGCAACGGAACGTACGTTATTGCTGGAAACCTGGAACGCAACTGAAACACCGTATCCTGGGCAGTTATGCATTCATCAGTTGTTTGAACAACAAGCAGAGAAAACGCCGGTTGCTACAGCGCTGATAGCGGGAGATCAAACCCTCAGTTATATGGAACTGAATATCCGTGCTAACCGGCTGGCTCGTCAGTTAATTGAGCAAGGGATTTATCCGGGGGAACATGTTGCGCTCTTGTTAGAGCGATCTATTGAGCTGGTCGTGGCTCAGTTAGCTATTCTGAAAGCGGGTGCGGTGTATGTCCCGATAGATCCGGGTGTACCGGACGAGCGGAAGAGTTGGTTGATAAAAGATTGTTCAGCCAAATTGCTGCTCACCGATATGAGGGCTGATATTTCGGCTGATCTCCTGACTGTGCCGATATTTCGTTTCGCTGGTGAGATGAGCACCATCAGGGAAGAAGATCGCCTCAATCTTAATTTACCCGCTTCCAGCACGAGAGCGGCGTATATCATGTATACCTCTGGCTCTACTGGTACACCCAAAGGCGTGGTAGTGCCTCATCGGGCGGTGGTTCGGTTGGTTATCAATAATGGTTATGCTGAAACCGGACAGGCTGACCGAGTGGCCTTTACCGCTAACCCGGCTTTCGACGCCAGTACCTTCGAAGTCTGGACGCCTTTGCTCAATGGTGGCGCGCTGGTGGTCATCGATCACGCGACCTTATTGACGCCACAGGTGTTTGTTCAGAGTTTACAAGTTCACCGGATCACTGTCCTATGGCTGACGGTTGGATTGTTTAACCGACTGGCAGCAGAGTTGTCTGCGGTTCCCCACAGATCAATATCTTGATTGTCGGAGGGGATGTTCTAAATCCGCATGTGATCGCTCAGGTCCTGCGTAATAGCCCACCTCAGCAGTTATTGAATGGCTATGGTCCGAGTGAGGGAACGACGTTTACCACGACATACCGTATCACTGAATTGCCGGAAGGGATGACAAAACTTCCCATTGGCCGACCCATCGCTAACACACGCCTCTATTTATTGAACGCTTATGGCCAACCAGTACCACTGGGGGCGATCGGTGAGATTTATATTGGTGGAGACGGTGTTGCCTGTGGTTATCTTAATCGGCCTGAACTCACAGCTGAACGCTTCCTGGTTGATCCTTTTAGTGATAAACCGGCGGCACGCATGTATCGAACCGGCGATTTAGCCCGCTATCTGCCGGATGGCAATCTGGAATTTTTTGGCCGTAATGATCAGCAGGTCAAAATCCGTGGTTTTCGGATTGAGCCGGGGGAAATTGAAGCGCGCTTGAAGGAGTACACTGCGGTGCGTGAGGCTGCGGTGCTGGTGTTAGGTGACGGGCAGGACAAACGGCTGGTCGCCTATATCATAGCGCAAGCAGATGATGGATTAATCAACAACCTGCGTACCCACTTAAGCGCAATCTTACCTGATTATATGGTGCCGGCGGCTTTTGTCCGTCTGGATGAATTCCCGTTGACGCCAAATGGTAAGTTGGATCGTCGGGCATTGCCGATGCCGGGGGAGGAAGACTTTGCCCGTCAGGTTTATGAAGCGCCACAAGGGGAAGTAGAAACGGCATTAGCGGCTATCTGGCGTGAGGTGTTAGGGGTTGAACAGATTAGTCGGCATGACAATTTCTTTGCTCTGGGGGGCCATTCGCTGTTGGCGATGCGGGTGATGAACCGTGTCGCGGCTTTAGGTGCCGAACTGCCGCTGACTACATTGTTTAAATCGCCTGTCTTGCTGGCTTTTGCTAAGGTGGTTGATGAGCATCTTTATGAACAAAGTGGGGCATTGCCTGCCATCACTCCGACCCCCCATGATAGAGCGCTGCCCCTGTCGTTCGCACAACAGCGTCTGTGGTTCTTGGCACAGTTTGAGGGGATGAGTGATACCTACCATATTCCGCTAGCACTGCGTTTACGGGGCCAGCTTGATATTCATGCCTGGCAGCAGGCGCTGAATCACCTGTTTGCGCGCCATGAAGCATTACGTTCCATTTTTATCACGGTAAATGAGCAGCCACAGGTTGAACTCCTGCCGGCGGACTTTGGTTTGCCGATGAAAAAATACGATTTACGTAAAGTGCTTGAGGTGGATGAACAGCTTAAACGTTTGTGTGAGCAGGAAGCTAAAATGCCGTTTAATCTTGCCTGTG
Source organism: Xenorhabdus thailandensis (assembly GCF_037996785.1). Lineage (NCBI taxonomy): Bacteria > Pseudomonadati > Pseudomonadota > Gammaproteobacteria > Enterobacterales > Morganellaceae > Xenorhabdus > Xenorhabdus thailandensis. Next base: position 850,383 of record NZ_JBBMXF010000007.1, read on the forward strand.
ATCCCTTAATTCGTTCTGTTCTGATACAACTGGCTGACGATGAGTATGTCTTCCTGCTGACCCAACACCATATTGTGTCTGATGGCTGGTCTTTAGGAATATTGAAATCAGAACTAAATGCACTTTATTCAGCCTGTTTAAACCAACAACCTAATCCATTGCCGCCGTTGATGATCCAATACCCTGATTATGCGGCATGGCAGCGTCAGTGGCTTTCTGCAGAAAGGATTCAGGTTCAATCCGATTATTGGCGCAGGGTATTGGCTGACGCGCCAGTTTTGCTGGATTTGCCAACTGATCGACCACGTCCGCCTGAACAGTTGTTTGCCGGGAACCTGTGGCCTATCAATCTGGACGCAGAGTTAACAGCATCTCTTAAGCGTCTGAGTGAACAACAGGGAGCCACGTTATTTATGACCTTGCTATCAGCCTGGTCAATAGTTCTGTCGCGTCTGTCAGGTCAGGATGATGTGGTTATTGGTACACCTTGTGCCGGTCGCAGTCGTCGGGAAGTGGAATCCTTGATTGGTTTCTTTGTTAATACCTTGGCCTTGCGTATCGACTTATCGGGTGAGCCTAATGTGACGGAGTTACTGGCGCGTGTGCGGAAAACCGCGCTGGCGGCACAGGAGCATCAAGATTTGCCGTTTGAACAAGTGGTAGAAATCGTACAACCACCGCGTAGGCTGGCACATACCCCGTTGTTTCAGGTGATGTTTGCCTGGCAGAGCAATGAGATTGTGGAATGGCGATTGCCGGGGCTGACAATTTCACCGTTCGAGCAGGCCCTTGATGTCGTTAAATTTGATCTTGAACTTAACTTGTTTGAAGAGGAAGACCGGATTGTCGGTTATCTTGGTTACTCAACCGCTTTGTTTGATCAATCGACAATCGAACGACACGTTGAATATTTGCACACAATACTGCAAGCGATGGTCGCGGATATTCAGCAGCCAGTCGGGGAAATGAATATTCTGGCACCCGTAGAGCGCCAGTTGTTGCTGGAAACCTGGAATGCAACCGTAGCGCCATATCCTGAACAATTGTGTATTCATCAGTTGATTGAACAACAGGTAGAGCGAACCCCAAATGCGATAGCGGTAAGGTATGAAAACCAGACGCTCAGCTATGCTGAATTGAATGCCCGTGCCAACCGATTAGCACATCAACTGATGGCATTAGGTGTCATCCCCGATCAACCCGTAGCCATTTGTGTGACCCGATCACTGGAGAGGATCGTGGGATTGCTGGCGGTGTTGAAAGCGGGCGGGGCATATGTGCCATTAGATCCGGCTTATCCGGGCGAACGTCTGGCTTACCTGCTGACTGATGCTGCGCCAACAGTTTTGCTGGCGGATCATATTGGACGGGCTGCATTGGGTGAAGAAGCACTGACGACGTTAACTGTACTCGATCCAAATACTCTGCCGGATCAGTCAGACAATAACCCACAGATCCCTAATCTCACCTCACGGCATCTGGCGTATGTGATCTACACATCCGGCTCCACTGGCAGACCGAAAGGGGTGATGATTGAACATCAGAGTCTGGTTAACCTGACGCTGGAACACATTGCTCAGTTTGATATTGGTGTCACCAGCCGGATGTTGCAGTTTGCCTCATTTGGCTTCGATGCCAGCGTCTGGGAAATCATGATGACGTTGGGCAGTGGGGCTATGCTGGTTATTCCGACGGAAACAATCCGGCAAGACCCGCACCTTCTCTGGCATTATCTGGAAGAGCAATCGGTGACGCACGCTTGTTTGACACCTGCGCTGCTGCGGGATGGTGCGAATTTACCCATGCTGACGATAAAGCCAACCGTGATACTGGGCGGTGAAGCACCTAGTCCGACGCTAATCCAGACATTAAACCGCCAGGCCACGCTATTTAATGCCTATGGCCCGACGGAAATCACCGTTTGCGCTACCACCTGGAATTGCCCGTCAGACTATACAGGGGGATTAATTCCCATCGGTAGACCGACAGTGAACAAACGCGTCTATCTATTGGACAAACATGGTCAGCCGGTGCCGCTGGGTGCCGTAGGCGAGTTACATATTGGCGGTGTGGGTATAGCCCGAGGCTATCTCAATCGCCCTGATCTGACGGCTGAACGTTTCCTGATGGATCCTTTTAGTCAGATACCGGATGCACGGATGTACCGCACCGGAGATTTGGCTCGTTACCTGCCGGATGGCAATTTGGTATTTGTTGGCCGTAATGACCAACAAGTTAAAATCCGTGGCTTCCGAATTGAATTGGGAGAGATTGAAACTCGGTTGACTGAACACCCGTTGGTGAGTGAAGCATTGGTCGTGGCGTTGGGTGATGGACAGAATAAACGCTTGGTGGCTTATGTGGTGGCGCAAACCGATGATGGATTGGCCGCCAGTCTGCGTGAACATTTGAGTGCGCGGTTGCCGGATTATATGGTGCCGACGGCTTTTGTACGTCTGGATGCGTTTCCGCTGACGCCAAACGGCAAGCTGGATCGCCAGGCGCTACCCGCACCAGGCGAGAAAGCCTTTGCCCGTCAGGTCTATGAAGCCCCGCAAGGGGAGATAGAAATAGCATTAGCGGCCATTTGGTGTGAATTGCTGGAAGTTGAGAAGATCAGCCGGCACGACAGCTTCTTTGCTCTGGGGGGGCACTCCCTGTTGGCAGTGTGGATGATTGAGCGTTTGCGGTGTATGGGGTTGGGTATCTCGGTACAAGCGTTATTCCAGCATCCGACATTGAGTGTGCTGGCTCAGTCTTTGTCTCAGCATTGTGAGATCAAGGTGCCTGAGAACCGTATTACACCGGATACGTCCGTGTTAACACCGGAGATGTTGCCGCTGATTAACCTCAGTCAGGGTGAAATTGACTGTATTGTTGATCAGATATCGGGTGGGATGGCTAACATTCAAGATATCTATGCCTTGTCTCCGCTACAGGATGGCATTTTATTCCACCATTTGCTGGCAAATGAAGGCGATCCTTATCTTCTGTTAACCCAACAGATGTTTGCCGATCGGTCTTTGCTGGATCGTTATCTGGCCGCCGTTCAACAGGTGGTTGATCGCCATGATATCCTGCGAACCGCTTTTATTTGGGAGGGATTATCCGCTCCGGCTCAGGTGGTTTGTCGTCAAGTTCCCTTATTCATCACAGAATTGACACTCAATCCGGCTGACGGCGCGATCAGTGACCAACTATTCCAACGCTTTGATCCGTGCCAGTATCGTATTGATCTGAGTCAGGCACCGTTGTTGCGCTTTGTTATTGCACAGGATATTGATGGCCGCTGGATCTTGTTGCAACTGTTACATCACCTCATTGGTGACCATACCACGCTGGAAGTGATGAACACCGAAGTGCAGGCGTATCTTACCGGACGGGGAGACAGTTTGCCTGCGCCAGTACCTTTTCGTACTTTGGTCGCTCAGTCGCGATTGGGGATCAGTCAGGAAGAACATACCCGCTTCTTTACCAATATGCTGGCGGCGGTGGATGAGCCTACGCTGCCATTCGGATTGACGGAAGTACACCATGACGGCTCACAGGTGACAGAATCGCACAGAATGCTGCCGCCTGCACTGAATAACCGCCTGCGTAATTTGGCTCGGCGTTTGGGCGTCAGTGTGGCGGCGCTGTGCCATTTGGCCTGGGCGCAGGTATTGTCGCGTACCAGTGGTCAGAGGCAAGTGGTATTTGGCACAGTGCTGTTTGGGCGTATGCAGGCTGGCGAAGGTGCCGACAATGGCATGGGGCTGTTTATTAATACCTTGCCGTTACGGTTGGATATCGATGAAACTCCGGTGCGAGAGAGCGTACAGGCTGCCCATAACCGATTGGCAGGGCTATTAGCGCATGAACATGCATCACTGGCGCTGGCTCAACGTTGCAGTGGGGTAGCGAGTGGGACACCGCTGTTCAATGCGCTGTTAAATTATCGGCATAATACCCAGCCAATCACATCAGATGAGATCATCAGCGGAATTGAATTCCTTGGGGCACAGGAACGGACTAACTACCCGTTTGTGTTGTCGGTAGAAGATGGTGGTTCCGATTTGGGGCTGACGACTCAGGTAGTGCAACCTTTTGATCCAGAAAGGATATGCGGTTACATGCAGCAGGCTCTGGAGAGTCTGGTAGACGCACTTGAACAGACGCCAGAAACGCCGGTACAGATGTTGGAAATTTTGCCGGAAACAGAGCGCACATTATTGCTGAAAACCTGGAATACGACCGAAACACCCTATCCTGATCAACTGTGCATTCATCAATTGTTTGAACAACAGGTGGAGAATGCCCCGGACGCCACGGCATTGGTCTATGAAAACCAAGCCATTAGCTATGCGGAATTAAATATCCGTGCTAACCAACTGGCTCGTCAGTTAATTGAGCAAGGAGTTTATCCGCGGGAACATGTTGCGCTCTTGTTAGAGCGATCTATTGAGCTGGTCGTGGCTCAGTTAGCTATTCTCAAGGCGGGTGCGGTGTATGTCCCGATTGATCCGGGTGTACCGGACGAGCGGAAGAACTGGTTGATAAAAGATTGTTCAGCCAAATTGCTGCTCACCGATATGTGGGCTGATATTTCGGCTGACCTCCTGACTGTGCCGATATTTCGTTTCTCTGGTGAGATGAGCACCATCAGGGAAGAAGATCGCCCCAATCTTGATTTACCTGCTTCCAGCACGGGAGCGGCGTATATCATGTATACCTCTGGCTCTACTGGTACACCCAAAGGCGTGGTAGTGCCTCATCGGGCGGTGGTTCGGTTAGTTATCAATAATGGTTATGCTGAAACCGGACAGGCTGACCGAGTGGCCTTTACCGCTAACCCGGCTTTCGACGCCAGTACCTTCGAAGTCTGGACGCCTTTGCTCAATGGCGGCACGCTGGTGGTCATCGACCACGCGACTTTATTGACGCCACAGGCGTTTGTTCAGAGTTTACAAGTTCACCGGATCACTGTCCTATGGCTGACGGTTGGATTGTTTAACCGACTGGCAGCAGAGTTGTCTGCGGTTCTCCCACAGATCAATATCTTGATTGTCGGAGGGGATGTTCTAAATCCGCATGTGATCGCTCAAGTCCTGCGTAATAGCCCACCTCAGCAGTTATTGAATGGCTATGGGCCGAGTGAGGGAACAACGTTTACCACGACATACCGTATCACTGAATTGCCGGAAGGGATGACAAAACTTCCTATTGGCCGACCCATCGCTAATACACGCCTCTATTTATTGAACGCTTATGGCCAACCAGTGCCACTGGGGGCGATCGGTGAAATTTATATTGGTGGAGACGGTGTTGCCTGTGGTTATTTGAATCGGCCTGAACTCACAGCTGAACGCTTCCTGGCGGATCCTTTTAGTGATAAACCGGCGGCGCGCATGTATCGAACCGGCGATTTAGCCCGCTATCTGCCGGATGGCAATCTGGAATTTGTGGGGCGTAATGACCAGCAAATTAAAATCCGTGGTTTTCGAATTGAGCCGGGGGAAATTGAAGCTCGGCTGACAGAACATTTTGCGGTACGTGAAGCGCAGGTATTAGCGCTGGGTGATGGGCAGGATAAACGTTTGGTCGCTTATGTGTTAGCAGAATCGCATGACGGATTGGCTGCGAGCCTGCGTGAGCATTTGAGTGCCCTGTTACCTGATTATATGGTGCCGGCGGCTTTCGTCTGTTTGAGCGCTTTCCCGCTAACTTCTAACGGCAAGTTGGATCGTCGGGCATTGCCAGCTCCGGGAGAGGAAGACTTTGCCCGTCAGGTGTATGAAGCGCCACAAGGGGAAGTAGAAACGGCATTAGCGGCTATCTGGCGTGAGGTGTTAGGGGTTGAGCAGATTAGTCGACATGATAATTTCTTCGCGTTGGGGGGACATTCATTGATGGCTGCGCGAGTGATGAACCGTGTAGCCGCTTTCGGTGCTGAGCTTCCGCTTGTTACCTTGTTTATGGCACCTACTCTGGCTGCTTTTGCGGAGAGAATTTACGCACAATGTAATGAGGATAGTGACAGGTTGCCTGAGATTACTCCGGTATCTCGCGAGAGTGTTCTGCCACTGTCGTTTAGCCAACATCATTTGTGGTTCATTTCGCAGTTTGAAAGGGTGAGTGATACTTACCATATTCCTGTAATACAGCGTGTGCGTGGTCAGTTTGATATCGCTGCCTGGCAGCAGGCGCTGAATGCGCTGTTTGCCCGCCACGAAGCTTTGCGTTCTGTCATTGTGACGGTTGATGGCCAACCCCAAGTCAAGCTATTACCGCCTGAACCCGGTCTATCCATGAAGCAATATGATCTGCGCGGCGTACCTGATGCGGATGGACAACTTAAACGTTTGTGTATGGAGGAGTTTGGGCGATCGTTTGATCTTGCACAGGGGCCATTAATCCGCTCCAGTTTGATACAGCTGGCGGACAATGATTATGTATTTTTGTTGATCTTACATCATATTATTTTTGATGGCTGGTCTTTGGGAATACTGAACACAGAGCTAAGTGCCCTCTATACAGCTTTTGTGACCGGTCAACCTGATCCACTACCGCCGTTGATGATTCAGTATCCTGATTATGCGGCATGGCAGCGTCAGTGGCTTTCGGGTGAGCGCTTACAGTCCCAATCTGACTGTTGGCGTACCATGTTGGCTGGTACACCGGTACTGCTTGATTTACCAACCGATCGGCCACGTCCCCCCCAGCAATCGTTTATAGGGAGTTCATTGCCTATCAATCTGGATGAAGTGTTAACGAAATCCCTCAAGCGCCTGAGTGAACAGCAAGGGACAACGTTATTCATAACCATCCTGTCAGCTTGGGCGATGGTTCTGTCACGTCTGTCAGGCCAGAGTGATCTCGTTATCGGCACACCTTTTGCTGGCCGTGGTCGTCAGGAAATTGAATCCTTGGTGGGCTTCTTTGTCAATGTATTGGCTTTACGTATAGACTTATCGGGCACGCCGGATGTGGCGGAATTACTGGCGCGTGTACGGCAAACTGCGTTGGCAGCACAGGATAATCAGGATCTGCCGTTTGAACAGGTGCTGGAAATTGTGCAACCACCGCGCAGACTGGCGCATACCCCGCTGTTCCAGGTGATGTTTGCCTGGCAGAACAATGAGAGAATAGAGTGGAAATTGCCAGAGCTGGAAGTCTTGCCGGTTGATCAGGGTTTTGATGTGGTTAAGTTTGATCTTGAACTTAACCTGTTTGAGGAAGAAGGCAGAATTGCAGGTACTCTGAATTATGCAACGGCCTTGTTTGATCAACAGACAATCGAGCGGTATGTGGGTTATCTGCACACCGTATTGCAAGTCATGGTGGCTAATCCACAACAACCCGTCAGGGAAATTGATATTTTGTCGCCGGCGGAACGTAAGTTGTTGCTGGAAACGCGGAATGCGACGGAAATAGCCTATTCCGAGCAAATGTGTATCCATCAGTGGGTTGAGCAACAGGTGGAGAAAACCCCAAATGCTACAGCGATGAGACATCGGGAGCATATCTTCAGCTATGCGGAACTGAATGTTCAGGCCAACCGACTCGCTCATCAGCTTATCTCTCTGGGGGTAGTACCGGATCAGCGGGTGGTGATTTGTGTGACCCGTTCGCCAGCGATGGTGGTGGCGCTATTGGCAGTACTGAAAGCGGGTGGCGCCTACGTACCACTGGATCCCGCCTATCCGGGTGATCGTCTGGCGTATATGCTGAATGATGCTGCTCCGTTGGTAGTACTGGCGGATAATATCGGGCGTGCTGCATTGGGTGACGAAGCACTGGCGAAATTAACCGTACTTGACCCGAATACTCTGTCTGACCAACCGGATAACAATCCGCAGATCCCAGCGTTAACTCCACGGCATCTGGCCTATGTGATTTATACTTCTGGCTCGACCGGTATGCCGAAAGGAGTGATGGTTGAACATCGTGGGTTGGTCAACCTTATCCGAGATAAAATCAGCCAGTTTGACATTCATTCTCATAGCCGGATGTTGCAATTCGCCTCATTTAGTTTCGATGCCAGCGTCTGGGAAATCATGATGGCATTGTGTGGTGGTGCCACCTTGGATATTCCTGTCGACGCGGTTCGTCAGGATCCACTCCGCCTTTGGCATTATCTGGAAGAACAGGTGGTGACTCATGCCTGCCTGCCCCCGGCTTTGCTCAGGGATGGCGCAGATTTACCAGAGATAAACATAAGGCCAACATTGATACTGGGCGGAGAAGCTCCTGGTGCTGCGCTACTTCAGTCACTGTGTGGCCGAGCCACGCTGTTCAATGCCTACGGTCCGACAGAAATCACGGTATGTGCCACCACCTGGCGTTGTCCGGCAGATTATATCGATACATTAACGCCTATCGGACGTCCGACAGCCAACACTTGTGTTTATCTGCTGGATGATTGCGGCCAGCCGGTTCCACTGGGAGCGGTCGGCGAGTTGTATATTGGTGGTGATGGTGTAGCACGTGGCTATCTCAATCGCCCTGATCTGACGGCTGAACGTTTCCTGACGGATCCTTTTAGTCAGATACCGGATGCACGGATGTACCGCACCGGTGATTTGGCCCGTTACTTGCCGGATGGTAACTTAGTATTTATTGGCCGTAATGACCAGCAAGTGAAAATTCGGGGATTCCGTATTGAGCCGGGTGAGATCGAAGCTCGGCTGATGGAGTACCCGACCGTGCGTGAAGCTATCGTCCTGGCTTTGGGTGAGGGGCAGGATAAACGTCTGGTAGCTTATGTGGTGGCACCGGCGGATGATGGCCTGACAACCTGTTTGTATAGCCATTTGAGGGCACTGTTGCCTGACTACATGGTGCCGGCTGCTTTTGTCCGTCTGGATGCATTTCCGTTAAGTCCTAACGGTAAGTTGGATCGTCAGGCACTGCCGGAGCCTGATCAGAATGCCTTTGTTCATCAAGCCTATGAAGCGCCGCAGGGGGAGGTTGAGATCGCAATGGCTGCTATCTGGCGTGAATTGTTGGAGGTTGAGCAAATAGGCCGATATGACAATTTCTTTGCGTTGGGGGGACACTCGCTGCTTGCTATGCGGATGATAAACCTTGCCGCAGGTCGTGGTTTGATGTGTACATTGAATAACCTATTCCAATTCCCTGTGCTGGCTGAACTGGTATCAAAAATCACATTAGATCCACTGTCCCAGCCGCAAAGCAGCGCGATACCTGTGCGACCCTTCGGAACGGAACCGCCGTTATTCTTTGTGCCTAGTGGTATGTACGATTACTCCTATGTCTTTGGATTAGCAAAACATATTCAGTCTGACTATCCGATTTATGCCCTGCCCTGTCCGTCCATCAATGACGAGGCAATATCGGATCTTGAGGAGTTGGCTGCCAAAATGATCACCTTTATGAAGGCTGTTCAACCGGAAGGCCGATACCGGATCTACGGTTACTCTTCTGGTGGCGTACTGGCCTATGCCATTGCCCAGCAACTTTTAAATGCCGGTGAGACCGTCGATTTTCTGGGTTTGATTGATACGCCTGCTCCTCACTGCTTCAAGCAGCAAGTTATTCAACCAAAACTCCACTTTCTTGTTGAACTGGCAAAACAGTTGGGCGGGGAATATGAAGAGGAGATTGCGGTATTGCATCAGAGAATTGATAAACTGAATTTGGTGCAATTTATTGCCGCAGCGCAGGAATTGGGACTATACCCGGCAAACCTGCATCCTGACTTGATCGCAAGACGTTGGGAACAGATGGGAAATTATGTGCAAATGGTCAAAGAGTATGAACCACAAACATTGGCGATAACGCTCCACCAGTTCTATGCGACAGAACCTTATCCGCAACTTCCTTTCGTTACGGGATCCGCATTACCCTCTTTGAGTATGGAACCGTCGTTAGGCTGGAAGCAGATCATGCCTGATTATTTGCTCCAGCTAATCTCTGTACCAGGTGACCACTTTAGCCTGATGGAGGAGAGTAAAAATAAAGTCATTTTGGCTAAAACCTTAAGTATGGCGTTGGCAACGACGTGTGAAGCGGAGGCGGTGTGATGTCAGTGATAATATCAATATAAATTAGTCTGATTATTGTGCGCGAGACCAGCATGGTTGGTCTCGCCTATTTTTTTGGGATTAATATAAATATCGTTTCAAAATGATAGGCGTATTTCTTACCCCGCGCTCCGCGCGGGGTACAACATCTGATACTCTCAGTATTATGAAAACCTATTTACTTGAATAATTGGATATTTAGCCATGCCTGAATAAAAATTTATTCTGAAATTGCTGTTTCATGTAAATAATGCCATTGAGGATGATCATTATGGAATGAGATAACTGCCAATGACCAACGGTAATTCGTATTGCCATCTTTGGTCTGTTTTTCACGATAACGCACGGCAACATATTCTTTACTGAATGCGATCACAGTACAGTTATCAACTTCAATTTTAAAATTTGGTCTGGAACCCATACTGTTAACAAACATTTCTTTTACTTGATTTAATGAGACATGCTGACCAGCCAAAGTGATCATAGTAAAATCAGGGGTAAAACTATTTAGTAGTTTATTCAATGAGTCAGAATTATCTTCCTGTTTATTGGTAAAAACATTTTCAATCCATTGATGAATATCAATAACACTTTGGCAGGCAATTAACTCTTTTTGTTTTCGCATATTTTCTCCGAATATTTTTTTAAATTATGCAGAATGGTTAAAGGTAATAAACCGATTATCGCTGCAAGGATAAAAGTTAAGTGATACGCATTAGTAGAAATAGATCCTTGCTGTAATAAATTAAAAATCATGGTGAATAACGCCGTGCCAATACTAAATGACATTTGACGATTGATATTCCAAATCACACTGGCACGAGATAATTTTTCATTGGTAAAATCCATTAGCGCAAGGATGCTTTTGATAATGTTGCGGAACGACATCATTCTCTGGCTGGGAAATTACGTATTACTTCCACCGTTGAGTTTGGTGAAAAATTTCTTCTTCCTTTAATCAGTCAATTCTGTAAAATTTATCCTCAATTAGAAGTTGGTTATTTTGCTGACTCAACTTTAAATGATTTAATTACAGAGAGAATTGATCTTGCGATTCGACTGGGGATATTAAATGATTCAACACTGAAAAGCAGGCATCTGGCTACTTATAAAATTAAACTAGTGGCTGCCCCAGATTGGATCGAACAAAACTCCGTTATTGAACCAATAGATCTGAATAAAGTTAACTGGATTGCCAACACTAACTTACAAAACCCAACTCAATGGGAATTAAATCATCCTATTTATCCCAAGATCAATGTCCGTGGGAAAGTGAAATATGCCTCAAATAATATTTCTGCAATTCGCTCCCTAACCTTGTCTGGTTTAGGCGTATCCATACTACCAGAATGGTTTATCAATGGGGATATAGCATCTGGTACTTTGGTCGAGCTTTTCCCTGAATATCATCTACCAAAGCAGGAAATATCGATTGTATTTCCAAATAATGTGCAACTTCAACGTAAGAATCGTCTTTTTATAGATTATCTATTAGAAAACCTGGTTATGTGAGCAATAAAAATAGTGATAATTTTGGGATCAAGGAGAGTGAGAAAATGGACTAAAAATAAACAGTCTTCATTCTCAATTCAAGGGAGTATATCGCTCAATTTGAAGTAACCAATTTTTATTGATCACTTCAATAATACTGTTTTAGTTCTCTTTATTATTAAGTAAACTGTTTAAACTATTAATGACTATTTCTCTGGTTTCACTCTTACGTATGACTGCATAGACATCAATATTCAAAGATTGAGCAGCAACGTCATCTAATTCTCTGTAACAAAGTCCTTTTTGATTAGAAATACATATAGAACGGGGCATGAGCGCCATTCCTTTTCCTCTTGAAATATCAGAAAGCATGACCAGTGAATCATCAGGTTCCTTGCATCTCTTTAATAAGAACGGTAATTGTTGAAAATAATTTTCACATTTGTCATAAAAAATAGGATTTGCATTTCTTGAAAACCAAAAAAGGGGGAGATCTGAAACCTCTGTAAGAGAAACTTTTTCTTTCAGACTAGCGGGATGAGAAGACGGCATTGCAAGCAAAAGGGGTTCACGGTAGAGCCAGTAAAATTTAAGATCATGTTCATTATGTAGACTCTTCTCTCCTATAATAACAATATCCATTTTACCTTTTGCAAGAAAATGTAAGAGCTGGCTAGAAACCAGATGCGGTGTGTCAATTTCATCTCCTGTCATAAGAGCTTTAATCTTATTATGGAGCTCCGATATATTGTTAAAATTTAGCGTACAAGTAAGTCCAATACGTAAATAAACTTCCTCATTTTTAATTTCACGCATGAACAGAGTGAATTCATTGATGAGGTGTGTTGCTTTTTCAACCAGCATCAACCCGTTGTTTGTCAGATGAACTTCATGAGTATTCCGGGTAAAAAGATCACAACCGAGAGTTTCTTCGAGGCATTTGATATGACGAGTCAGGGGAGGCTGTGTCATATGTAGCCTTTCTGCTGCCCTTCTAAAATTAAGCTCTTGAGCAACGGCTAAAAAACATTGTAACTGTTTTATGCTGGGTAGCTTATTATTAATGTTGTCCACAAATTCTCCATTCCATTAATTGAGTGGCATATTGAATGACAAACACATTATCCGCTCATTTTTTCACATTATATCAATTTAAATTTTATGCAAATAATTTGTAAATTATTGAGTGCGAATAATAAGGCTAAATAGCGTTTCAAAATGATAGGCGTATTTCCTACCCCGTGCGAGGTAAGGAACTCCAACATCTGATACTCATCAGTATGATGAAAACCTATTTAGTGATATCAAAAATGAATTACAAAATTAACAATTCTCATGAAAATTCATCGTAGTATTTTGATATTTGAAGGGCTAAATAAGAGTTCTAAAAAATAATACTTTTGTGGCGTACAGTTCATGAACTTCTCGAATTACGCTCATAAAACCAGTATATGTAAGCTCCAATGAAAATTTCTTTGATTATGTGAAGATGGAAGAATGGGGCAACATTTAACATCTATTCAAAGGTTGTAATTCATGACATCAAAAATTAAAGATCCTGAAATGTCGTTTAGGACATGGTTAGCTTTGTTTATTCTTTCAATATCAACGTTTACTATTGTGACGACTGAACTGGCTCCTGTTGGCCTGCTGACACCGATAGCAGATGGCCTTAATACTTCAGAGTCCAGCATTGGGATGACGGTATCACTGTACGCATGGGGTGGGGCATTAAGTGCGCTTTTTGCGTCTGTTTTTTGGGAAATTTCCCCAAAAAGATCCTGTTGTTAACGCTGACAATCATCTTGGCTGTATCAAATATCTTGTCTGCAACCATTGATTCATTTGAAGTGCTCTTGGTTGCCCGTGTTATTGGATCTGTAGCCCATGGTGCTTTTTGGGCGATGATAGGTGCGACAACGGTAGCAATGGTTCCGATAAAGTATCTGGGTACAGCAACATCAATTGTCTTTGGTGGAGTTTCAGCCGCCAGCGTATTGGGTGTCCCTTTGTCTAACTATATCGGTTTGCACTTTGGTTGGCGCCAAGCGTTTTGGTTGATGGCACTACTGAGTGTGGTTGCATTCTTTGGCATCATGCTTCTTGTTCCTAAAGTTACAACTAAAAGTACAATTGGTATTAACGCCTTAAAAAGTGTGTTGAGTTCAGCCATACAGTGGAAAATTTATGCGGCCACATTACTTGCTATTACAGCACACTTTGCTGCGTTTACTTTCATCGAACCCTGGCTCAATGCGCAACCAATATTTTCGAAGGATTTCATCCCTACAATCTTATTCATTTATGGTATTGCAGGTTTAGGCGGTAATTTCCTGACGGGCATTGTCATTGATAAACACCTTAAAACTACGGTCACACTGTCTGCTTTGCTTATCGGGATTGTTCTTCTGATCTTAGGTATCAGAGCAGAATCACTATCCCGCACAGATATCCTGATAGCGATAGTTTTATGGGGCGTCGCAATTTCTGGGATTTTCGTGGGCTTCCAAACCTGGGTTCTCCGTCTGGCCGGCGATAAAACGTTTCCAGCATCTGCGGTTTATGTTTCGTTTTTTAACGGAGCAATCGGAATGGGGGCTTTAGTGGGAGCTTGGATGGTCTCAGTGTTGTCATTTCATGCACTCTTTGTGATCGCAGGTGCTGTAATCGCTCTGTCCATACTTATTATCTCTACGATCCCTTCCAACATTTCCACCAGTAACACTCTTACGGAGAAAGCTATATGAAACAAGGTACTGAATTGACAAATCATGGTCGGGACATTATCAGGCGCGGTTTTCCGACTAACCTGGTGTTTTCTGCTGCTCGATGTATTGCCGGATGATCGAGATCGGCGCACCTCCGCAACTACTTGCAAAATAGCTCGGTGTCCACAAAACGCCTTTGTAGTAATAGCGTAGAGCAATATCTGGACGGTCACGCCGAAGCAGCCTGCTGGAAACGCCTTTAAGACTGTTGACCAGATTCGATACTGCGAGCTTTGGCGGGTAGTTGATCAGCAAATGCACGTGGTCGTATTCGCCGTCCATTTCAACCAGTTCAACACCAAAATCAGCACATACGCTACTAAAGTAGCTGCGTAGCTTTTCGATGGCATCAAGATCGAATATCTTTCGTCGATACTTGGCGACGAATACCAAGTGGACGTGCATCAGGAAAACACAGTGTCTTCCGCGTCGAATATCAGTTTCTTTTGTCATAGACCAAAGTATAATGATAGTCATGATACGATTTCAAGCCTTCAAATTCCAGTTAAGACCAAATGGTCAGCAGGAGCGCGATATGCGACGCTTCGCAGGGGCTTGTCGCTTCGTTTTTAACCGTGCACTGGCACTCCAGAATGAGAACCATGCAGCAGGGAATAAATATCTCCCTTACACCAAAATGGCTTCATGGCTGATTGAGTGGAAATCCTTACCTGAAACACAATGGCTGAAAGAATCTCCCTCGCAACCGTTGCAGCAGTCACTGAAAGATCTGGAGCGCGGCTACAAAAATTTCTTCCAGAAGCGGGCTGCATTCCCCCGCTTCAAAAAACGTGGTCAACATGACTCATTCCGCTACCCGCAGGGCGTGAAGCTCGATCAGCCCAACAGTCGAATCTCGTTGCCAAAGTTAGGGTGGATAGGCTATCGCAACAGCCGTGAAGTCATTGGCGAAGTGAAAAACGTCACGGTCAGCCAGTCATGCGGCAAATGGTACGTCAGTATCCAGACTGAATACGAAGTGACTGACCCTGCTCACAATGCAGAATCAATGGTCGGACTGGATGCCGGAGTAACAAAACTTGCCACGCTTTCAGATGGCACGGTATATCAGCCAGTAAGCAGCTTCAAAGCAAACCAACGTAAGCTGGCAACACTCCAGCGGCAGTTGAGTCGCAAAGTAAAATTCAGCGCAAACTGGCAGAAACAAAAACGGAAAATCCAGTGCTTGCACTCACACATTGCCAATATCCGGCGCGACTACCTTCACAAAGTCACCCGTGAAATCAGCAAAAACCACGCGATGATCGTCATTGAAGACTTGAAGGTCAGTAACATGTCGAAATCGGCAAAAGGCACGGCAGAGAAGCACGGAAGAAACGTCAAAGGCAAATCAGGCTTGAACCGCTCGATACGGGATCAAGGCTGGCATGAAATGCGCCGTCAGCTTGAGTACAAGCAGCTCTGGCGCGGTGGTCAGGTAGTGGCGATACCTCCGGCATACACCAGCCAGCGGTGTGCCTGCTGTGGTCATACGGCGAAAGAAAACCGTCAGAGGCAAAGTCAATTCGTGTGTCAGGTATGCGGCTACACCGCGAACGCGGATGTAAACGCCGCACGTAATATTTTAGCGGCAGGACATGCCGTGCTTGCCTGTGGAGGGAGGGTGCAGTCAGACCGCCCGTTGAAGCAGGAACCCACCGAGGTGAGTCAGGCTTCGGTCTGAACGCTGTAGGAATCCCCGTCCTTTAGGGCGGGGAGGATGTCAAGAATCAGTTAGAAAAAGGCCTAGCCAATAAAGTAATCAATCGCCTTAAAGAATTAGATGAAAACTTACCCTACTTGGTTACTGATTATGCATTTGGTTCAGTGGTCGGTCGCCCAGGTCTTGATCTTAAGACCCGTGAAATGCTCACTGTTGCTGCTTTAGTGAGTCTTGGTAATGCTCCGCAACAGTTGGAGTTACACATGCGAGGGGCGCTTAATATTGGGGTAACACCTGAAGAGTTACTTGAGGTTGTTATACAGATGGCAGTTTATGCGGGAATACCGGCATGTATGAATGGATTAACGGCATACCGTTCTGCTATTGCTGCTACAGAAAATAATTTTCCAACTGCATTAAGGGGTTAATTACATACAAGGATTCAGTTAGATAAAAATAGCTTTCTTGATTGACATAGTGTTTTTTAGCAGACAAACCAGAGAAGGAAAGAACAGTGCGTCAGTATTATTTTAATTTTTTACATTGGTATTTGTGACACCTTTTTTAGTCAAAAATACAATGATTTTGGTATTACCATCTGGTTGGATCTATTACCTTTTTAATCATCAGATTAGCTTCTGAAAAAAGATATTATAAAAGGTGAGTATATGTTATTTTCAAAATTACCGTTAATGGTAATAGACGATATCTTCAAAGTAATATTTACATTAGTTATATTTATAGTTGATGAATGATAATTAACCTTGCATTCACATAATAAGTGCAACACCGTTATGAAAAGACAGTACGAAACTATTTTTGGTCGCTATCATTTTTCCTTGATGGTTGACGGTCAAATGCCACTTTATTAAGAAAATCCTTCATTATTTTGTATATCTGAGTTTCTTGTTCAGACAAGATAAAATGATCCCCAGATACCTCAATAATATTAAATGTTTTTTGAGTACATTCCCGCCAACGTAAAGGAGGCGTTGGCAATAGTGGATCATTATTTCCATAAACCACTAAAATTGGAATATCGTTCAATGGAGAAGACAATTCTGCACTAATCGAATTAGCAACACATAAGTCTGCTTCCAATACATTTAAAAAACTTTGCAACATTGTAGATTCTTCCCGTAACCATTTAGGAAGTTGACCTAATTTTGTTGTAAATTTTAGTAATTGTTGATGAGTGAATTCCCCAGCTCCTAAGGAGAATTTACGACGACAATGTATAGGTTCATTAGAAATCACGACTAAGATAATCTTTCTTTTAGGTGATAGCTTACGGCAATATGAGGCCATTACATAGGCAATATATGCCCCTAAGCTATATCCAAATAATACAATATCACCTTGAGGTGGGACTTGTGATGCAAAATCTTTAATAACATGATCAACACAATACATTAATGGTTCATGACGACGACGCCCCCGCCCGGGCATTTCAAGTTGAATGACGTTGAAATCATCAAAACAACGTTTGGCAAAATCCGAAAATATGGATGAATTACCGCCAGCATGATGAAACATCAATAATTGAAGGCGTTGATTATTCATAACGTCTCCCTTCGGCAATACGCCCTAATAAAGCTGAAAAGACTATAATCGCTCCTCCTATACCTTTTAAAATACCAATAGATTCCCCCATCAGTATGATGGCAAATAGAGCCGCAAAAGCGGGTTCCAGAGACAAAATTAATCCTACTCGTGTCGGACTCGTTGTTTTGGCAGCATAAAGTTGCATGAGGAATGCAAAGGCAGTTGCCATCACACTTAAAAATAAAATGTATCCCCAGGCATTAAGAGAGATCGCAGGGATAAAGCGTAATGAAACAGGTTCAATGGTTAAAACAAAAATGAACCCTAATAGAGAAACGGTGACCAACTCAATCAGAGTGATATTAATCAATGAATAGGGTTTACTTGCTGTTTGTTTACCAAACATGAAAATTTGGAAACCACGAATCAAAGCAGCCAGTAGGATGAGCAAGTCTCCCTTATTAACCCCGAAATTACCCGTATTGGCGAAACTTAATATTCCTCCACCAACTAAAGATAAGAGGCAAGTACAGTAAATCAATTTACTTTGCTTACGTTTTCCAAATACACGCTCAAAGAACGGCACTATTACTACCGATAATGCAATAAGAAACCCAGCATTAGCCGCCGTCGTATATTTCACGCCCAGCGTTTCTAATGTCAAAATAGCGTACAATAAACCACCAAATAGTATGCCGTTAACTAATTCTCCTTGGGTAATCTTACGCAAGCGTATTTGAGCACCAATAAATATAAACGGTACAGCTAACGCAAAGCGAAGCATGAGAAACAGCGGTACAGTGACACCAGCTTGAATGATGAGCTGCATCAGGGAATAACTCGCCCCCCAAGACAAGGCAATAACCAGTAATCCTAAATCTAAAAGATACAGCTCTGTGTTCGATAATTGCTTACGAGGCATGGTCTGACCTCAAAAAAATATGGCTGGCGTCATAGCTGATACGCAGAATCCCCTTTTTGACTTTGGTTGATTTAATAGAAAATTCATTGATTTTTTTAAGATTATCAACATGTGTACCAGCGCAAGGGGCAGGTTCAGTGCCTTCAATTAAACACAAACGGATGTCGCCTTCATACCAAGTCTTTACCTGCTTCCCATCAGATAATTTAATTCTAATAGCTGCTTCAATATCCTGTAGTGGTAATTGATGTAACGGTATGGTTTGGTCTCCTGTTGGAGAAAATTCTACTCGTGATTCTCCAGGAAAATGATGGCCTTTAGTAGCGATCCAACCATATTGGCGCAATTCCCAGTTCAGCAAATGACCCGTAGTATGTAATGCTGCGTGAGAAATACGGTCTGCCACCGAGACTTTGGATATCACTTTATCTCCCAGCGAATGGCGAAGAGGTAATTCAGGATAGATAGCTACCTGGCTGCTAGTAGGCTGTTTTCTGATTTTAACAGATATATCATTCACCCACCCAATATCAGACGGCTGACCGCCACCTTGCGGATGAAAAATATTCTCTTTTAGAATAAACCAATTCCCCCAATCATCAGAACCACTCGCAATAATTTCGCTCGTGCAGAAAAAACAATACGTATCGTCCAGATAGCGCTGAATTTGTGTCATAAAAAATGCCTTTTATAATTGTGTAAATAACGGAGTAAACGGTTGTCCACGTAAGTTATGAGAAATGACGCGATTGTTATTATTACGATTTTTTCCTGATACGATCACACAACCAAATTTATCAAGAGGTATATTCCCGCCATATTCGTAAACATGGTCAGTATTGGGATAGATATCCACATAACTGGGAGCATAACGGGCTACAAACCCCATACGGAAATTATCTTTAGTCATATTTGGATGAGAGGCATGCATCAATGTGGACCAAAAGATCACACACTGACCTGCTTTCATTTCTAGAGAAACGGCTTGAGTTTCATCGGGCTTCCAGTCTGGATCAATTTGCAATTGCCGATAATCGTAACCAAAAAAACCACGATGAATACCATCCTTAGTTAAACTATTGACAATATCGCTTTGATATTCCATTGATTTAGTTTCATCATAATTCATTTTGACATGAGTACCAGGAATGATTTGTAAACAACCATTTTCAATTGTGGCGTCTGTAAATGCAGTCCAAACCGTTAATGTTCCTTTACCGAATTGCTCTTCTGTTTCTCCTGGCCATAAAATTTGAGGTTTACCACTGGCATTCGCGAAAGTGTCAGCTTGATGCCAATCTGTCCCCTCATCTCCTGGATATTTTGGGAAAAACTCAGTTCTCCAGCATAAAACGTCATCTCCTAAAATGCTTGAAACAGGAGCAATTATTTTAGGGTGGATAATATGTCGACTAAGTAAGTCAAGATCTAAGTGACGATCGTAGTTCGAAATATTAGTTGCTGCTCCATATGAATCAGTAGGATATGCTGCATAACTACGATCAGGAAGTTGGCGGCGAACATCATTCCACACTTTATTCACTTCTTCTTTGGAATAAATGGTCAATGGACCAATAAATCCATTTTTATGAAAATTATTTAATTGCTCTTTATTAAGTTTAAGATACATAACAAACTTCCTATTTAAAATTGATTATTTATTTATATAAGTAGATTCAATAAATGTTTCATACAGCGTAGCGTTAAAAAGCTTCTCCATAGACAAAATTAAATTGAATTCATTCTTTATTTTCTCATTTAATAAGACTGCTATCATGGAATGACCGCCAACATCAATAAAATCATCATTAGATTTAACTGTTTTTTCTAACATACTTCCCAATAAGGAAAGATATCTATCTAATGCTTTTAATTTTATATCGCTTTCATTAGTTAATATATTGTTATCTATCATTTATTTACTCCAAGTAATTTAAAATTAGTTTTTTGTCAATTTTCCCATTAATTGTTTTAGGTATGGTTTCTATTTTTCTATAACGCAATGGTCTCATATATATTGGTAAATTTTCTTTTGCTAAATTAGTTAAAGCTCCAATGGATTCTTTTTCTGATGTGGAAGAGGTAAAAAAACAAATCAAATAGTCACGACTAACTTCAGAATATGAAGCTATTACTGAAATGTCATTTATTTTTTCATATCTAGCTAGAACTGATTCAATCTCTCCAATTTCGATTCTATAACCATTTATTTTCACTTGCTGATCACATCGACCACAATAAACTAATTCACCTTTCTTGTTATAAGAAACTAAATCACCAGAGCAGTAATATCGATGCCAAATGCCATTGTTTTCTAACCAAATAAACTTATCCTTGTTCTTAGTTTCATCGTTTAAATATCCTTTAGTTACTTGATGACCTGATAATAAAAGCTCACCACTTTTTTTGTTAGTTACGTTATCATCACTTATTGGGCGAATAGCATAATCGAATCCAGGTAATAGATATCCTATAGTGGATTCAAAATTTTCTAAATCATTTTCATTAACAACATGCCAACTTGCGTGAATGGTAGTTTCAGTAATACCATACATATTAACTAATTGAGGTGAGTTAAAACCAAACTGTTTATACCAATTTCTCAATGCTTGAAAGTTTAATCTCTCTCCTCCAAAGATAATAAAACGCAATGATAATTCTTCCATTCCGAATTCAGCAAGGGCACGGGAATTAATAGAAAATGCCGTCGGTGTTTGGTTTAGTAGAGTAACTTTTTCATCTTTAACTAATTTAGCCAACTTATATGGCGTTATTCGTGTCTCTTCATCTGGTATCACTAACCTGCCACCATAGGCTAAAACAGACCAAATTTCCCATACTGAAAAATCAAATGCATAAGAATGATATAAAAGTGTAATATCAGTCTCATTGAAACGATAAAAACATTCTGTTGCATTAAATAATGAGAGTAAATTTTCGTGAGTAATTGGAACTCCCTTTGGGGTGCCAGTAGTTCCAGATGTATATATTATATATGCAGTTTCTTGTAATAATGATTCGTCATATACTATAGACATTGGTGTAGTATTAATCATGAAATTAGTATTTTCTGTTTCACATCTATGATGTAAAATTGAACTGTCATCATTGATGATTAAAACTGGACAAGCATCATTAATAATTAAATTATTTCTTTCTTTAGGTGCTTTTTTATCAATTGGAATATATGCTGCTCCAACATATTGCACTGCTAATAAAGTAGCTATCAATTCTACAGAATGAGAAAGTTCTACAGCGACTTTATCACCTGGCTTAACTCCTTTCTTTTGTAATTCATTAGATATGTTTATAATAAAATTTTGTAATCCGTGGTAACTCAGTTCCCTTTTATTCTCTTTAATTGCTATTCTTTCTGGATATTTTTTAGCAGCAATAAAAAATCGGCTTAGCATTGTTTTTTTATTACATTCCATTGATAAAGACTCGGTCACAGAAAACCTCCTATAGTAAAAACCGCTTTAACAAAGACGTGTAATTCTCACTCATTCATTATTGTTTCATTTAACACCACAACATTAAAAGATTGCTCTTAAACAATTAATAAACCAGTTCAAGAACACTATAATTTTAACTTTTGCTGTAAACATAAGAAGCAAAAATTCCAGTAACATAATTCTTCTGTTTTTGGGAGTTTATGTCTTTAATAATGCTGGTCTTCAATTAAAATATAAAATATCGCGAAACCTTTCAACGTCAGTGGGTCTAATAAGAGCCTATTCAGCCAACAATTTACGGATATGGTTGATCAGTTGCGTTTTTTCTTCCACCACAAGTCGCCGCATTTTCAAAAAAGTTTGCTCATCTCGCTGTTCAAGGCTTTTACTCTTACTGGAGGATTGTGCCATGTTGGCAGGCCTCAGAAATTGTCTGAGCATCGTTATAGTCATTGTTTTACTTACGTCGGTAGGTTTTATAACATATTGCGAAGGGAGGATGGGCACCCAATGTCCGAATGCCTATCCCTGAGTGATAACGCTTTTGTTTCCAAATCATGACATAGGGCTTGCGACACCACCCTATAACTGCTCTGTCATCCCTTTCACTAGCCTTTGACCAAGCTGAGGTTATAGGTCATCTCATTGAACGCAAATTTCACTTCTTGCTTGTCCCTATGTTTTCCAATGAATTTTTTATGCTGAGGACTTTTATGTGGGGTACTCAGAAACAAAAAAAGCACTTTCTCAAAAGAGAAAGTGCTTCTTCAACAACATGTTGACTGACTAGGATCAGTTCATGCCATATTTTTTCAGTTTCTTACGCAGAGTGCCACGGTTGATTCCCATCATCAGTGCTGCGCGAGTCTGGTTGCCACGGGTGTATTGCATCACCATGTCCAACAGTGGCTGTTCTACTTCAGCCAGTACCAGCTCATACAGGTCATTAACGTCTTGACCGTTCAGTTGAGCAAAATAGTTCTTCAGTGCTTGTTTAACCGAATCACGCAGAGGTTTTTGAGTTACCTGATCTTGTGAATTTACAGTAGCAACGGTTAGTACATCAGAATTTACGCGTTGTTCGAACATAGTTCTGTCAGCTCTTTTCTTTATTTACGCAAAAATTTTCGAAGTATGCCTTCAACACCTCCAGCTGTTCGCTGGCATCCTCTATGGCGTTGAATGTGCGCCGAAACTGGTCATCAGGGGCATGTTCCTTGAGATACCAAGATACATGCTTGCGTGCAATACGAACTCCTTTGCCTTGACCGTAAAAGTCATGCAGTTCTCGTACATGCTCGCTCATTAAACGCTGCACTTCGCCAAGGGGCATCGGTGGCAGCAATTCTCCTGTTTCCAGATAATGCTGGATTTCCCGAAAGATCCAGGGTCTTCCCTGAGCAGCACGGCCTATCATCAGGGCATCAGCCCCAGTGTATTCAAGCACTGCTCTGGCTTTTAGCGGGTCAGTAATGTCGCCATTGGCAATAATTGGAATGGCAACAGTCTGCTTAACTGTCCGAATATTGTCGTACTCGGCTTCACCATTAAACAGGCAAGATCGCGTCCTGCCATGTATCGTAAGAGCCTGAATACCACAACGTTCGGCCAATTGGGCAATTTCTACACAGTTACGTTCTTCCGGTGACCAACCTGTGCGGATCTTCAAAGTGACAGGCACATCAACTGCATTGACTACCGCAGAAAGGATTTTTTCAACCAGTTCTGGATAGCGTAGTAATGCAGAGCCTGCCAGCTTACGATTCACCTTCTTAGCTGGGCACCCCATATTGATATCGATGATCTGGGCACCATTAGCGACGTTAATTTTCGCTGCCGCCGCCATTTCATCGGGATCACTACCGGCTATTTGTACAGAACGCACTCCGGGTTCGTCGCTATGAACCATACGCAGCCGTGATTTATCCGTCTTCCAAACCTGGGGATTGGAAGAAAGCATTTCTGAGACTGTCATTCCTGCTCCCATCTGGTAGCAAAGAGATCGAAACGGGCGATCTGTTATGCCTGCCATAGGAGCCGCAATAAGACAGTTTTTCAACTGGTATTGTCCGATACGCATAGACGAAGAAAGAGTGGTCAACTGTGACTAAGGGCGCGTATATTACGCATTTTTCACAAGATATGAAAGGCCAAACTTTGAGCGAATTGACATTTATAACGGATTTTTTCCAGTTGATTTTTTTAAAATTGGTTGATTACTGTTAAATAACAAATAGTTACATTTTATTGCTGAAATTTGTTATTACTTATATTTCTAATCATAAACAGAGCGGATTACCACTAATTGACCTCCTGGGGGATCATTTTAGTGGATAATCACGCTTTTCAATAGGTATCAGTTGATTATTTTTTAATCCCCGTGATACGACACCATTCTTCTTGTTCAGCTATTGGATCAATAATGAATTCATTGTCATAGGCCTGAGCTACTCCGTCAGCCTGACTGGCCAGAACACCGGATAAGCCTAATAATCCACCAGATTTAGGCAGGGAGCCAATGACAGGAGCAAGTTCACGCAGAGGACCTGCCAGAATATTGGCAATCACGATATCGCATTCAAGGTCTTTAGGTTGATCTTTGGACAGGTAGAGGGTTAATTGGTCAGATACCCCATTGCGTTCGGCGTTATCTCGGCTGGCTTGAATGGCTTGTGGGTCGATATCAATACCGATGGCGTGTTTTGCGCCCAGTTTCAGCGCTGCGATAGCCAATATACCTGAGCCGCAACCAAAGTCGATCACGGTTTTACCTGCCAGGTCAAGGCCATCCAGCCATTGTAGGCAAAGGGAGGTGGTTGGATGAGTACCCGTGCCGAAGGCCAGACCAGGGTCAAGCATGACATTGACGGCCTCTGGTTCAGGCACTTCGCGCCAGCTAGGGCAGATCCACAGACGCTTCCCGAAGCGCATAGGGTGGAAGTTATCCATCCACTCTCGTTCCCAATCTTTATCTTCCAGTTGTTCAATTTTGTGGATAAAACCTTTACCCAGTTGTGGAAGTTGTCCAATTGGCTGACAACCGCTTTCATATCCATTTCAGCGTCATACAGGCCGATAACATCGGTATCTCCCCATAAACGGGTTTCGCCCGGCAGAGGCTCAAAAATAGGGGTATCGTGGCTGTCCTGAAAGGTGACGGATACTGCGCCACTTTCCATCAGCTCATCGCCTAATGCTTCCGCTTGTTGTCCCGTGGTGTTTAATCTTAATTGTATCCAAGGCATAAAAAATTCTCGTTTTGTGGATCACGTTATTGTGTGAAATGTAACCGTTTAGAGCAAGCCGCACCAAATTTATTTCCTAGCCAAAATGCCAGTAAACTCAGCAATAGCGATGGCACGATAGGGTGGAAACCAAGTAGCTGGATATTGAAAGTTGCAGCAAAGTATAGCTTGCTGCCCCTGTCAGCATTGAGCTGATCGCTCCCATGTGCATTGGCTTTTTCCCAATACAGGCCCAACACCAGTGGCCAGAGGAAAACGGCTTGCAGTCCACCAAATGCCAGCAAGTTCAGCCAGATAATCATCTCAGGTGGGCGCCAGGCTGCCAGTAGCAGTAATGCCCCTAAAAATAGGGTGGAATAACTGGAGATGCGTGACAGTTTTTTCTCCTGGCTGATCTGGTGTGGAAACAGGTTTAAATAGAGATCTTTGACGATAGTGGCCGAAGATTGCAGTAATTGGGCGTTAATGGTGGACATAATCGCCGCCATTGGTGCAGCCAGAAAAATACCGGCAGCCACAGGAGGCAGTACCGTGATCATTAACGTTGGGATCACTTGATCGGGGATCGTCAGATCAGGAATGATGGCTCGGCCAAGGGCACCAGCAAGGTGCATACCGAACATCAGGAATGCCATTACGAGTGTGCCAAGCACAATACCACGGTGAACGGCTTTACTGTCTTTATAAGAGATACAGCGCACTGCGGTGTGTGGCAGCCCAACAACACCAAAGCAAACCAGTACCCAGAAAGACGCCATAAATGGCCCTGTGAGGATATTATCGACGCCATAAGGAGAAACCAGATTAGGGTCAATAGTGCGCAGTGTCGTCACTGCTGCTGATAATCCACCAGCTTTATAGATAATGCCTGCCAGTAATAACGCCGTTCCCAGCAGCATTACCAGCCCTTGTAAGGCATCATTAAGGACGCTGGCTCTAAAACCGCCAAAAGCCGTATAGAGGGCGATGGAAACGCCAAAAATCAATAACCCTGTGTCGTAAGGGATACCGGCGGCGGTTTCCAGTAAACGAGCACCGCCAATGAATTGCACTGTCATAGCACCGATAAAGGCCACCAGCAGGCTTATACTGGCAAACCAGACCAGAAAGCGGCTTTGGTAGCGTGCATATAGCATATCGTTGAGGGTGACCGCATTATAACGGCGGGCGAGGATCGCAAATTTTTTTCCCAATACACTAAGTGAGAGCCATATCGCCGGCAATTGGATCAATGATAATAACACCCAACCGATACCATACTTATAAGCGGCACCAGGGCCACCAATAAAGGAACTGGCACTGATATAGGTTGCGGTAATGGTCATTGCCAGTACAAAACCCCCCATTGAGCGGTTGCCGAGAAAATACTCACTGAGGAATTCGCCTGTTTGTCGGCGGCGATAAGCATAGATTGAGAGCATGAACACTAATGCCAGATATCCCACGAGAGGCAGAATGACTTCACTTTGCATCACTATCCTCCAGTGGAATGTCCTTGAATATAAACTTCACCATCAAATAGCAAAGGATGATAAATAAGGCAGGTAGCAGCAGGCAAGCCAGTTCAAACCAGCGAGGCAGCCCAGTTAAGCCGATGGCATCACTGGGTAAATAAGCACACAGCAGCCAACCAACAAGATAGGCCAATGTCAGGAATATCGCCCAGCGTGCTTCTTTATTGGATTGAACAAATCGTCCGTCCATTCGTTCTCCGGGTAATTTACATGAAACAATAGGGGGGAATATAAAAAATCCCACCGATAAAAGATGGGATTTTATTCAAAGCAACAAACGCTAAATAAGCGTCAAAGAAACCTTACTTATCATGTAAGCCTAATTTCTTCTCCAGATAGTGGATATTGGTTCCACCTTTCTGGAAGTTTTCGTCATTCATGATTGCCAGTTGCAGATCGATATTGGTTTTAATGCCATCAATGATCAACTCGGCCAGTGCGTTCTTCATACGCGCAATGGCCACTTCACGGGTTTCGCCGTAAGTGATGAGCTTACCAATCATGGAATCATAGTAAGGCGGTACGGTATATCCCGCATAGATGTGGGATTCCCAACGCACACCAAACCCACCGGGTGAGTGGAAATGGGTGATCTTGCCCGGACTTGGCAGGAAGGTTTTCGGATCTTCGGCATTGATACGGCATTCAATCGCATGACCTTTGATTTCGACATCTTCCTGTTTGATGGACAGTGGCATACCAGAAGCGATACGCAACTGTTCCTTGATCAAGTCAACGCCAGTGATCATTTCAGTCACGGGATGTTCAACTTGAATACGGGTATTCATCTCAATAAAGTAGAATTCGCCGTTTTCGTACAGGAACTCAAATGTACCTGCTCCGCGATAGCCGATTTCGATACAAGCATTGGCACAACGTTCACCGATACTGCGGCGCAGTTCTGGTGAGATACCTGGTGCTGGCGCTTCTTCCACCACTTTCTGGTGGCGGCGCTGCATGGAGCAGTCACGTTCAGCCAGATAGAGTGCATTGCCCTGACCATCAGCTAAGACCTGGATTTCAACGTGACGTGGGTTTTCAAGGAATTTCTCCATGTATACCATGTCGTTGTTGAAAGCGGCTTTGGCTTCTGCGCGAGTCATAGCGATGGATTGTGCCAGATCTTTATCGCTGCGTACGACGCGCATACCACGGCCGCCGCCGCCGCCCGATGCTTTGATGATCACCGGGTAGCCAATGCGGTTTGCAATGGTCTTGTTTTTCTCGGTATCGTCACCCAATGGGCCATCAGAGCCAGGAACGCAAGGGACACCTGCTTTTTTCATTGCATTGATAGCGGAAACTTTATCCCCCATCAAACGGATAGTGTCCGCTTTCGGGCCAATGAAAATAAAGCCAGAACGCTCGACCTGCTCGGCAAAGTCAGCATTTTCAGACAGGAAGCCATAACCCGGGTGGATTGCCTGTGCGCAAGTGATTTCCGCCGCAGAGATAATGGCAGGAATATTTAGATAACTTTTAGCTGAGGCAGCCGGGCCAATGCAGACGGTTTCATCCGCCAGCAGGACGTGCTTCAGATCACGGTCTGCCGCAGAGTGTACAGCCACGGTTTTGATCCCAAGTTCCTTACAGGCTCTCAGGATACGCAGTGCAATTTCACCGCGGTTAGCAATGACAATTTTTTCAAGCATGGGGTGCGCCTCGTTATTCGATGACGACCAATGGCTCGTCGAATTCAACAGGTTGACCGTCTTGGACCAGAATTGCTTTTACTACGCCAGTTTTGTCAGCTTCGATCTGATTCATCATTTTCATCGCTTCAACGATGCACAGGGTTTCGCCCTGATTAACGTGCTGGCCGACCTCAATGAAAGGTTTCGCATCTGGGCTTGGTGAACGATAGAACGTACCAACCATCGGCGAGCGAACGGTGTGACCATTGATTTCAGCGGGTTTGTCAGCGGCGACTGGCGCTGCGGGTACAGCGGCCTGCACTGGCTGCTGAGCAGGTGCAGAAATATATTGCTGGGTCACAGGTATTGCCGTGGCTGTCGTTGCCCGGCTGATGCGTACTGACTCTTCACCTTCAGAAATTTCCAGTTCAGAAATGCCAGATTCTTCAACCAGCTCGATCAGTTTTTTTATCTTACGAATATCCATGAGTGTGGTTCCGTACTTTTAAGTCAATTAGTTGGATGTTGACAAGCGGTTGACCGCTGCCTGTAATGCGAAACTGTAACCATCCGCCCCCAATCCACAGATAACACCGACTGCAATATCGGAAAGATATGAGTGGTGGCGGAATGGCTCGCGGGCATGCACATTGGAAAGGTGAATCTCAATAAATGGGATATCTACCGCCAGAAGTGCGTCGCGCAATGCCACGCTGGTATGCGTGTATGCCGCAGGGTTGATTAAAATAAAATCCGTATTGCCCCGCGCAGAATGAATTCTTTCAATCAGTTCAGATTCTGCGTTGGATTGCAGATGGGATAATTCAGCCCCCGATTGTTGAGCTTCTTTTGACAGTCTGTTAACGATGTCATCCAGCGTTAACTTGCCGTAGGTCTCTGGCTCTCGTGTTCCCAACAGGTTCAGGTTAGGGCCATTCAAGAGTAAAATGCGAAACTTGTCTGCCATTGTGCGGGTATCTCCGGCAATCTGTCAACAATCGACCAAGATAACTCGATGTCAACGGTTTGTCATCTCTTTCTGATATTTAGAATTGTAAATTTGGCGATAAAGCCAGACATTATAAATATATCGTGGCATTTGGCAGCTAAATACTGGTCTTATCAGCGCACTTTCACCACTGTTCTGCCCGTAATTTGATTGTTTATCAACTTATTGGCGTGTTCGATCACCTGTTCTAATGTAATTTCATTCGCTGCTTGCTGATAAAAGGGATCTGGCAATAGCGCTTGCAAACGTTGCCAAACGGCAGGGCGTTTCACCGCAGGGACAGTGACAGATTCTACACCCTGTAAACGAACATTACGTAGAATAAACGGCATTACGCTCGTGGGGAGTTGACTGTCACTTGCCATGCCACAAGCGGCTACTGTACCGTTGTAACGCACTTGTGCTAGCAGGGTAGCCAATATCGTGCCACCAACGGTATCTATCACACCAGCCCAACGTTGTTTTTCTAATGGGCGTGATGGCTGGTTGAAATCACTGGCGGGTAAAACCGTTTTCGCCCCCAGCGAGATCAGGTAATCTTGGCTGTCGGGTTTGCTGCTAATTGCAGTGACGGAATAGCCCAGTTGTGATAGTAAGGTGATTGCCGTACTGCCAACCCCACCACTGGCTCCTGTCACGGCGATTTCTCCGCTTTCCGGTGTGACGCCTCCTTGTTCCAACGCCATGACACATAACATGGCAGTAAAACCTGCCGTGCCGATGATCATCGCTTGTCGGGTACTTAATTCGGGCGGCAAGGGGGTCAGCCATTCACCAGATACCCTTGCTTGTTCTGCCAGCCCGCCCCAATGTGTTTCTCCCACACCCCAGCCAGTTAGCAAAACATGCTGTCCAACGTGAAAACGGGGATCTTCGGAATGATGGACAACACCAGAAAAATCAATCCCTGGCACCATCGGAAATTGGCGGATAATCTTTCCCTTGCCGGTGATGGCAAGGGCATCTTTGTAATTGAGTGTTGACCAATGGATATCAACGACCACATTACCCGATGGCAGTTGAGACACATCAATATCTTGAATGGATGCTGATAATATTTCGTGTTGTTCCAGTAATAAGGCTTTCATGATCATCCTCTCTTGATAGGTATCTATCTAACGTTATTACTTTTTTAGCATGACTACGGTTCGGTATTACTATCATTTTGCATCACGGCAATTTGTACCATTACAACTTTACGTTACTACAATATAGATAAAACCTGATGTACTGAAATGGGCAGACAACAATGTTGTGATATCTCACTAAATTCATCTATTGTTTTTATAATTAATGAACTATTTCGCCTTGGGACTTTCTTTGTCATGTTGTTTTTTGGTGTATTAGCTGAATTAACCCATTTTTATGTAGTTTTTTTCTGCTCCGTTAGAGAAAAGTAACGTAGAATATCGTATTTCTGATGTGAATAACGTGGCCACTTTTATTGAAGTAGTAAAAGTAGTTAATTATGCGCCTTGTCGCTGCTTCATGTGGTTGATAGAGTAGACGGACAATCTCCGTCCCCAGCTTGCAGGATTATCCTTTCGTTATGTTAAAGAAATTTCGTGGCATGTTTTCCAACGATTTGTCCATTGACTTGGGTACTGCCAATACCCTTATTTATGTCAAAGGCCAAGGAATAGTATTGGATCAACCCTCTGTCGTGGCTATTCGTCAGGACAGAGCCGGTTCACCAAAAAGTGTTGCAGCGGTGGGGCTGGAAGCAAAACAGATGCTGGGACGTACTCCGGGTAATATTGCTGCTATCCGTCCCATGAAGGATGGGGTTATTGCTGATTTCTATGTTACCGAAAAGATGCTACAGCATTTTATCAAGCAGGTTCACAATAACAGTTTCATGCGCCCAAGTCCGCGCGTGTTGGTCTGTGTGCCTGTCGGTGCGACTCAAGTTGAGCGTCGCGCTATCCGTGAATCCGCCCAAAGTGCAGGAGCACGAGAAGTATTTTTAATTGAAGAACCTATGGCAGCTGCTATTGGTGCTGGTTTGCCAGTTTCCGAGGCAACGGGTTCAATGGTTGTTGATATCGGTGGGGGAACCACTGAGGTTGCTGTTATTTCCCTTAATGGGGTGGTTTATTCTTCTTCTGTGCGTATTGGTGGTGACCGTTTTGATGAAGCTATCATCAACTACGTTCGTCGTAATTATGGCTCCCTGATTGGGGAAGCAACGGCAGAGCGCATTAAACACGGAATTGGGTCTGCTTATCCAACGGATGAAGTACGAGAAATCGAAGTGCGTGGCCGTAACCTTGCGGAAGGTGTGCCTCGCAGTTTTACCCTGAATTCCAATGAAATTCTAGAAGCCTTGCAAGAACCATTAACAGGTATTGTGAGCGCTGTTATGGTTGCTCTGGAACAGTGCCCACCAGAATTGGCCTCTGATATTTCTGAACGAGGCATGGTGCTGACTGGCGGTGGTGCGTTGCTGCGTAATCTTGATCGGTTACTGATGGAAGAAACAGGCATTCCTGTCATTGTTGCTGAAGATCCCCTGACCTGTGTTGCCCGTGGTGGTGGCAAGGCACTGGAGATGATCGACATGCATGGTGGCGATCTGTTCAGCGAAGACTGAAAGTAACTCTGTGAGCTGGGAGGTGGATATGTTTTATTGGAACCTCCTTGCCGATTGTTCCAGAGTTTTATCATTTATGAGACAATACAGCCCGACAATACGCCATTTATGAAGCCGATTTTTAGCAGAGGGTCTTCTCTGCAACTACGACTCTTTTTTGCTATCATTGTTGCCATCATTTTGATGGTGGTAGACAGTCGCCTTGGTGTTTTCAATAAAGTCCGTAGCTACATGGATACGGCTGTCAGTCCTTTTTACTTTCTTGCCAATGGACCGCGTCAGTTTTTGGACGGTATTTCAGAATCTCTCACTAGCCGTAATCATCTGGAGCTGGAAAATAGAACCCTGCGTAATGAACTGCGGTTGCAAGACAGTAAATTGTTACTGTTGGGGCAACTGAAACAAGAAAATTCTCGTTTACGTGAATTGTTAGGGTCGCCGTTGCGTCATGATGAGCACATGATGGTATCACAGGTGATTTCTGGCGGGATGGATCCATATCGAGATCAAATGGTCATTGATAAGGGGGCGAAGGATGGTGTGTATGAAGGGCAGCCGGTTATCAGTGATCGCGGTGTCGTGGGTCAAGTGACTGCCGTAAGTCAGTTGAGCAGCCGGATATTGTTGATTTGCGATCCCTCCCACGCAATTCCTGTGCAGGTACTGCGTAATGACATTCGTGTTATTGCTGGTGGAGCAGGGTGTACGGATGATCTCCTGCTAGAACCTTTACCCAGTGATACAGACATCCGTGTCGGTGATGTATTGGTGACATCGGGGCTGGGAGGGCGTTTTCCTGAAGGTTATCCTGTGGCTGTCGTTTCTTCTGTCAAAATTGATAACCAGCGGGCTCATTCGGTAATTCGTGCCCGTCCATTGGCTGAATTGCGGCGCTTGCGCTATTTACTCCTATTATGGGGGGGGGATAATGATCCCTCTGAACCATTACCCCCTTCGGAAGTATACCGCGCTGCCAATGAGCGTTTGATGCAGGTGTTACCACAGGTGTTGCCAAACCCACCAAATGAGACATCGCAGTTGCTGGCACCAGAATCAACAGAAACGTCAGCGGAAAAACCGACATTATCAGCGACAGGAAATCATCAATGAGCCAATACTATAGCCAAGGACTTTGGATCATTTGGTTGTCTTTCCTGATTGCGATAGTGCTACAGATTATGCCGTGGCCGGAGCAGTTTTTTATGTTCCGGCCTGCCTTATTGATGCTGTGCTTAGTTTATTGGTTGCTTGCGCTTCCCCATCGTGTCAGCGTTGGTACTGGCTTTGTCTTGGGGATTATTACTGATCTGTTGCACGGAAGTATCTTGGGAGCACATGCTTTGGCATTTAGCATTATCAGTTTCCTGGTCGCATTCAAATTCCAGCTTATCCGCAATATGGCGCTTTGGCAGCAAGCCCTGGTTGTGGTCGGGCTTTCGACATTGATGAACCTCTGTGTTTTCCTGGTCCATACCCTATTACTAAAGACCCTCTTTCATCCAGAAGTGTTCTGGAATGGGGTGGTCAATGGTATTCTCTGGCCTTGGCTATTCTTATTAATGCGGAAAATCCGTCGTCAATTTTCAGTTCGTTAAAGTGGGTTCCTGTATTTAAAAGGCAAAGGCATATAACAAAAAATAGCTGATGGGATAGACTCCTAAGGATTATTCGCAATGAAAACCATTTACTTAGCTTCTGGCTCCCCAAGACGGCGTGAATTGGTGGAATTATTGGATTTTAACTTTGAAATCCTGACACCTCAGGTCGAAGAAAAATGGCATGAAGGGGAGTCTCCACAGCAATATGTTACTCGATTAGCCAGAGAGAAAGCACAGGCTGGCGTAGCCATTGCACCTCACGATCACCCCGTTCTGGGAGCGGATACCATTGTTTTATTGAATAACTGCATCTTGGAAAAACCACAAAATCAGCAACACGCTGCGCAAATGCTTAACGCCTTGTCTGGTCAGTGCCACCAAGTAATGACGGCTGTTGCTTTATCGAACAATCAACACACCTTGAGTGAGATAGTCATTACAGATGTGATATTCCGCCAGTTGTCCCAATCGGAAATACAGGAATATATTGCTACTGGGGAGCCGATGGATAAAGCCGGCGCTTATGGGATCCAAGGTAAAGGCGGTTGTTTTGTCAGAAAAATTAACGGCAGTTACCACGCTGTTGTCGGCTTGCCACTGGTGGAAACGAATGAATTAATCACACGATTTTTAGCGTTAGCTGATGGGAAGGACTATTCATGACAGCAGAGTTATTAGTCAATGTAACACCATCCGAAACGCGGGTTGCTTATATTGATGGCGGTATCTTACAAGAAATTCATATTGAGCGGGAAGCCAAAAGGGGCATTGTCGGAAACATTTACAAAGGGCGTGTGAGCCGGGTTTTACCGGGTATGCAGGCGGCTTTTGTCGATATTGGGCTGGAGAAAGCGGCTTTTTTGCATGCTTCGGATATTGTGCCCCATACTGAGTGTATTGCCGGAGAAGAGCGGAAAAACTTCCATGTCAGGGACATTGCTGAATTGGTGCGTCAAGGGCAGGATTTACTTGTTCAGGTAGTGAAAGATCCTCTGGGAACAAAAGGTGCCCGTTTAACAACGGATATCACCTTACCATCACGTTACTTGGTGTTTATGCCAGGTGCATCGCATGTTGGTGTTTCACAGCGCATAGAGAGCGAAGCAGAGCGTGAGCGCCTAAAAAGCATCGTGATGGAGTATTGTGATGAGCATGGGGGTTTTATTATTCGCACGGCTGCTGAAGGTGTGGGAAAAGAAGAACTGGGGCAGGATGCCGCATTTTTGAAGCGCCTGTGGAGTAAAGTGATTGAACGTAAGAAACGCAATATCACTAAAAACAAGGTCTATGGTGAATTAGCTCTGGCACAGCGTGTCTTACGTGATTTTGTTGGTGCTTCCCTCGATCGTATTCGGGTTGATTCCCGCCAAACATTTATCCAATTGCAGGAATTTATTGATGAATATATCCCTGAAATGAACGCTAAACTGGAACATTATCAGGGAAACCAGCCGATATTTGATCTGTACGACGTGGAAAATGAAATTCAACGGGCGCTGGAACGTAAGGTGGAATTAAAGTCAGGCGGGTATCTGATCATTGATCAGACAGAAGCCATGACGACAATTGATATTAATACGGGTGCTTTTGTTGGGCATCGCAACTTAGATGAGACTATCTTTAATACTAATATTGAAGCAACACAGGCAATCGCCCGGCAATTAAGGCTCCGTAATTTGGGCGGTATCATTATCATTGATTTTATTGACATGGGTAATGAAGAACATCGTCGCCGTGTATTAGCTTCCCTGGAACAGGCATTAAGTAAAGATAGGGTAAAAACCACCATCAATGGTTTTTCACAATTGGGTTTGGTCGAGATGACACGCAAGCGTACGCGGGAAAGTATCGAACATATCTTATGTGATAATTGCCCAACGTGTCAGGGACGTGGCACGGTAAAATCCGTCGAAACTGTCTGTTATGAAATCTTGCGTGAAATTGTACGCGTCAATCGTGCAATTGATGCGGATCGTTTTCTGGTTTATGCCTCGCCAGCCGTCAGTGAAGCCTTAAAAGGGGATGAGTCTCACGCATTGGCCGAGGTGGAAATTTTTGTGGGTAAGCAGGTCAAAGTGCAGACAGAACAGCGTTACAGCCAGGAGCAATTCGACGTTATCATGATGTAACACGATCCGTTCATTATGTAAGAGCGAGTCTGTAGAAGAAGATTTGTAGAAATTAGCTTGCAGAGAAATAGCGCTGGCAACCAAGGAGAAATGCGTGAAGCGACTGCCGGGGATACTATTAGCGACAGCCGCAATAGTTATTATCATTGTGGCTTTGCTTGTCAGCGGGTTGCGTTTCTTCCTGCCACACATCAATGAATATCGTCAGCAATTAGTCGAAAAAATTGCTGACGTAACAAACATTCCTGTCAATATTGGCTACATAAAAGGACACTGGGAACCTTTTGGTCCTAGTCTGGAAATCCGTGATATCAGGGCAAAAACGGCAGATGTCGATATCCATGCCAAAAAGGTCATGCTTTCTTTGGATATCTGGCGCTCACTTCTACAACGGCGCTGGCATTTTCGTGATCTGTCTTTTTACCAGCTTCAGGTAAATTACAATAAGGCGCTGTTTGACACAGAGGGCGAAAACAGGTTTTCTCAGCCGGATAGCCTCTCTACCTTGTTTCTTGAACAATTCAATCATTTTGATTTGCATGACAGCCGATTGACCTTTTTGACGCCATCAGGTGAAAAAGGCGATTTGCTATTACCGCAACTAACCTGGTTGAATCAAGATAACCGCCATCGGGCACAAGGCAGCGTAAGCCTCTCTTCGCTTAATGGGCAAGAAGGTATTGTCCAGGTGAAACTTGACCTGAAAGATAGCGATGGGATCTTGGATAATGGCACCGTTTATTTGCAGGCCGATGATATTGACATGCGATTGTGGTTAAGCCGTTGGTTAAGGGATAACACGGGGTTGGATAAGGCCCATTTCAGCTTAGCCAGTTGGATTACCTTGCAGAATGGGCGGATTGATAGTGGACGCTTGCAGCTTAGGCACGGTGGCGCCAATTGGGATGTCGGAAATGAAAAACACCGACTTGAAGTGCGTGACTTCCTTGTGCAGATGCGTCGTCAGGGGGAAGGGTGGTTGTTCGAAGTACCAAATCTGGCAAGCCTGAAAACTGACGAGCAACGATGGCCTGAAGGGAAGATTGCGGCACTGTATGTTAAACAGTCTCGGCAATATCAGGACAATGATCATTGGCGTATTCGTGCTGAAAATATCCAACTTGAATATTTAAACGGAATATTACCGATACTCTCTTTTGTGACACCGGATATCGTCAAGGATTGGCAATACCGACAGCCAAAAGGGGTGATTGACAATTTTGCCCTCGATATCACACCAGCCCTTCCCGATGATATGGGCATTCGCCTGAAATGGCAGGATGTAAGCTGGTTACGTTGGAAAGAACTGCCTTCAGTTAACCATTTTAGTGGCAGCTTAGAGGGAAATAAGCATTGGGGAAAGCTCAATCTTGCACTGAAAAACAGCACTATTGATTATGGTAATATGTTTCAGGCTCCACTTGAGATTACCCGCAGCGAAGGGCAGGTATCCTGGAAAAATGGTCAAAATGGCATGGAAGTATGGAGCCAGGGGCTGGATTTGCAGGCCAAATCGCTGTGGCTTAATGGAAATTTCCATTACCTAAAACCTCACAGTAAACCACCTGTTTTATCCATGTTAGCGGGAATTCGAGTTAATGACCTAGGTGAGGCTTGGCGCTATTTTCCCAAGCCACTGATGGGGGAATCTCTGACAGACTATTTGACTGCTTCCTTGATTAAGGGAAAGGTCGATAATGCGACCCTGATTTTTCATGGTGATCCTCATGACTTTCCGTTTAAACAGAACAACGGTCAATTTCAGGTATTTGTGCCGCTGCGCCATGCCACTTTTCAATACCAACCCGATTGGCCGGCACTGTTTGATTTGAATATTGATCTTAACTTCCAGAACAATGGATTGTGGATGCTGGCACAGAAAGCACAGTTGGGAAAAGTGGGGGCGACTCACGTTTCGGCAGTGATCCCCGATTACGGTAAGCATAAGCTGTTTATTGATGCGGCACTTTCTGGGGATGGGAAGAGTATTCATGATTATTTCAACCACAGCCCGATGGCAGACACAATTGGCAGCGCACTAGAGAATTTACAGCTTAACGGTCGGGTGGATGGAAAACTCCATATGGATATTCCTTTACGGCATGGGAAAGTTGTGGCGAGTGGAGAAGTGGCGTTGAAAGATACCCATTTGTTCATTAAGCCATTGAATAGTGAGATGGCGCATCTCAATGGCAAATTTCGTTTTGACAATGGTAACTTAAAAAGTGAGACATTATCTGCTCATTGGCTAGGAAACCCTTTGTCCCTGAAGTTTTCTACCCAAGATTTGCCAAAGCGTTATCAGGTTGATGTAAAACTGGATTCACATTGGGCGGCGAAGGCATTACCGGAACTTCCGGCAGAGATCCGCAACAAGTTATCTGGAGCGCTAAATTGGCAGGGGGATGTCAATGTTACTCTACCTTCAGGTGAGTCAAAAAGTGACGTGAAATATCGTGTTGCAGTTAATGCAGATTTGTCACATTTGAACAGTCAGTTACCAATACTGGACACAGAATCTCTGCGGGAATGGGATAAAGTTAATCTCCATGCTGAAGGTGATATGAACCAGCTTCAGATCACAGGATTAATGGGCAAGAAATATGCATTCAATACGCAGTGGGATCTGGAAGAAGCCCCTGCCAAATTGCAGCGAGGTATTTTTCGAACCGATAATGAGGGGATTCCTGAACTGCCGAAAAAATCATTACTGGCATTAAATTTGCCTTCCATTGATGGTGAAAAATTATTGGCGTTGCTTGCTCTTTTGCAGTGGAAACCATCGGAAGAAGAGGGTTTTCAGTGGCCAAATGTATTTGAAATTTCATTGCCTGCACTGGATCTTGCTGGACAGCGTTGGAATCAGCTCGCATTCGATGTCATGCAACAAAATGGTGAAGTAACCGTGAATGCAAAGGGGAAAGAGATTGGTGGCCGCCTTTTGATTGCAAAACATAAGCCGATGCAGGCATCAATCAATTACCTTTATTATGATCCTCTATTTGCGACAGATTCGTTGAGTGATGACAAAAAGTTAATGCCAGATAAGGAGCCAATGCCCCATTATGCTTTGAACAGTTGGCCTGCATTGGATGTTAAATGCGCAGAATGCTGGGTGGGTGGATTAAAACTCGGCAAAGTATCTGGTTCGATCAGGCCAGAAGGTGATTCTCTGGTTTTGACCAATGGGAAAATGGAGAACAGTGCTGGAAACCTGACATTATCTGGGCGTTGGTATGAAAACCATACCGGAAGTTATAGCCATATCAAAGGGTATTTATCAGGAGAAAAATTCGATGATATGGCTGCTTATTTGGGCTTTATCGTGCCGATTGTGGGTGCACCTTTCAAATTTGATTTCAATTTGAAATGGCAAAATGTCCCGTGGCAGCTGGATCTCAAGACATTGAATGGCACGTTGACTGGAAACATGAAAAAAGGGGCTATTGCCAAATTAGGCGGTGGTAGGGCTGGGCAATTATTCAGGCTTATTAGTTTTGATGCGTTGTTGCGTAAATTACAATTGGATTTCAGTGACACATTCAGTAATGATTTCAACTTTGATTCCATTCGTGGTGATGCAACGGTAAAAAATGGTGTTTTGTATACCGATAACTTTTTCATCGATGGATTGGCAGCAGATATTAATGCAACAGGGCGAACAGATCTAGTTCAGCGCCAGATCGATATGGCATTGGTCATTACGCCAGAAATTTCGACAACAGTGGGCGTCGCGACGGCCTTTGCCATCAATCCTGTGGCTGGTGCGGCAATTTTTGCCGCGACAAAAGCACTGAGGCCTCTTTGGAACAAGATATCGGTGATTCGCTATCGGTTAACGGGCAGCTTCGAACAGCCTAAAATTGATGAAGTTTTACGTCAGCTTAAGGAGAATAAAGGGCCATGAGAAATGTCAATGTTGCACTTTTACAATTATGTAGTGGTGCGAATGTCAAACACAATTTAGCGCAAATTGAACAGCAGATTAAGCAATTACCAGAGACAGTAAAACTGGTTCTGACGCCAGAAAATGCCCTGTTATTCGCTGATGCTGATACCTACCGCGCACATGCAGAAACACAGGGCAGTGGGCCATTGCAACAGGCCGTGAGCGAAATAGCACAACGTTACGGTATTTGGCTGCTGATTGGCTCTATGCCATTGGTCAGTCGGGAAGATCCCTCGCGTATCACCAGCAGTAGTTTACTGTTTGATGATCAGGGGGAAATCCGGGCACGTTACGACAAAATCCATATGTTTGATGTCAATATCAACGATGAACACGGTGCCTATAATGAATCCACTGTTTATCAGCGTGGGGAACATATTACCGTTGTTGATACACCCGTTGGTCGCCTGGGGATGACTATCTGTTATGATCTGCGTTTTCCTGGGCTTTTTCAGGCATTGCGTGAACAGGGTGCCGAGCTGATTTCCGTCCCTGCTGCTTTCACTCGATTGACGGGTAAGGCACATTGGGAACCTTTGCTGAGGGCCCGTGCTATCGAAAATCAATGTATTATTTTGGCACCGGCGCAGGTTGGTGTACATGGCACTCGCAGGACATGGGGACATACCATGGCGGTCAGTGGCTGGGGAGAAATTATCAAGAAAAATTCTCTGGCTGTCAGCGCATTACAGCTTAATATTCGTCGGGATAGTTTGAATCACATGCGTGATCAGATAAAAGTGGTGAAACACAATCGATTCCGTCCACAACTGACTTCTTTGATAAAAAAGAATACAAATTAAGATAAAAGAGTAATCAATATGAGTTTAACTTATGTCAGTGAACATTTACTGGCGGCTAATAATTTGAATCATCAAGACTTATTTTCTGTACTGGGTCAATTGGCGGAGCGTCGCTTGGACTATGCCGATCTCTATTTCCAATCCAGTTATCATGAAACATGGGTATTGGAAGATCGCATCATCAAAGAAGGTTCCTACAATATCGATCAAGGCGTGGGTGTTCGTGCGATCAGTGGAGAAAAAACGGGTTTTGCTTACGCAGATCAAATCACATTGAATGCGTTACAGCAAAGCGCTCAGGCTGCGCGTAGCATCGTGCAGGAAGCGGGTAAGGGTATTTCTCACACGTTAGGTGCAGTGACGCATAAGGCACTTTATCCAACAATTGATCCTTTGCAGAGCATGAGTCGGGAAGAGAAAATTGCTTTGTTGCACCGCGTTGATCAAATTGCCCGCGCGGAAGATCCCCGTGTACAAGAAGTCAATGCCAGCTTGAGCGGCGTTTATGAACAAGTGCTGGTGGCGGCGACAGACGGTACATTGGCAGCAGATATTCGCCCATTGGTACGCCTTTCTGTCAGTGTCTTGGTGGAAGAAGACGGTAAGCGTGAGCGTGGCGGCAGTGGTGGTGGTGCCCGTTATGGTTACGAATATTTCCTGCGTACCGAAGATGGTCAGATTTTGGCAGAGCAATTTGCTCGTGAAGCGGTTCGCATGGCGTTGATAAACTTGTCAGCAGTTGCAGCCCCTGCGGGCACCATGCCAGTTGTATTGGGTGCTGGATGGCCGGGAGTTCTGCTGCATGAAGCGGTAGGGCATGGTCTGGAAGGGGATTTTAACCGCCGCGGAACTTCTGTTTTCTCTGGTCAGGTTGGGCAAAAAGTGGCCTCAGAACTCTGTACCGTAGTGGATGACGGGACACTTGAAGGGCGCCGTGGTTCACTGGCTATTGATGATGAAGGCGTTCCAGGGCAATACAATGTCTTGATCGAAAATGGCATTTTGAAAGGCTACATGCAGGATAAGCTCAACGCTCGCTTGATGGGAGTGGCTCCGACGGGTAATGGTCGCCGTGAATCTTATGCCCATTTGCCGATGCCACGTATGACTAATACCTACATGCTGGCGGGGAATTCCACACCAGAAGAAATCATCGCCAGTGTAGATCG
This sequence comes from Xenorhabdus thailandensis, assembly GCF_037996785.1. Classification (NCBI taxonomy): domain Bacteria; kingdom Pseudomonadati; phylum Pseudomonadota; class Gammaproteobacteria; order Enterobacterales; family Morganellaceae; genus Xenorhabdus; species Xenorhabdus thailandensis. Next base: position 891,895 of record NZ_JBBMXF010000007.1, read on the forward strand.
TGGGCTGTATGCACCGAATTTCGGTGGTGGTCAGGTGGATATCACATCGGGTAAATTTGTTTTCTCAACTTCTGAAGCTTATTTGATTGAAAACGGCAAAATCACTAAGCCAGTAAAAGGGGCGACCTTGATTGGTTCGGGGATTGAAGCCATGCAGCAAATTTCAATGGTTGGCAATGATTTGGCTCTCGATAAAGGTGTGGGTGTCTGCGGTAAGGAAGGCCAAAGTGTCCCAGTGGGTGTTGGGCAACCAACGTTGAAACTGGATAACCTGACTGTAGGTGGAACAGCCTGATAATTTCTTGAGTATTAGGACGAGTGGCTTGAGGTCATCATGAAAAAGAGCATTCTGGCGGCGGTACTATTGGCTCTGGCGGTCATGTATACCGCCTTTGCTAACTCAGAGGAAGAACAGATTGATGTTCTGACTGAACAAAGCCGTGTAGCGGACTATCTGCGCCAGCATCACACATTGCCAGATTATTACATTACGAAGAAACAAGCTCGTCGTCTTGGCTGGAACGCTCGTGCAGGTAATTTATGTGAAGTATTGCCGGGCAGGGCAATTGGTGGTGATAAATTTTCCAACCGTGAGAATAAATTACCGACAAAATCCGGCCGCCATTGGTTTGAAGCAGATGTCAATTATCGGTGTGGGCACAGAGGAAGTGACAGGTTACTTTATTCTAATGATGGCTTTATTTTTCTAACGGTTGATCACTACAACAGTTTTACCCGACTGGAGTAATGGTATGAAAAAGGTGGAATTCGACTTTAATAAGATCCCTGACTTAAACGCTTTCTATGATGAATTCAAACAGCGCTTCGATCTTGGGGATGATTTTGGTGCCAACCTAGATGCAGTGTGGGATGCCGTGACTGGCTATATTCAGTTACCTGTTGAGATTAATTTTATCCGCGTGACTGGGCAAAAAAGAACACGTTTTGCGGCGCTAATATTGTTGTTTGAAGAAGCCGAAGAAGAGTTGGAAGGGGAATTGCGGTTTAATGTGATAAGTTGAATTGTCTCTTCCGTTGGTATTTCTTGAGCCGCTTGCGATGATGCAGGCGGCTTTTTGCTTATTAAACACATGCGTTAATCACATGGCTTTTATCGCCAGAAAAATATCTCTCAATATTGTTAAATGCACTTTCGAAATAAATGTCATAACAGCTTTTAGTAACATAACCGATATGTGGGCTGCAAAGTACGTTGTTTCGTTTTAATAAAGAGTGATTGGTATCCCAGATCGGCTCAATATCAAAAACGTCCAAGGCGGCAAAACCAGGGGTGCCTAAATCAAGGGCTTTTTCCAGCGCCCCTGTTTCTATCAACCCTGAGCGGGCTGTATTTACCAAGACTGCGGTAGGTTTCATTTTGGTTAAATCAGAAAGTGTGATATTTCCTGTAGTTTCTTTAACTAATCGTTGATGCAGGGTGACAACATCTGAAGTCTGGAAAAATGCTTCACGGGAGCCTGGAACAATTAATCCTTCTTGGCGGGCATGATCTTGGGCACGATTTGAACCCCAAACTTGTACTTTCATATCAAACGCTTGTGCGTACTTAGCAACAAGTTGGCTTATCTTACCATAACCGACTATCCCAAGCGTTTTTCCTGCGACGGTGTCGCCAAATTCAGTTTGCCAGTGACCTTTCTTCATCATTTCTACAGACGGCACAAATTGGCGTATCGCACTTTGAATTAACAACCAGGTTAATTCTGCTGCGGCAACAGGTGAACCACTACCTTCAACAACAGCAATACCCCGTTGTTTGCACAATTCAAGATCGATATTGTAAGCAACTTTTCCGGTCTGACTGATGAGTTTTAGATTGGGTGCTTTAGACAAGAATTTTTCGTCAATTAAAGTTCTTTCACGGATCAGGATGAGGGCATCAGCTTTGGATAATAGTTCTTCTGCTTTGGGATCACGGTCGAGGGCACCGAGGCAAACGACTTCAAAGTCACTGTGTTGGTATAAAGCCTGGATTTGTTTTGTAGCATGTTGATAATCATCAGGAATAACAACTAATGGCATTTGAGATATCCTTTGGCTAAATTATTAATAATGTAGGGAAGGTTACCTTATTTTGTTCACCAAACAATAACATTTTATTAATTTTGTTAACTTGATACAGCTGCTGTAACGAAGAGGAAAGGATGGAAGGAAATGACCGCCAATTCTTAATGAAATGGCGGTGAAGATGGATTAAGCGGATTCCGATAACTCTTTCAAATATTGGAAAATTTGACGGTAGGATTTAGGTGGCTTGTTAGCTGCCTTCTCCTTTTTCGCATTACGAACCAATGCGCGCAGTTGCTGGCGATCAGTATGTGGATACAGTGTGATGACTTCTTCAAAGGCATCATCATTTTCAAGCAATTTGTCACGTAGTTCTTCCAGTTTATGTAAAACAATGACTTGCTGGTTGTGACGGTTTTTCAGTTTATCCAACGCCGTGGTAATTGGCTCAGGATCACGGGCACGCAACAGTTTGCCAATGAGCTGCAATTGACGGCGACGTCCTTCACGCTTGATTTTCTGTGCCAACTCAATGGCTGCCCGCAAATCTTCATCCAGTGGAATGCGCTCCAGTTGGCTTTTACTCAGTTCAACCAGTTCTGCGCCCAACTTTTTCAGAATTTCTGCATCTCGCTTAATTTCACTTTTACTGACCCAGATTATCTCTTCTTCTTCCTCTTCAGCAGGATAATTGTCGAGCCAATCTTCAGGCTGCTTTGCCATAATTGTTTTCCTTCTAAAAAGGCCGGATAAGGTACGTTTTGGAGCATGACCTATCGTCCGGTGGGTGTTAACATCCTAATATTGTGTATTGTAACTGGGAAAATTGCCTGATTACCACTCGACATTCGTGTCATGAACCGGAAGCAGGCATTTTTTCTGACGAATTCTCTCTTTAATTCAATGGATTACGTTAATTAATGATAGTCACCAATCAACAAATCGCGGAGCAGCGTAAACTGCTGGAAGAAGCGGTTGCCCATGCGCTGGAATTGGCTAAATCCGGTTGTGATGCTGCGGAAGTCGCGGTCAATAAAACGACGGGAATTAGCGTCAGTACCCGTTTTAGTGAAGTCGAAAATGTTGAGTTTAACAGTGACGGCGCATTGGGGATCACGGTTTATCACCAGCAACGCAAAGGTAGCGCTTCATCAACAGATCTCAGCCCAGAAGCGATTGCTCGTACTGTGCAGGCCGCCATTGATATTGCGCGTTATACCTCGCCTGATCCTTATGCTGGCCCGGCCGATAAAGCGTTATTGGCATTTGAAGCGCCTGAATTAGATCTTTTCCATCCCGCAGATTTAGATGCAGATAAAGCCATTGAGTTGGCAGCCCGCGCTGAACAAGCGTCATTGCAGGCAGATGGGCGCATTACTAATACGGAAGGCGGAAGTTTCAACAGCCATTATGGTATTCGGGTATTTGGTAATAGCCACGGTATGCTGCAAAGCTACTGCTCAAGTCGTCATTCTATGTCAAGCTGTGTGATTGCCGAGCAAGATGGCAATATGGAACGCGATTATGCTTATACCGTGAGTCGCCATTTTGACGAGTTGGAATCGCCTGAATGGGTGGGGCAAGAGTGCGCGCGTCGTACGCTTTCTCGTCTGGGGGCGCGTAAGTTACCAACCATGAAAGCGCCAGTGATCTTTGCTGCGGAGGTGGCTACAGGGTTGTTCGGTCATTTGGTTGGCGCAATCAGCGGTAGCAGCATTTATCGTAAATCTTCTTTCTTGTTGGATAGCCTGGGTAAACCTATTTTGCCTTCATGGCTGACGATTGAAGAACAACCGCATTTATTGCGTGGGTTAGCTTCAACGCCATTTGACAGCGAAGGTGTGCGTACGATACCACGTGATATTGTCAAAGAGGGGGTTTTGCAGACTTGGTTACTGACTTCCTATTCTGCCCGTAAATTGGGAATGGTGAACACGGGCCATGCAGGAGGAATTCATAACTGGCGTATTGCAGGCCAGGGGCTGGACTTTGCTGGCTTGCTGCGTGAAATGGGCACTGGCCTGATCGTCACTGAGCTGATGGGACAGGGCGTTAGCGCGGTGACGGGGGATTATTCTCGCGGCGCATCCGGCTTTTGGGTTGAGAATGGTGAGATTCAATATCCTGTCAGTGAGATCACCATTGCAGGCAATTTGAAAGATATGTGGGCAAATATGGTGACAATTGGTAATGATATCGAAACACGTAGCAATATTCAGTGTGGTTCGGTGTTGCTGCCGGAAATGAGTATCGCCGGTCAATAGGGATACTCAATTAACAGCAGCCAGTTCGGCATCACTGAGCTGGCTGGAAATTAGCGGTGATATTCGCCTGCGGCTTCTGGCTGATAAAGTATTTCTAGTACTTTTATGCGGGTTTTTTCACCGTTTGGCAATGTCCATGTGATTTCATCATTCACCCGCAAGCCCAGAAGAGCAGCACCCAAAGGCGCCATAACGGACAGATGTTTGGTGCTGTCTTGCAGGGAAGCAGGGTAGACCAGCGTACGAACACGCTCTTCATTGCTACCCTGATCAATAAAGCGAACTTCACTGTTCATGGTGACAACATCTGCTGGGATATCTACCGGTGCCACTATTTCTGCTCTATCCAACTCTTCATTCAAGGCATCTGCGATGCGGGTATTGGCAAAAGCAGGTTGTTCCAACAGGGAATCTAAACGTTCGGCATCCAATTCATTGATAATGATTTTAGGTTTTTTCATACCACACTCCAAATTAGGCTCAATACAAAATAACACCCCACATCGCAAGGAGGGGGGTGTTATTTTCAAAGTCATTAAAATGATATTAGGCTGTTCTGCCGCGAAAATAAAGAGATCATGATCACGAACTGTTTTGCATTGCTAATGAAACAGAGCCTATTCGTAATGGAAAAAAGAACAGTCTGCCACCATTTTGAACCACAGATTATAAGCCGGTGGTTACGATACGTGGGTTGGTTTCACCCCAAATGGAAGAAAGCTCAACAACATGCATTCCTCCCCATTTTTGGATATCAGACTGAGTGATTTCGTCGTTACCTTGTTTACCAAAAATGACCACTTCATCGCCGCTCTTCACTTCTGGCAAGTCAGTCACATCGACCATCACGGTGTTCATGGACACGCTACCGACAACAGGGGCACGGTGACCATTGATCAGAACGTAAGCTTTGTTTGACAGGGCAGAACTAAAGCCATCAGAGAAACCAACCGGCAAGTTAGCGAGTTTGGAATCGCGTTTCAGGATGAAAGTGTTGTCGTAACCGACACCATTACCTTTAGGATATGTTTTAACAGAAGCAACGCGGGTTTTCATTTGAATCAGTGGCTTGAATTCTGGGTGGCTGGTGGTCAGAATGCCGTACAGCGCACTGCCAACGCGTGCCATATCGAACTGCGCTTCAGGAATGCTGAGTGATGCAAAAGAGCTTGATGCGTGCAGTGTGATTTCGTCCCTGTTCAGATTTGCTGTTTTGATCAGCCAGGAAGTTTGTTCTTTGAAGTTTTTAATGCTGTCACGGATTGCATCCAGATCGGTGAATGCATGGTGGCTCATCATACCAACCAGTTTCAGGTTAGATAACTGAGCGATTTTCAAAGCGTCTTGTTTGCCCTGCTCAGTTTTCATTTCCAAACCGTTGCGGCTCATAAGACCTGTGTTCAGCATCAGGTGAACGTGAATAGCTTTGCCATGTTTTTGTGCCAGAGCATCAATCGCTTGGGCGTGTTCCAAATCGCCGATCATCTCTTCCATGTCATAGCCCAATGTGCTTTCGATTTCAGCGATGTCAGCCGTACGGACACGTATCAGTTGCCCTTTAAAGCCGCTTTCACGCACGATGCGGGCTTCTTCATTACTGGTGATCCCTACACAAGGCACGCCAGTTTTGATGATGGAGGGCATCAGCAGGTCAATGCCATGACCATAAGCATCACCTTTCAAAACTGCGCACATTTTGGTGCCTTTATTCAGTTTCTTTTGCAGCGTGTGAATATTATTTTCGAAAGTCGTGGTATTGATTTCAACCCAAGCGTTATTGGTTGCTGCGATACTTTCTGCATGGGTGTTATCTAAAGAGAGCACAGGCGCTGCTTGGACAATACCTTGAGACAGACTCAAACCAAGAAGAATTGCCAGTGTGGTTTTATTAAAACGCATGAAGTAAATCTCCATTTTAGGAACTGTATGCATAATGTTCTTCGTGTAATTGCGTTTTAATAATAAGTTTTTTCTAATTTAATTTCACATGGTTAACTTATTGAAAGCTAACATTTATTATCTATATTACACTATTTATAAATAATTAGATTAATTAACTAAGTTAATAATAAAAACGTCTTGTTTTTACTCTTTGTGAGAATTTAATGAATAGTTTATATTAATGATTTTTTACCTTTGGTCAGTTTTAATAACTAATTTTGTCTTTACCTTGGCAATAGCCCACACCGAAGCGCTCTCTAATGGTTTGCTCTGTATAGTCAGTCCGAAAGAGGTTTCTTTTTTGCAATATAGGAATAACTTGATCGACCATGACTTGGAGTGCGTCAGGAAATGAATCAAAATTCAGGTTGAACCCATCAGCGGCACTCTCCAAAAACCATTTTTCCAGATCATCAGCGATCATTTCAGGGGTTCCCAACAACATGCGGTGCATGCCCATATTTTGTAAAATCAACTGATAAACGGTTAGGTTTTTGGTTCGAGCAAAATTGATTATCTCTGATAAGAAGCCTTTGGAAACAATATCTTTAGATGATTTTTCGATGAGTTGATAAGGTAGAGGGTGGTGTAGCTTCAGATCGTCAGGTTCTATCCCCAATTGCCGGGCTAACATAATAATATCTTCATCTACATTCCTGAGTTCATCCATCTTTGCCTTTCTTTCTTGTGCCTCAGCGAGTGTTGAACCAATGATGGGGAATAAACCAGGCAAGATTTTTAACGAGTCTTCGCTGCGTTTTTGGGCTTTCACTTTTGCTTTCAGGTATTGATAAAAATGTTTTGCTCTTTCAAAAGAAGTCTGTGAGGTAAAGACGATATCGGCAAATTTTGCTGCCAGCTCCAGTCCTGCTTCAGACGAACCAGACTGTACCAGCAGTGGCATACCTTGCGGGCTGCGAGGAAGAGTTAATGGCCCGGTAACGGTATAATATTGTCCATTATGATCAATGCTATTCACTTGGGCAGGATCAGCAAATATCCCACTTCTTGCATCAGCAATGAGTGCATCTTCTCCCCAGCTTTCCCATAACTGCATGACAACCTGAATAAATTCTTTTGCCCGTGTATAGCGCTCTAATGTGCTTGGTAACAGCATTTTTCCAAAGTTTTTTGCGGCGGCTGGATTATAGGTAGTAACGGCATTCCAGCCTATTCTACCGTGGCTAAGATGATCCAGCGTTAAAAACTGTCGCGCTAAAATAAATGGATCGCTAAAGGTGGTGGATGCAGTACAAATAAATCCAAGATATTTTGTTACCGACAGGATTGATGACGAAACTATTAATGGATCTAACATCTGTGAAGGAGCATGGGAATGGCCATGCAATGATAACGAATCAGAAAAGAACAGCGCGTCAAATTTACCTAATTCTGCCAACTTTGCAATTTCTTGATAAAAAAGTGGATTTATAAATGCACGGGTATCGTTTTGGGTTCTCCATCCTGCTGGGTGTTGACCCACACCCACTATATGGCAGTTAAGATGCATTTCTCTTTTATTATTAGGCATAATGAATTTCCATTATTTGGCTAAATATTTTTATAATATCAACATGATTTATTTAAATTTAATATTTTTTGAATTTCTTCTGACAATCCTATCGTATTTTCTCCGTGGCTTAATTTTGTTGCTTCCCAAACACACTGGCCTATCACTTTAGGATGATGTCCGTTTATATTTATGACCTTAACGATGGCAGTTCCATAAGCAAGGCCTATACCAATTTTTAAAGGGGGTAAATTGTATCTATCCCATAAGATAGCATTAACATGATTAATTGTATTATTAATGCATTGTTTGCCAGCCATATAAGCTTTATTTATTATATTTATGCGGTTGTTAGGCTTAATGTGAAAAAGAATTAATGCCCCATCGCCAAGTAGCTCTGTCACTTTCCCACTTTCTTGTGCGGCTGTATAAACTACTGCTGGAATTAATGCGGACGTTTCATAGAAAATCCTTTGTAAACCACATTCTATAGTGGCGGTGGGACGTTGTTTAAAGCTAGAGCTGGAGTTTCTCATATCCATCATAAATACAACAAATTCATCAACTTCAGGTTTATTATTCTCTAAAACTGGATAGCCGGGTATGAACGTTTGTACCATTTCTTTTTCCGGTACTTGTTTAAAGCTATCTTTGTGACTGTATGCAGGATTTAATTCAGTGGTGATAACGTTATTATTGCTATCAATATGCTGATGGAAATTATTATTAATCCAATCCGTTGATATATTAGTTTCATTTTTATTTAATTTATGTCGAACTTGTTGCCATTCTTTTTCAGCACAATCGAGATTAAAATTAATTAACTTTATCAAATCATTATCGAAATGATGTTGTATTGTTTTTTCCTTTTCTTTCATTGTCTTTAACTTATTTTATATTTTCCTGGGTGGGTTGAATTAATATTAATTTATTTCAACTAAGTCCTGGCATTGATTGCGTATGCTGTCACTAATGGTTGACTTAAGATATTGAATAAAAAGTTGTTTGTAATAAGAGTAATAACTATTACCTGCTATATACCAATCTAACTTCAAGATGCATGTGATTTCTCCCCGCGAAGCGGAGAGAAATCAGGTTTCATATCGTGTTGTAAATTGCAACTTGAAGTTTAATGCGTATATATCAAGGAATAAATCAATATTCAAGTTAAATCCGTCTGCCATATCGTTAGATTTGGGGACTGGTGGGAGTATGTCTTGAATAAGAAGCCATTAGAGACAATATGTAATGTATATAGAAGGGAGGTGTTACTCTTCGTCAAACCCGGCATTGAAGAGTTCGATAATGGCCGCCAGTGCTTGTTGTTCATCCGGCCCATTGACTTCAACGTCAATATGGCTGCCTTGTTCAGAATCGAGCATCAGCATGGCAATGACGCTGCGGGCCTCGGCCTGTAAGTTACTGCTGTTACGCAGAATCACTTCTGATTGAAACTGTTGTACCAGATCATGCAGTTTCATCGCAGGCCGAGCGTGCATTCCGAGCCGATTTTTAATTTCAAGTCTTTGCTTGACTGTCATGGCTTGTGTTATTCATATTATTTGCGTTTTTCCAGTGTGCGGTGGCGTGATTGCACGTTTTTTCCACGGGAACGAAAATAATCAGCCAACTGTTCTGCCACATAGACTGAACGGTGTTTACCGCCTGTGCAGCCAATAGCGACGGTCAGATAACTGCGATTATTGGTTTCCAGCATAGGTAGCCAAAGTTCAAGATAGCTACGGGTCTGATAAATAAAATTATGAACTTCCGTGTGGCGATCCAAAAACGCGGCCACAGGACGATCCAAACCCGTCATTGGGCGCAGTTTCGGATCCCAGTGAGGGTTTGGCAGGAAACGCACATCAAAAACATAGTCTGCGTCGATAGGGATACCATGTTTGAACCCAAAGGATTCAAACACCATCGTCAATTCTCGTTCCCGTTTGCCTAATAGACGTGTCCTGAGCATTTCCGCCAGTTCATGAACGGACATTTCAGAGGTATCGATGATCAAGTCAGCACGTGAGCGCAGGGGTTCAAGTAAATCGCTTTCTTGGTCAATGGCACTTTCCAGTGACAGGTTCTTGCTGGAGAGTGGGTGCAGACGGCGTGTGTCACTATAGCGGCGGATCAGGGTATTACGATCCGCATCAAGAAACAGTAATTGTGGTGAAAAACTGTCAGGCAATTGCGTCAGGGCTTCTTCAAAAATTTCTGGCGATTCCGGCATGTTTCTGACATCAATGCTAACCGCCGCCGAGATATCACGTTCGGCCAGTGTGCTTGCCAATTCTGGCAGCAACACAACGGGCAGGTTATCCACGCAATAGAAGCCCATATCTTCCAGTGCCCGTAAAGCAACGGATTTCCCAGAACCTGAACGACCACTGACTATCATCAGCACCATGAGGTGACTCCCCCTAAATGTTTATAATTATAATCGCTATTTATTCAGTAATAATTTTATACAGTTCTTCATCGCTCTGCGCTGAGCGCAGGCGACGGCAGAGATTTTTATCTGCAAGGCGCTTTGCAATCAATGATAGTGAGTGTAAATGGATCTGACATTGGTCTGACGGCACCAATAAAGCAAACAGCAAGTCAACAGGTTGATTATCAATGGCGTCAAAGGTAATGGGTTGTTCCAGGTGTAAAAATACCCCAACGGCATTATCCGAACGCTCTTTATCCAATTTGCCGTGAGGGATCGCAATCCCGTTGCCAATTCCTGTTGTGCCGACTTTTTCGCGCGAAAGAATAGCCTCGAATACGGCATTTTCCGGCACTTCAAGCTGTTTTGATGCTAGCTCACTGATAATCTCTAAGGCGCGCTTTTTACTCGAACAAGGTACGTTGTTGCGTGTACATGCGGGTGAAAGCACAGAGCTTAGTGGTAAATCTGTTTCGTTGTTCATTTCTTTATTCACTTAGGGCCTTGTTATACCAGATGCCTGATAAGGCATCCGGTATTAATGCACTGCCGCTCTAAAACCGATCTACAGATCGCACTAAGTACAGGGCGTTATAGACGGTGTTATAGATAGAACAGTGATAATTTTATGACAGCCCCGTTGCCTAAAAGCGATTAATGTTGTCTCAATTTACTTTTGTGTTTGGTCAATTGACGCGCTAGCTTATCTACCAGTACATCAATTGCCGCATACATGTCTTCATGTTCTGAGCTTGCATGCAACTCACCTCCATTAACATACACTGTAGCTTCGGCGATCCGTTGCACCTTTTCCACCCGGAGGATGACCTGAATGAGGTTAATTTTATCGAAGTATTGATTCAATTTGCCGCATTTGGTGTTCACAATGTTGCGAAGTGCATCGGTAATTTCAATATTGTGGCCTGTAACATTGAGTTGCGTGGTTTTGAGTTGCATAGGTGTTTTCCTTCTCTATGTTGTTCAAACCAATTTTTTACGTTGGTTTGAAGGCGGGATGGATAACGACTCTCTATATTTTGCGACAGTCCGGCGAGCCACTTGAATACCTTGCTCAGCGAGTATGCTGGTCAATTTACTGTCACTCAGTGGCTTAGCCGGATTCTCTGCCGCGACCAGTTTTTTCACCAGTGCACGTATCGCGGTAGAAGAAGCTTCACCACCACTGTCGGTGTTGACGTGGCTGGAGAAAAAATACTTAAGTTCAAAAATCCCTCGTGGGCTATACAGGTATTTCTGGGTTGTCACGCGGGAAATGGTGGACTCATGCATGTCAATCTGATAGGCGATATCAGCCAATACCAGTGGTTTCATGTGTTCCTCACCATATTCAAAAAAGTCTTGTTGCCGTTCAACAATACAGCGGGCGACTTTCAGCAATGTTTCATTACGGCTTTCAAGGCTCTTGAGCAGCCATTTGGCCTCTTGCAAGTTATTGCGTATGAACAGGCTGTCACTCTCATTGTTGGCCCGTTGTCCCAGTGCTGCGTAGTGTTGGTTAATGCGCAGACGGGGGATGCTATCGGTATTTAGCCTGACTTGCCAGCTGCCATTTTCTCTCTGTGCCAATACATCTGGAATAACATACTCGGATTCACCGGTATTGACTACCAGTCCAGGTTTTGGCTCCAGTGATTGAATGATATCAATTGCCCCCTTCAGGGTACTCTCTTTTAATTTGCTCTGACGTAATAAATTACGGAAGTCTCGGTGACCCAGTAGTGCCAGATAGTTGCTGACAATAAGTTTGGCATCATTCAGATAGGGCGTCTTTGGCGGCAGCATTGCAAGCTGGATAAGCAAGCATTCGCGTAAGTCACGGGCAGCAACGCCAATCGGATCAAAATGTTGTATGCGTTTGAGAACGGTTTCGACCTCTGCCAAAGTCAGTTCATCATCACCAATACTGGCAAGGATCTCTTCGATAGAAATGGTCAGATATCCGGTGTCATCAATGGCATCAATGATTGAAGTGGCAATAGCAGCGTCCGTTTCGGTAAATGGCGTTAATCCTGCCTGCCACATGAGGTAATCTTGCAAGGTTTGGGTGGTTTCTCCCTGATATACGGGGAAATCATCAGCGCTATAATCACTGTGAGTTCCTGAAGGCGTGCCAGCGGTGTAAATTTCATCCCAACTGGCATCCAGTGGTAGCTCTTCAGGCATCTCCCTCTGTTCAAGTGCGTCACGGGTATCCATGACTTCAGTGTCGGCATCAGAAAGTGCCTGATTCTCTACTTCCTGATGCGGATCATCCTGTTCAAGCAGCGGGTTGGTTTCCAACGCTTGCTGAATCTCTTGCTGAAGCTCAAGCGTAGATAGTTGCAACAAACGGATGGCTTGCTGGAGTTGTGGCGTCATCGTCAATTGCTGGCTGAGCCTGAGTTGCAAACTTTGCTTCATAGGGTTACCACTTTCTCCTTAACCTAGCTTGAAGAGTTCCTTGAATCGCGCTTGATAGAAGGATAAAAGTTAAAGGCGGAAACCTTCACCCAAATAAACGCGCTTAACCTGCTCGTTATTCAGGATGTCATTCGGCGTTCCGTGAGCAATCAAATGACCCTGGCTGACGATATAGGCACGTTCACAGACATCCAGTGTTTCACGCACATTGTGGTCAGTAATCAGTACACCCAACCCGTAATCCCGCAGATGTTGAATGATCTTTTTAATATCCAGTACCGAAATGGGGTCAACGCCAGCAAAAGGTTCATCCAACAGAATGAATTTGGGATTGGCGGCCAGTGCACGGGCAATCTCCACCCGACGGCGTTCACCACCGGAAAGTGATTGGCCAAGGTTATCACGCAGGTGAGAGATGTGAAATTCTTCCATCAACTCTTCTGCACGCGCTTTTCTTTGCTCTTGGGTCAGGTCCTTACGGATCTCCAGTACCGCCATCAAATTGTCGAATACACTCAAACGACGGAAGATAGAGGCTTCCTGAGGCAAGTAACCTATCCCACGGCGTGCACGCTCATGCAGGGGCAGCAGGCTGATATCTTCTTCATCAATGGTGATAGAGCCAGCATCGCGTGGAACAATGCCAACGACCATATAGAACGTTGTGGTTTTGCCCGCCCCATTGGGGCCAAGCAAGCCAACAATCTCCCCTGATTTCACGTTTAGGCTGACATTCTCAACGACCTTACGGCCTTTATAGGCTTTAGCCAGATTTTCTGCGTTTAATATTGCCATCAGTCGTTATTTACCCTTTTTCTGAGCGTCAGCACCGTTAACACCAGGGCCTTTTTCTTGTAGCTGGGCAGGTAACAGGACGGTGGTGACATGTTTACCTTTATCACTAAATGCTTCCATTAGCTGTGTTGGTACCAGATAAGTGATTTTATCGCCTTTGATATTGCTGTCTAGCTGTTCAAGATAGGCGTCCCCCGTCAGGGTGATAAGCTCCTTATCCATCTCATAGCGCATCTTTAATGCATGACCTTTGATGGGCTTACCATCATCTTGCAATTGGTAAAAAGTAGCAGGATTACCAAATGCTTCAATCACTGTCTTGTCAGAATCCCCTTCCGGGCGGGTAACAACGACCTTATCAGCATGAATATCGATTGAGCCTTGTTTTACGATAACATTATCCGTAAATGTGGCAATGTTTCCCGTTAAATCTAATGACTGCCTTGCTGAGTCGATGGTAATGGGTTTTTTTGTATCATCTTTTAAGGCCAGTACGGGCAGGCTGACGGCAAAAAGCGTACTAGCAATAACGGAATTACGGATTAGGTTGTTCATGTGGAATCTCATATTGAGTGGTCACCTTTTCAATCAGTTCAGCAGTTTTGTTTCGCAGATTGCCGCGCATTTTCATGCCAACAGATTTCAGACCGACACCAATAAGCGTGACTCGGTCATCGGATGCGACATCTTGGGTTGTCAGATTGACGATCGCATTGTCTGTTGTGATCCGCTGCAATTGTGACGCATCGTTTAGGCTATCCACTTGGACATCCCCGTATAGATAGAGCATCTTATCTTGGGTCAGTTTGGCCTTGTTGGCGCGTACTGTCCATGTCGCTATCGGGGTGCCAGGGGAGCCATTGGGGTCAAATGTTGTCAATACAGGGTTGGTAAACCAGGTCAGTTTGGCTTCCGTATAGTTTTTAACATCGTCAGCGACCAGCTTGTAAGTCAGCTTACCTTCCGGATCATAGACAAAAGTAATGGCTTCCTGTGTTTGATAAGTCGGATAACCATCATCCACAATGGCTGATGAGGTATCATCATTTACATTCGAGAAATTCCAGCCAATCAGCGCAAGCGCGATCAGTGCCAGTATTGCGATCAGCCAGGATTGAATTTTGCTCATTCTTTTTTCAATTTTAATTTATATGGATAACCCTTTGGCATCTTCGAGCTTATTCTGAGCGAAGAGAACCAAATCACAAAGTTCCCTGACTGCACCGCGTCCGCCGGCAATCTGAGTCACATAATCTGCTTTTGGCAACAGTAAAGGATGGGCATCAGCAACTGCAACAGATAATCCAACTTGTGCCATGACAGGCCAGTCAATAAGGTCATCACCAATATAGGCGACTTGTTCTGGCTGCAACGCTAGTTTATCCAACAGTTCCTTATACGCCAAAACCTTATCATTTTGTCCTTGGTAAAGATATGTAATGCCTAATGTTTCTGCCCGATTTTCCAGTAGTTTTGCTTTGCGGCCAGTAATGATGGCAACTTCAATACCGGAGGTGATTAAACAACGGATGCCATAACCATCACGAACGTTAAAAGTTTTCAGTTCTTCACCTTCATTGCCCATGTAGATAAGCCCATCGGACAGCACGCCATCAACATCACAAATCAGTAAACGGATTTGATGGGCTTTTTCGATAATTGCTTTATTAACTGGGCCATAACAGGTGTCCAGGTACGCTTTTTGACTCATTAAGAAATTCTCTTAAGATTTATATCATGCTTGTTTGTAACAGTTTACTTGTTTTATAGAAGACCAGCCTACACAACACCGGCCTGCAAAAGATCGTGCATGTGTAGTACACCAAGTAATTTGTCACCTTCTGTGACCAATAGTGAGGTGATATGGCGTGATTGCATTAGGTTTAAAGCATCAACCGCTAGGGCATTGGGTTTAATACGAATGCCACCGGCAGTCATGACATCAGAAATTTTTGCATTGTTTAAATCAATGCCCATATCGAAAACACGGCGTAAATCGCCATCGGTGAAAATACCATTGATCTGCATGTCATCATCACAAATAACCGTCATGCCCAATTTTTTGCGGGTGATTTCCACTAAAGCCTCACGCAGAGTCGCTGTACGGGGAACACGGGGGATGTCATCACCGGTGGTCATTAAGTCATCGGCCAGCAACAGAAGTTTGCGCCCGAGTGCTCCACCAGGATGGGAAAGGGCGAAATCTTCAGCGGTAAAGCCACGGGCTTGTAAGAGCGCAAGGGCTAATGCGTCGCCCATGACGAGTGTGGCGGTAGTGCTGGTGGTAGGGGCTAATCCCAATGGACAGGCTTCTTGTGGAACTTTGATGCACAAATGGATATCCGCGGCTTTGCCCATGTTGCTGTTGCGATTATTTGTCATGCAGATGAGCGGGACTTTTTGTCGCTTGAGTACGGGAATTAATGCCAGAATTTCATTTGATTCACCAGAATTGGAAATTGCCAGCACGATATCTTTTGCGGTTACCATGCCGAGATCGCCATGGCTGGCTTCGCCAGGATGGACAAAGAACGAAGGTGTGCCGGTGCTGGCAAATGTCGCAGCGATTTTTCGTCCAATATGACCGGATTTGCCCATCCCCATCACAATGACTTTTCCTTCACAACTAAACATGAGCTCACAGGCTTGGCTGAAATCGTCATTAATGTATTGTTCCAGGCCAACCAGCCCTTCAAGTTCAATATGTAATACTTGCTTACCTGCTTGCTGAAAATCGATTTTAGGCATTTTTACTTCCCACTCTTTTCCCATTCAATCGGCAATTACTCAGTACCGTAATAATTAGAAACAAAAAGTACGACAAAATAAGCGATAAAACAGCCCAGTAGCAAGATGCCGTTCAATCGGTTCAATCGATGCTTTCTTCCCAGACAAAATACCGTGAATAGTATACTCGCTGCCATCATGACCCAAAAATCCCGGGAAAATGCTTGGTGTGAAAAGACACTAGGGGAAAGTATGGCGGGGATACCCAAGACAAGAGTGGCATTGAATACGTTCGAGCCAACAATATTGCCCATTGCCATGTCGTTCTCACCTTTTATGGCCGCCGCAATAGCGGTAGCAAGCTCAGGCAAACTGGTTCCCACGGCAAGCATTGTCAGGCCAATCACCAGTTCGCTGACACCATAAATACGTGCAATAACGGTTGCATTATCAATCACCATGCGGGTAGAAATGGGAAGAATCATTAGTCCCAGAACCACCCAAAGCAGTGCAATTCCTTTGTTGCCTTCAAGCGGCAATTCGGCATTTCGTTCCTGGGTATAGCTATCAACCCTATTGTGTTTGGAGAAAGCGGTCATCTTTATCATTAGGGAGATAAAGAAGAGGGCTGAAAGCACTAAAAAAATACCATCCAGCCGGCTCAGGTAGCCATTGGATAGCAAATACCCTGCAAATGCCGTGATCGCCAACATTAGGGGGACTTCTCGTCGCAGAATTTCTGATTTTACCCTGATTGGCCGAATAAACGCTGCTGCTCCTGTAATGAGCAGCAGGTTAGTAATATTGGAGCCAATGGCATTGCCTATGGCCATGTCTGGCTGTCCGTCTAAAATTGCTGTGACAGAGACCATCAATTCTGGCAGCGAGGTTCCTATTCCCATAATAACCAGGCCGATAATAAAAGGGGGAATTTTCATGGCGCGGGCAAAAACAGCCGCACCATAAACTAATCTATCGGAACCATACACCAGTAAAATCAACCCGGTAATGAGCAGTACAATTGTCAGAAACATGGAGTGTCCCTTAAATAAGTTTTATTCCGAGCATAATGCTAATGATGGTTGATTTTTAAACATGGAATGTTTATTCAGCTAGACTTATACATTCTGACGATCAAGCAATAAAAAGTAAAATCTGTCACAACTTTGCTAACGCAAAATTGGGCAATTTTTTGTAGTATGCATGATTAATTATTTAAATACAGTCATGAAGACAGTTCTATTAACGGTTAGGGGCTATCAACAATGAGTCAACAAACAGCAAATCTTATTGAGATCTGCGGAATGCATTTCACCCGAGGCCAACGCCCGATTTTTGCTGATATTAATCTGACCGTTCCGAAAGGAAAAATTACCGCCATTATGGGACCTTCTGGTATCGGAAAAACCACGTTGCTGCGTCTGATCGGGGGGCAAATTCGTCCTGAGCGCGGTGAAATTTGGTTTGATGGTGATAATATTCCGGCGTTGTCCCGCCCACGCTTGTATGCTGCCCGCAAAAAAATGAGCATGTTATTTCAGTCGGGTGCCTTGTTCACTGATCTGAATGTTTTTGACAATGTGGCTTTTCCCCTGCGTGAGCATACCCAACTGCCTGAAGTGTTGATTCATACAACCGTGATGATGAAGCTGGAAGCGGTAGGGTTGCGTGGTGCTGCACACTTGATGCCATCGGAACTCTCTGGCGGTATGGCAAGGCGAGCAGCATTAGCAAGAGCGATTGCACTCGATCCCGACTTGATCATGTTTGATGAACCTTTTGTCGGTCAAGACCCCATCACAATGGGTGTTTTGGTGAAGCTGATTGATGAGCTAAATCATGCGCTGGGTGTTACGTGTGTCGTGGTTTCCCACGATGTGCCTGAAGTACTGAGTATTGCTGATTATGCTTATATTGTGGCTGAGAAGAAAGTGATCGCAGAAGGTACTCCAGATCAACTGAGAATGAATCAGGATCAACGGGTACGGCAGTTTCTTGATGGTATTGCTGATGGGCCTGTACCTTTCCGTTTCCCGGCCGAGGATTACAAAACTGAGTTATTAGGATGATGGAATGTTAATGTTAACACGGGCATTAGCAGCAATGGGTCGACGGACGATTGAGGTTACGGCTTCATTCGGTCGTGCGGGCTTTATGCTGTTTAATGCAATCATTGGTAAGCCAGAAACTGCCAAACAATGGACACTTTTGCGTCAGCAACTGTATAGCGTCGGTGTTCAATCTCTTTTGATCATTGTGGTTTCAGGACTGTTTATTGGCATGGTGTTGGCCTTGCAGGGCTATCTGGTGTTGACCACATTTAGCGCGGAAGGCAGCCTTGGCATGATGGTGGCGTTATCACTGCTGCGTGAATTGGGGCCTGTGGTGACGGCATTATTGTTTGCAGGGCGAGCAGGCTCAGCGTTGACCGCAGAAATTGGTTTGATGAAAGCGACTGAACAGATTTCTAGTCTGGAAATGATGGCGGTTGACCCGCTGCGCCGCGTTATTGCCCCGCGTTTTTGGGCTGGTTTTATCAGTATGCCTTTGCTCTCCTTGATCTTTGCTGCTGTGGGGATCTTGGGCGGTGCAATAGTGGGTGTGGATTGGAAAGGCATTGATGGTGGCTTCTTCTGGTCATCCATGCAATCTGCGGTGGAATGGCAAAAAGATTTACTCAACTGTTTTCTCAAGAGTGTTGTTTTTGCTATTACGGTAACCTGGGTTGCACTGTTCAATGGTTATGACGCTATCCCAACATCGGAAGGGATCAGCAGGGCGACGACGCGCACGGTGGTTCATGCGTCGTTGGCGGTATTAGGTTTGGATTTTGTGCTGACGGCACTGATGTTTGGGAACTAAGTCGATGCAAAGCAAGAAAAATGAAATTTGGGTGGGAGCTTTTGTCTTGATTGCGCTGGCTGCAATCATATTTTTATGCCTCAAAGTTGCAGATGTTCAATCTTTCGGCAGCCAGCCAACTTATCGTGTATATGCCGCATTTGACAATATTGGTGGCTTGAAAGTACGTTCACCGGTGAAGGTTGGCGGAGTCGTTGTCGGTCGTGTGGAGAAAATCTGGTTGGATCACAAAACTTATACGCCACAAGTTGAATTGGATATTTTCACGCAATACGACAATATTCCCAATACCAGTTCGCTTTCTATCCGAACTTCAGGATTACTGGGGGAACAATATGTTGCCCTCAATATTGGGTTTGATGATCCTGATTTAGGTACAGCCATGTTGAAAGATGGCGATCGTATTGAAGATACTAAGCCGGCAATGGTACTTGAAGATTTGATTGGTCAGTTCCTGTATAAGAGTAGTAGCGGAAGTCAGGAAAAATCCGCTTCGGCACCGGAACAAGCACACTAAGTTAGCAGCCTACTGCTCAGGAGAAATAACACTTATGTTTAAGCGATTACTTATGATTGCGTTGCTGGTGGTTGCACCTTTAGCCAGCGCTACAGATCAAACCAACCCTTACGCATTGATGAAAGATGCCGCGGCAAAAACGTTTAGCCGTTTGAAGAACGATCAACCACAGATTCAAGCCAATCCAGAAGTCTTGCGCCAGATCGTGCGTCAAGAATTGCTGCCTTATGTGCAGATAAAATATGCAGGCGCACTGGTTCTGGGGCCTTACTACAAACAAGCGACACCGGAGCAGCGTGATGCTTATTTCAAGGCGTTTGAATCCTATCTGGAACAAGCATATGGTCAGGCCTTGGCGATGTATCACGGGCAAGATTATCAGATTGCCCCAGAACAGCCATTGGATGATAAGACGATAGTGGCTATTCGTGTCACGATCACCGATCCTAACGGGCAGCCGCCAGTTCGTTTAGATTTCCAATGGCGTAAAAACAGTAAGACCGGTTATTGGCAGGCTTACGACATGATTGCAGAAGGCGTGAGTATGATCACGACCAAGCAGAACGAATGGGCGGATATCCTGCGCCAGAAAGGTATCGATGGCTTGACTGAACAATTAGCTAGCAGTGCGAAAGCACCGATCACTTTAGAAAAGAAAAAGTGATATGGAAAAAACGACTGTTGATAACGGTATGATGATTAACGAAAACGCCAATCAGGGAACGGTTAGCTGGGAAAAGGCCGGTAATACATTGTTTCTGCAAGGCACATTGGATCGCGATAGTTTGCTACCCCTTTGGCAACAAAAAGAGCAGGCCCTGGAGGGCATTGACAATATTGATGTCTCCCAGCTAAGCCGTGTGGATTCTACGGGGTTGGCTCTGTTTGTCCAATTAAAGGGAGAATGCCAAAAACGAGACAAGGTACTGACCTTTTCAGGTGTAGGGGAACAGCTGAGCACGTTGGTAACGTTGTATGGCCTGCAAGCTCTTCTTGATGGTAGTCAGCCCAAGGTGTAATTCTCTTTTTTGATCATCAGCGCCCTTGTAAGCCATCAACTTACAGGGGCGTTTTTCTTGGTTTAAGAGTTGCCTGTATTCCATTAGGATAGGCATCTACTATTATTTTCTAAAGACAAGTGTGAGCAGATCTATGGATACGAATGAAATTAAAAAAGTGCTGATGGAAAAATTGGCACTTGATGAAGTTATCGTCAGCGGTGATGGCAGCCACTTTCAGGTTATTGCTGTTGGCGCATTTTTTGATGGCCTGAGCCGAGTTAAACAACAGCAGGCTGTTTATGCTCCTTTGATGGAATATATCGCTGATAACCGCATTCACGCGTTGTCAATCAAAGCCTATACACCGGCACAGTGGCAGCGTGACCGTAAGCTTCAAGGACTTTAAGGCTGTTTGCCTCGCCGCGAACAGCGCACTTTGAATTAAATAAGAGAATCATGACAGATGGATAAATTTCGTGTGAAAGGGCCTACCTGCCTATCGGGAGAGGTGACCATTTCTGGGGCAAAAAATGCCGCCTTGCCAATTATGTTCGCAGCGTTACTGGCAGAAGAGCCGGTTGAGTTACAGAATGTTCCTGAATTGAGAGATATTGATACCACGATCAAGTTGCTTAATCGGTTGGGGACAAAAGTGGAACGTAATGGTTCTGTCTTTATTGATGCGAGTGGAGTCAATGAATATTGCGCCCCTTATGAACTGGTTAAAACCATGCGAGCGTCCATTTGGGCATTGGGGCCGTTGGTGGCGCGTTTCGGTCAGGGGCAAGTTTCTTTGCCAGGCGGCTGTGCCATTGGAGCGCGTCCTGTTGATCTTCATATTTCTGGCCTGGAGCAACTTGGTGCGAAAATCGTGCTGGATGAAGGGTATGTCAGAGCCACTGTGGATGGCCGTTTGAAAGGTGCCAGCATTGTGATGGATAAAGTCAGTGTTGGGGCAACGGTTACGATTATGACCGCGGCAACCTTGGCAGAAGGCACCACTGTCATTGAAAACGCTGCACGCGAACCTGAAATTGAAGATACGGCTAATTTTCTCAATATGCTGGGAGCAAAAATCAAAGGTGCAGGTACTGATCGCATTGTGATTGAAGGCGTTGAGCGCTTGGGTGGAGGTGTTCACCGTATATTGCCTGATCGTATCGAAACTGGCACCTTCCTGGTCGCTGCGGCGGTTTCACGTGGTAAGGTGGTTTGCCGTCATGCGAAACCTGATACCTTGGATGCTGTTTTAGCCAAACTGCGTGAAGCCGGGGCGGATATCAACATGGGAGAGGATTGGGTTAGCCTTGATATGCATGGCCAACGGCCGAAATCAGTGACATTCCGCACGGCACCGCATCCAGGTTTCCCAACTGATATGCAGGCGCAATTCAGCCTGTTGAATATGGTTGCGGATGGTGCAGGTATGATCACCGAAACCATTTTTGAAAATCGCTTCATGCATATTCCTGAACTGATTCGTATGGGTGCGCGGGCTGAAATTGAGAGCAATACCGTGCTGTGTCATGGTGTTGACAAATTATCTGGCGCTCAGGTAATGGCAACGGATTTACGTGCTTCTGCGAGTTTAGTATTAGCGGGTTGTATTGCCGAAGGCACGACCGTCGTGGATCGTATTTATCATATTGACCGCGGTTACGAACATATTGAAGATAAGCTGCGTGGTCTTGGGGCAAATATTGAACGCATTAAGACAACTGGCTAAACAGAATTAAATATTCTTTCTCGTCCACCACGTTGTAGATGAAAAAAGAGTGGGCGAGAAAGAAAAGATTAGTAGCCATTAAACTCATCAATTGTGACGTTAAGTGTGAGGGAAGTTCCGTCGCGTAGCACAGTGACAGGAACGACACTACCCGGACGAATTTCCGCGACTTGATCCATTGTTTCCACTGGTGAGATGGCTGGTTGGTGATTAACGCGGGTAATGATATCTCCCACTCTGATCCCCGCTTTTTCAGCAGGGCCGTTGGGAGCAATTTGGAAAACGCGTAACCCCTGAATTTGATTGATATGACTGCCTGATGAGCGAATATAGGGTAATTCTCTGGCGGTGATGCCTATATATCCCCTGATAACCCGGCCATCGCGGATCAATTTCTGCATAATGGTTGTAGCCAGTTTTGTTGGAATGGCAAATCCCAACCCTTCCGGTGTTGAACCAAACTCAGACTTATCGAATGTCAACGTATTGATACCCACTAATTCTCCCAGCGTATTGACCAAAGCACCACCGGAGTTGCCTTGGTTAATTGATGCATCTGTTTGCAGGAAATTCTGACGACGCGTTGGACTGAGACCGACACGTCCGGTTGCACTGACAATGCCTTGTGTAATGGTTTGTCCCAAATTGTACGGATTGCCGATAGCTAATACGATATCGCCTACGTGGGCCACACGTTTAGGATTAATTGGGATCACAGGCAGGTTTGTGGCGTTGATTTTTAAAACGGCCAGATCGGTTGGACCATCTGAGCCGACGAGCAGGGCTTCATAAAAGTGTCCATCTTGTAAAGCGACAATAATGGAAGCTGCCTTATTGATAACATGCCGATTTGTGAGAATGTAGCCCTGTTCACTCATAATCACGCCGGAACCCAAGGGAAGGAGCTCCCGACTTTCATGGGAAAAACTGCCCATGCTGCTGCTGTAAATATTGACTACCGCAGGCGCAGCCCGACGGACTGCTTTGCTGAAACTGGATATTGTATCGTTGCTGTTGTTATCGCTCAGGAAATTTTTTAAGCCACTGGGACGCAGGGACGGTATAGTGACCAGCAAAATAGCGGCAATCAATAAGCCTATGAGTATAGAACGCAATAACTTGATCAGCATGACATTATTCAGCGTAGTAATTGATTGAAAGAAGAATAGCATAGAAGTGGACAGACGCAGCAATCATACTGCGTCTGTGGTGGATATAGATTAATTACGCAGTAAGAGATAAACATTATCGTCACCACGTAAGACGTTCAATGCGATAATGGCTGGCTTCTCTTCAGTGATTTTACGTAATTCGCTGATATTTCGTACACGTACATTGTTGGCACCAACAATTAAGTCATCCTTCTGCAAGCCTGATATTGCAGCAGGTGAGTTCGGCGTAATCGAATCCACTTTGATGCCTTGGGTGTTTTTGATGGCGGCATTACTCAGGGTTGCGCCTTGCAGGGCAATACTCAAGTTTTCTGCTTTCGTTGGCTCTCCATCACTGTCATCCAGTGTAACGGTGACTTCAAGTGGCTTCCCTTTGCGTAGCAGACCAATTGTGATTTCTTTACCTGGAACTGTTGTACCAACCTTCGCGCGTAGCTCAGCAAAGCTATTAATTTTCTTGCCATCAAAGGAGATTAGGACATCCCCTGGTTTGATACCTGCTTTAGCCGCCGCCGATTTAGGCAGAACTTCGCTGACAAATGTCCCTTGCTGTGCTTCAACATTGAGTGCTTTGGCGATGTCTGCTGTCATCTCGGTTCCTTTTATACCGAGTATGCCGCGTTTGACTTCACCGTGGGAAATAAGCTGAGCGGAAAGGACCTTAGCCATATTACTTGGGATAGCAAAACCGATACCGACGTTACCCCCGCTTGGTGCGAGGATAGCAGTGTTAATACCGATCAGTTCCCCTTTCAGATTAATCAATGCACCACCAGAGTTACCACGGTTAATCGGGGCATCGGTTTGGATAAAGTTTTCCAAACCTTCCAGATTCAGGCCGCTACGGCCAAGAGCGGAAATGATCCCAGATGTGACGGTTTGCCCCAAGCCAAATGGGTTACCGATGGCAATGGCATAATCTCCGACACGCAGTTGGTCGGAGTCGGCGAACTTGATGGCAGTCAGATTTTTGGCATCTTTCAATTGTAAAAGAGCGATGTCGGTTTGTGGATCACGTCCAAGGAGTTTTGCTGAGTATTCACGGCCATCATTTAATTGAACGCGTATTTTATTTGCGTTATTAATGACATGGCTATTGGTCAATACATAACCTTTATTGGCATCAATAATTACCCCTGAACCTAACCCCGTGAATGGACGTTTTCTTGGTTCTTGCGGGGGAAATGCTGGCCCGAAGAAGAACTGGAAATCGTCAGGTAATTGGAGTTGTTGGCTTTGTACTTCTGTACCTGAAACATGAACAGTGACAACAGAAGGCAGCACTTTTTCCAGCATGGGAGCGAGACTGGGTAATTCTTGAGCGGATACAGCAGGTAGAGCTGCATTACTTACCATTGGAACTGAAGCTAAAGATAATCCGATACTAATAGCGAGTGCGCTGAGTAATGTATTTTTTCTTTTCATGAATACGTTCTCTTAATACCTAAGCTAGAAAAGGAAATTGTGCTTAAGAGACCTGTCCTGTCAAGGCGTTGATGCCTTAGAAATCACTTATTCCTGGGAGTTATATAGGCCTTAAGCATCATTGTTTCAATGCTGTTATGACTCTCAATTATTCAGCAAAGTTCACTAATAAAGTCGTTTCAATGCGTTTCTTTACAGGTATTTACGTGAATAAAAAATAAAAAACAAACATTTTTCCATTGAATGGCGGGGACGAAAGAGAGCCGTGGTAGCGATTATTACCACGGCAAAGTGCATTAATTACTTATCTTGAATTGGACGGAATAGGCCAGATGCACCCTCAGAATAATCCCGTGGTGGCGTGTCAGCAGTCACTTTGTTTTTCTCAGTTTCGGAGCCGCTTAGACGATAATTGAAAGGATTATCCTGCACAGGCATATTGGGCATCAGTTCATTGGAACTTTTCGCCATGTGTTGATACAACTGGCGGTAATCGTGTGCCATATTGTCAAGTAATTCAGCACTACGGGCGAAATGGCTGACCAGCTCTTTGCGGTACTCTTCCAATTCCGCCCGATTTTTCTCCAATTCAGCTTGTAGGGTATTTTGTTGGCGTAGCTTTGCGCTGCCAAAACGGACAGCCAGCGCGCCCCCGATAAAACCGATGATTAATCCGATCAGGGCATATTCCCAAGTCATGGCAACTCCTTTAGTAACATCGTTATTCCGCAAGATTGTTTCTGCAATGTTCTAGAGCTTTATCCCATTAGGCCGTTTTGTTTGCAAGGATATACAACTATTAGGATAGGCTCTTGGTTCATAATGACCACTATAACCGTTAATTTAGTCAGAGTGGAATATTGATTATTAATTAATTCACGTATCTGTAATCTAATAGATTAATTTTATACAGATTTCCCAAAGCAGGTAGGCAAAATCATATCCCTCAATTCACAGTAGTGGGCATTGGTATATACCAATCTCACTTCAAGATGAATGTAATTTCTCCCCACGAAGCGGGGAGAAATCAGGTTTCATATCGTGTTGTAAATTGCAGCTTGAAGTTTAATGCGTATAGTTCTTATTGGTAAATTATTATACCAATCTAACTTCAAGATGCGTGTGGTTTCTCCCCGCGATGCGGGGGAAATCAGGTTTCATATCATGTTGTAAATTGCAACTTGAGGTTTAATGCGTATATACGTATTGAGAATAAAAAACGTTAAGGATTGTTATTTTCATGTCACCGATTACACCTTCATCTCTCTATCAATCAGCCTTGTCTGAGGGGCAGTATCAACCTGACGAAGTACAGCGCAAGGCGGTTGAACGCCTTGATCTTATTCATCGCGACCTTATCAATGCTCAACTACGCCATAATCCAAAAGCAAGTGGACTGAAAGGTATATTGGGCAAGTTATTTGGTCGGCAAACGTCTGTGCTATTCCGTCCCGTTCAGGGGCTTTATATGTGGGGCGGGGTCGGGCGTGGCAAAACGTGGCTGATGGATATGTTTTACCAAAGTTTACCCACTGAGCGAAAACTGCGTCTCCATTTCCACCGTTTTATGTTACGGGTACATGAAGAGTTAACAACATTACAAGGCCATGAAGATCCTTTGGAGATAATTGCTGATGGTTTCAAGGCACAGACGGATATACTCTGTTTTGATGAATTTTTTGTATCCGATATTACGGATGCCATGCTCCTTGGCACCTTGCTGGAGGCTTTATTTGCCCGAGGAATTGCCTTGGTAGCGACATCCAATATCCCGCCTGATGAGTTATACCGAAATGGATTGCAGCGCGCACGATTTCTACCCGCCATTGAACTGATCAAAAAATATTGTGACGTGATGAATGTTGATGCCGGTATCGACTATCGCCTACGGACATTAACACAGGCTCATCTCTATCTGACGCCGTTGTCAGAAGAGAATCGACAGGAGATGCGTCATATGTTTCAGCGTTTGGCTGGACGAGAAGGAGAGCTGAATCCTATATTGGAGATCAATCATCGTAATATGCCTGCCATCGGTAGTGTTGATGGGGTATTGGCAATCCATTTCAAAACATTGTGTGAAGATCCGCGCAGTCAACTGGACTATATTGCTTTGTCAAAACTTTATCATTCGGTTTTGTTGCACGATATGCCGATCATGACGGCATTAAATGAAAATGCCGCCCGACGTTTCATTGCCTTGGTGGATGAATTCTATGAGCGCCAGGTAAAACTTATCATTAATGCCGACGCGCCAATGGAACAGATTTATCAGGGTGAGTTGTTGGCGTTTGAATATCAACGTTGCCTGTCTCGCTTGCAGGAAATGCAAAGTGAGGAATACCTAAAACTTCCACATTTACCCTGATTCTTTTATCCTTTGGGATAATTATTGAATTTGGGGTCGATTTTTTATGATGAGTTCTCTATAATCTTGCGACCCCACGTTACAGCAGGATTTTTTATTTCCCAAAAAACTTGCATTAGTGCCGGCATAGGCTATTCGAAGGGGTAGGTTTGCTGGACATGAGTCGTGTGAACCTCAAAAACAGTTTCTGAACATCGAGTGTTCACCAACGTGTAACTTATAATTGGGTAAGCTTTAATGAAAACTTTTACAGCTAAACCAGAAACCGTAAAACGCGACTGGTATGTTGTTGACGCAGATGGCAAAACTTTGGGCCGTCTTGCAACTGAAGTAGCTCGTCGCCTGCGCGGCAAGCACAAAGCGGAATACACTCCGCACGTTGATACTGGTGATTACATCATTATTGTTAACGCAGAAAAAGTTGCTGTAACCGGCAACAAACGTTCTGACAAAATTTATTATCACCACACTGGCCACATCGGTGGTATCAAGCAAGCGACCTTTGAAGAGATGATTGCCCGCCGTCCTGAGCGTGTCATTGAAATCGCGGTTAAAGGCATGCTGCCAAAAGGGCCACTGGGTCGTGCAATGTACCGTAAACTGAAAGTTTACGCGGGCAGCGAGCACAACCACGCGGCACAGCAACCACAAGTTCTGGACATTTAATCGGGATTATAGGCAATGGCTGAAAATCAATACTACGGCACTGGTCGCCGCAAAAGCTCTTCCGCTCGTGTCTTCATTAAGCCAGGTAGCGGTAACATCGTAATCAACCAACGCAGCCTCGAAGTTTACTTCGGTCGTGAAACTGCACGCATGGTTGTTCGTCAACCACTTGAGCTGGTTGATATGCTGAACAAACTGGATCTGTACATCACCGTTAAAGGTGGTGGTATTTCTGGTCAGGCAGGCGCAATCCGTCACGGTATCACCCGTGCACTGATGGCTTATGACGAGACTCTGCGTTCTGAACTTCGCAAAGCTGGCTTCGTGACTCGCGATGCTCGTGAAGTTGAACGTAAAAAAGTGGGTCTGCGCAAAGCACGTCGTCGTCCACAGTTCTCCAAACGTTAATTTATTGCCACAACTGTGGCAGTGGGTTAAAGTTAAAAACCCGCCATTTTTATGGCGGGTTTTTTATTCCTTCAGATTTTTCACTCTTCGATAATTCTCTATTTTTGGCAAAAAAATAGCATTTTTGGGAAATTAATTCCCAGACTCTAATATTTCATCATTAATTCTCAATGTACTTCCCCACAAAATGTGCAAAATCTGGTAGACTATTAACAATTTTTTGCCTTATCCATGAGTTTGCCCGATTTGGCAGAGGTAAAAATATCCCAAGATATTTTCTTGTTACAGCCAATAAAGCAGTTGCCAGAAGATAAAGAGGGATAACCTCGGATAATAAGTGCGAAACAGGATGAGAATATGAGCGAGAATAGCCGCTGTTCATTGAAGGGCTGTTCGTTCCTTTTTTTAGATAAACTTGGAGGTTTTCATGGCTGTCGCTGCCAACAAACGTTCGGTAATGACTCTGTTTTCCGGCCCGACCGACATTTTTAGCCATCAAGTGAGAATTGTATTGGCGGAAAAAGGGGTCAGCGTAGAGATTGAACACGTTGAATCGGGTAATTTGCCACAGGATTTGATTGATTTAAATCCTTACCAATCCGTTCCTACTCTCGTTGATCGTGAGCTGACCCTGTATGATTCTCGCATCATTATGGAATATCTGGATGAGCGTTTCCCGCATCCACCACTCATGCCTGTGTATCCTGTCGCACGAGGCTCTAGCCGTCTGATGATGCATAGAATTGAAAAAGATTGGTATTCCCTGATGTACAAAATTCAGGAAGGAAGTGTGCAGGAAGCGAATGCTGCACGTAAGCAACTTGCTGAAGAATTGCTGGCAATTGGGCCAATTTTCAGAGAAATGCCTTTCTTTATGAGTGAAGAGTTCAGCTTGGTGGATTGTTATTTATCTCCGCTGTTGTGGCGCTTGCCTGTCTTGGGGGTTGAGCTGTCAGGACCAGGTGCCAAAGATCTTCAAATCTATATGCAACGTGTGTTTGAACGTGACGCATTCTTGGCTTCATTGACGGAAGCAGAACGTGAAATGCGCTTACAAACACGGAGTTAATGTATGGAGATGACTCAAATGTCTCCACGCCGCCCTTATTTATTGCGGGCACATTATGAATGGCTGTTGGATAATGACATGACCCCGCATATTGTTGTAGATGTTAACTTTTATGGTGTTAACGTCCCGATGGAATATGCACAAAATGGGCAAATTATCTTGAATATCTCACCGAGAGCGGTTGGCAATCTGCAATTGACGAATGATGAAGTTAGATTTAATGCACGATTTGGTGGTGCTGCTCGTCAAGTGACTGTTCCAATGGAGGCTGTGATTGCGGTTTATGCCCGTGAAAATGGTGCGGGAATGATGTTTGAGCCAGAATTCGCCTATAATGCGGATAATACTGAATCAGAAGAAACGGATATGCCAGTAGCGGATAATCTGGTGCATATCCATAATAGTAAGCATGATAGAAAAGCTTCTCATGATGATGATTCGCCAGATGATGAACCTCCTCAACCGCCAAAAGGCCGTCCAACTTTGCGCGTCGTAAAATAATTATCCAATGCTCATCCCTGATAGATTTCAAGTTGCAATCAGCAAAGCCGCGACTTGGAAAGTGAAGGAGATCATGAGAGATGGAAATAAAGGAGACATTGTTCTCCTTTATTATTTTTAGAATGTTAGTGCTACATGTAATTGAGCGATTTCTCAAATTGCCATATACAATTTTCGATATTGTATTGGTTTTCTCCCCTACTAGATTTCTCCGCAGCTCTTAGGCTATCTATCATTTTCTTGACGAATGATCTCTGTTGGCTGCTTCCTCTGATCGTTGGAGGCATGTTGCAGATATTAGTGAATGAGAGGATACGATGTGCGTTTGTCAGTGATAATACTTCCACAGGATTTTCAATTAAAGCAACTGATAAGGCATTAATGATTTGCCGGGAAAATTCTGGATGGATATTAGGTGATAGTTTAAAAGCAACTTGCAACCATTGTTTATCACCAGTCGTAATATTTTGGATAATTTTGTCCTGTTTATTTTCTGCGTTTATCTCTGCTACAACAGAATTTATCCCCCTTTCTTGCACTTGCTGCATAATTCCGGCAGGTGTAGAAAACCTGGCAAGAGAGGGTGAACTTGCTAAGGATATAAAAGAGAAGCAGAGTATCTGGGTGAGTAAGCGCATACATTTCTACCTGTTATTATCACTTTAATGATTTTTTATTTCATTTCCATTTAATTAATGACTCTAATGAATTTTTTTTGGTAAAAAGCCAACCTCATTGCCGTATTAAGGTATTGCATGATTGTTGCATTGCTATAACGAGCAGGGGATTAAATCGATATATTTGACTTTAGAATATAAGAATAGTCGCATAAATCCCAAAATTACAAGTAATCTGGTAGTAAAAGAAAATAAAAAAATGAGGGCATTTTTATTGTGAGGGAATTTCTCCGATTAAAAAATCGGAGAAATTATTAGAAAAAAGAATGGAATATTAGACTTTAAGATAGTCGAGGATACCGAAAGCGGCTTTTCGGCCTTCATCAATAGCGGTCACTACCAGGTCAGAACCTCGTACAGCGTCCCCGCCTGCAAATATTTTAGGATGACTGGTTTGGAAAGGTAGGTCACTGGATGCAGGCGCGATAATGCGGCCTTTTTGATCGAGTTTGACTTGATGTTCATCCAGCCAGTTCATAGCATGAGGCTTGAAACCAAATGCCATGATCACTGCATCGGCTTCTATCAAAAACTCAGAGCCTTGAATAATCTCAGCCTGACGACGGCCTTTTTCATCCTGGGCACTCAGTTGTGTTTTCACCACCTTGACACCACAAATCCGTCCTGCACCATTCACCTCAATGCCAATGGGTTGCAGGTTAAAACGAAATTCTGCACCTTCTTCTTTCGCATTTTTTACTTCACGACGGGAGCCAGGCATATTTTCCTCATCTCGCCGATAGGCGCAGATAACATGGGTCGCACCCTGGCGAATCGAAGTACGGACGCAGTCCATTGCTGTATCACCGCCGCCCAGCACCAGAACACGTTTACCCTTCATATCAACATAAGGCTGCTCAGGCAGAGATGGGTAACCCATCAAATGACGGGTATTAGCAATTAAAAAGGGTAAGGCGTCATAGACCCCGTCAGCATTTTCGTTCTCCAGTCCACCTCGGATGGATTGATAGGTACCCACCCCAAGAAATACGGCATCAAATTCTTTGGTGAGTTCAGACAGAGTGATATCTTGGCCTATTTCTGTGTTGAGACGGAATTCAATCCCCATCTCGGAAAATATTTTACGGCGGCGAATAATTACCTCTTTTTCCAGTTTAAAGGCGGGAATGCCAAATGTGAGCAAACCACCAATTTCAGGATGGCGATCATAAACCACCACTTGTACGCCATTACGTGTCAGGACATCTGCACAAGCTAATCCTGCTGGCCCCGCCCCAACCACGGCAACACGTTTACCTGTTGGGATGACATGCGACATATCCGGTTTCCAACCCATCGCGATAGCTGTGTCATTGATATAGCGTTCAATGTTGCCGATAGTGACAGCACCGAAGTCATCATTCAGGGTACAAGCGCCTTCACACAGGCGATCTTGCGGACAGACCCGACCACAGACTTCTGGCAAGCTGTTGGTCTGGTGTGATAATTCCGCTGCTTCGATGATGCGTCCTTCATTGGCAAGCTTCAGCCAATTTGGAATGTAGTTATGTACGGGACATTTCCATTCACAATATGGATTACCACAAGAGAGGCAACGATCTGCTTGTGCCTGTGCCTGAATTTCAGAAAAGGGTTCATAAATCTCAACAAATTCTATTTTTCTGATTTTCAATAATTTCTTAGGTGGATCGACACGTTGTAAGTCGATAAATTGATAAACATTCTGACTCATTCTTAACTCCTTACTGTGCCTGAACTCGCAATTCGGCAGAAGAACGGCTACGGTGTCCCAACAACGCACTGACATCACTGGATTTAGGTTTAACCAAAGCAAACTTATTGACCCATTGAGACCAATTTTCCAATAGGCTTTCACCGTGTTGAGAGTTTGTCAGACGGACATGTTCGGTGATTAATCCCCGCAGATGTTCTTTATGAATGGCAAGCGTATCCATTGAGAGAACTTCTACCAGTTCTGGATTGACGCGTTTGCGGAAGTCATCAAATTCATCAAGGACGTAAGCAAATCCACCCGTCATACCTGCACCAAAATTTACGCCCGTGCTGCCCAAGACACAGACGATCCCGCCAGTCATATATTCACAGCCATTGTCGCCGATCCCCTCAATAACGGTGATGGCACCTGAATTACGTACTGCGAAGCGTTCACCGGCGCGTCCGGCAGCAAAAAGTTTCCCACCTGTTGCCCCATAAAGGCAGGTATTGCCGATAATAGTGGCTTCGTGACTTTTAAATGCGGAGCCGGCAGGAGGAAGGATGGTAATACAGCCGCCAGCCATACCCTTGCCAACATAATCATTGGCATCACCGATTAACGTCAGCTCGACACCGGCAGCATTCCAGACGCCAAAACTTTGCCCGGCTGTTCCATTGAAATGTAGTTTGATCGGATCGGCAGCGCGCCCTTGATCGCCATACCGAGCGGCAATCTCACCGGAGAGAGCGGCACCAACAGAGCGGTCGGTATTTTGGATATCAAAATAGAACGTCTTGCTTTGTGCGTTTTCTACATAAGGCATAGCCTGGGCGACGATCAATTTATTCAGCGTACCTTGGTCAAAAGGTGGATTCCCTTCTGTGCAATGCTGCGCTTTGCCGGTATGAGGTTCCACCGTTTCCAGCAATGGTTCGAGATTGAGCTTGCTTTGCTTGGCAGAAATTCCCTCAAGTATTTCCAGTAAATCTGTGCGTCCAATCAAATCGGTCAGTCTTTTCACCCCTAATTGCGCCATCAATTCACGCGTTTCTTGCGCAATAAAATGGAAATAGTGAATGACTCTTTCTGGCAAGCCGTGATAATGCGATTGGCGTAATTTTTCATCTTGTGTAGCGACACCCGTCGCACAGTTATTTAAGTGACAGATGCGCAAATACTTACAGCCAAGAGCAACCATTGGGCCAGTGCCGAAACCGAAACTTTCTGCGCCTAAAATCGCCGCTTTGATGATATCCATTCCTGTTTTTAACCCCCCATCAACTTGAAGGCGGATTTTATGGCGTAATCCATTGGCGACCAGCGCTTGTTGGGTTTCCACCAGCCCCAATTCCCACGGGCAACCCGCGTATTTGACCGAAGAGAGTGGGCTGGCACCTGTTCCGCCGTCATAACCGGCGATGGTGATCAGGTCGGCATAGGCCTTGGCGACACCGGTGGCAATGGTTCCTACACCAGGCTCTGAAACCAGTTTGACGGAGATCAGCGCTTGAGGATTCACCTGCTTAAGATCGAAAATCAATTGAGCCAGATCTTCGATTGAATAAATGTCGTGATGTGGAGGCGGAGAAATCAGGGTAACGCCGGGAACGGAGTAGCGCAATTTGGCAATATAAGGCGTGACCTTATCTCCCGGCAGTTGACCTCCTTCCCCGGGTTTTGCCCCTTGGGCGACTTTTATCTGGATCACATCGGCACTGGCTAAGTACGCGGGTGTAACGCCAAATCGGCCGGAAGCAACTTGCTTGATGCGAGAAACTTTCTTGGTACGATAACGGGCGGGATCTTCGCCACCTTCGCCAGAGTTGGAAAAGCCGCCTAACGTATTCATTGCTTCTGCCAGCGCTTCATGGGCCTCTGGGCTGAGTGCACCAATTGACATGGCTGCGGTATCAAAACGTTTGAACAGTGCTTCTGCGGGTTCAACCTCTTCAATGCTGATAGGTTCATCTTTAGGCGCAAGGGCGAGCAGATCCCGCAAAGTGGTGATGGGGCGCCTATTGACCAGTTCGGAATATTTCAGGTAATCACTGTAATTGCCACTGTGAACAGCGGCTTGCAATGTTTTGACAACATCGGGGTTATAAGCGTGATACTCCCCATTATGGACATATTTCAGTAGCCCCCCTTGATCGATGGGGTGGCGATGCAACCATGCCCGTTTGGCAAGATTACGCAGATCTTGTTCAAAATCGCTGAAATCCGCTCCCCCAATCCGGCTGACAACACCATTGAAGCAGATCGCTGTTACATCCTGGTGCAAACCAACGGCTTCGAACAACTTAGAGCAGCGATAAGAGGAAATGGTGGAGATGCCCATTTTGGACATAATCTTATACAGCCCTTTATTGATGCCATTGCGATAATTAAGCATCACGCGGGCATATGGCGCATTGATTGTGCCATCATCCACCATTTTGCCCAGTGATTCATAGGCCAGATAAGGGTAAACAGCGGTAGCGCCAAACCCCATCAATACCGCAAAATGATGCGGATCACGCGCACTGGCGGTTTCTACAATCAAGTTGGTATCACAGCGCAGGTTTTTCTCAACCAGGCAGTGTTGGATAGCACCGACAGCCATTGGTGCGGGGATGGGAATTCTTTCTGGTGCAATATTGCGATCGGATAGCACCAATAATACAGCACCATTGCGGGCGAGTTCCTCGGCTCTTTTACATAAAGTTAAGACCGCTTGTTTTAGGGAGATTTCCTGTGGATTGAAGGTCAAATCCAATGTATCAGCGCGATAATAGGGTTCCTGCCGTGTTGTTAGTTGTACGAAATCAGAATAGAGCAGGACGGGCGATTGAAAGCACAACCGATGAGCCTGCCCTTCCGCTTCACAAAAGACATTCATTTCTCGCCCGATGCGGGTAGCCAGAGACATCACATGGGCTTCACGTAATGGATCGATGGGAGGATTGGTCACCTGGGCAAATTGCTGGCGAAAATAGTCATAGATAATGCGCGGGCGGCTGGAAAGCACGGCAAACGGTGTATCATCGCCCATTGAACCCGTTGCTTCTTGGGCATTTTCACCGAGGGTACGGATAACTTGATCCAACTCCTCATTACTGTAGGCAAACTGCTTGTGATAAGTTGCCAACAGGCGGTCATCTAACCCGCGCTGCCCGACTTGTGTTTCTGGCAGCTCTTCAAACGGAATCAAAGGCTTGACGTTCTTTTCTAGCCATTCTTTATAAGGGTGGCGGCTTTTTAGATCATTGTCAGTTTCCGCTGAGTGAAGAATACGCCCTTCATAGGTATCGATAACCATTAGCTCGCCTGGCCCGACACGGCCTTTCTCGACGACTTCATCGGGTTGGTAATCCCAAATACCCACTTCAGAAGCGCAGGTAATCAGCTTATCTTTGGTAATCACATAACGGGCAGGGCGTAAGCCATTGCGATCCAAATTACAGGCGGCATAACGTCCATCGGAAATCACAATGCCGGCTGGTCCATCCCAAGGTTCCATGTGCATGGAGTTAAAATCGAAGAATGCACGCAGATCATCATCCATATCAGGGTTATTCTGCCATGCCGGTGGAACGAGCAACCGCATTGCGCGGATTAAATCCATACCGCCATTGAGAAACAGTTCCAGCATGTTGTCCAGTGAACTGGAATCGGAGCCGGTTTCATTAACAAAAGGAGCTGCAGTATGTAAATCTGGGATCAGAGGCGTGCGGAATTTATAGGCCCTGGCTTTAGCCCATTCACGGTTTCCCGTAATGGTATTGATTTCCCCATTATGAGCCAGATAGCGAAAGGGTTGTGCCAACGGCCAACGGGGAATGGTATTGGTTGAAAAGCGCTGATGGAATAAACAGATGGCAGACTCCATGCGCAGGTCAGCTAAATCAGGGTAGAAACGTGGTAAATCCGCAGCCATGCACAATCCTTTATAAATCGTGACCAAATTGGACAGGCTGCAAATATAAAAGTCATTATCGGTGATACGTTTTTCTATGCGGCGCCGGGAAACGAACAGGCGGCGTTCCAGATCTTGCGCTCGCCATCCGGCGGGTGCGTTGATAAAAACTTGCTCAATACGAGGAAGGCTTGATAAGGCAATATCACCTAAGATATCGCGATTGATAGGAACTTCCCGCCAACCCACAATGGATAGGGTTTCGTGTTGTAATTCCTGTTCGATAATATCACGACATAATTGGGCGATTTTGGCATCCTGGCTTAGAAACAACATGCCGACTGCATAATTTTTAGCGAGCCGCCATGATTGTTCACTGGCGATCATTTGAAAGAAACGGTCAGGTTTTTGCATTAACAAACCACAGCCATCACCCGTTTTTCCATCTGCCAGAATTGCACCCCTGTGTTGCATCCGAGCCAGTGCGTGTATGGCCGTGCGCACCACTTTGTGGCTTGGTTCTCCTTCAATATGTGCGATTAATCCAAAGCCACAGTTATCTTTTTCCTGCAATTTGTCATACAACATTGTAAAGCTCCCCAAGTTCTGTCCGGCTCTCACATTACTCGCGAGAGGGTGTCGATATATATTTTTCTACAGACGTCTAATTTGCGCCCTCGGTAAAACGCCACTTGTTTTATTGGAATTAACAAGCGGTGAATCAAAATGTTGTTCTGTTATCTATCACTGCATAAATATGAGCCAGAGGAGCCTCTGGCAGGTGATTTTCGGTGAATTCCCAACTTAACGGTAAAAACAGAGTTGGTCAAATCGTGTTAAATCACGTTTTTTGTTGATATTTTTTATCTATTTTGTTGATTTTTATGAGTAAAGTTCGGATTTTTGTATTTTGTGACGAAGATCATTCCTCTTAAATGATGTGAGTTATATCACTAAAATCACCGCATTATCTATTTGGGATATGCTTTTAAATACATTTTTTTTGGTGTATTTCTCTGACTTTTTTAGATAGTTAAGATTTATATTGTGTATTTTTTAAATTGTAAGAGAAATTGATTGGTTGCTTTTCAATCAAAAAGAGAGTGATAAGATTTTAATGCATAATTATTCTAATTATTTTCATTTTTATTCCATGTAGGGGTTTTGGATAATATCCAGTAAGGAAGTTGGTTTTTTTTACGTTATGATTCAATCTAGTAACCTTACTGGAAAAGATTTTACTGGGAGTTGTTATGAAGCTGATTCGAGGGCTTGCCCAATATTATGTTGATTTGATGATGAAGCTGGGGTTGGTGCGTTTTTCTATATTACTTGCATCAGCTTTAGTGGTTCTTGCGATGGCAATGCAGATGGCAGTGACATTTGTCCTGCATGGAGAAGTACAGGGTATTGATTTAATTCGCTCTATTTTTTTTGGTTTGTTAATTACCCCCTGGGCGGTTTATTTTCTCTCCATCGTAGTAGAACAACTCGAAGAATCTCGCCAGCGTTTATCAAGTCTGGTCGCAAAACTTGAAGAAATGCGTCAGCGTGATGCGAAATTAAACTTACAACTCAAAGCGAACATCGACCAATTAAACCAAGAGATCAGCGACAGGGAGAAGGCGGAAAAAGCCCATTTGGTTTTATTGGATAAACTCAAATTGGAAATGGAACAGCGTGAAAAAACCCAGATTGAGCTTGAGCAGCAATCGGTACTATTGCGTTCATTTCTGGATGCCTCCCCGGATCTGGTTTATTACCGCAATGAAGATAATGAATTTTCCGGTTGTAATCGAGCGATGGAATTACTGACGGGCAAAAGCGAAAAACAGCTCATCGGCCTGACGCCGACAGATGTTTACGATAAAGAAATTGCCAGCAAAGTGATGGAAACCGATGAAAAAGTCTTTCGCCACAATGTATCCCTGACCTATGAGCAATGGTTAGTTTACCCCGATGGACGCAAAGCCTGTTTTGAACTCAGGAAAGTGCCTTTTTATGATCGCGTTGGTAAGCGACACGGATTAATGGGATTTGGGCGCGATATCACAGAGCGTAAACGCTATCAGGACGCATTAGAGAACGCCAGCAGGGATAAGACGACTTTTATCTCTACAATTAGCCATGAGCTTCGTACGCCTTTAAATGGCATTGTGGGCTTGAGTCGCATCCTGATGGATACCGACTTAACACCGGAGCAATGTAAGTACCTGGAAACAATCCATGTCAGCGCCATTACTTTGGGTAATATTTTCAATGATATTATCGAGTTAGATAAAATGGAACGCCGAAAAATTCAGCTTGATAACCAACAGATTGATTTCACTGGTTTCATGACAGATTTAGAGAACATTTCAGGTTTATTGGCGCAACCAAAGGGGATTAAATTTGTTTTGGAGCCAGAGTTGCCACTACCAGCAAAAGTGCTGACTGATGGAACCCGTTTGCGGCAAATTTTGTGGAATCTGATTAGTAATGCCGTGAAATTTACGCCTGAAGGGGAAATTAAAGTTCGCATCTGGCGTGAAGAAGAAGAGGAACGCCTATTCTTTGAGGTGACAGATTCCGGCATTGGTATTCCTTCGGACGAACTGGAAAAAATCTTCGCCATGTATTACCAAGTCAGGGACAGCGCTGGTGGGCGGCCTGCAACCGGCACGGGGATTGGTCTTGCTGTTTCGAAGCGCCTTGCCCAAAGTATGGGAGGGGACATTGTGGTAAAAAGTATGCCAGGCAAAGGTTCTTGCTTTACTTTGTCTGTTGTTGCGCCAGCCATTGATGAATGCCCGGAAGGGAAGGCTGAACAAGATACTATGCCATTACCGGCTCTTAACATCTTACTGGTAGAAGATATTGAATTGAACGTCATTGTAGCCCGTTCTGTTCTGGAGAAATTGGGGAACAGTGTGGATGTTGCTATGAATGGTCATGATGCACTAGCAATGTTTGATCCTGATGAATATGACTTGGTGTTACTGGATATCCAATTACCGGACATGACGGGGCTGGATATCGCCCGTCAATTGCACCAGCGTTACTCCTCCCAATCCTTGCCGCCTTTGATCGCGCTGACAGCTAATGTATTAAAGGATAAAAAAGAATACCTGGATGCAGGTATGGATGATGTGCTCAATAAACCGTTGTCTGTCAAGGCGTTGATTGCTGTGATAGAAAAATATTGGGGTCAGTCTGAATCTGACAACACCTTAGTTGAAGTTGATCGTGTGAATCTGGATGAAGAACGACTGGATACGGAGATGCTTAACCAATATATCGAATTGGTTGGGCCAAAAATGATCACTGACAACCTGGTTATTTTTGAAACCATGATGCCAAATTATCTTGCTTTGCTGGACTCCAAT
The DNA here is from genome assembly GCF_037996785.1 of Xenorhabdus thailandensis. NCBI lineage: Bacteria > Pseudomonadati > Pseudomonadota > Gammaproteobacteria > Enterobacterales > Morganellaceae > Xenorhabdus > Xenorhabdus thailandensis. The sequence continues at coordinate 931,345 of NZ_JBBMXF010000007.1, forward strand.
ATGACCGCCAGAGATCAAAAAGGCATTACAGAAGAGGCACATAAAATCAAAGGTGCGGCGGGTTCAGTCGGATTACGCCATTTGCAGCAATTGGCTCAGCAGATCCAGTCACCGGATTTACCTGCGTGGTGGGATAATGTTCAGGAATGGGTGGATGAGTTAAAGGTGGAATGGAAGCGAGATATAGAAATATTAAGAAATTGGTTATCAAGCGTTACAAAAAAATAACCCCAACCTAAGTTGGGGTGCGCTAATACTGCGCCAACACCAGGGAAACTTGTTTACCCGCTTATCTAAGGTTTATTTTCGATGCGAGTAATTAAAGAATTCTTTCACACAGAATACAAGTACCAACATAGCAAAGATAAGATTTTTTGTTACAAGATTCATTAAAATCTGTGATGAAGATTGGTGTTTAACCCTCTAAGGGGTTAAGCATTAATCTACTACAAATGGAGAGGAATATGAAATCTGTTGCCGTTATATTAAGTGGATGTGGGGTGTACGATGGAAGTGAAATTCACGAATCAGTTCTTACTATGCTCTCTTTAAGCCGTCTTGGTGCTGAAGTGTCTTTTTTTCGCCAGATAAGATGCAACATCATGTTATTAATCATCTTAACGGGGAGGAGAAACAAGAAGGCCGCCATATAATGGAAGAGTCCGCCCGCATAACACGGGGAAATATACAGCCTTTATCCAAAGTTAATATTGATGAGTTGAATGCATTAATTATTCCTGGTGGTTTTGGTGCAGCCAAGAATTTATGTAATTTCGCCTTCGAAGGGTCAGATTGCAAAATAAATAAAGAATTATTAAGAATAGTGCAAAATATGCACCAGCAAGGTAAACCGATGGGGTTCATGTGCATTGCCCCTGTTATGGTACCTAAAATATTAGGCAAACCGATAAAAGTCACCATTGGCAATGATCCAGAAACTGCGGCTCAAATAGAGAGGATGGGAGGGGTACATGTTGAGTGCCCAGTTGATGACATTGTCATTGATTTTGAAAATAAAATTGTAACAACGCCAGCTTATATGCTGGCTGAATCTTTGGCGCAAGCAGAAAAAGGAATTGATAAATTGGTTAGGAAAATATTGGAAATGATTGAGTAATCAGATGAAGGATCCTTTTTCAATATTGTGGCGCTGGCTGAAAAGAATTGTCGTGTCGATCACGGTTTTATGGTTTATTGCTGTAATTGCCTTTTCCTTTTTACCAGTGCCGTTTTCTATGATGATGATAGAGAGACAAATTGTTGCTTTAATATCAATTAATTTATCTTATGTTTCTCATTCTTCATGGGTGGATCAGAATCAAATTTCACCTTATATGACGTTAGCCGTGATTGCAGCGGAAGATCAAAAATTCCCAAAACATTGGGGATTTGATTTTGATGCTATCGAAATTGCTATGGCATATAACAAAAAAAATCAGAAGAGAATTCGGGAGCGTCGACAATTTCCCAGCAAACAGCCAAAAATTTATTTTTATGGGAAGGGCGTAGTTGGGTAAGAAAGGGATTAGAAGCGGGGATGACTGCCGTATTGGAATTACTTTGGTCAAAGAAACGTATTTTAACGGTCTATCTCAATATTGCTGAATTTGGCAATGGCATTTTTGGTGTCGAGGAAGCGGCTCAACATTACTTTGGCAAGCCTGCCTGCCGATTGACAGCGACTGAATCTGCATTGCTTGCTGCTGTATTACCAAATCCTCATCGTTATAAAGTGAATGCACCTTCCAAATACGTATTGCAACGCCAGCAATGGATTTTGCGGCAAATGCAGTTAATGGGAGGAGTGAATTACCTAAAGCAAAATAAGTTGGGGTGGGAGTTGAATACCGGCTGTGAGGCTAGGCGGCATTGATTAATGCCGCCTTGATGGTTTTCAATTGAGGTAGGTAAATGCTGTTGTTACACGTTTTACGCCGCTAGTTTCGCTGGCGATTTTCGCAGCAGCAGTCCCCTCTTGTTGCGTAACGATGCCAAACAAAAAGACTTCACCATCCTCTGTCACTACTTTGATGCTGGATGATTTCACCGTATCACTGGTTAAAATTTGGGAGCGCACTTTGGTCGTCAACCAGGTATCAGTGGAGGCCGTCGCCAATGTTACGGGATTGGCTTGACGGAGCTCGTTATATACCACGTTGGTGCCTTCAACCTTTGCCGCAATCTGTTTTGCCCGTTCAGCCAGGGCCATATTGGGGCTTTGTCCGGTTAAAAGAACCTTGCCTTGATACACAGTCACGGACACACGGGCTTGTGCCTTAATTTGTGGATCCTTGCTGATAGCATTGCTGACACGGGCTTCCAGCGTGGTATCGTCAACTTGTTGCCCAATGGTTCGTGGATCTGAACCGGCTTTTGTGGCAATTGCAGCGGAACCTACGACGGCGGCACCAATACATCCTTGTAATAGCATTGCACAGAAACAGGCCAGTAATAGAGAAAATAGCCGCATGAGTTGGCTCCTTATTCATCCTGATGAGGGAATAACGTGTTGTCGATTAAGTCGCACAGACAGTTGATTGTCAACATATGAACTTCTTGGATCCTGACGCTGTGATGTGAGGGGATACGTATCTCAACATCCTGGGGACCCAGTAAGCCCGCCACTTCACCGCCATCGTAACCCGTCAGGGCAACGATGGTCATATCACGTGTGACAGCCGCTTCTACCGCTTTGATAATATCCCGACTGTTTCCATGTGTAGAAATAGCAAGCAGGACGTCTCCTGCTTGTCCTAGCGCCCTGACTTGTTTGGCGTAAATTTCGTCAGGTTGTTTGCTGTTGGCGATAGCGGTGATCACCACATTATCAGTATTCAACGACAGGGCTGGCAGGCTTGGTCGATCTGTTTCAAACCGATTGATCATGCTGGCAGTAAAACGCTGTGCCGTTGCGGCTGATCCACCGTTACCACAGCAAAGAATTTTGTTGCCACTCAGCAGTGATTGAACCATCATCATCGCAGCGCGTGATATTGCGTCGGGTAATGCTTCTGCTGCTGCGATCTGAGTTTGAATACTTTCTGTAAAACAGACTTTAATTCTATCCAGCACGTTATGACCTATGTATATTGGAATTATTTAGCGAGAAAATTGAGAATCTATTGAAATAGGCTCTCATTCAGGGTAAAGGCATTTTTCAGCCATTCAAATTTCTGTCCTGTTATTGCACAAACATCGAAGCGGCATGATGCCGTTTCCAGACATTCATTGCGTTGGGACAGCCAGACAGCAGCCGTATACAAGAGCTTTCTGCGCTTACTTTGGGTAATTGTAGCAATGGCGCCACCATATTGTGCATTTCGGCGGAAACGAACTTCAACGAATATCCATGTATGCCTGTCACGCATGATGAGGTCGATTTCCCCGCCGCGAATTTTTACATTCTCAGCAACAAAGACAAGCCCTTGTTTTTGTAAAAACAGTTTAGCCTGATGTTCATAATGGCGCCCCAGCGCGTAGTGATTGCCTGTTGGTTTTTTCATCCTGAAATGACCACGATACCTTTAATCACAGAAAATTATTCAATTCTGGGATGATCTCCCTGATCAGTGCTATCGATGCTTTCTATGTTATGGGTATTTTCTGCATTATCGATACCTTCCGTGCTATTGGTATTTTCGGTAGTGTTGGTATTTTCAAGGATTATGCGACCATTATTGAATTGCATCCAAGGTAATTGACGCAAAATAGTGCAGTTATCCATCACGGAAAGTTCCCCTGAAGCACCACTCAGATGAAATCCCACCTCTTGCTGCATTTGCGTAAATTGGTTAGCCAGTGACCATGCATCAATGCCCATTGCATAAAGGCGCATCAGGGAATAATCATTGGTGAATTTCTTGGCTGCTTGCTGCATTAACGGCACATTTATACCTGTCAGCAGTGGGATGTCACTAAACTGCATGCCATCCATTTCCAGGCGGAAGTCAGGGCCTGAACCGGCTTTATTACTACGTGAACTGGCATAAAGTGCTGGTTTTTTACGGGAGCTGATTGCCATATCGAGCATGGGCTTGATCATTGTCAGTTCGTTTGCTGTCGCAACGATATAAACGGCATCGACAGGATCTGTGGCCAGATTAGTGGAAATAACCGGCGTACCCGACAAACGAATGCCAATTCCACGGTTCATGGATTGCTTCATTTCTGCCGGCGTACCAAAAGATTGTTGTAATACCGTCTGACCTCCCAGTTTTTGCCACTCTTGTGCAAAGGCTTGTGCAACTCGCGTGCCTAAGTCAGTACGAGGTATCAACACCAAAGGGCTGCGCTTTTGCTGTTGCCAGATATGCATGGCGGCATTTTTCGCCTCATCTTCAGGAGAGAGTGAGAAATAACAAATATTCGGCCGTTTTTGTGGCATATCGAGTTCATTGAGCGCCAGAATATTCAGTGGCGTTTCAATTTGAGCTAATTGTTCCACATTGGGCTTCAGTAATGGCCCAACCACCAGAGTGACACCATCTTTTTTAGCCTGTTCCAGCAGTTCGGTAAGAGGCTGGCTGTTGGTATCATAGATTTTTACGGTCTGATCATTGGTAGGTATATCATTAATCGCCCCCATTTCTGATTCAATTGTGGTGGTATCAGCATTCCCTGAATTTGCCGTGTTGGCATTTTCAAGGTTGGTAGAGGGTTCTTCGGCGTTAATAATACCATTTGGATCGGTAGCATTTGTTGGCAATGGTGATTCTGGCAACGATGGCTTTGGCAAGCCTTTTTGAGCATCAAGGAAACCCTGGCGGATGGCGTCACCAAATATTGTGGCCTGGCCGCTCAAAGGCAGAAATAACCCAATTGTGGCATGGCTGTTTTCAGTTTCTTGCAACATGTGTTGCAGGGGTGTGGGTAAACAGTGTGCAGCGGGGTTGTTTGGATAACGGATTTGCCAATCGTGAATAGCAAGCCGCAGTTTATCAGGATCCTGTTTGTTGGTCTGATAAGTACTGAGTAAATCAAGCCAGCCCTGCAATGTATACTCATTGGCATTAATGACCAATTCACTCATTTGCTGTGGGGAAAGTTGAGTCAATAATTGCCAGGTCTCATCAAGATTTTTCTGGCGGGCAGCTTCATCTGTTGCGTAAGATCCCAATGCAATGTAAGCACGGATAACGTCTAAAGATGGTTGATTGTGTGCTGCGTCAATAATGGCCTGGTAGCGATTGATCTCTGCGCTGATCTTATCTTGAGGCTTAGAAGTTGGTTGCCCTTGCCGTTCGGGCATGGTACATCCTGCAATAATCATAGTTGACAGCAATACTGTATAAATTAATCCAGTTTTTAAACGCACAAAAATTGAGGGAAGCATACTGTATCCAGCGATGTTTTTTTCAAAGATGCTCAATTTTAAATCGGTCATTCGGATGAAACAATGAATCAAACCAATCGAGCAGTGGTTACGACATCCACGCTATATGTTGTGCCAACCCCTATTGGAAATCTGGGGGATATTACTCAGCGTGCACTTGAAGTTCTTAAACATGTCGATCTGATTGCAGCCGAAGATACGCGACACACTGGCTTGTTGCTTCAACATTTTGCCATTAATGCGCGCATGTTCGCACTTCACGATCATAATGAACAGCAAAAAGCAGATCAATTGCTTACGAAACTCGAGCAAGGCGCGAGCATCGCATTGGTATCTGATGCGGGTACGCCGTTGATTAACGATCCGGGTTATCACCTGGTTCGCCGTTGTCGTGAAGCTGGTATCAATGTGGTTCCACTACCTGGTCCTTGTGCGGCTATTACAGCACTGTCTGCTGCTGGCTTGCCTTCAGATCGTTTTTGTTATGAAGGCTTCTTGCCGGCTAAAAGTAAGGGACGCCAAGATACTCTGCGTGAATTAGCGCAAGAGCCGCGTACGCTGATTTTCTACGAATCGACACATCGTTTGTTGGACAGTTTAGAAGATATTGTGAAAGTGTGGGGAGCCGATCGCTATATCGTGTTGGCACGAGAATTAACCAAAACGTGGGAATCGATTCAAGGAATGCCCGCAGGTGAGCTTCTGGCATGGGTCAAGGAAGATGAAACTCGTCGCCGCGGAGAAATGGTTCTAATTGTGGAAGGGTATCAGAAGCCCGCCGAGGATAGCCTACCACAGGAAGCCTTGCGGACACTGGCATTGTTGCAAAAAGAGCTGCCATTGAAAAAGGCGGCGGCATTGACGGCAGAGATCCACGGTGTGAAGAAAAATGCCTTGTATCGTTATTCGCTCGATCAAAACACGGCCTTGGGACAAATTGAAGAAGACGCGTGAAAACCCTATACATTGGGTATTAAACCTCTTATAATCCGCGCCGGAGTTGACCAGACAGTCGCTGCTTTACCGCTCTTTCGGGAGAAGTAAAGGGGAGGAAAGTCCGGGCTCCACAGGGCAGGGTGCCAGATAACGTCTGGGAGGTGAAAGCCTACGACCAGTGCAACAGAGAGCAAACCGCCGATGGCCAGCTTTGTTTGGGATCAGGTAAGGGTGAAAGGGTGCGGTAAGAGCGCACCGCGCGACTGGCAACAGTTCGTGGCACGGTAAACTCCACCCGGAGCAAGACCAAATAGGGGTTCGCATGGTACGGCCCGTACCGAACCCGGGTAGGTTGCTTGAGCCAGTGCGCAAGTGCTGGCCTAGATGAATGGCTGTCCAAGACAGAACCCGGCTTATCGGTCAACTTCACAGATTTTGCCCTATAAAGCAGATGCTTTATAGGGCTTTTTCTTTATAAATAAGAAATTATCAGTCAGCCAAATCAATCAGCAGCCGCGAAATGGCGTCTCCGCTTGTAACAGCACTTTGCTCTTCCTGAATAATACACCATCCCCACAGTTAATCTTTAAATCCCTGCTTTGGTTGCCATGATGATTGCATTGCCACTGATAGATTGCAGGTAAGCATGTTTGCCGCGTAAAGACAAAATTTGGCTGTCATGGGGTTTAAGCACGAGATAGCTTATCCATACTTGTTGGCGCAGATGCATACTGTGATTTTCCGACGTAGGAGAGGCCAGTAAGGTAAGCGGTTGGTTTGGCAGAGTGATATGCTGTAATGGCCGTGCTTCTTGCTGAGGACAGGCATTGAGCCAGAGTTGTAGCCGTGTTAATGGGCGCGTGTCACTGGTATTGTGCTCACTGTAACGGATCCCTCGACGCGCAGAAAATAGCAGACAATCTCCCTGGCGTGCATGAAAGTTAGTCCCTTCACTGTCTCGATATTGGGCTTCTCCTTGCAGGATAATATTCAGGACATCAACATGTGGGTAAGATTTGGGTTGGAACTCGGCTTTCGGTGCCAAAACTTCCTGATTAAGAACGCGCAACGTCCTATAGTTCAAAAATTTTGGGTCAAAATAGTGACCAAATGAAAAAGTATAGCGAGCCTGTAACCAGCCATAATCGGCTTTTCCGCATTGATTTTCTGTTCTCATTGTTATCATGCTGTTATCTCTTCAACTATAGATCTATGACCGTCGATCTTAATTATCTGGACGTTGAAATGTTAGCCAGTTAATCTGGTGGCTATATTCAAAATTCCTGATTGAGAAAAATATGGGTAAAGAACGTGCGCTTACTTTGGAATCCTTGCGGGTAATGGATGCGATAGACCGAAGGGGAAGTTTTGCTGCGGCAGCGGATGAGTTGGGTCGGGTCCCTTCTGCGCTGAGTTACACCATGCAGAAATTGGAAGAGGAATTGGACGTTGTGCTGTTTGATCGCTCTGGCCACCGCACAAAATTTACTAATGTTGGCCGGATGCTACTGGAACGAGGGCGGTTGTTACTTGAAGCGGCAGATAAATTGGCAGCAGATGCAGAAGCACTCGCCCGTGGTTGGGAAACCCATCTGACTATTGTGTGTGAAGCGTTGTTCCCAATGGCATCGTTGTTTCCTCTTGTGGATAAATTGGCGGCTAAATCGAATACGCAGCTTTCGTTAATGACAGAAGTATTAGCAGGCGCTTGGGAACGTCTGGAAACAGGATATGCTGATATTGTGATTGCACCTGATCTGCATTTCAGGGCGTCAGCCGAAGTGAATTCGCGGGCACTTTATTCTGTTAACAATGTCTATGTTGCCAGTGCAGATCACCCTATTCATCATGAACCCGAACCCTTGTCTGATGCTACACGGGTGAAATATCGTGGAATAGCTGTCGCGGATACGGCAAGAGAGCGTCCGGTGTTGACGGTTAAATTATTGGATAAACAGCCGCGTTTGACCGTGAGTTCACTGGAAGATAAACGTCGGGCGCTTTTGTCTGGATTAGGTGTGGCAACCATGCCATACCCTATGGTAGAGCAAGATATTGCTGAAGGTCGTTTGCGGGTTATTGGCTCGGAATACAGCCACGAAACCAACATTATCATGGCATGGCGGCGTGATAGTATGGGCGAAGCCAAATCCTGGTGCTTGCGTGAAATCCCTAAGTTATTTGCAAAGAAATAAAAAGAATGTAGCGAATATCATAGAACCCCTTGCTGCGAGTACACAGGAAGGGGCTATAAAAAAACGGGAAATGATCTGTTTTTCTTTGATTACCAATTTTTCTTCATTACATGGTCAATACTGAATCTTCCTGGTCCCATCATAGCCAGTAGCAGGTAGCCTGCGCTGATGGAGACGTTTTTCAGGAACATAGTCAGGTTCAGGTCATTTGAAAAATCGCTATGGAACAGGAGCGCGGTCAGGATACAGAAAATAAATGTAAATACCGCCGTGGTGCGGGTCAACAGGCCGAGCATCATAGCAAGCCCGCCCCCTAGTTCAAGTAAGATAGTCAGTGGTAATAGAATGCCTGGCACCTTCATGGCTTCCATAAATTCCTGCGTTCCTGCATAGGCATTACCTAGTTTTCCATATCCTGCGATAATGAAAAGAATGGATATTAAAATACGGGCAATCAACAGGCCACTATCTTCAAATTTTTTCATGATTGTCTCCACAAATACCGCAGATCGCGATAAATGAACTATCTGTTTAGCTTTTATGGTTAAAAAACGGACTGAATAGTACGATTTGTTAGTCATTATCTGATGGGAAGTATTCTACGGAGAGGTATTATTGGTTGATAGTAAGGAATACTAACTATTTCATGCAGTTTTTTTGAAAGAATTTGTTGGTATTAATTTTTGTATAGTGTGTTTCGTACGATTTTAATGATCCCGAAGATGTTGATTATACGACGTGACCAGTGATAAAGCTGCTTGGGATGGCGGAGTCCATAAAGCAGGGCAAGGCCAGATCCAATGGCGATATAAGGCTTGAAAGCCATGAGAGTTTGCCAGCCTTTATCATAGGGTTGTGTCACTTCAAGCCAGTTTTGGCTATAAGTCGCTAGTAACTGTCGTTGTTGCTGGATCTCTTTTAGTAGCTGCTGTTTTCGCAAACTCCGTTGGCGATACCTCGATTTATTCATGAGGATCATCCTCCAGCATTTTGCGATCAACATGCAATTGTGTTCGAGTTGCGTTAAGAAAGGTCAGTTTTCGCGCCTTTTTTAGCGTCCATATTGCACTAACTACGGCGAGGAGCAGTAATATTCCGGCAGTGATAGCTATTGCCGTTGTTCGGTAGGCTGGATCGATGGCCCAGAATATTAGTGCCAATAGGCACATCAGGCCAAAGCCCGTAAATAGTAATGTCAATCCTACCAGCAGTAGCAGTTGTACCAGTGTTGCCGTTCCCTCTTCCAGCTCAACAGCAACGAGTTGGATACGAGTTTCAATTATATGAACAGCAATGGCTGCTACTCGCCGTACAGTATCAAAGAGCCCTTTTCCTGGGCCTTTTGGGTGAGAGGATTGGGTCATATCAGCGCCTTGAAAGCAGAACTCCTAATACAACGCCAATTGCTGCACCTATACCGACACCGGCCCATGGATTCTCACGGACATAACTATCCGCATGACCTGCAATTTCTTTGGTTTGACCTACCAGTCTATCACTCGCTTCACTGAGCGTAGTACGCGCGTTTTTCAGCGTTCTTTCTGCCTTGCTGCGTAGTTTTTCCAGTTCCGCTTTTGAATTATCGCCGGAGCTATTGAGGACTTCTTCTAGCGTATCAGCAAGAGATTGTAATTCAGCACGTAGATCTTCAGAGCTTTTCTTTTGTGGCATTGCCTGTCTCCTTAAATATACGATGGATGAATTTCAAACATAGACGCTTTTATCAAGAGATGAAAGTATGAATAGATGAAAAATTATCACAATATATTGCAAATTAACCTTAAAGGAACGAAAAGGGCGATATCCTGTGGTATTTTCGCAGTCATACCACAGGGTCACTAGAGGAAAAAAGTTATGTTAGAGATTTATTAGCGCGCTTTTTGCGCCAAATGACAGTTAGGCTGCCAATTAAGCCAATGAGCAATAGACCTACAGGTAACAGTACCAAAAAATTCATCAGATATTCTTCATACTGGCGAAATAGAGGGCTTTTCCCAAGGGCATAACCCAGTGTTGTTAGAATAATGACCCACAAGAATCCGCTAAGCCAATTGAATATTTGAAATCGTCCACTTTTTAGCCCAGCAAGGCCTGCCAGTGTTGGCAGTAATGTCCTGATAAAAGCGAGAAAACGACCTACCAATAAGGCAGATAAGCCATGACGATGGAATAAGTTATGTGCGCGTTGATGATAATGTGCAGGAAGATGTGACAGCCAGCCCTGAACTAATTTTGTATTGCCAAGCCACCTTCCCTGAAGATATCCGAGCCAGCAACCGAGGCTGGCGCCGGTGGTGAGAATGACTAAAGTTACAGGAAAACTCATGGCCTCTTTTGCAATTAAAACACCGACTAATATGAGCAGACTATCACCCGGTAAAAAAGCCGCAGGTAATATCCCATTTTCCAGAAACAGGATGGTAAATAGCAGTATGTAGATTGTCCATACCAACGACGGATTAGCCAATGTTTCGTAATCTTGGTGCCAGAGTGCATAAATAAGGTCTGTTACAATTTCCATCAAATGTTCCTAAAATACGGATTAAGGATTACATCTTACTTTTATGGTGCATTTATGGTTAATTTCTATCAAATACTTTGCAGTCAAAAGTAATTAATATCAGTTGTCATAAAATGATCTCGAAATCCCTTCAAGATGGTATAAAGATCGACTGGCACACTTTAACAAAATCAACAGTATCGAGACAGGAAATTTTGTTGCTCAATTGAACATTTACCTAAATGTGAAAATTAATTCATTTAGATATCTCAATTAATTAATCGATAGATGAAATTTTATTAAATATCATTAACGAGTCATTTTTCATGTGGATAGGCTAAATTTATATCTCTTGTCAGTTAATTTCACGCTTGCACTTTGATTAATAGTGGAAAGTAATCTCTCCATGCTATTCATTTTCGAGAAATAATCTGCGCTTATTATTGAAAGTGTTTTTTAGTAATTAGTTGAATTTATAGATTAATTTTTTATTTCTTGTCGTGTTATCTATTATATCATGAATACATTCAGAATGTATTGGATGAGAAAATTGCAGTTTAGATCACACAAATGTAACTGAATTGTTATCAATTATTGGGTTCTCTGTATATTGCAATGAGTTATTCTTTGTCGTTCTTGATGGATAATGGATAGGCTATGAAAAAACAACAAACACACTTTGTGCAATTTATTGCACAAGGAAGCTTGGTAAAACAAATCCTCGTTGGGTTAATACTGGGAATATTACTGGCATGGCTGGTGCCTTCCGCGGCTAAGTCAGTTGGATTGCTAGGAACGCTGTTTGTAGGGGCGTTGAAAGCGGTGGCTCCTGTCCTGGTGTGGGTATTGGTTATGTCTTCGATAGCCAACCATAAAATAGGCCAGAAAAGTAATATTCGCCCCATTTTGATCTTGTATCTGATAGGGACATTCTGCGCTGCTGTTGTGGCTGTCATTGGCAGTTTGTTGTTCCCGTCAACGTTGGCTTTGGTGACGAATGATACTCATGTGTCACCTCCTTCAAATATCGTTGAAGTGTTAAGGGGGTTGCTGCTCAATATTGTCGCTAACCCGATTGATGCAATATTAAAAGGGAACTACGTTGGGATCCTGGCGTGGTCAATCGGTTTGGGGATTGCTTTACGTCATGCCAACGAATCAACTAAGGCATTGATTCAAGACCTGTCAGGCGCAGTGACACAGCTTGTGCGTGTTATTATCCGTCTGGCACCTATCGGTATTTTCGGCTTGGTTTCCTCAACGATTGCGACGACAGGTTTTGGAACCTTGTTCGGCTATGCTCATCTGTTAACCGTGTTGATTGGTTGCATGATTGTCGTTGCACTGGTTGTCAATCCATTGATTGTTTTCTGGAAAATCCGCCGCAACCCTTATCCCCTGGTATTTGCTTGCTTGCGTGAAAGTGGCGTAATGGCGTTCTTTACTCGTAGTTCAGCCGCCAATATTCCGGTGAATATGGCAATGTGCCGCCGTATGAATCTTGATGAGGATACTTACTCCGTTTCCATTCCCTTGGGGGCTACCATTAATATGGCGGGCGCGGCAGTCACGATTACTGTATTGACACTGGCGGCGGCGAATACACTAGGTATGGTGGTGGACATTCCTAACGCGATATTATTGAGTGTCGTTTCTGTCATTGCCGCATGTGGATCATCAGGGGTTGCTGGTGGCTCATTATTATTGATCCCTCTGGCGTGTAGTATGTTTGGTATTCCCAATGAAATAGCCATGCAGGTTGTTGCTGTGGGCTTTATTATTGGGGTATTGCAGGATTCCGCTGAGACGGGCCTGAATTCTTCCACCGATGTGCTGTTTACCGCCGCCGCTTGCCAGGCTGAAGAGTCTCGTATTGCGGCGAATCGGCTGGCGCAGCGTTAATTGTAAGAATAGCGGGAATAAAACGGTGATAATGGGTTTGGCATAAATTATCACCGTTATTGCTTTTAGGCCGTACGTTATACTTTAAGCGCCAATTGAACTCCTTGAGCGATTGCCCTGCGCGCATCTAATTCGGCGGCAATATCTGCTCCACCAATGATATGCACACTTTTTCCCATTGCTTGTAATGGTTGATGGAGTGCTTTTAAAGGTTCCTGTCCTGCGCAAATAATCACATTATCTACTTCCAGGCATTGTTGTTCATCGCCACGACGGATATGCAGCCCTTGATCATCAATCTTCAAGTATTGAACACTGTTTAACATGGTTACACCCCGCATTAACAGGCTGGTTTTATGCACCCAACCTGTGGTTTTTCCTAAGCCATCCCCGACCTTGGTATCCTTGCGTTGCAGCAGATAAATTTTACGCGGGGAATGTTCGACCTGCGCACCTTCTGGCCGTAATCCTCCCCTATGCGTAATTGTCCGATCAATTCCCCACTCATGGCTAAAAGCATAGTTGCTCAAACTAGTGCTTTGTCCGCTTTGACTCAGATACTCTGCGGTATCAAAACCAATGCCTCCCGCACCGATAATGGCGACACGTTTTCCGACTGGCCGTTTATGTTTCAATACATCAAGGTAAGTCAGTACCTTTTCATGTTCAATACCATCGATATTGGGGATGCGTGGCATGATCCCTGTCGCGATAATAACTTCATCAAATGATGAAAGTTGGTCGGTAGTTGCAGTATGGTTAAGGTGTACTTCGACACCGTTCAAGGCTAATTGGCGCTCGAAATAGCGTAAAGTTTCCTGGAATTCTTCTTTGCCAGGGATCTGTTTGGCGATATTAAACTGCCCGCCGATTTGGTTTTCTCGTTCAAACAGCGTGACATGGTGTCCTCGGTTGGCCGCTGTGACAGCAAAGGATAATCCCGCCGGTCCGGCACCGATAACAGCGATGGTTTTGGGGGCTATGACAGGAGTGGCAATAAATTCCGTTTCATGGCAGGCACGCGGATTGACCAGACAAGACGTCAGCTTGCCGACAAAGATCCTATCCAGACAGGCTTGGTTACAGCCTATGCAGGTATTGATTTCATCAGCACGATCCTGTTCGGTTTTCAATACAAATTCAGCATCAGCAAGAAACGGACGCGCCATCGAAACCATATCGGCACAGCCTTCACTGAGAACTTGTTCGGCAACTTGGGGATTGTTGATGCGATTGGTTGTAATTAAAGGGATGTTGACTTTCCCCATCAACTTTTGCGTAACCCAGCTAAAGCCGGCTCTGGGCACCATTGTGGCAATCGTTGGGATACGGGCTTCATGCCAGCCGATGCCGGTATTGATAATGGATGCTCCTGCTTTTTCAATTTCCTGTGCCAGTTGTTCGATCTCTTGCCAATTGGAGCCATCTTCGACTAAATCCAGCATAGAAAGGCGATAGATGATGATAAAACGCTCCCCCGTGATAGCGCGAACCGCTTTGACAATTTCTAGTGCAAAGCGCATGCGATTTTCGAAAGTTCCACCCCATTTATCCTGTCGATGATTGGTGTGTGTGACCAGAAACTGATTGATGAGATAACCTTCTGAACCCATGATTTCCACGCCATCATAGCCGGCTTGTTGTGCCAGTTGGGCACAGTAGGCAAAATCCTTGATTGTCTGCCAAATGTCATTCTCAGACATTTCTTTCGGCATAAAGGGGTTAATCGGGGCTTGAATGGCGGAAGGTGCAACGGAATTTTTCTGATAGCTGTAGCGTCCGGCATGCAGGATTTGTAAAGCAATTTTTCCTCCTGCCTGATGTACCGCTTCTGTAATAATTTTGTGGTGAGGCAGGTGAGTTTCACTATTCAGGACACTTGCGCCTGCCGCAACAACGCCCTGTGGGTTTGGTGCGATACCGCCGGTTACAATCAGTGCGACGCCTCCCGCTGCCCGTTCTGCATAAAATTGGGCCAAACGTTGGGCACCGTTGGGATGTTCTTCAAGCCCCGTGTGCATTGAACCCATCAACACACGGTTTTTTAATGTGGTAAAGCCCAAATCCAGCGGTGTAAGCAGGTGAGGGTAATTGCTCATTGCATTCTCCATCAAATATTTGGTAGCTCAAGAAATATTATTGTTTTCTGTATGAAGCTAAACAGCTAAGTGGTCGGATGAGATGATGATTAAATGTAGACAGTTCCGGCATTATTGGAACCACTTTGTTAATTGATTGTGACAAATATCATGAAATAGAGCTTCAATCGTCCCTTAATGAAAATCTATTGAGGCGAGAAATTCCTCTTATTTATCAGGCGCGGTTTTCCGACTAACCTGGTGTTTTCTGCTGCTCGATGTATTGCCGGATGATCGAGATCGGCGCACCTCCGCAACTACTTGCAAAATAGCTCGGTGTCCACAGAACGCCTTTGTAGTAATAGCGTAGAGCAATATCTGGACGGTCACGCCGAAGCAGCCTGCTGGAAACGCCTTTAAGACTGTTGACCAGATTCGATACTGCGAGCTTTGGCGGGGAGTTGATCAGCAAATGCACGTGGTCGTATTCGCCGTCCATTTCAACCAGTTCAACACCAAAATCAGCACATACGCTGCTAAAGTAGCTGCGTAGCTTTTCGATGGCATCAAGATCGAATATCTTTCGTCGATACTTGGCGACGAATACCAAGTGGACGTGCATCAGGAAAACACCGTGTCTTCCGCGTCGACTATCAGTTTCTTTTGTCATAGACCAAAGTATAATGATAGTCATGAAACGACTTCAAGCCTTCAAATTCCAGTTAAGACCAAATGGTCAGCAGGAGCGCGATATGCGACGCTTCGCAGGGGCTTGTCGCTTCGTTTTTAACCGTGCACTGGCACTCCAGAATGAGAACCATGAAGCAGGGAATAAATATCTCCCCTACACCAAAATGGCTTCATGGCTGATTGAGTGGGAATCCGTACCTGAAACACAATGGCTGAAAGAATCTCCCTCGCAACCGTTGCAGCAGTCACTGAAAGATCTGGAGCGCGGCTACAAAAATTTCTTCCAGAAGCGGGCTGCATTCCCCCGCTTCAAAAAACGTGGTCAACATGACTCATTCCGCTACCCGCAGGGCGTGAAGCTCGATCAGCCCAACAGTCGAATCTCGTTGCCAAAGTTAGGGTGGATACGTTATCGCAACAGCCGTGAAGTCATTGGCGAAGTGAAAAACGTCACGGTCAGCCAGTCATGCGGCAAATGGTACGTCAGTATCCAGACTGAATACGAAGTGACTGACCCTGCTCACAATGCAGAATCAATGGTCGGACTGGATGCCGGAGTAACAAAACTTGCCACGCTTTCAGATGGCACGGTATATCAGCCAGTAAGCAGCTTCAAAGCAAACCAACGTAAGCTGGCAACACTCCAGCGGCAGTTGAGTCGCAAAGTAAAATTCAGCGCAAACTGGCAGAAACAAAAACGGAAAATCCAGTGTTTGCACTCACACATTGCCAATATCCGGTGCGACTACCTTCACAAAGTCACCCGTGAAATCAGCAAAAACCACGCGATGATCGTCATTGAAGACTTGAAGGTCAGTAACATGTCGACATCGGCAAAAGGCACGGCAGAGAAGCACGGAAGAAACGTCAGAGGCAAATCAGGCTTGAACCGCTCGATACGGGATCAAGGCTGGCATGAAATGCGCCGTCAGCTTGAGTACAAGCAGCTCTGGCGCGGTGGTCAGGTAGTGGCGATACCGCCGGCATACACCAGCCAGCGGTGTGCCTGCTGTGGTCATACGGCGAAAGAAAACCGTCAGACGCAAAGTCAATTCGTGTGTCAGGTATGCGGCTACACCGCGAACGCGGATGTAAACGCCGCACGTAATATTTTAGCGGCAGGACATGCCGTGCTTGCCTGTGGAGGGATGGTGCAGCCAGACCGCCCGTTGAAGCAGGAACCCACCGAGGTGAGTCAGGCTTCGGTCTGAACGCTGTAGGAATCCCCGTCCTTTAGGGCGGGGAGGATGTAAAGATTGTCACATGTTTTTAACGGTGCATACTGTGAATATATTCTTACGGAATGACGAATAATTAAGGCTTGCTAGGAAACAGAAGTAATAGAAATAAGTGGGGAGAAATGGAGTTATGGGAAAAATAACAGATTGGGTGACGTTAACCGGAAAAAGTGTGACTTTAATACCTTTATCACATGACAGGCATGATGAATTTGTTCGTGCTATTGAGGATGGACAGTTACATAAACTGTGGTATGCCAGTGTGCCTGATCCTGCAAATGTCCAGGCGGAAATTGAACGTCGTTTAACCCTGCATGGCAGGGGTAGTATGTTACCTTTTGCTGTCATCAATAACGCAACGGGGATGGCAGTTGGCATGACAACTTATATGAATATTGATGGGAATATTCCCAGATTGGAAATTGGTTCTACATGGTATGCACATTCTGTCCAACGCACATCGATTAATACGGAAGCAAAGTTTTTACTGTTGCAGTATGCATTTGAGGAACTGGGATGTGTTGCAGTGGAACTCCGTACCCATTTTTTAAACCATCAAAGCCGTAAGGCGATTGAACGATTGGGCGCAAAATTGGACGGGATTTTGCGTCATCACCTGCGAGCCAAAGATGGTTCAATAAGGGATACTTGCGTTTATAGTATTCTGTTCAATGAATGGCCCGCCATTAAAACGCATCTTACATGGTTAATGACGAAGCCACGTTGAGTGTCTAATTGATATTTTTGGCAGAAAATCAGGTGACTTTTAGGGATGCCTTGATATCGTTTTCCAAATCATCCAGTAATTGATAACGCCGGCGATATTCGGCGCGTTTTTTACTGGGGATCTCATCCAAAGATTTTCTTTCTATATAGGAGGGTAAATGGAAATCATTATTTTCATTTCTGATGCCACTTAGCGATTCCCAGAAAGAATTGTAATCGGCCACCATTTTATTTTTCTTTTTATGCCAATAACGGATGCTACGGTAGATATGAGTCTCATTACTGGCCGCCAGGATCTGCTCACAATTCATATGATCGGCAAAACGACAAATAGCCTCAATCAACAGGCGCTTGGGGAATAATCCATAACACTCTTTAGTTGCATGGCGGATAATCTCCAGAGAATTATCCCCTTTAGTTGGCCCTTGTAGTGCACCAATAAAGAGTGTCTGTTTGCCATCAATTGTTAATAAAGTGAAAGCACACTTGGCCAAAATGACATTCTCCGCAGTAGTCATATAGAGAGAAAGTTCACCTTCTTTATTCAGGTTGTCCAGTGCGTCAATATATATTAGAAATGTTTCATTTTTCCCTTGAATGGTTGCCAGTAAATAAGCATGAACAGCAAAAATACGATTAATAACAGTAGATTCTAACTGTTTGAATAATATTTGATAATGATCATTCAGAGCGCCGACAATCTGGTTGCGCTTAAAATTAATGCTTAAATATGGACGATGTAATTTACAAGGCCAACTGGGTTGTTTTTTCAGAATGTCCAAATAATGAGGCGTTCTGGTAATGCCATTCAACAGTTTTAATGTTGAAATGGGAGTCAGAAGACTGCGTAGTGCAAATTTGGTACGGGTACCGGAAGAATACCAGAGTTCCCCTGGGATAATACGTTTTCCGACAAGATCAGCAAATAGCTTTATTCCTGAAGACGTAGGTTGTTGTAAATAACTCATCAATACTTAAACTCAACAAAAAATATTTATACTTACTGAATTTCAAGTTGCAGCATAGTGGCAAGAAAACAAATCCCCAAGAGCATAATGAACTCTGTGGTTATAACTACGTAACTATGGGGGATAAACGTAGCCAGCAAAGCTGTAACTTGAAAGGTGATGGGGATAGACGGTTCTTATTATATCATTGATTTATCAAATTCTGCTCGAATGTTTACAAAATATACCATTATTTTAATTTTATTTATTTTTTATAGTAATAAGTATTATTTCAATAAAATAATACTTATTTTTTGATAAATTATTCCTTAAATGATATTTATATTTTATATATTTATCTTATTTATGTATTGTTTTTCTTTAACGTTGCGAGGCTTTCAAACTAGTTTCATATGTAATAGAGGAAATGGGTTCCCTTGTCCATCAAGCTCTGAGCGAGAAAATACCTGAAATCCCATATATTGGTAGAAACCGACGCCTTGTGTATTTTGTTCGTTTACATCCAATTCGTTGATCCGTAATTTGTTAATGGCAAATTGCAGTAACATCTTACCGATCCCTGTTCCTCGCGCTTGTGGCGCAATAAACAACATTTCTACTCGATGTTGATCGGTACTAATAAATCCTACGATATTATCTTGTTCATCCACCGCCTTATAAACAGTGAGATTGGGTAAATAATCATTAAGAATTTGTGGGCGTAAAACTTCTATCATAGCCCTGGGCAAGAAATCATGAGTAGCAAGTACAGAGGCTTCCCAAATCTGAATTAGTGTCGAAAAATCAGTTTTGCTGGCTTGTTGTATTTTCATTTGATATCCCTAAATTTTTCTGTTGCTTTCGGTTTCAGGATGGGTGTTTTTTCGGCTATCTTAAAGTAAAAATAAGAAAATACAACTGAGTTAATACCGAGCGTTAGCTCACTATTTGTTGTGCCTTTTAAAGATTATTAACGCGTTAAATAACGATTAAACAGTGCTTTTATCGAGCAAAATGCGCCTGTATAAGCAACGGTTCTTTAAACTTTTTACGCAGCAACAGTGACCCCCGCTAGCCCATTAGCAAGAATGATTTTGAAGTGTGTCATCATCGACAATATCAACCATGCGTAGACAGTTGGCGATGACAGCATGGATAAAGACTTCTCGATTGGAGTGTGAAGACACGATGATATCATCGGTGGCGCCATGTACGCCTGCATAAATCAACAATGTAGTAATGTGTGGATGATCTACTTGCCACACCTTGGCTTGCGTCCCATTTTCGAGAATGGCCTGTAACTGTTTCAGAATGGTGTTCTTCTCTTGGTTATTTCGATCGTGATGGTGATGGTTGGCATAAACAATATCGTGTGTTCGGTACGTTTCGGCGTAAGTTTCAATGTTCACTCGAATCCACGTACAAAGCCGACCAAGCCAGTCGTTGGGTTTGCAGGTATCGATAGCCTCCTCAAGCCGTTTAAGAGCTGCGTAGTATAGCGCTCCTTCAACGCCTCAAGTAGCTCGTTCTTGGAGGCAAAATAATGGTAAAAGATCCCCTTAGCCACCTGGGCCAGTTTGACTATTTCATTAATCGTCGTTGCATCAACACCCTGTACCAGGAAGAGGTGTTCAGCTGCCGCCATCAATTCATCAAGGCGTACTTCAGCTGGCTTGGTGCGTGGGGTTTTTGGAATTTCCAATTCGTGCTGGTTTGTCTTGTGTCTCATTGTGCTATGTCAATTTTACGTGCTGAAAACAACTCCCCAGGTTTCGGCTGCATTCACAGAATCGTGCCACAAATACCTGGCTACGTAATGGAGTTACACTGGCATATGAGTGCCATGTGTGTTCATAGACTACATGCTTTGATGCGAACAGCAAAGTGATGCTGCTGTAAATACGTCAGGTCCGCTTTGAGAGCCTCGAATCGGTCACGTTGACAACCTACTATTATAGTCGCTGGATATACTTTGTTAGCCTTGGCAAATATGGCTTCGTTTGTCTTAGGATTTACCGGCTACGCCAGCCTGTTTTTCTTGTCACTATTTTTACAGCAAGCACAGGCCGATTCACCGGCGCTGGCTGGATGGCATCTCATGCCACAGTTTGTTACCACAACAGCTGTATCGCTACTCTTTGGGCGTTTGACGACACGCATTCCTCTCCAGCTCCTAATGGTTGGGGGCTATAGCATGGTTGGTTTGTCCATGTGCATGATGTTGGCTTTTGGTCCATACACGCCGTACATTGTTATTGGGGCTGATCTTGCGTTATTGGGGGTGGGAATGGGGCTGGCAATCCCGGCAACTGGTATGATGGTTATGGGATATGCACCTCCTGAACGGGCTGGTATTGCTTCAGCCACAATGAATGCCCTTCGGCAGCAAGTGATCTCGCCCGTCGTGCGGTCGTCAATCATGTTCTGCCTGCAAATCAAGATTGGCTGAATGATATTTACCGAGCTGCAATGGCAAGTGGATTTGGGTTGGCGATGCTGTGTGCTGGCTTGGTTGGCCTGTCAATGGCATGTCTTTTACTATTTTTCAGCACTGAT
The DNA here is from genome assembly GCF_037996785.1 of Xenorhabdus thailandensis. Lineage (NCBI taxonomy): Bacteria > Pseudomonadati > Pseudomonadota > Gammaproteobacteria > Enterobacterales > Morganellaceae > Xenorhabdus > Xenorhabdus thailandensis. Next base: position 952,445 of record NZ_JBBMXF010000007.1, read on the forward strand.
CTCGCTACATCACATACAAGTTCTGTGAAAAAGTGGTGCGTAAAAGTTAAAAGCGGTGATTTCTAAATAGGTTTTTATAATAGTGAACCACTACGAATCGTAGGGGGTTTAATGCCTCGTAGTGCGAGGCATTAAGTTGTACCTATCATTTTGACAAACTATTTAGCTTGCCAGTACACGGTCTTTGCGATACAAGCTCGCCAGCAGCATATAAATCGCAGTAGCCAATAACACAATGAAAAAGAAACTCATCAATCCATTGTGTTGAACCTTAAAGTAGTGTTGTAGCATAAAATGCCCTGCTACCAGTGGCCCAACGGCGGAACCGACACTGTAACTTAACAACATGACCTGGCTTGCCGCTACAATATAGGATGCATCCAGCTTGTCACAAGCAAGGGTAATCGCAATGGGATACAGCGCAAAAGATGACATGCCCAAAAGAGCCAGTGACACTATCATGACAATATAATGTTCAAAGAGATAGGTCATTCCTACGGCAAATACACCCAGTAATGAAACCATTGCCAATAAAAAAGTTTTGCTCATGATGACGGACAGTTTACTGATAATGGGTTGTATGACCATTCCGCCTAGAATAATGGCTGCCATTAATACACCGACTTGATCGGCACTGAAATGACTTTGGCTGAGTGATAAAGGCATCAGACCATAGATAGTGCCCATAATAATGCCCGATGTCATGCAACCAACGATCGCAGGTTTACTGAATTCAGTCATTTTTCTTAGCGATAGACTTTGGTGGTGGAGCGCAGGAGGTTGACCATGACGCACGAATAATGGAGGCAAAATTGCGACAAACAGCAGTGCCGAAATGACCATAAAGGGGATCATTCCCTGTGTGCCAATAGGCCCGATCAATAATTGTCCTAAAGTTGTTCCACCGTAAAGAGACGTCATATAAAAGCTCAGGCGTCTGGCTCGTTCTTTGGGGTTGTCACCGATCAATAACCAGGATTCGACCACGACAAAGATACCGGCAACGGCCACGCCGGCAATACATCGCACAACTAACCAAATTTCTTTATTTGGAAAAAAAGGCAAGAGGATAACAGTTGCTGATAAAAGCAACAAAAAAGCAATAAATGAAAGGCGGTGACCTATCTTGGCGATAACAGGCTCAATCATCATTGAGCCGATTAATAAACCGGCATAATAAGCACTGGCTAACCAACTGGCATAAACTGTATCAATGCTGAAACTTGCCATCGACAGTGGAATTAAGCTCATTAGGTAACCAGAAGCAATGGCAAAAACAGTCAAGCCGGCGACAGGTACAAATGCACTGTCATTCTTGCGCAGCAGTTTCACTACTGTCGTCTCCACATAAAAAAATCAGCCAAAGGCGCTGCTTCTCATCACGTTTTTTCCGAATAGCGGTCACGATATATGCCAAGGACTGGAATATATCTTGATGATTTAAGCAGTAGGTAAGTCACTCAATAACCGTGAGTGGTGCGGACTATAGCCCTTTCTCACAAAGAGATACAACGAGAAAAACTGATACTTATGAATGAAAAGATTTATGGAGAAAATGGTTATGTAAATTCGAGGGCAAAGCACGTAAGAAGTGAACATCATAAAAATATGAAGCTGTTATTAGTCAAAAATAATTGTAAGTACCATAAAATGGCTGGTTTCCTTAAGGTTCTGTTGGATATAAAAATATTCCATCCACGTGCGATGAAATAGCGTTATTTCACTCAATTAATTTTTTGTTGAAAATATCTAGTTCTGCATCATGTTTTTAGTATGGAGGCAATAAAATGATACTTTCCTCTTAAGGAATATTGAATGTGTTTATGCGGCCGTTATTTTCTAAAACAAGGCTTGGTCAAAAATAGATTAATAAATAATTATAATGCATTAATGAACTGGCATCGGGGAAGTTTATAAGATTTCTTAATTAAAAGAAAAAACAATGTTTATTGTTATATTAAAACTGACTTAATTACTATACCAATCTAACTTCAAGACGCGTGTGATTTCTCCCCGCGAAATGAGGAGAAATCAGGTTTCATATGGTATTGTAAATTGCAACTTGAAGTTTAACTCGTATAGAAAAGGCTTCATTTGTGAATTGATAATCGTTGCCAAAACATAAATAAAAACTACTCCGTAATGAAGCCTGTCTTCCTATTTTAGCCTATTTAAGGCGAGCTGTTTATTCAATAGCGCGATATTTTCTGCCGTGTTTTCTCGGTAAATCTGGTAATCATCTTTACGAAAAATAACATCCAGCCTCAGTGTGATAAGGAATATGGCTGTTAAAATAGTTGCATTAAATAAAACTATTACAGCCTTATCTTTAAATGATGTAGTTAACATTTTATTGTTGAATATCTGTATCCCAATTAGTTAAAATGGTCTCGCCATTGGCAAATCTATCCGGTATCAAAGTAGGCAAAATTGCCTGTGTCTCAATGAATTCCACACTTGATATACCTAAAAATCCGACCGATTTCAATGAGCCATTTTGCTAATCAGGTTTTCATCAGGTCGATAAACCGCTTTTTTGTGTAGCAAGACCCTTCCCGATTTATCCTGGCAGTGGAGATGAAAAGAATGTTTGCCGAGATCAATACTAACGCGATATTGTTCAATGATGCTGGGTTCTTAATAAAATAATCTCCCTGTTAATATACTGCTGCTTGGGAGACGGAGAACCATTTCATTATCTGGTGGTCAAGGTTTCTCAGCCTTGAAAGAGTCATCCACTGGTAGGAAATTTCTGCCAGTGTGCCTGTTATCGCCATCATCAATATTAATTAATGGAAGAGGTAGCAGGAATGAATAACGTTAAAAATGACTGGCATCAAGCCGATATTATTGCTGCATTACGTAAGTGTGGACCAACCTTAGCGGCTGTCTCTCGTGAAGCAGAACTTAGTTCATCTACACTGGCAAATATTCTTAGCTGTCCATGTTCTAAAGGTGAATGGAGCTTCTCGAAATACATCCCTCAGAAATCTGGTCTAGCTGCTATTTTGATTCGTATGGCAGATTAATTGAACACCACGCTTGCCATAAGCCACTGTAATAGTTATTCATCAGTTCTTGAGATCCGAACTTAGCCATTGTTAGAAATCATGGCGTTTTGCATTTCAAGTGGTGATTAGAAAAGGAGCAAGGTAAACGTCGAATATTCAGGGGATGTGATAAATATCACAGAGAGAAATATGATAACGGCTTATTACCGTAGCGATGTTAATCGATTATACCTCGCGTACTGCCAGAAGGTATCCTAGAAAAAACTAAGGGGTCGCACTTTTGATGCAACCCCTTGATAAATCTGGTGGCCCCTGCTGGACTTGAACCAGCGACCAAGCGATTATGAGTCGCCTGCTCTAACCACTGAGCTAAGGGGCCGTCGAATTGGGGAGATTATACGGCACAGTTTGGTGTTAGGTCTAGCCCCCAAAATTCGTATGCGTATTTTATAGACAATAATCAGTATCTTTTAACGTATTTCAGCCTATTGGAAGTAATCTGAACGCTTTTTTAGTGATGTTGGTTGCTTTTATAATAAATATTTCTGATTATTCGTTGGTCTCTGATCATAATCTGGTCAAGAAAATCTTGTTAGTCCAGTTTTGTGTTTTTCCACCCTTCTTATGCTTTTACTTTTTATAAAAATTTTTGGTAAATAAATATGAAAAAAGATCAGCTATCGACTGCTATTTGGGGCCATCACCAAATAGAAGATTACTTTTTTTCGTCTATCAGCCAAATGTCCCAGCATTTCAGTGAAAGGATTCGAGTCTATGTGACAGGTGTTGAAACGGATTCATTGAATTTTTTGTTGGTGATCAATGTTAGTGAACAGACTGCTGGAGATTTACAAAGGGGAATTCGGTTACTGGAAGAGAAGACTTATGTCCCTTTTACAATTGTTGCTGTAGAGCCAGATAGTCAAATTTTAGCAGTGATTCAGCAGGCTGGATTTGTGTTGGATGCTGATAGCATAACTACAGCTATGCAGCTTGATTTGATGGATTGGCAGATGAACAACGTCTCGGTTATGGAATATGACATTCGGTGTGTTGACCACTGTTTAGATGATTGGGCAATCCCGATAGAGAGTGCATTTGTGACAGATGACGCTATTTCTGGGCAATACCAAAAATGCCATCAGGCGGCCTTGGATGCAGGAAAAAATTTGCAACATTATACCTTTTATATTGATGAGATGCCGGTTTGCTCTTTGACTCTATCAAGATTAAATAATTTTGTCCGTCTTGATGATATTAGTACGGTGGTGGAAAAGCAGCGAAGGGGATATGCTTTTGCCTTGATCAATTATGTACTGAATAAAGCTAAACAAGATGGTGCAACTGTATGTTATTTGGATGCTTCTCGCTATGGTAATGGGTTGTACCGGCGTATTGGGTTTAAGCCATTGTTTGAATATCAGGGATTTAGTCGCAAATAATAAAAAAGCGTCTGTCGAAACAGACGCTTTTCAGATTTATCACTAAATCCGTTGATTAGTCATCAAGGAAACTACGCAGTACTTCGGAACGGCTCGGATGGCGCAGTTTACGTAGTGCTTTTGCTTCGATCTGACGAATACGTTCGCGGGTTACATCAAATTGTTTACCCACTTCTTCCAAGGTATGGTCAGTGTTCATATCGATGCCAAAGCGCATACGCAGCACTTTCGCTTCACGTGCAGTCAAACCTGCCAGCACATCATGAGTCGCCGCGCGCAGGCTTTCTGACGTTGCTGAATCCAGCGGCAGTTCGAGAGTGGTATCTTCAATAAAATCGCCCAGATGTGAATCTTCATCATCACCCACTGGGGTTTCCATGGAGATTGGCTCTTTGGCAATTTTCAGTACCTTACGGATCTTATCTTCAGGCATCATCATACGTTCTGCCAGCTCTTCCGGTGAAGGCTCACGACCCATTTCCTGCAACATCTGGCGGGAAATACGATTGAGTTTGTTGATGGTCTCAATCATATGTACTGGGATACGGATGGTACGTGCCTGATCCGCAATAGAACGTGTGATAGCCTGACGGATCCACCATGTTGCGTAAGTTGAGAATTTGTAACCACGACGGTATTCAAATTTATCAACCGCTTTCATCAAACCGATATTACCTTCCTGGATCAAATCGAGGAATTGCAGGCCACGGTTGGTATATTTCTTCGCAATCGAAATAACCAGACGTAAGTTAGCCTCAACCATCTCTTTTTTCGCACGGCGGGCTTTCGCTTCACCGATTGACATTCGACGGTTGATGTCTTTGACCTGTTCAATGGTCAGGCCGGTTTCTTCTTCGATCTGGCGTAACTTTTGCAGGCTACGCATAATTTCTTCTTCAACTTCCAGCAACTTGTCAGACCATGGCTTATTCATTGCTTTTGCAGCGGTGAACCATGTATCAGTGGTTTCATTGCCAGAGAACAGCGTAATGAAGATTTTCTTCGGCATTTTGCATTGTTCAACACACATCTTCATGATCTGACGTTCTTGAAGACGTACGCGATCCATCATGGAACGCATGTTGTTGACCAAGTGATCAAACTGCTTTGGTACCAAGCGGAACTGTTTAAATACTTCAGATAAAGTTAATATTTCTGTTGCGGTATTAGGATGATTACGACCATAAGCCTTAATCGCCTGACGAGTCAGCTCATATTGTTCACGCAATTCTGAAAATTTCTGGCGAGCGACTTCTGGATCAATGCTGTTATCCTCTTCGCTGTCAGTATCATCATCACGATCTTCATCATCTTCGTCATCTTCGTCGTCAAGTTCTTCCTGCGGAAGTTCTGAGCCAACGTGAGTGGCAGTTGGGGCAAGATCTTCTTCTGCATTAGGATCAACGAAACCCGTGATCAAATCGGATAGACGACTCTCGCCGGATTCAACACGGTCGTATTGTTCTAACAGGTAAGTAATTGCTTCTGGGTATTCAGCAACGGAGCACTGCACTTGGTTGATGCCATCTTCAATGCGCTTTGCAATGTCAATCTCACCTTCGCGAGTCAAGAGTTCAACCGTGCCCATTTCGCGCATGTACATACGAACCGGATCGGTGGTACGACCGATTTCTGACTCAACACTAGATAGCACTTGCGCAGCTGCTTCCACTGCGTCTTCATCTGTGTCATTTGTGTTTTCTGCCAACATGAGGTCATCGGCATCAGGTGCTTCTTCCATTACCTGGATGCCCATGTCATTGATCATTTGGATGATATCTTCTATCTGATCAGAATCGACGATATCTTCCGGCAGATGGTCATTGACCTCAGCATAGGTCAGATAGCCTTGCTCCTTACCTCGAGTGACAAGTAGCTTTAGCTGTGACTGCGGGTTTTGCTCCATAAGACGGTATCCACACTTCAGAGTATTGGTTGGGGTCGGTCGGCGAAACAAATATGCCAACAATAATATTTAGGGGCGTTTTCATTGTATTGCCGCTGCCCTCAATTGCGGCAATTGTAGGGTTACCTGCCCTACCTAATGCGGCATTTAAGCCGTGAATTCTGTATCTGTGATTTTAGGTTTTGGTTTAGAATTTGTTTCACCAAGCTATATTTTTATCAAGCGATAGTTTCAGCAAATCATATTAGGGATATAAACCTTATATAAATAAGCCAAATAGTATAACCAGCAAGTTAATGTAAACTTGAAGGAATATAGCCTTGCTGAAACAGATTCTTATTTCCTCGCACCAGATAGTGTAATTAACCGGACTTCTTCACGCTCTTCTGGTGTCAGGCCTTCAGTTCTCTCTTTAGCCATTAGAAAATTAAAACGTTCATCAAGTGCTGACGCAAAAAGATGGTTCAATGCATCGCTGAAAGTCTTTTCAGCAATCTCTTCTATCTGTATATCGTTCCATGCAGCGAGTTTTTCAAGCTGTTTAGCATACTTATTATCGCGATATTGCTCCAACAGTTGCCCAGTGGTTAAACCGGGTTGCGCAAGGCATGTGTCGACAAGCTCTATGAATAATGGCAGTCCTGCTATCTGAGTAGGAAACATTCCCTGTAACGGGGGAACCAATGTCGCTAAATGCGGATTCTGTACCAGTAATGCGATCAGTATGCGCATTGTTGTTGGTTTCAGTTTTAGCGCCTGATAAGTATTGGTATCTTTTTTGACAAGTTTTGCCAAAAATCGTTCCAATTGTGTTGTATCAGGCGTACCTAACAGGTTTCCAAGTTCTTGAAGCAGGTAAAGTCGCAGAGTTTCCCCTGGGATAAGACTTATCAGTGGCATGGCTAGCGAACTGAGTTTAGTCGCTCCTTCTGGGTTACTTAAATCAACCTGCGGCAAGAGTGATTCAAACAAAAATGTAGATAAGGTCAATGCCTTTTCCATTCTCTGCTCGAATGCTTCCCGTCCTTCTTTGCGAACCAATGAATCAGGATCTTCACCATCAGGCAAGAACATAAAACGTAATTGCCGACCATCATTCAGATAAGGCAGTGCGGTTTCTAATGTACGCCATGCGGCATCACGACCTGCACGGTCACCATCGTAACAACAGATGACATTATCGGTTGTCCTGAAAAGTAACTGAACGTGTTCAGCTGTCGTGGATGTTCCCAGAGACGCCACGGCATAGTCAATGCCAAATTGGGCTAGCGCAACAACATCCATATAGCCTTCAACTACCAATAGCCTTGTCAGGGTATTGTGGCTTTGCTGTGCCTCATAAAGGCCATATAGCTGGCGGCCTTTATGAAAAATTTCTGTTTCCGGCGAGTTCAGGTACTTGGGAAGTTCATCTCCCAGCACCCGGCCGCCGAATGCAATCACGCGACCACGACGATCGCGAATGGGGAACATCACCCGCTCGCGGAAACGATCATAAGTTCGGCCATTGTCGTTCGTGACCAGCATTCCTACATTATTTAGCTGCTTACGCTCTTCCGCATTATGGGCAAACCGTTTTAAGGTGTTATTCCATCCCGCAGGCGCAAAACCAATGGCGAAACGCTGGATGATCTCTTCACTGAGCCCACGTTGAGCCAAATATTGTCGGGCTGATTGGGCGCTGGGAGTCTCCAGTGAATGCTGATAGAAGCTATTGAGCTTCTCCATCAGTTGGTAAAGATTTTGCCTTTGGTGACGTTCGATTTGACTACTGCCGGAACCTGTTTCGTAGGGGATTTCCAGCCCATGCATTGCTGCCAGTTCTTCAATGGATTCGACAAATTCCAACCTGTCATAGTTGATTAAAAAATCAATGGCATTACCATGTGCCCCGCAACCGAAGCAATGGTAAAACTGCTTATCACCATTCACAGTGAATGAAGGGGTTTTTTCGTTATGAAAAGGACAGCACGCTTGATGGTTTTTGCCTTTCTTTTTCAAAGGCACCCTAACATCGATCAAATCAATGATATCGGTTCTTGCTAACAAGTCATTGATAAATGCGCGTGGAATTCGTCCAGCCATAAGCCCTTTTTCGCCTGTTGATGAACGAGAATAAGCCGCGCTTCCTTTGGGAAAGCACGGCCTTTAACTGCAGTAGTTTGTTAATACAACCACTAAGCGGACTGACCGCGTAGATTAGTACAAACGAGTGCGGCGTGCGTTTTCGCGAGCTAGCTTCTTAGCATGACGCTTAACGGCAGAAGCTTTAGCGCGTTTACGCTCAGTCGTTGGTTTTTCATAGAACTCACGACGACGAACTTCTGCTAATACGCCTGCTTTCTCGCAAGAACGCTTGAAGCGACGCAGTGCTACGTCAAATGGCTCGTTTTCACGTACTTTAATTACTGGCATGTGCCTCTCACCTCAATAGAAATCGGGTTTGTCGCTGGCGTGATAGTGCCAGCCGTCTTTAAAATGGTGCGGAATTTTACTTCAATGAACACGGCCTTGTAAAGTGCCGAGGCAATTGAAACCGATAACGCCACGGGTTATAGGGTGCCTTTTTGTCTATAAAAAGAGCAGCCTGATACCGACGTTATTAACATTAACCACACAGGATATTCAAGTAGGGCATTGATTATAGACTAAACAGAAAAAATAGCCAGCATGTAATGGATTCAGTGGTGAGAATATTGATATGGAAGGTGTGTCGGCAGAGAATTCAACAATAGATAGTGTTACACTGTTGCGCGTTGAAAGGAATGCGAATGTATATGACCAGATAACGAGACACGAGACGACGAGACAAATAGTGCAATGCGAGTTTTAGGTATAGAAACGTCCTGCGATGAAACCGGAATCGCAATTTATGACGAAGAAACCGGTCTGCTAGCCAATCAATTATACAGCCAGGTCAAGCTACATGCTGATTATGGTGGTGTTGTGCCTGAACTGGCGTCCCGTGATCACATTCGTAAAACGGTTCCTTTGATTCAGGCGGCTTTGAAGGAAGCAGGGTTGACGAGTAAAGACATTGATGCAGTAGCTTATACTGCGGGACCGGGATTAGTTGGTGCGTTGCTGGTTGGGGCGACCATTGGGCGTTCACTGGCATTTGCCTGGGATGTACCGGCTATACCCGTGCATCATATGGAAGGCCATTTGCTGGCTCCGATGTTGGAAGAAAACAGCCCTGAGTTTCCTTTTGTTGCTTTGTTGGTTTCAGGTGGCCATACCCAGCTTATTAGTGTAACGGGTATCGGTGAATACAAACTGTTGGGTGAATCCATCGATGATGCCGCTGGCGAGGCTTTTGATAAAACAGCAAAACTGCTTGGTTTAGATTACCCAGGCGGGCCAGTGCTTTCCCGTATGGCGCAGCAGGGGAAGGCGGGACGTTTTATTTTCCCACGTCCGATGACCGATCGTCCGGGATTAGATTTCAGTTTCTCTGGCCTGAAAACGTTCGCAGCGAATACCATCCGCGATAACATTCATGGCCATAATATGGCTGAGGATGAGCAAACCAAGGCAGATATTGCCCGTGCATTTGAAGATGCAGTAGTGGATACACTGGCAATTAAGTGTAAACGCGCGTTGGAACAGACTGGTTTCAAACGTCTGGTGATGGCAGGCGGAGTGAGCGCAAACCGAACATTACGTACCAAAATGCAGCAAGTGATGGAAAAGCTGGGAGGAGAAGTCTTCTACGCTCGACCTGAGTTCTGTACTGATAATGGAGCAATGATCGCGCTGGCTGGTATGATCCGTTTGCAAGGCGGTACAGCCGGTGAATTAGGCGTAACGGTGAAAGCGCGTTGGCCGTTAGCGGATCTTCCTGCTTTGCACAAGTAATCACCAACATAGAGGTGATGTCTTCGCCTCAGTGATAAAATAGATAGTCTGTTTTATCTCCAAATTTAACCGTTGGTGCTTGACTCACATTACGGCGCGAGCAAGGCCTCCAAGGTACTATAAAAATTGCACCTTAATCAGTTAGTACCTAACTTTTGGGGTGCAGTTCAAAACGACTGAGATCTTGTTTTCAAAGTAAAATATTAAAGCAAGTCTGAAATCATATATTATTTGAACCAGCCGCTGGATTGTTTCTCGCGAGCCCGCCCCTCACTTTCTAACAGAGATTTTCCACCTGATGACAAATTACGATTAACATCAGCTTCTGACTGGATAACATCTGTTTCTGCTGCTTGAGCTTTTAGTTCTTGATCAATGAATTCGTTTTCTCGTTTTACTCTAGCTGAACGTTTCTCCAATTCGAGTTTTTTCATCTCCAATTCGAGTTTGCGTAGCTCATCTTCATAGGCTTGATCTCGTTTTTTATCTGCGGCCGTTTCAGCAAGTATTCTCTGTTTTTCAGCTGCTTGAATAGCTTCTTTTTTTCTGATTTTTTCTGCTCTGGCTGCCGCTTCTTTTTGTTTTCTTTCTCTTTCTGCTTTGGCTGCTCTTTCTAATTTAGCTTGTTGAGCATCGCGTTGTTTTTGTTCTTCCGCTTTACCTTCACTTTCAGCTTGAGCGATAGCAGAAAGCTGGCTTTGAAGAGGAGAAGAAAAAACAGGCATAGAGAGAGTGACTAATAAAGAGGAAATGAAAATTTCTTTAACCATGATTCACCTATTTATTATTTTTTATCTGGACAAGCGGCATTAGGCTGAATGCGGGTTTCATTTTGTTTAGTTGAAATAATGACAGCCAGCCCAGGCGTGAATTGGCATACACGACCAACTTGAGTGGAGGTATAAATTTTAGTTTTTTCTTTATATGTCAGGGAAACACCTTCAACCAATACCTTATCCTTGACTAATGAACCCGCGGCTGCACCAACAGCCCCACCACCTACTGCACCCGCTGCGGTACCCAGATTGGAACCAGAACCTACGTTATAACCTGCAATACCACCAGCTACTGCACCAAGAATGGCGCCAAATGTTTGAGCTGCCTGTTTATTGGATTTGTTTTCTACAGCAACTTTGGCAGGAAGCACAGAAATGATATTCACTGTCTTTGTTTCCTGTTTTGCATTTAATTGAGTTGTGTCATAAACATCTGCTGCAAATGAATCAGCATTGGATTGACATCCGCTAATGATAATAGAAGAAGCGGCGATTACTGAGATGCATAATGATTTAATTTTCATTCTTATTTCCTATCACAATAAAAAAAAGGATATAATAGTGCATTCTTTTGTGATAGAAAACAAGATCATATCCACCCGCTATACTTGTTTTTGGCTTGGCTGTAATTAAATTATGAAAGAGTATTGAGAATATTTTATTGTAATTAATTTATTGAAAAATAAGGTTTTTATCTAATGAAAGTTAGGGGGGATATTTCTGATGGGAAAATATGCATATTCATTGCTGTGAAATTTTGACGTATTAGGCTGATGAAGGATTTGATCCTAACCATTGGGTAAGCAGATAAAGCAGTCTGTTATCTGTATGGGGGAATATGTACGGAATACAAATCTTATTCCCCAGAAGTTAGCCACCAATCTTTACATTACACATAAAACTGATATTTGCAATCACTACAGTTATCCCAAAAGGGGGAAGGGGTTTACACTTTTGTTTTACAGATAGTGGTCAGTCCTCGTGTTGCTTTTGTTCTTGAGTTGCTTGGGTTTTTTCTTTATCGGTCATTTCCTGTTTCTTTTTCAATTTCTGCCAGATACGGCTTTCTTGTCCTCGCCAGAGGCGTTGAATATTATCGTGATGACGCATAAGTACCAGACATGACAACATGGCAACGGGAAAAGTAAACTCAGGTTTGAACCACCAGACGTAGAAAGGTGCAATTAGTGCACTGACGATAGCACCTAATGAGGAATAGCCACTTAACAGCACTGTTAGCAGCCATGTTCCTGTGATCAGACCCATTAGATCCCAACCGATGGCAGCAATGGCACCGAAAGCGGTTGCAACGCCTTTTCCTCCCTTGAAGTGGAAGAAGATGGGATAAATATGTCCCAGACAGGCAGCAATAGCGGTAATACCTAAATAAAATGGGGAAACGTTGAGTTTGTATGCCAGCCAAACCGGTATTAGCCCTTTTAGGACATCACAAACCAGTACTGCTAATGCAGCCCATTTACCACCGATGCGCAGTACATTTGTTGCCCCAGGGTTACCGGAGCCATGCTGGCGGGGATCGGGAAGTCTTGCCAAACGGCAGATCAATATCGCGCTAGATATAGAGCCACATAAGTACGCGAAGATGATCATGCTAAGCGCGATTGCACTCATAAGATATCTCCAATGAATAAGGGTCGTTTTCTTCAGTCTAACAATGGATAATACGCACATTTCGTCGGAAGTGGTATCTGGCGAACCGAAAAATGGGGAAAAGGTCGTGATGGATATCGTATTTATTGAAGAATTAACGGTGATTACCACTATTGGTGTTTATGACTGGGAACAAACAATTAAACAGAAATTAGTGTTCGATATCGAAATGGGATGGGACAACAGACGAGCCTCCTCCAGTGATAATGTTGAGCACTGTCTGGATTATGCCAAGGTGAGCGAGGCGATTATTAATCACGTGGCAGGCCAACGTTTTGCTCTGGTCGAACGAGCCGCAGAAGAAGTGGCAGGTATTTTGCTAAACCAATTTCATTCTCCTTGGGTCAAGGTTAAGGTCAGTAAACCCGGTGCGGTTGCACAGGCAAAAAGCGTCGGCGTAGTGATTGAGCGAAGTGCGGGCTAATTGAAAAAGCGTCCCAATTTATTAATGAATGGTTTGGGACGCTAAATGGATGGGGGAATCGATTGTTGTTTCCAGTCTGCGATGGCAATGTGTCGCTGACGTTCCAATTCTGTGCGGATCTCGGCTCCCTGAAATCCACGGGCAATCACTTCCTGGACGCTGACTTGGCTGGCAATGGCGAACACGTTGCGTAAATACTCAGCTTGTGGGTAAGGTGAAGTTTCTGCTTCTGGGTATCCACGGTTGTCTGCTTCGCTACAGGTAATGAGTTGTTCAATACGTTGTGGTTTACGCCAGGCATCCACGGCATTAAACAAGCTCAGCAAGGTTTCTGGCGGTAATTGTTCTACGGTATGTACCCAATTGTGATATTGCGTCACAATCGTGGCTAGGTCGCGTGCCGAGTTGGGAATACGTAGTCGTTCGCACATTTGTTTCAGCGACGTTATTTCGATATGGCTACATAGTGAGGCGAAACGAATGTCTGTCTCTTCGCTCAATTGGGTGGATATCTGCAAAACGCTTAATGAATGAAGTCCAGCATCATGTTCAAGCAGAGGAACACCGAACAGGTTATCTATTTCAGGAAAGAGTACAGCCAATGCTCTGCAATCACGCAAAATCTGAAAATAGATTTGTGGTGATTGTGAAGTGAGCGCCTTTTCAGTTTCTCTCCAAACGCGCTCAGGAGTTAATGAGGATAATTCACCACTTGCGACCATGTATGTAATGAGCGCTTGGGTCTCAGGTGCAATTGAAAAGCCTAAATGGGCAAAACGGGCCGCAAAACGAGCCAAACGCAGCACTCGCAATGGATCTTCTGCAAATGCAGGGGAGACATGGCGCAAGATACGATTGTTGAGATCATTGGCACCATGATAAGGATCGATCAATTCACCTTCACGAGTTTGTGCAATAGCGTTAATCGTTAAATCACGGCGCAGCAGATCTTCTTCCAGCGTCACGTCGGGAGCGGCATAACAGCTAAAACCGGTATATCCCTGACCGGATTTTCTTTCAGTGCGTGCCAGAGCATATTCTTCATGAGTTTTGGGATGCAAGAAGACAGGAAAATCTTTACCAACTTGCTGATAGCCCTGAGATAGTAGTTCCTCTGGGTGACTGCCAACGACAACCCAGTCCCGTTCGGTGACAGGCAGGCCTAATAATTGATCGCGAACGGCGCCGCCAACCAAATAGACTTTCACGTTTATTTCCTTAAATCAGCTCATCCAACGATCTTTCTTTTTCCGACGAGGAATAATGTGTGGCAATATAAGCCCCAAAATCAGGCCAATTCCCGCAACCCCACCGCCATAGGCAAACCACTGCAAGATGATTTCTCTTTGTTTATCATCCAACTGCAAATTGGCCACTTCTACCTTTTTCTCAGCCACGGTTAATTTGCTCTGGAGCTGGGCATTCTCTTTTTTTAGATCACTGATGATCTTATCGCTGTTTGCCACTTTGTTCTGCAATTCAGCGGTACGCTTATTCCACTTATCGTCAATGGTGGCCAGATTCTCAGTCAGTGTTTTGATCTCTTGTTCCATTGCAGGAAGGCGCTCACGCAGGCTTGGAATGGCGCTGAGTTCATTTGCGAGTATCCAGCTTGTACGCCCTTTGCGATCCTGAATTTGCAGGAAACCATTATCTGATTTAGGGCTGACTAATATGACTTCTTCGCCGGCATTCAATGAGCCAATGATACGGTTTTTAATGCTGGGGCCGCTACGAATATAAGCTGATAATTCCTCGGAAACATAACGTTTTTCTTCAGCGTGTACGGATAATGGAAGAGAGAAACTCAATAACAAGATCAATAATCGATGTAGTTTTTGCATTCTGTGCTCAACTGTTCTTTGTGTGTGGATCAATCAAGTATGGACAATCGTAATTTAAACTACCCAAGGGATAGTAAAGAGTTAAGTTTGTGGGCGCAATCAGTAAACCAGAATGAATGCGAATCAACTGACCGAATACACGCTTTTTAAGTTTTTTTTGGCGAAGAGAAAGTGATGTTTGTTGAGATAATACCCTATTGTGGTTTATTTTTCTCTTCTGTGAAAGAAAGTGTAAACAGGATTAAGAACGAATTCTGTAATATCCATTGAGGAATAAAAAATATGAGTTCTGTAGAAATAGAATTGAAACTGTCCGTGAAGCCTGATGCAATACCGGCAGTTCGCCAGCAATTATTTCAGTTTCCTCATGATTACACTGCACCACAACACTTGACTAATATTTATTTTGAGACGCCAGATAATCAATTGCGACGTTGGGATATGGGGTTGCGTATCCGGGGTTTTGATGGGCAATATGAGATGACTATCAAAACGGCGGGTAAAGTAATAGGTGGGTTACACCAACGCCCTGAATTCAACATCCCGTTATCCCAGCCTAAATTAGACCTGACACTGTTTCCTGCACTTATCTGGCCTGAAAATACCGATCTCGCCCATTTACAGGCACAATTGACGGAATTATTCAGTACCGACTTTAGCCGTGAAAAATGGCTCGTGACCTATGGAGAAAGCGAAATTGAAGTGGTATTGGATCAAGGTACGATTTTTTCTGGCAATAAAGATTCATGCGATCAGACATCACCTATTTGTGAGTTTGAGCTGGAACTGAAAAACGGCAATATTATCGATATCCTGTCATTGGCAAACAAACTGGCATCACAGAATGGCCTGCGTTTAGCCAATAAAAGTAAAGCTGCCCGGGGATATGCGCTTGTCCATGGTTTGTCCCATAAGACATTGCCAAAATTACCAAACGAGTTGGAATGGCAGCAGCCATGGTCTGTGCTTCTACCTGAAATTTTGGCGCAATGGCAGGAGCAAGAAGAAGGATGGCTGGTGGGTTTACCAGAAGGTAAAACAGGACTAGCGCAGGTTTTGCAGTGGGTAATAAAGCTGGTTGAAAGAAAAACTGAACGTTTACCGATCTTGGACTTATTGCTGGAATTAAAGGCGGCTTTATCCATGAACAATGCGAGGGCTGAAATCTTGTCTTCTGAAACCTTGTGTTATAGCGCTTCTTGGTTGCAATGTAAGCTGGCATTAATGCAGTGGCTGCTGGCTCAGTCCCGATAATCCCTTTTACTTTTTAAAAAACGGTCATAAGGAAGAACCAGTTATGCGGCCACTTTCATCGCCTTTAGCCCGACAATTACAGCATATCATTACGAATCTTCCGCCATTAGGAGAGACAATCACACCCTTTTCACCTGATGAACAGGCGGTGCTGTCATTGAGTGAGTTTGTGGCAGAAAACGTGTTATCACATCCCGCATGGCTAGAGGATATTCGCCAAAATCCTCCCCAACCGGAAGAGTGGCAACATTATTCCCATTGGTTGGAACGAGTGCTGCTGGCGGTAAATGATGAACATGGTTTAATGCGGTGTTTACGACTTTTCCGCCATCGGATCTTAGTCAGGATTGCATGGTCGCAGGCATTGCAAAGCAGTACGACAGAACAGACATTGCAGCAATTAAGTATGTTGGCCGAAACCTTGATTATAGCCGCCCGTGATTGGCTTTATCTGCGTTGTTGTCAGGATTGGGGAACACCTGCCAATCGTGATGGAGTAGTACAGCCACTGCTGATTTTGGGCATGGGAAAATTGGGGGGTGGAGAGCTTAATTTTTCCTCTGACATTGACCTTATTTTTGCTTATCCAGAAAATGGCGTAACGCAGGGTGGGCGTCGGGAAATGGATAATTCCCAGTTTTTTACTCGATTGGGGCAGAAATTAATTAAGGCACTGGATCAAAAAACCGTAGACGGATTTGTTTATCGTGTCGATATGAGATTACGTCCATTTGGTGACAGTGGCCCTTTAGTGTTCAGTTTTCCGGCATTGGAAGATTATTATCAGGAACAAGGGCGTGACTGGGAGCGTTATGCTTTGGTGAAAGCGCGTATTTTGGGCAATGATGAGCAGGTTTATTGCCAGGAGTTGCGCCAGATGTTGCGGCCATTCGTTTTCCGTCGTTATATCGATTTCAGTGCAATTCAATCTTTGCGCAATATGAAAGGCATGATTGAACGGGAAGTCCGTCGTCGGGGATTAAAAGACAATATTAAATTAGGTGCGGGTGGAATTCGTGAAATTGAGTTTATCACCCAAGTTTTTCAGCTTATCCGTGGAGGAAGGGAGCCGAGCTTACAATCTCGTTCTTTGTTGCCGACATTGCAGGCTATCGACGATTTGGCTTTATTGCCAACGAAACAATTAAAGCAGCTTGAGGAAAGTTACCTGTTTTTGCGGCGGCTTGAAAACTTGCTGCAATCTATACGTGACCAACAAACGCAGACCTTACCGGATAATGAGTTGGATCGTGCTCGTCTCTCTTGGGGCATGAATTTTGCCAATTGGGATGACTTGATGGCAGAAACCGAACGTAAAATGAGTGCGGTGCGAAGTATTTTCCGACAATTGATTGGCGATGAAGTAGAAGAGCATAGTGAAGAGTCTGGCCATATCCCGTTCAAGAGTTTATGGCAGGAAGTTTTGAATACAGATGAACTTATCGCATTGATTCCTCATCTTGATAAAGAAAAAGCCCAGAAAATGCTTGATGTTATGGCGCTTTTTCGTCAGGACGTCAGTAAGCGCACCATTGGCCCACGGGGAAGGGATGTGCTTGACCAGTTAATGCCACGTTTGTTGGCAAAAATTGCAGTCAGGGAAGATGCTGATACCGTTTTGGCTCGGATTACTTCTCTGTTGCTCAGTATCGTCAGCCGCACGACGTATCTGGAGCTGATACTGGAATCAGAACAGGTCATGATCCATGTTATCCGGCTCTGTGCTGCTTCTCCGATGATCGCCAGCCAGCTTGCTCGACATCCGTTGTTGCTGGATGAGCTACTCGATCCCAAATCACTGTATCAACCGTTGCCGATGGATGCTTATCGTGATGAGCTTTATCAATATTTATTGCGCCTTCCTGAAGACGACGAAGAGCAATTGCTGGAGGCTTTACGTCAATTTAAGCAGGCACAACTATTGCGGATTGCAGCAGAAGATATTGCGGGCGTCTTGCCTGTGATGAAAGTCAGTGATCACCTGACTTATCTTGCGGAAGCCATTATTGAGGCTGTTGTGCAGCTAGCGTGGAACCAAATGGTAAAACGCTATGGCGCACCTGCTCATTTATCCCAGCGGCAAGGGTTGGGTTTTGCCATTATTGGTTATGGCAAATTAGGCGGCTGGGAGCTGGGTTATGGTTCTGATTTGGATCTGGTGTTCTTGCTGGATTGCCCAATGGGGATGATGACAGACGGTGCCCGTTCCATTGAAGCTCGCCAGTTTTATTTGCGTCTTGCCCAACGTATCCTTCATCTGTTTAGTACCCGAACTGTATCGGGGGTATTGTATGACGTTGATGCCCGTTTGCGGCCATCCGGTGAATCGGGAATGTTGGTCAGTACCCTTGAAGCCTTTGATGATTACCAAAAAAATGAAGCATGGACCTGGGAGCATCAGGCGTTGGTTCGTGCACGCATGGTGTTCGGTGATGAGAAAATGCGGCGTGATTTTGAACGTATTCGCCGTGAAACCTTATGCCTTCCTCGCGATCCCGATCTTTTGCGTCAACAGGTTCGTGAGATGCGAGAAAAAATGCATCGGCACTTGGGCAGCCATCGACAAGATCAATTTGATATCAAAGCTGATCCAGGGGGGATCACGGATATTGAATTTATTGCTCAATATCAGGTTCTGCGTTATGCGCCAGAAAATGCCAGGTTGACCCGTTGGTCTGATAATGTTCGAATTTTCGAATTAATGGCGCAGCATAATATTATGGACGAGCAAGAAGCGATGGCGTTGACGCAAGCTTACATTACCATGCGTGATGAATTGCATCATTTAGCGTTGCAGGCGTTATCCAGCCAAGTTTCCGTTGGACATTTCAGCCAGCAGCAAGCATTGGTACATGATAGCTGGCAAAAATGGTTAGAGAACGACAAGATTGAATAAATAATCTTAGCGCATAAGGGATTAGGATAGCCGCTGACATAGTCGTTTTTCCTGATCGAGTTTGCTGGCACTAAGTCTGGTTATGGTAATATCCGCAACAGTTTATTTTGATATTTGGAGCATGGGATGAAAGTAACCCCCCCGGATTTTCACCGCGCAGGTGTTTTGGTTGTTGGCGATGTGATGTTAGATCGCTATTGGTATGGCCCAACTAGCCGCATTTCACCGGAAGCACCGGTTCCGGTGGTTAAGGTCGAAACTATAGAAGAACGCCCTGGTGGTGCGGCTAACGTTGCCATGAATATTGCTTCCTTGGGGGCGAATTCACGTTTGGTCGGCTTGACGGGTATTGATGATGCAGCGCGGGCATTGAGTGAGAAGCTAAGCAGTGTGAAAGTCCGTTGTGATTTTGTTTCTGTCCCAACTCATCCAACAATTACAAAACTGCGCGTCTTATCGCGTAATCAACAATTATTGCGTCTGGATTTTGAAGAAGGTTTCCAGAATATAGATGCCCAACCGATGCTGGAAAAAATTCAGCAATCCTTGCCACATATTGGCGCTTTGGTACTGTCGGATTACGCTAAAGGGGCGCTAAGCCAGATTCAGGCGATGATTAAGC
Source organism: Xenorhabdus thailandensis (assembly GCF_037996785.1). Classification (NCBI taxonomy): domain Bacteria; kingdom Pseudomonadati; phylum Pseudomonadota; class Gammaproteobacteria; order Enterobacterales; family Morganellaceae; genus Xenorhabdus; species Xenorhabdus thailandensis. The sequence continues at coordinate 972,149 of NZ_JBBMXF010000007.1, forward strand.
TCGCCAATGAAGCGAATGTTCCTGTGCTTATCGATCCAAAAGGCAGTGATTTTAGCCGCTATCGGGGCGCCACATTGCTGACGCCAAATATGTCAGAGTTTGAGGCTGTTGTAGGGTACTGCCAGGATGATGATGATTTAGTACAGAAAGGCACGAAGCTGGTGCAGGATTTGGAGCTAAAAGCGCTGTTGATCACACGTTCTGAAAGAGGTATGAGTTTATTGCAAGTTGGGCAGCCGCCCCTGCACTTGCCAACTCAGGCACAAGAAGTTTTTGATGTTACCGGCGCAGGAGATACGGTGATAGGTGTATTGGCAACGGCATTAGCTGCGGGCAAGCCGCTAAACGAAGCCTGTTACCTTGCTAATGCAGCGGCCGGTGTGGTAGTTGGAAAATTGGGAACCTCCACTGTATCGCCGGTTGAACTGGAAAATGCGGTGCGTGGACGTGCAGAAACTGGATTTGGCGTAATGAGTGAAGCCAAACTGAAAGAAGCCGTCGCACAGGCGCGTCAGCGTGGTGAACGGATTGTCATGACGAATGGTTGTTTTGATATCCTCCATGCGGGACACGTTTCTTACCTATCCAACGCCCGTAAATTGGGGGATCGTTTGATCGTAGCCGTCAATAGTGATGCATCCACTCAGCGCCTGAAAGGGGAAACCCGCCCGGTGAATCCGCTGGAACAACGCATGACAGTGTTATCAGCGCTGGAATCTGTGGACTGGGTTGTGGCATTTGAGGAAGATACACCGCAGCGCTTAATTGCGGATATCCTGCCAGATATTTTGGTCAAAGGTGGTGATTATAAGCCTGAAGAGATCGCGGGTAGCGAAGAAGTTTGGGCGGCGGGTGGTGAAGTTAAGGTATTGAACTTCGAAGACGGTATTTCCACAACCAATATCATCAAGACCATTAAGAGCCAGTAAGTTTTGCATCATGTGCCGTTATGCTTTTTGCTGCATAGCGGCATCCTCCTTACACAATTTTCCTCACAACATTCTTTTTACACTACATTATTCAGCTTGCTGTGTTTTTTTGTCTGTTTCTTCGAGACGAGCTTCCAATTCATTCAGGCGTTGTTCCATTGCTGCTAATTTTTCACGGGTACGCAACAAAACTTGTGTCTGAACATCGAATTCTTCGCGATTAACAAGATCTAACTTACTTAACTGGGATTGCAGAACCGCACGAAATTTTTTTTCCATATCATCGCCAAATTCTTTGACACCTTTTGGCATGGAATTGTGGAGTTGGCGAGCAATTTGTTCAATTTTCTTTGGATCGAGCATGGTGATCATCCTTTATATACTGTAATAGTGTTTTATAACGTAACGGTATTGGCAACATTTTAATACCCTATGACGAAAGCATAAATGATTGAGAGCCAGGTTTCATATTTGATTTTGCTGATTGCTCCTGCCGATTATTAGCGTTATAGTGAAATCGTTTATCTCAGGGCAGGGTGAAAGTCCCTACCGGCGGTAACATAAAATATCGAATGATCATTTTATGCAGCCCGCGAGCGCTCTGTTTGTCATTATCCCTTTGTTTTATGGGGATAAAACAGAGGTCAGCAGATCCAGTGTGATTCTGGAGCCGACGGTGATAGTCCGGATGGGAGAGAATAACAGCATCAATCGAGTGCTTGCACTTGTCTGTTGTTTTTGTTGCCGTATTTTTGTGCAGCACGAACTCCTCAAAATTGCCCTGATTCTGGTAATTCATATATCAAAAAGAGGTTCTTTACCATGAATCAGACGCTACTTTCCTCATATGGGACGCCATTTGAACGTGTTGAACGTGCGCTTGCTGCTTTGCGTGCGGGTCAGGGGGTGATGGTACTGGATGACGAAAACCGTGAGAATGAAGGCGACATGATTTTCGCCGCCGAAACAATGACGGTAGAGCAAATGGCGTTAACTATCCGTCACGGCAGTGGAATTGTTTGCTTGTGTTTGACCGAAGAACGCCGTCAGCAGTTAAAATTACCCATGATGGTGGAAAACAATTCGAGCCAATATCAAACCGCTTTCACGGTCTCAATTGAAGCTGCGCAAGGCGTGACAACAGGGGTATCTGCGGCAGATCGCATCACTACGATCCAGGCCGCTATTGCCGATGATGCACAACCCAGTGATCTGAACCAACCTGGACACGTTTTTCCTTTGCGTGCGCAACCAGGAGGAGTTTTGACCCGTCGCGGTCACACCGAAGCGACCATTGATTTGGTCAAAATGGCGGGGTTTAAACCAGCAGGTGTGCTATGCGAATTGACAAATGACGATGGATCAATGGCTCGAGCCCCTGAAGTGATTGAATTTGCAAAACAGCATAATATGCCGGTAGTCACTATTGAAGATTTGGTAGATTACCGTTTAAAAATGGCAAAGGCAGTCAGCTAACGGGTTTTAAAAGAATCCCTAATTAATCTTGTTTTTTAATTTGAATAGAGAGCAGATTAGGGCAGGAAATATCGGTTATACTCAACAGGTTTTGAGTTGCCATGCAGTAATAGGGTAACTTGAAAGATGGGGAGACATACGCATGTACTTTGGAAGGCTACAGTCCACACCCTGTAGCCTTTTAATATTTCTAAGGCACTCCATCATTTTTGATTGACGATATTCAAGGAAGGAATGTCTTAATCCTGTCATAATTTTTTTATCATAATCCGAATTCATTATTCGAATGTTTAATTTGTTGTATAAGGGGCGAAAATGAGTCTCCTGAGAATGCCTGCTCTATTCATTGGTCATGGCAGCCCAATGAATGCCATTGAAGATAACTGTTACTCACGAGCCTGGTTTAAACTGGGGAATAAATTACCCAGGCCAAGGGCGATTTTGGTGATTTCTGCGCACTGGTACACGAAGGGTACAGCCGTGACAACGATGGCACAGCCCAGAACTATCCACGATTTTGGTCACTTTCCCAGAGAATTGCATGAAAAACAGTATCCGGCTAAAGGTTTTCCTGAACTTGCTGTATTGGTACAGGATATTCTTGAACCGATTGAGGTCGAGACTGATTTTGGACAATGGGGATTGGATCATGGATCTTGGGGAATATTAGCAAAAATGTATCCTGATGCTGATATTCCGGTTGTCCAACTGAGTATGGATTGTAATCAACCAGCTTCTTTTCATTATGAAATAGGTAAAAAGTTAGTATTACTGCGAGATGAAGGCGTCTTAATCCTGGGGAGTGGAAATATTGTGCATAACCTGCCGGCCGCAAAACTGGGGGCAGAACCTTTTCCTTGGGCACTCTCTTTTGAGCAGTTTGTGCGTGAAAGTTTAACCAGCCTGGAAGAGCCTCATCCTTTGTTTAATGCCCTGGATAGGGAAGATGGTCAATTATCTAACCCAACACCAGAACATTTTTTGCCATTGCTGTATGTGATGGGGACATGGAATAAAAAAGAGCCAATTTCAACACCCGTTGAAGGAATTGAAGACGGCTCTTTAAGTATGTTATCGATTCAGGTCGGCTGATTGAATCAATCCAAAATAATATGCGGGTAGAAGCGTGACAAATCTTGAGTAATCAGCTCACGATCTTCACGGATACAGATACCCGCAGATTGATCATCCACTAACCAGCTACCGACCAGCGCATAGTTACCCTCAAATTTTGGCAATGCGTGGAACTGTTGGATAATCATGCCTTCTTCCCCATAAGGGCCATCCGCACTGGCGATTTCATGGCCATTTTCAATGATGCGAATATTGGCACCTTCACGGGAGAACAGTGGCTTAATGACATAGCTATTCATGTCGGAAGGGCGTTCATCCGCAAAATAGGCAGGCAACAAGTTTGGATGATTTGGGAACATTTTCCACAGCATTGGCAGCAGTGCTTTGTTGGAAATAATGCTTTTCCATGCGGGTTCCAGCCAACGGACGCCCGCATCAGCCAATTTGGTGGAAAACATCTCACGCAGCATAAATTCCCACGGGTACAGCTTAAACAGGTTACTGATCACTTGATCCTGTAAGTCAGTAAACTGTCCTTTCTCCCCTAAACCGATATCCTCAATAAACAGGAATTCGGTAGGAATACCGGCTTCCGCAGCACAATCCTGCAAATATTGGATGGTGCCACGATCTTCTTCAGTATCCTGACAGCAGGCCATGTGCAACAGGCCAAACCCATGTTTTTCACGTAACTGTGCAAAACGCTCAATCAGCTTTTCTTGCAGGCTGTTGAACTGATCAGCATTTGACGGCAGGTTGCCTGCATTTATTTGGTCTTCCAGCCAGATCCACTGAAAGAAAGCCGATTCATACAGTGACGTTGGGGTATCGGCGTTGTTTTCCAGTAACTTGGGGGGATTTTTGCCATCATAAGCTAAATCCAGGCGGGAATAGAGCGAAGGTTGACTGGTGACCCATGAAGAGCGGATAAATTCCCAACAGTGTTTTGGGATCTGGAACTTAGTCAGCAACTCTTCACTATCGACCACTTTTTCCACGACCTGCAAACACATTTGGTGCAGTTCTGCCGTTACATCTTCAATTTCTTCAATTTGATCCAGGGTGAACTGGTAATAAGCGTCTTCACTCCAGTAAGGCTGACCATACATGGTGTGAAAATTAAAACCAAACTCTGCTGCTTTTTCGCGCCAATCCGGGCGTTCGGTAATACCAATGCGTTTCATCTTTGATTAACCACCCATAGAGCGGGAAGAACTGGAACTTGAGCTGGCAGATGAACGCTGCATGGCAGATTGTTTCGCCACGGATTCACCGAACCCACCACGGGTAATCGTGGTTGTGGTTGCTGGTTTTGGCGCCATCGCCGTTTTTGGCACGGTCATACTGCGACCACCTGCGGTGGCTGGGCCATAGCTTTTACCTGTCGCATCAACAAACTTACCATTTGCTGGGCTGGAAGCTGATTGTGATGTGAACAACGGTTGTGATGGTGCAGAGCTACCGCCCATTAAGCGTCCCATCATATAACCTGCCATCAAAGGCATCCAGAAACTGCCGCTACTACTTTGTGCCTGAGCCTGCTGACCGACACCCGCCTGAGCTGGGGTTTGCGTACATTGTTGTTCACCGAATTCAGCCACACACTCTTCGCGAGTCGCATATTTCGGTGCGGTTTTTTCCGCTTCTTTCAGGGCGTTGTTGTAGGCGGTCTTGCATTGTTCACTTTGAGAAGGATTCGCCTGGGAGCACTCATCGGCATTTGTATAGAGTGATACCGTTTCATCATTTTGTTCACAGGCGGAAAGCATGAAAACGGCACTGACAGCAAGCGCTACAGGTGTCAGACGATAGCTTTGCCAAATTTTACGGAAAGAATCGCGGTTTATCTCTTTTGTCCGTTTCATTGTCATAGGGGCATCCATCTTGAAGGTCTCTGGTTAAGATTAAGAGCCTTACCCCATTTTATTGTGTTCAATGGGAACGGCTCTCAGGGATGTGCTAAAAAGCAGCCCGATAAATCGCCGGCTGCTTTCTATTAGTATAGCGTTTTTAATATAACGTTTTTCAATTGAGAACGATAGTGCATTAATTCAGCGAACTGATGGTGTTTTCATCTCTTTAATGATATTGCTGGCAGAGGTTGAGATCTGTGCGCCTAGCATCTTATTCAACTCTAGCAAATCATTTTCATTCAAAACGCCGCGTGCCTGTTTATTTTGTAACAGGGAAAGCAAATAGTCGTAACGTGCTTTAGACAGATTCTGCTTGGCTTGATAAAGTTTAGTTGTCGAATCCAGCACATCGACGATTGTGCGGGTTCCTACCTGATAACCGGCTTCCATTGAATTCAATGAACTTTGTGCAGAGAGTACCGCCTGTTTGTTGGCGTCAACACTACTGATCGCAGCAGCAATGTTATTGGTAGAAGAATGCACTTCTTGTGTGACTTTACGATACGTATTTTCCAAGTCCTGACTGGCGCTGACAAAATTATATTTCGCTTGCTCTACTTGAGAATAGGTAGCTCCGCCACTGAACAGCGGTAAGCTCAAAGAAAGCTTAACGCTATTACCGCCTCTATATTCGTCTATTCGTTTATTTCCGCGCGTATGATCGTTAGTAATACTTGTATCTGCGCTTAAATTAACCGTTGGCATATAGCCTGTCTGCATTTCTTTGATTTGTTCGCGTCTTAGATCTTGCATTAAGCGGGCTGACAACAGATTCAGGTTACGGATTTCTGCTTCTTTGAGCACTTTATCACCCGATTCTGGTTGGTTGGTTTTGAACAGATCAATATTTAGTGCAGCCAACTGTGGGTAGTAATTGCCTGTAATCATACGCAGTTTTTCCAGCGCATTCTCCAGGTTGTTGCGATCAGAAACTTCGGTTGCCAGAATCGAGTCATATTGAGCGCGGGCATTCTGCACGTCAGTAATGGCAACCAGACCGACATTAAAACGTTGAGTGGTTTGATCCAGTTGACGGTACAGTGAAGCTTTTTGCGCTTCGGTAAATGTCAATGTATCAATTTTATTCAGAACGTCAAAATAGGTTTGTGCAGTGTTGAGGATTAATTGCTGTTGAGCTGCTTGATATTTGATGTCTTCAATACCCGCATTTTTCTCTGCTTGATTCAGCTGATTCCATTTTGCCATATCAAAGATGGTTTGCGTCAGTTGCAGACTCGCATTTGTGCCATGAGATTCTGAATTTCTGGCATCGCGAAAACCTTTGCCATAATTGACACCCGCATTCAGACCTAATTGGGGCAATAAAGAGCTACGAGCTTGATTAATCTTTTCAACTACTGAATTACGGTCGGCCTGTGCCTTAAGCAATTCAGGGTTTGTTTCTTTTGCCTGCTGATAAATCTGGAGTAAATCCGCAGCATAACTTGAAGTACTAAAACCTACCAGATTCATAGCGATAAAAAGAGAGAGCAATTTTTTCATTTGCGTTCCTTGTTGTGCAGCTATTTTGCTTAAGTTGCCTCTGCATAAAAACTAATACCACAGATTCTAGCAGAGAATGCCAGCAGGGTAGGGTGGCTGTTTGTGCCATATTGTCTCATTTTTCTGCTTGCTTGTATCATCAAAATGAATTTATTTAGATCAATATAAAAAAATACCTTTTAATAATAGGAAATTTTAAAAACTAATCAGGAGATTTTATGAGTAAAGATCTTGCCTCGCCATATACTTTTACTAAACAAGACGTCGAAGTTATTTCTCAAAAAACGCTTTATCGCGGTTTTTTTAAAATGACAGAATATCAATTCCAGCATCGTCTATTTCGTGGTGGTTGGAGTGAAACCATTAAACGTGAAGTTTTTGAGCGAGGTCATGCCGGCGTTTTGTTGCCTTATGATCCAGTGCGCGATGAAATTGTTTTGATTGAACAAATCCGTATTCCGGCGATTGAGACCAGTCATACGCCGTGGCTGCTGGAAGTGATTGCTGGCATGATCGAAGCGGGAGAAGATGCTGAACAGGTTGTCCGTCGCGAAGCCGTAGAAGAGGCAGGAATTGAGGTTAAACGCTGCCAGCCGGCATTAAGTTATCTTTCCAGTCCTGGCGGTACGACAGAGCGCATGCATATCTTTGTCGGTGAAGTCGATGCCACCACTGCCTCAGGGGTTCATGGTTTGGAAGGTGAGCATGAAGATATTCGCGTTCTGGTTGTGAGTCGCGAGCAAGCCTATCAGTGGGTAGAAGAGGGCATTATCGATAATGCGGCGTCAGTTATTGCAATACAGTGGCTGGCATTGCACCATGAAAAACTTAGGAAAAAGTGGTTGGGTAATCATTCCTAATTTATGTTGGAAAACGGGAAGTGTGCCCCAGCCAGCAGATCTTTTGCATAAAGACACGTTAAAATCATCCTTATGATCGACAGGAAAAGGAAACCTTTTGGAAAGCCTGCTTGAAGTACCTGTGGCAGAAGGCGCCACAGCCAGAATACTGCAAATTACCGACACGCACCTTTTTGCTAATCAGGGAGACTCATTGCTGGGAGTCAATACCTATCGCAGTTATCATGCGGTATTGGATATGATCTTGCAGCAAAATCTCGATATTGATTTGATCGTTGCGACAGGTGACTTGGTACAAGATCAGACCATCAATGCTTACCAGCATTTTGCTGATGGCATTGCGCGTTTACCTGCACCTTGTGTTTGGTTACCCGGTAATCATGATTATCAACCCGCGATGGTTGACACGTTGGCAGCAGCAGGCATTTTACCTTCCAAGCAGATAGTTATCGGACAGCATTGGCAGTTGATAATGCTGGACAGTCAGGTGCAAGGTGTTCCTCATGGCGAATTGACGGATTATCAGCTTGAGTGGATGAAAAAATGTCTGGATGAACACAGTGATCGCCATGCGATAATTATGCTTCACCATCACCCGATTCCGTCTGGATGCACATGGTTGGATCAACACAGTTTGCGTAATGCTCCCGAATTATCAGAATGTTTGAAAGGCAAAACCCAAGTGAAAGCCATACTGTGTGGGCATATCCATCAAGAAGTTGATGAAACTTGGAACGGTATTCGTGTTATGGCAACCCCATCAACCTGTGTGCAATTTAAGCCACATTGTACTAATTTTATGCTTGATACAGTGGCTCCGGGGTGGCGTTATCTCGAACTGTCTGTGACTGGCAATAATAAAGAAGCGAAATTGCAGACACAGGTTCACAGACTTAAGAGTAACGAATTTTGCCCGGATTTAGATTCGGACGGGTATTAATGTCGATATTACTCTACTTACATGGTTTCAATAGTTCCCCTCAATCAGCGAAAGCGAATACGCTGAAAGCGTGGCTACACCAGCAGCACCCTAAAATTGACATGCTGGTGCCACAATTGCCCCCCTATCCCGAAGATGCGGCTATCTTACTGGAAGAACTGGTGATGGCACATGCCGGTGAAAATATTGGGCTGGTAGGCTCTTCTCTGGGCGGTTATCTGGCTATCTGGCTTTCCCAGTGCTTTGGTTTGCCCGCCGTGGTTGTCAATCCTGCTGTACGTCCTTTCGACTTGCTTCAGAATTATCTTGGGGAAAACGTGAATCCTTATACCGAAGAGCGTTATACTCTCAAACCAAGCCACATACATGATCTCAAAGTGATGCACATTGACCCGCTGGAATCGCCGGATCTCATTTGGTTATTGCAGCAAACAGGGGATGAAGTGCTCGATTACCGTCAGGCTGTTACTTATCTGATGCAGTGCCGACAGACGGTTGAATCTGGTGGGAATCATGCTTTTATTGGTTTCGAATATTATTTCCCTCAAATCATTGACTTCTTAGGGCTAACCAGTGGCAATAGTAAAAAAATTGCCAAAAATAGGTAAGCGACTGGTATTATCAACAGTATATCAATACTGATTGGCCCTCTAATAACGAAGCAACCGACAGAATTACAACATGACTCAATCTAGTTACAACGCAGAGGCCATTGAAGTCCTCAGTGGCCTGGAGCCAGTACGTCGTCGTCCCGGAATGTATACTGATACAGCCCGTCCGAATCATCTGGCACAGGAAGTGATCGATAACAGTGTGGACGAAGCTCTGGCTGGTCACGCGAAGCATATTGAAGTAATCCTTCACAGCGATCAGTCTCTGGAAGTGATAGATGATGGCCGTGGTATGCCGGTTGATATCCATCCTGAAGAAAAAGTTTCTGCTGTTGAATTGATTTTGACCCGCTTGCATGCGGGCGGAAAATTTTCTAATAAAAATTACCAATTTTCTGGTGGCTTGCATGGGGTTGGGATCTCGGTAGTTAACGCCCTCTCCAAACGTGTGGAGGTGACTGTTCGTCGTAACAGTCAGGTACACCAAATCGCCTTTGAAAATGGTGAAAAAGTACAAGAATTGGAAGTTATTGGCAGTTGTGGCAAACGCAATACTGGAACAAGTGTCCATTTCTGGCCAGATGAAAACTATTTCGATACACCCCGTTTTTCTGCCACCCGTTTGACGCATTTGCTGAAAGCCAAGGCGGTACTGTGTCCGGGTGTTGAGATCGTTTTTAAAGACAAACTGAACGATACCGAACAGAAATGGTGTTATGCCGATGGGTTGACAGATTACCTGCTGGAAGCCGTCAACGGGCTGGTCACATTGCCACAAGCCCCTTTTGTCGGCACATTAAGTGGAGATACTGAAGCAGTTGATTGGGCAGTGCTCTGGCTACCGGAAGGTGGAGAATTATTGACGGAAAGCTACGTCAACTTGATCCCAACGGTACAAGGCGGCACCCATGTTAATGGCTTGCGTCAGGGGTTATTGGATGCCATGCGTGAATTCTGCGAATTCCGCAATATATTGCCACGTGGGGTTAAACTCTCTGCCGATGATATTTGGGAGCGCTGTGCTTATGTGCTATCGCTTAAAATGCAAGATCCGCAATTTGCCGGCCAAACCAAAGAGCGTCTCTCTTCTCGCCAGTCTGCGGCTTTCGTTTCTGGCGTGGTAAAAGATGCATTCAGCTTGTGGCTGAACCAGCATATTCAAGATGCGGAGCAACTCGCTGAAATGGCGATTGCCAGTGCGCAGCGTAGAATGCGGGCAGCGAAGAAAGTAGTACGTAAAAAGCTGACCAATGGCCCTGCCTTGCCGGGTAAATTGGCAGACTGTACTGCGCAAGATCTCAATGTTACTGAACTGTTTTTAGTGGAAGGGGATTCCGCGGGAGGCTCTGCGAAACAAGCTCGTGATCGTGAGTTTCAAGCGATCATGCCACTGCGCGGAAAAATCCTGAATACATGGGAAGTCTCCTCGGATGAAGTTCTGGCTTCGCAGGAAGTTCATGATATTTCTGTTGCGATTGGTATTGATCCGGATAGTGACGATCTAAGCCAACTACGCTACGGTAAAATTTGCATACTGGCGGACGCAGATTCTGATGGATTACACATTGCAACATTGCTGTGCGCCCTGTTTGTCCGTCATTTCCCGACATTGGTGAAACGTGGGCATGTCTACATGGCAATGCCACCGCTGTATCGCGTTGATCTCGGCAAAGAAGTGTATTATGCACTGGATGAAGGGGAAAAAAACGCTATTTTGGATCGTCTGAGCCGTAAGCGGGGTAAGCCGAACGTTCAGCGCTTTAAAGGATTGGGAGAAATGAATCCAATACAGTTGCGCGAAACCACGTTAGATCCTAACACTCGCCGTCTGGTGCAATTGACTATCGACGATGAAAATTACCAAGAAACTCTCTCTGTCATGGATATGCTTCTGGCAAAGAAACGTTCAGAAGATCGCCGTAATTGGCTGCAAGAGAAGGGCGATTCCATCGATATCGAAGTTTAGCGCATGAATTGAGCGCAAAGGTAGTCAATATAGATCCTGAGGAAATTAATACATGAGTGAGATAACTCACGATGGTGTGGAGCGTCAGCCGCTTCACACGTTCACTGAAAATGCCTATTTGAATTACTCCATGTACGTCATCATGGACAGGGCGTTGCCTTTTATCGGTGATGGCTTAAAGCCCGTTCAGCGTCGTATTGTCTATGCGATGTCAGAACTTGGGCTGAGCAGCAGTGCCAAATTTAAGAAATCTGCCCGTACCGTCGGTGATGTTCTCGGCAAATATCACCCGCATGGCGATGGAGCTTGTTATGAAGCTATGGTTTTGATGGCACAACCTTTCTCATACCGCTATCCGTTAGTCGATGGGCAAGGAAACTGGGGCGCACCGGATGATCCAAAATCCTTTGCGGCGATGCGTTATACCGAATCTCGCTTGTCTAAATATGCCGAATTGTTACTGTCTGAGTTGGGGCAAGGAACCGTAGATTGGGTGCCAAACTTTGATGGTACATTGCAGGAGCCTAAGTGTTTGCCTGCACGTCTGCCTAATATCTTACTCAATGGCACCACCGGCATTGCCGTGGGTATGGCAACAGACATTCCGCCACACAATGCGCGTGAGGTTGCGAATGCACTGATTGCCATGTTGGATAAACCAGATCTATCGCTTGATGAGGCGATGGAATATGTCAAAGGGCCGGACTATCCAACAGAAGCTGAGATCATCACGTCAAAAGAAGATATCCGCAAGATCTACAAAAATGGCCGAGGTTCGGTGCGGATGCGGGCGGTTTGGTCGAAAGAAGAAGGTAACGTAGTTATCACCGCCTTGCCTCACCAGGTATCTGGCGCAAAGATATTAGAGCAAATTGCCAGCCAAATGCGGGCGAAAAAATTGCCGATGGTGGATGATCTGCGTGACGAGTCTGATCATGAAAATCCAACCCGTTTAGTGATTGTTCCACGTACTAACCGCGTGGATGTTGAGCAGGTAATGAACCACCTGTTTGCAACCACCGATCTGGAAAAAAGCTATCGCATCAATCTCAACATGATCGGTTTGGATAATCGTCCTGCGGTTAAGGGATTGGTTGAGATCCTTAGTGAATGGCTGATTTTCCGTCGTGAAACCGTGCGTAATCGCTTGAATTATCGCCTGGAAAAAGTGCTTAAGCGTTTGCATATCCTGGAAGGTTTACTGGCGGCATATCTTAATATTGATGAAGTCATCCACATTATTCGCAATGAAGATGAGCCGAAATCAGTATTGATGCAGCGTTTTGACTTAACCGAAACGCAGGCAGAAGCCATTCTTGAACTGAAATTGCGTCATTTGGCGAAACTGGAAGAAGTCAAAATCCGTGGCGAGCAGGATGAGCTGGCGAAAGAACGTGATAAACTTCAGGCGATTTTGGGTTCTGAGCGTAAGTTAAATACGTTACTGAAAAAAGAGATTATTGCTGATGCAGAAAGCTACGGTGATGACCGTCGTTCGCCACTGAAAGAGCGCACGGAAGCGAAGGCCATGAGTGATCATGACATCCTGCCATCTGAGCCGATTACCGTCATTATGTCAGAAATGGGCTGGGTACGTAGTGCGAAAGGGCACGAGATTGATCCGGCTGGCTTAAATTACAAATCTGGTGACAGCTTCCGCAGTGCGGTACGTGGCAAGAGTAACCAGCCCGTGGTCTTTATTGATACTACAGGGCGCAGTTATTCGGTTGATCCGTTGGATTTACCTTCAGCCAGAGGGCAGGGAGAACCGTTGACGGGCAAACTGGCGTTGCCGGCTGGGGCATCGGTTGAGCATCTTTTGATGGCGAAAGAAGAACAGAAATTCTTGATGGCATCTGATGCAGGATATGGTTTTATCTGTACTTTCAATGACCTGATTGCCAAGAATCGAGCGGGCAAGGCGATGATTACTTTGCCTGAAAATGCCAAGGTGATGCCGCCGTTGGAGATTAACAACGAACAGGAAGACATGTTACTGGCGATTACCAAAGCGGGCCGTATGTTGATGTTTCCAGTGACTGATTTGCCACAGCTTTCAAAGGGCAAGGGCAATAAGATTGTTTCTATTCCGGCGGCACAGGCTGCATCAGGCGAAGATATGTTGGCTTGGTTACTGGTATTGCCACCACAATCTTCCATCACGCTTTACTTTGGCAAACGCAAGTTACTGCTACGTTCTGAAGATTTACAGAAATTCAGGGCAGAGAGAGGGCGCAAGGGAGCACCTCTGCCTCGCGGGTTACAGCGTGTTGAGCGCGTTGAAGTGGTTTGTAATACAAACAATTAAGCTGCAAATTGCAGAGTGAAAGGTATAAATCGTAATTTTAGGCCAGTGTAATGAATACACTGGCCTTTCAACAAGAGGCCACTATGCTAGCAATCATTCGGGGAATTATTGTTATTCTGTTTGGAATACTGCTCTTTATTTTTGGGGGTATCTACTGTTTATTCAGCCCACGCAACCCACGTCATGTTATGACTTTTGGACATGCATTTGGCAAATTGCATAAAGTGCTTGGTATTAAGCTACTAGAACGTATTCCAGAGGGAGCACAGGAATATGGGCCTAGCATTTATATCGGCAATCACCAGAATAATTACGACATGGTTACGATGTCGAATGCGGTGCAGCCACGTACAGTCACCGTGGGCAAAAAAAGCCTGGTTTTTATTCCCTTCTTTGGCCAGCTTTATTGGCTGACAGGTAATATTTTGATTGACAGAGATAATCGGACAAAAGCACATGGCACGATTTCACAGGTTGTCGAACAGATCAGAAAAAATCGGGTTTCGGTTTGGATGTTTCCAGAAGGAACGCGCAGTCGTGGTCGTGGGTTGATGCCCTTTAAAACAGGTGCTTTTCATGCCGCCATTGCAGCAGGTGCACCTATTGTACCGGTTTGTGTTTCTACAACACACGATAAAATAAAACTAAATCGTTGGGATAATGGCACCGTCATTGTTGAAATGTTGCCCCCGATTGATACCACGAAATATACTAAAGATCAGGTTCGTGAATTGGCAGAATACTGCCGACAATTGATGAAAACAAAAATTGAAGAATTGGATAAAGAAGTCGAGATGCTTAATCAGCGTAGATCTAAATGATGATCAATTAGCCGGAATTCTCAAATATGTTTTTCCACATGTTGGACGGATTATCACTATAAGTTTTAGATAATTTTAGGAATTTTTTCCTATTCGCGATATGATTGCGTTTAATAAATTAACGTTTTTATTAAACGCAATCGATAGAATAATAAATCCTGATAGCCAGAATATCAGTGTATTCATCCCAGTCATTATTTGAATTAAGCCATCATTGGGAATTGCTATTCTTGCTGTGAAAATTATTTCTATCGTAGAGAGACTATTCCTTCTGTGGAGATCTTCTGTGGAGAAAGTATGTCACTGAGTCGGCGCCAATTTATTCAGGCTTCTGGTTTGGCAATGTGTTTAGGGGCACTTCCTTTTGTCGTTCGAGCCAACAAAAATCAACAAACAAAATTGCCACTCCCTCCTTTATTGGAGTCTCGCAGAGGGCAACCCCTGTTTTTAGCTATACAAAAAGCCACCTGGTCGTTTAACGGCCATAATAAGGCTCAAGTCTGGGGCATCAACGGACATTATTTAGGGCCAACTATTCGGGTTCACCGAGGGGATGATGTCAAACTGATCTATAGCAATCGGCTGTCTGAACCGGTTTCAATGACAGTTGGGGGATTACTGGTGCCAGGAACCTTGATGGGAGGCTCAGCGCGTTTGATGGCACCGGGGGAAAGTTGGTCGCCGGTTATCCCTATAGATCAAGTTGCAGCAACCTGTTGGTATCATGCTAATACCCCAAATCGAATGGCGCGGCATGTTTATGCTGGCCTTGCTGGTATGTGGTTGGTGGAAGACGAAAGCAGCCGCAGACTGCCTTTACCTAGACATTATGGTGTCGATGATTTCCCCGTTATCTTGCAAGATAAGCGATTGGATAATTTTGGTGTACCGCAATATAACCCGCCGGCTAATCAAGGGTTCCTTGGTGATACTCTGATGGTTAATGGTGTCGAAAATCCTTTTGTGGAAGTTGCCAGAGGTTGGGTTAGGTTGCGTTTCCTGAATGCATCTAATGCCCGTCGATATCAATTGCAGCTCAGTGATGGTCGCCCTTTCTACATGATTGCCACTGATCAAGGCTTGCTGCCTGCTCCCGTGGCAGTTCAGCTATTGTCTCTTGCACCAGGAGAGCGTCGTGAAGTTTTGGTTGATATGTCGAAAGTGGAGAGTATTACCGTTACTGCGGGAGAATCCGCTGGCATAATCGATCGTTTAAAAGGCTTTTTTGAGTCTTCAAATAAACTGCTGTCGACCACAGTATTAACCCTGAAAGCCAGCGGATTGCTCCCTCTGGTGACAGATCAACTACCGACTCAGCTTATTGTTGATAATCCACAAATTAACTCTTCCATTCAAAGTCGTCAGATTGATTTGGGAGATTATTCTCAAGGGATTAATGGTTCACTGCTGAATGCGCATCGAATCGATATCACAAGCCAACAAGAAGCATGGGAACGTTGGATAGTCACAACGTCAGTACCCCAGCCTTTCCATATTGAAGGGGTCAGGTTTAAAGTCATTAGCTTGAATGGTAACCGTCCAGAGCCACAGGATTATGGTTGGAAAGATACCGTTTGGATTGATAACCGGGCAGAGTTGCTGGTTAATATGATGCAGCCGTCTTATGAACATTTTCCTTTCATGTATTACAGCCAGATATTAGAGATGGCAGATAGTGGGGTTGCCGGCCAGTTACTTGTTGATCCTGCTGGTTTTTAAATGAAATTTTTGCTTTGGCTTTACTCATTTTCGGCGCTGTTTTAGATAGATGTTCTGTAAAATTGAATAAAATTGTTATTTTTTTGCCTTATTGTTAAGTAATAAGCTGTTAAACAGCGGCTTGTTTAACAATTAGCGGGTAAACTAACTATTTGTTTGTAATAAATTGTTAATCATATCGACTGAGAGTAACCCTTTCCGTATAGTGTCCCAAATTTTCATACTACTTGGCTGTAAGGTGATTTAATGATTATCAGCTTGATTGCTGCGATGGCTATGGATCGAGTTATCGGTATGGAAAATGCCATGCCATGGACTTTGCCGGGTGATTTAGCCTGGTTTAAACGCAATACACTTGGAAAGCCGGTTGTAATGGGGCGAGTGACTTATGAGTCGATTGGCCGTCCTTTGCCAGGGCGCCTGAATATCGTGATCAGCAGTCAACCTGCAAATGATGATCGGGTTACTTGGGTTAACTCTATTGAAGCTGCTTTAGCTGCCGCTGGCGATGTTAAAGAAGTGATGGTGATGGGAGGAGGAAAAATTTATGAACAATTTATTCCTCTGGCTCATCGTATGTATCTGACTCACATTGATGCAGAAGTGATTGGTGACACGCATTTCCCTGATTATGAGCCTGATGAATGGAATTCAACGTTTACCGAATATCACGATGCAGATGAAAACAATTCCCATGGTTATTGTTTTGAAATTCTGGAACGCCGAGATTGAGTTAATCTTACGTGTGGAGTGCCTTGGGGCACTCCAGTGTCATAGGCAGGTTTATTATTTATCAGACTTATGATTTGAGTAATGACTTTTGGCTGAAATATTGCTTATCTTCCCAACGAAGCAGGGTCAATTTACCTCCCCAACAACACCCCGTATCTAAGGCATAGATACCAGCAGGTGTCCCCTGGCCTTCCAGGGCTGCCCAGTGACCAAAGGCGACGGAATAGTCTTCAGGAATGCGGCGTGGTAATTCGAACCAAGGTCTTAGCGGGGCAGGCGCATTTTCCGGTTTTGCTTTGCAACTCATATCTAATTGACCATGTGGAAAACAATAACGCATCCGGGTCAACGCATTGGTACTGTAACGTAATCGAGCAAGTCCGCTTAACTCTGGTGTCCAATTATTCGGCATATCCCCATACATTTCATTGAGAAACAAGGGATAACTGTCACTGCGAAGAATGGCTTCCACTTCACGGGCACATATTTTAGCTGTTTCCAGATCCCATTGTGGGGTAATCCCTGCATGTGCCATGACGAGTTTCAGCCCTTCATCAACTTGCAGCATTGGCTGTTTTCTCAACCAATTTATTAATTCATCAACATCTGGTGCTGTGAGTAATTCATCTAACAAGTCTTTCGGTTTATTGCGGCTGATTTTAGCGTAAACCGCCAACAGATGCAGATCGTGATTGCCCAACACCAGTTTAACCGCGGAGCCAAGTTGCTTAATGTAGCGAAGTACTGCCAATGAGTCAGGACCACGGGCGACTAAATCGCCTGTTAACCATAAGGTGTCGTCACTGGGATTAAAATTGACTTGTTCTAACAAGGAACGAAATTCACGATAACAACCGTGAATATCGCCAATAAGGTATGTAGACATAATTAATTTATCAGTGTTGGAATAGCCAGTCGGAACACGGGAATAGTGACACGGAACGGGCGGCCATCATGATCAATCATTTGATAATGGCCTTCCATTGTCCCCAGAGGTGTTTCCAAAATAGCGCCGCTGCTATAGCGATATTCTGTTCCCGGTGGGATCAAAGGTTGTTTTCCCACAACCCCTTCACCCTGAACTTCGGTTAGGTGACCATCACTGTTGGTAATGCGCCAGTAACGGCTGATAAGTTGCACAGGGGAATGCCCAAGATTACGAATTGATACGGTATAAGCAAACACAAAACGTTGTTGTTCCGGCTGTGATTGACTTTCTACGTAAGTACTTTGTACTTGGATATGAATTCTTGGTTCATTGAGCATAGGTGCCTCCTGTTGCTGCAACGTCTGTTTATTTGTTTAGGCAGTTTTCGGTTGAGATGATAACCAGTTCGCCATCTTACAGTATTGCTCGACAGAGATGTTTTCAGCCCTGGTACTTGGATCAACGCCCAATTCGGTTAACTGTTCAACAGAAAAAATGTTCCCAAGGCTATTGCGGAGCGTTTTTCTCCGTTGGTTAAATGCCTGGGTTGTGATCTGGGCTAATATGCGAATGTCCTGAACAGGATAAGGTATGTTCTTGTGTGGGATCAAACGCACAATAGCAGAATCCACTTTTGGCGCTGGTGTAAATGCCGTTGGTGGTACTTCAAGAATAGGGATTACCTGACAGTAATATTGTGCCATCACACTTAAGCGTCCGTAGGCTTTAGTGCCGGGTCCCGCGACAAGACGATTCACGACTTCTTTCTGCAGCATAAAGTTCATATCAGCAATGGCATTAGTATAGCTGAAAAGATGGAACATTAACGGCGTAGAGATGTTATAAGGCAAGTTACCAAATACACGCAGAGATTGCCCATATTCTTTGGCAATCTGACCAAAATCAACGGTCATTGCATCTTGTTGGATGATTGTCAGCTTATCTTTCAGTTTGGGGTGGACGTGCAAACGAGCCGCTAAATCACGGTCAAGCTCGACGACAGTCATTTTATCCATGCGTTCACCAACGGGTTCAGTCAGTGCTCCTAGACCTGGGCCGATTTCCACGATGGCTTGGCCGATCAGTGGGTTCATCGCATTGACAATGCTATCAATGATAAACTGATCGGTTAAAAAGTTTTGCCCGAAACGTTTACGGGCATGGTGCCCTTGATGGACTTTGTTATTCATTACTGTTTTGTATCATTTTAATTGCTAGATTCAATGCGGTGATAAAACTACCCACATCAGCTTGACCTGTCCCCGCCAGCTCCAGTGCTGTGCCATGATCGACAGAAGTTCGGATAAATGGCAGACCCAACGTAATATTCATGGCCCTGCCAAAACCCTGGTATTTTAACACGGGTAACCCTTGATCGTGATACATTGAAAGTACGGCATCAGCATGATCTAAATATTTGGGTTGGAACAGGGTATCCGCAGGCAATGGACCTTCCAGCCATATCCCTTCTGCTCTTAAACTGTCTAAGGCGGGAATGATAACGTCTATTTCCTCATGCCCCATATGCCCTCCTTCACCGGCGTGAGGATTTAGGCCACACACATAGATATGGGGACGAGGGATACCGAATTTGGTTTTTAAATCATGATTAAGGATAGTAATCACTTCCCGGAGGGAATCAAACGTAATCGCTTTGGGAACATCCAGAATCGGCAGGTGCGTTGTTGCCAACGCGACCCGTAGCTCTTCTGTTGCCAACATCATAACAACCCTTGAACATTGGCTGTGGTCAGCAAAAAACTCAGTATGTCCGGTAAAAGGTATACCGGCATCATTAATGACACCTTTATGTACAGGTCCTGTTACTAATGCTGAGAACTCCCCATTTAGGCAACCATCACAAGCTCTTGCTAAGGTTTCCGTGACGTAAGTACCATTTTTCCGGTTTAACTCCCCTGCAATCGCCGGGGAGTGAAGATAAACAGGCAGGATGGTTAGGGTTCCGGCTGCTTGTGATGAAGCAATGTGTTCTGGATAATAAGTTTGCAGTTGCAGCGGTAAATTCAGTTGCTTAGCTCGGGAGAGCAACAGCTCTGGATCGGCACAGACAACCAGTTGGATAGGCCACTCTTTTTGCGCCAAAGCGATGACTAAATCAGGGCCAACCCCGGCAGGTTCACCGGGGGTAATGACGATGGGTTTATTATTGTACATTGCTGCCATCTAAAATTTTCACATAAGCAGAGGCGCGTAACTCCTGTATCCAGCTTTGTGCCTCTTCATTGAATTTACGGTTGAACAGTAAACGGTAAGCGCGATCTTTCTGCGCGGCATCTGTTCTGTCAACTTTACGGCTATCCAGCAATTGGATTAAGTGCCAGCCGAAAGAGGAATGGACAGGCTGGCTGATCTCACCCTTTTGCAGCTTCATCAACGCATCACGGAAAGCGGGATCGTAAGCACTTGGCAAATTCCAACCCAATTCTCCACCATGCATGGCTGAACCGGGATCTTCAGAATGCGCTTTTGCTGCTTCTTCGAATGAAGTTTTGCCACTTAAGATCTCTTCTCTGAGTTTCAGCAACTCATTGCGTGCTTGCTCGTCATTCATAATAGGTGATGTTTTTAGCAGAATATGGCGGGCATTCACTTCAGTGACGGCAATTGGCATCTGGCCACCACGGATATCATTCACTTTCAGAATGTGGAAACCAACACCGGAACGAATTGGGCCAATAATCTGTCCTTTATGGGCAGACTGGAGCTGTGCAGCGAATAAAGATGGCAATTCTTGCAGTTTGCTCCAACCCATATTTCCCCCTTTCAGGGCTTGGGTATCGCCGGAATAGGAGAGGGCTAATTTGCCGAAATCTACGCCATTCTGGAGTTCAGATAAGATTTTTTTGATCGTTGTTTCCGCTTTTTCTACTTGCTCCTGGTTTGGGTTCTCTGGCAGAGGGATCAAGATCTGGCTGAGGTTTACCTCAGAGTCCTGACTGTTTTGGTTGCTGATTTGGTTAGCCAGTGAATCAACTTCCTGTGGCAGGATAGTGATACGGCGGCGCACTTCATTGTTACGTACTTCCGCAATCATCATTTCCTTGCGGATTTGGTTACGATAAGTATCAAAACTTATACCATCTGCGGCCAGATTTTGTTTTAACTGGGCGATATTCAAGTGGTTTTGAGCCGCAATATTCGTGATCGCAGAATCCAGGGCTTGATCAGGGATGGTTATTTGCATCCGGTTTGCCATTTGCAGAACAATATCATCCATAATCAGGCGCTCAAGGATTTGGTGACGCAATGTTTTCTCATCCGGTAATTGCTGGTCTGCATGTTTTGCATTGAGTTTAACGGATTGTAAAAGGCTGTTAACGTCACTTTCCAGTACGACATCATTGTTAACAACGGCAGCTACCTTATTCAGCTCTTGTGGAGCAGCCATTGCGACGGAGTTTACTGAAAACATCAATCCGAAAATGAGCGATCTCCAGTTCTTCATACATTTCCCATCATATCAATCCCGCCTTGGCGGGGTTATTTTGTTTACATTGCGTTTATCGGTATCAGAATGCACGTTGGTATGGAAGAATACCTTGCTGTAACATTTTTTGACTACCTAAACTATGATTGTTACTTAAGCCACGAAGTTCAACATTAAATGACCATTTATTGTCATATTGACTACTGTCGAAGCGCCAGTCGGTGATCTTACGTTCATAACCCACACTGACTGCCCAGCAGCAGGTGTTGTATTGCAAACCTACCATTTGGTTTGCAGGCTGTTTCTCTTTGGTATCGTAGTAGTAAGCACCGACGAACGCCCAATGATCTGACAATGGCCAGCTTGCCACCATACCAATCTGAGAAATTCCTTGCTGGTAAGCGGGTGCGCCTCCCTTGAGTGTGGCTTGAATATAATCGCGGTCAACAAAACGATAGCTGAGCTGTAATATGCGGTCAGCATCATGACGGTACTCCATTACGGCATTACCCATAGTGAAGCTGTCCAGACGATTGTCATATTGCAGCCCGCCTTTGATGCCCCAGGAGTCATTGATTCTCCAGTGTACATCTCCAGCCCAAGTTGTCGCCCCCGTTCCTTTTTTGTTTCCTATGATATTCTTACTACTTGAGACAGACTCAGTATCTTCGGTACGTGGACGCTCAAAATGATAAATTTGACCTACGGACAGGCTAAAACGTTCAACTAAATTTTCATCATAAATACGGGTAGTCACACCAGTGGTAAATTGATTGGCAGATGAAACACGGTCTAAGCCACTGTAGAAGCGATCTCGGAACAATCCGGTATAGTCCGATTGTAGCAAAGAAGAATCAAAGTTATTGATGTTGTTTTGATTCTTATAAGGCACATAGAGATATTGAACGCGCGGTTCCAGCGTCTGGGTGTAGTCTTGGTTAAAATACATGGTGCGTTCAAACACCATCTTCGCATCTGATTTAAACACCGGCATAATACGGTTGACCGATCTTTCCAATGCAGGTATCTCAGAGTTAGATTTAGTTGTTTCAGTAAGATCCTGTTGATAATGGGTTGCCATCAACTTAAATTCATTATTGATGCTCGCCCACCCATTGGAAAGTGGTAAGTTAATGGAAGGCTCCAGGTGCCAGCGCGTTCCATCTGGCCACTGGTTACCAACACTGGTAAATTTGGCCACCTGGGCATAAGTTCGAAAATCAAATGGTCCCAAATCATTTTTATAGTAGTTGAGATCCAACTGAGGCTCCGTTCGGTAAGATTTTCCTCTATCACTTGGGGTAAATATTTGGAACTGTTTGGTTGTGAGTGTGGCATTCCAGTTTTGCTGGGCATAGCCAATACTGAATTTCTGGGTGGCATAACCATCGGTACTGGAACCGTATTGTGAGCTGAAATCATTGAAATATTTAGGATCACTGACTTTGGTATAATCAGCACTGAAACGCCAAGCTTGATTCAGGACACCACTGTGTTTCCAGTAGAACAACCAGCGGCTGTTGCTATCTCTCTCAGGCCTGATATTGAGTCTTTTATCCTCTCTATACAGACGATCCTGGCCAATCCAATCCAGCGCAACTGTACCTGCACCCGCCTTGGTTAAGTAACGAAATTCATTATCCAGCTTTAAACCACGCATCGTGATGAGATGTGGGGTAATCGTGGCATCATAGTTGGGTGCAATGTTCCAATAATAGGGTAGCAGGAATTGGATGCCTTCTTTATTGGAAAAACTGGCATTCGGGATTAAGAAGCCAGACCGGCGTTTATCCCCAATGGGTAATTGTAAATAGGGAGTGTAAAATACCGGCACATTGGCAACGCGAAAACGGGCATTCCAGACTTCAGCGACTTCTTCTTCGCGATCAAGGATGACCTCAGAACCCACGACACTCCAGCTATCATTACCGGGCAGACAAGAAGTGAATATGCCATTATTCATGATAGTATAGCGGTTTTTACCACGCATCATCATCTTGTCTGCGCTGCCACGTCCTTGACGGCCAACCATCTGGTACTTGCCTTGTTCCACGTCGGTATCTTTATTGTTCAGATTTGCCCACGCGCGTGGACCCTTCAAAATGATCTGGGGGTCATCATAGCTGACATTACCCACAGCGGTAACCGTGCGTATAGGTTCTTTATCTTGTGTCTGTTCGAGCCGGACTTTATCGGCTGTCAGTGTCTTGTTTCCTTGTTGGATACTAACATTACCAATGAACTCGACCATATTAGGATATTCACCGCGAGTATCATCGGATTGAATGTAAACTGGCAGTTCATTAGGATCGCCTGTGATAATTGGCTTATCGTAGACAGGTACACCCAACATACATTGTGCTGCAAGGTCAGCATGAGCTTGCTGACTATAAAGTGCTGCCCATACCATTGTGGCCAGCAGAGTAGGATAACATTTATTCATAGATGTTTATGCGGTTCCGTCATCAGTGGCATCATGCCAGCAAACGCTCAGAGACTAACGTAGTTGATAGATATGCACCAGAGTAAAGTTTAACTTTGCTAATCTTGTTGTTAGGCACAGAGCTTAATGGATAGTATGATAATGCAAAATTGCGCTCAGGGCATTGGGGAATTGAAGACTATATGCAGTATTGGGGAAAATTATTCGGATTGATATTTGGAATTGCATCTGGTGCTGGTTTTTGGGGGATTGTGATTGGCCTAGTGCTTGGTCATATCCTTGACAAAATCAGGATGCAAAAATTGGGGAAAACGACGAAAGGCCCAACCCGACAGGCACTGTTTTTCCGCAGTACCTTTCAAGTATTAGGGCATTTAACCAAAGCAAAAGGTCGGGTAACAGAAACGGATATCCAGCTCGCCACCCAATTGATGAACAGAATGCAACTGCATGGTGAGGCACGGCTTTCCGCGCAGCAGGCGTTTCGTGAAGGCAAACAGCCGCAATTTCTTTTGCGTGAAACAATGCGACAACTACGCCGTGCTTGCTTCGGTCGTTCTGACCTGATCCGCATGTTTCTGGAAATTCAACTACAAGCAGCATTTGCGGATGGCGAACTGCATCCCAATGAAAGAAAAGTTCTGTTTGTCATTGCTGAAGAGTTAGGCATTTCCCATATTCAATTTGAACGATTCCTTGCCATGATGGAAGGTGGCCGCCATTTCAATGGACAGCACCAGCATTATGGGCGCTATCAAGGTCATGGACAGCAGCGCGCGACATTGGAAGATGCTTGTAAGGTATTAGGTGTCAATAAACAGGATGATGCGACCACCATTAAGCGGGCTTATCGAAAACTGATGAGCGAGCATCATCCCGATAAACTGGTGGCAAAAGGTTTACCACCAGAAATGATGGAACTGGCGAAACAAAAGACGCAGTCCATCCAGTCGGCTTACGATTTGATTAAAAAGGAGCGGGGCTTTAAATAGCGCTCGTTAAAATTCGGCTTTACACTCAAAATGCATGGGGGTGCCATAAGCCGGATGAGTAATAAAGAGTTCTTGGGCATGTAATTGTAGGCGAGGTGCCATTTCCCTTGCCTGCGTATGAGCATAGAACTTATCTCCCAGAATGGGATTACCCAGTGCCAGCATATGCACACGAAGCTGATGAGAGCGTCCAGTGATTGGCGCGAGTCTGACGCGCGTTGCCTGGCCCTCATATTCCAGTACCTGATACTCAGTTTGTGCGGATTTGCCCGTTTCAAAACAGACTTTTTGTTTTGGGCGATTTGGCCAATCACAGATTAGGGGCAGATCTACCAAGCCTTTTTCCGGCTCCAGCTTTCCCCATACCCGCGCGATATAGATTTTTTTCGGTTCACGCTCACGAAACTGGCGTTTCAACTCACGCTCGGCGGCTTTCGTCAGCGCCACGACCATAATACCACTGGTGGCCATATCCAATCGATGGACTGATTCGGCGGTAGGAAATTCAGCTTGTATCCGCGTCATGATACTGTCCTTGTGCTCTTCCGCTTTACCCGGCACAGAGAGCAATCCACTGGGTTTGTTGACAACCATAATGTGCTCGTCCTGATACAGCACATATAACCAAGGATCTGTCGGGGGATTATAAGACTCCAGCATAGTGGCTCCAATGGGTCGGAAAAAATTGGCTTCCCAGGGGCATCTTGCGAAAACACCCCTGAGTTTACCGAATGACAAGTTATTGATGTCTGCTTATTGGTGAGAAATAACCACCAAACGAATCGCATCCAGACGCCAGTTGGCCTGATCAAGATTGAGCAGCAGATGCTTATGCTCGGAGTTAATCGCTTCCAGCTCATCATCACGGATATTCGGGTTAACCGCTTTCAGCGCTTCCAAGCGTGATAATTCAGCCGACAGCGCTTCATCCGCTTCTTTCTTCGCTTTCTCAATCAACGCACGCGCTTGCTCTTCGATCAGAGGCTCCGATTGTTGCAAGATAGCATGAACCTCTTTCTGTACCGCATTAACCAGCTTGCTGGCGTTATGGCGGTTAATCGCATTTAGCTGGCGGTTGAAACTTTCAAATTCAACCTGAGATGCCAGATTAGTGCCTTTCAGATCCAACAAAAGGCGCACTGGCGTTGGTGGCAAGAAACGGGTCAATTGCAGGTGCTTCGGCGCCTGGGCTTCAACAACGTAAATTAACTCAACCAGCAGCGTCCCAACGGGCAACGCTTTGTTTTTCAGGATGGAAACGGCACAGCTTCCCGTATCTCCCGACAGGACTAAATCCAGGCCATTGCGAATGATTGGGTGTTCCCAGCTCAGGAACTGAGTATCTTCGCGGGAGAGGGCTTTTTCACGGTCAAACGTAATCGAGCAGCCATCTTTGGGTAATCCAGGGAAATCAGGTACCAGCATATGATCGGATGGATGCAGGGCAATAATATTGTCGCAGCGATCTTCCTGATTGATCCCAATGATATCAAACAAATTCAGGGCAAAATTCACCAGATCCGTGTCGTTATCTTGCGTCGCAATCTTTTCTGCCAGCTTCTGGCCTTGCTCGCCACCGTTGGAATTCATCTCCAGCAGACGGTCACGTCCTTGTTCCAATTGCTGTTTAAGCTTCTCATGATGCCCGCGACATTCGGTAATAAACTCACTGAAGCCAGTTTGTTCATTAGGTTTAGCCAGGAAATTGAGCAGGTTTTCATAATACTTGTCATAGATGGCGCGGCCTGTTGGACAAGTATGCTCAAAGGCATCCAGCCCCTCGTGATACCAGCGCAGGAGAATGGATTGCGCCGTATTTTCCAGATAAGGCACACTGATTTTGATATTACGGTTTTGTCCGATACGATCCAGACGACCGATACGCTGTTCCAGCAAATCAGGGTTGAATGGCAAATCAAACATGACAAGCTGGTTGGCAAACTGGAAGTTACGTCCTTCTGAGCCAATTTCAGAACAAAGCAGCACTTGTGCGCCTTCTTCCTCAGAAGCGAAGTAAGCGGCAGCACGGTCACGCTCCAGCAAAGACAAACCTTCGTGGAACACAGCACTGCGGATGCCTTCGCGTTCACGCAAAACTTGTTCCAGTTGCAGTGCCGTTTCTGCTTTGGCACAGATCACCAGCACTTTCTCATCGCGGTTTGCCATCAAGAACCCCATCAGCCATTCTACGCGGGGATCGAAATTCCACCATGTGGCATTTTCCCCTTCGAATTCCTGATAAATCCGTTCAGGATAGAGCATATCTTTGGCGCGAGACTCCACTGTCTTTTTGGCACCCATGATTTCAGAAACCTTGATTGCCGTCTGGTATTGGGACGGCAATGGTAACTTGATCTCGTGCAATTCACGATGCGGGAAGCCTTTCACACCACCACGGGTGTTACGGAAAAGCAGGCGGCTGGTGCCGTGACGATCCATCAACATAGTGATCAGTTCGCGGCGCGCATCTTCGCTCTCCCCATCCTGATTGCTGTTTGCGGCTTTCAGCAGAGGTTCGATATCCTGTTCGCTGATCAGTTCGACAATGGCATTTTGCTGGTCATTGTTCAGGGTGTTACCGGATAACAGCAACGTCACAGCATCTGCGACAGGACGGTATTGCTGTTGTTCATCAATAAAAGCCTGATAATCGTGGAAACGATTTGGATCCAGCAGGCGCAGGCGGGCAAAGTGACTTTCTTGCCCCAACTGCTCTGGTGTCGCCGTTAACAATAGGACGGACGGGATTTGTTCTGCCAATTGTTCGATAACTTGATATTCGCGGCTTGGCGATTTTTCACTCCACGCCAGATGGTGAGCTTCATCCACCACCATCAAATCCCAGCTTGCTTCCAGCAGAAGCTCAAAACGTTGCTTATTGCGGCGAACAAAATCTAAGGAACAGATAATCAACTGTTCGGTTTCGAATGGATTATCGCTGTCATGCAGTGCTTCGCTATAGCGGTCATCATCAAACAGCGAAAAACGCAAATTGAAACGGCGCAGCATTTCCACCAACCATTGGTGTTGCAGGCTATCTGGCACAATAACTAACACACGTTCAGCCCGTCCAGCCATTAATTGCTGGTGGATAATCATCCCGGCTTCAATGGTTTTCCCCAGGCCGACTTCATCCGCCAGTAACACACGTGGTGCGTGGCGTTTGCCTACTTCATTGGCGATGTGTAACTGGTGAGGGATCAAACTGGCACGGATGCCACGCAGCCCACTTTCTGCCAAACGGAACTGTTCGCTTTGGTGCTTACGGGCGCGAAAACGCAACGCAAAGCGATCCATGCGGTCAATTTGACCTGCAAACAAGCGATCCTGTGGTTTGTTAAACGTTAGCTTGCTATCCAGAAAAACTTCCCGCAAGCAGATATTTTCTTCTTCCGTATCCAGACGTGTACCAACATAGATCAGCAGGCCATTATCTTGTTGGACATCATTAATCTTGAGTTTCCAGCCTTCGTGACTGGTTACGGTATCGTCCACATTAAACATAACGCGGGTGATGGGGGAATCATTGCGTGCGTAAAGGCGGTTTTCTCCGCTGGCAGGGAAGAGTAACGTTACCATGCGCGCATCAAGCGCCACGACTGTTCCTAATCCAAGTTCGCTTTCTGTATCGCTTATCCAGCGTTGACCAAGAGTAAATGGCATAAATTTTGGCTCAGTTTTCTGTTAGACAATATTATTTATGGTTGCAGGATGGCTGCTTTTGTTGGATATCGATCATTATTGATTATCGATAGGGATAGTTTTCAATTGCATTTTACAACCCTGTTTTTTGATAAAAGGATCGTAAAAGTACAATGGCCCATTAGAGGGGCGATATGTTAATTGAAGCCGAGCAAGCCGTCACCTGCAAAAATATCCATTATTCGAAAGAGATGCTCATTTGCCCTGTTAGCAGAGGCATAAAGTCATCTTGAACAAATGGCAAGATAGCGTCAGCAATCGGCTTCAATTGCTTATTGAGATAGTGTTCATAATCGGGGGGAGAGGTTTGGTTCTCTAGTGGCTCAGGGCCTGCTTGAGTGATGATATAATTGATCCAGCCACCATTTTGATATTGTAGTGGACGATTATGCAATTGATTATACTCATCTGCTAAACGTGCTGCCCGAACGTGGGGCGGGACATTGCGCTGATAATCAGACAACTTACGGCGTAACCGCTTACGATAAACCAGACGATCATCAAATTCACCCGCTAGCGTTTTAGCAATATACTCACGAATATAATGTTGATGCGGTTGTTGCTGAAAAATCAAAGTATATAATTCTTTCTGGAATATTTGTGCCAGCGGCGTCCAGTCACTCCTTACCGTTTCCAGCCCTTTGAAAATTACCTTATCACCGCTTAATCCGGCATAACGTTTTTTACTGCCTTGCTCTGCCCCGCGTACTGTTGGCATCAGAAAACGTCGATAATGTGTCTCAAATTCCAGCTCCAGCGTACTTTCAAGATTGAATTCGGTTTTGAGATGATCTCGCCACCATTGGTTGACAAATTGCACCAAAGAATGCCCGATTTGGCAGGCTTCTTTCTCTGAATGGGGGTGCTTTAGCCAGACAAACGTGGAATCCGTATCGCCATAAATAACCTGATAGCCTTGTGATTCGATGAGCTTACGGGTTTGGTGCATGATTTTGTGGCCGCGCATTGTAATTGATGAAGTCAGGCGAGGATCAAAAAAATGACAGCCAGAGGCACCGAGCACACCATAAAAGGCATTCATAATAATTTTCAGGGCTTGGGAAAGGGGGGCATTATGTTGTTGTTTGGCTTTATCGCGCGCCTGCCAGATTTGTGTGACGATATCCGGTAGGCAATGTTGTGTACGGGAAAAAAATGCCTGACGAAAGCCGGGGACAGCGTGTTCACAATCAGGATTGGCAAGACCTTCAACCATGCCTACCGGATCAATCAAAAACGTGCGAATAATCGATGGATAGAGACTCTTGTAATCCAGTACCAACACTGAATCGTATAACCCCGGAAATGAATCCATCACAAAACCGCCGGGGCTGTTGTCATCGAAATACGTTGGCTGAACGGGGGCTACATAGCCAATACGATGCATTTTGGGCAAATAAAGATGCGTGAATGCCGCTACAGATCCACCGCTGCGATCTACCGCTAACCCTGTTACCGTGGCACGTTCCAATAAGAAGGCCATCAAATCTGCTTTCTCAAAGATACGATTAACCAGAATACAATCTTGCAAATTATAGTGGGCGAGGGCAGGTTTATCTTGCTGAAAGCGGCGGTTGATCTCATCCATGCGATCATAAGGATTATCGATAGCTTTTCCTTCTCCCAGAAGTTCTTGTGCAACATATTCAAGGCTGAAAGAAGGAAAATTCCAGGTTGCGGTTTTTAGTGCGTCAATGCCGTCAATAATCAAACGGCCTTCTGCTGAGGCGAAAAAGTGCCCTGGTTTGAAACCGTGTTCTCGCCATTCGAGCAAAGTCTGATTGCGCCCAAATTTTAATGGCACGTTATAGCGCTCAGCATGTTGCTGTAACACCTTTAAATCAAACTGAACCAGATTCCAGCCAATAATGGCATCAGGATCATAATGTGCCAGCCATGCATTGAGTTTCTCCAGCATCATTGGACGACTGGCAACATACTCTAATTTGAAATCGAGATATTGTTGGTGACCCTTTTTTGGCCCTAACATAAATACGGTTTTCTCGCCGCATCCAGCCAGGCCAATGGAGTATAGCTCTCCATGTTGGCTGGTTTCGATATCCAGTGACACCCATTTCAAATTAGGCCGATAAGCGGGATTGGGTTTCATCTGATAACTGCCGTCGGGTTTCTGGTTGAACCAAACGGGAGCGGTAATAAAGCGCTCCATCATAAACCTGTCGGGTGGGCGGATATCGGTTTCGTAGAGAGAAATATTCTGTTCCTTGAAAAGGTGCTCTAAGTGTTGCAATTGGCGGTAATGCCGGCAATACAGCGCAGCAACAGGTTGGCGATTGAAATCTTTCAATGGCAATGCTGTTAATTCACAGTTTCGCTCTTGTGTGAGTAAAGGTTTTACTTTAGGCAGATCATGTTGAGGGACAAAGGCAACCGCGTTTTGGTGAGGAATAGTTATGCGGCGTGCGCCTGCTTCCGTCGCCAGCCAATACACCAATTCGATACCCGTTGGTGTATCTTTCCAGTGACGGGTCAGGATAAAGCCTTGTTCAACGTGATTTATCTGCATAATTTTTCTCTTATGAGAAACCAACCATATTTAGCTTTACAGGGGCATTTCAATCATAGCATCAGTTATGGTTATTTATACAGTATTTTGTGTTGGATTATTTTCTATAGTTAGGCGGATTTATTATTTTATTAATTCGCTTTAATAGAACATATACGCATTAAACTTCAAGTTGCAATTAACAACACGATATGAAATCACACGCATTTTGAAGTTAGATTGGTATAGAGAGTTACATACCGAATTAATATATTTATTGCCTGACTTTCTTCTCAGCTACATAAAGAAGATTATTTTTAAAATTCAGGAAAAATATTGACTGCTTAATATAGCTGGTGATAACGTTTTTGAACGTTCATTCCAAAAAGAAAATCTTATGAGACCAAAAGAATTCGATCTTGATGTAATAGCTAAAGCGGCAATGCACGTTTTTTGGCTTCGTGGATATGCGGGTACAAGCATTCAGGACTTAGTTGAAGGTACAGGGCTAGGACGGGGAAGTTTGTACAATGCATTTGGCAGTAAGCATGGACTCTATGAATTTGCCCTACGTCACTATTATGAAATGACAGCAGATAATGTTGAACTACTTACTGAAAAAGGTTCAGTTAAAGCATTGATTCGGCAATTACTCATGAAGATAGTTTTAGAAGAACTCAATGACGCGGCAAATTTGGGGTGTATGGTTGCAAATGCCTCTTTGGAAATGGCTCGGCATGATAGTGCTATTGCTGAGCTGGTGGCGATGAATTTAAATCGAATGGAACGTGCACTGAGTACTTTGATACTGCGTGGACAGGCTGCTAATGAAATCGATCCAACCCAAAAACCTGTCGCTTTGGCTCGTTTTATTGTGAATACAATTCAGGGAATTAGAGTTGTAAGCAAGGGAACTTCTCAAACAAACCGTTCTGAGCGACTCACTGATATCGTTGATGTTGCAATGAATGCAATAGGGTAATAATCATGTTGTAGAGCCAAAAATTTTTGCGATATTTTGGAATGATCAGTCAATAACTGATGTTTATTTTTTATTTATATCGATTTGAAAATGCACCTGATTTAAGCAGGTGGGATTATATCTCATATACATAAGGATGAAATTATGTCTCAAGCCATACAAACAAGCGCTAAAAAAATTACCGTATTGGGTACGGGTACTATGGGCGCAGCAATTGCCCGTAATTTACGAAAAAAAGGCTTTATCGTTAGCGTATGGAATCGCACTTATGAAAAAGCAAAAGCTTTAGCAGAGTTTGGAATAACTGTACATGAGCAAGTACAAGAAGCAGTGAGCGGTGCTGATATCATATTGACGATGCTTAAAGATGGAAGTGCCATATCTGAAGTTATGGACTCGGCATTGCTTGGCTTATCTAAAGGAACTATCTGGATCCAAGCTAGTACGGTGGGTATTGCAGCGAATGAGCAGCTTGAAGCTATTGCTGCTGAGAATGACCTTACGTATTTTGACGCGCCAGTTCAAGGTACTAAAGGTCCGGCTGAGCTGGGTAAATTAATCATTATTGCTTCAGGGTCGCTGTTTGGTCGTCATATCGTTCAGTCTGTATTTGATGCAATTGGCCAGCGAACTGTGTGGGTTTCAGAGCAAAGCGGTATGAGCAGTAGGCTCAAACTGGCTTTAAATAGCTGGGCTTTTGCTTTAACACATGGGATAGCTGAAAGCTTATCTATTGCAGAGTCTTTGGGAATTGAACCATCACTTGTCATTGATGTGGTTAAGGATGGACCAATGGATAGTTTATATTTCCAACTTAAATCTGCGGCGATAATGGCTGGAAATTATGATCCCAGTTTTTCTTTGGATAATGCGATTAAGGATGCTGAATTAATTGTCGAAGCCTCTAAAAGTGCCGGAGTAAAAGTGGATAGCGTTGAAGCTGGTCTTAAGCGTTGGAAACGAGCACAACAAGCGGGTCATGGCAGTAAGGATATGGCCGCCACTTATTTTGCCAAGTCATTATGATTCTGTGTAGGACATATCAATAACGATAAAAAGTTGGTTGAGAAGAAATAATGAAAAATTCACTTGGCTATCATATACCGACAATAACATTGGGTGAAAGTATTCCTGTATTTAAGCTATTAGCTTTCACTCTAGCAGGCTTTATAACGATTATGACTGAAACAATTCCGGCGGGTTTATTGCCACAAATCAGCCATGATCTTAATGTCTCTGAATCTCTCGCTGGGCAACTGGTTTCCGTCTATGCATTAGGTTCGGTAATTGCTGCGATACCGATTGTCACTGCCACGCGTAGTTGGTCGAGAAGGCCTTTGTTTTTGCTAGCAATGGGTGGGCTACTGGTATTCAACTCTCTCACAGCGCTATCTACTAATTATGTGGTTATATTAGCATCACGTTTAGTTGCAGGTATGTCTGCGGGAATTATTTGGGGCGTGCTTGCCGGATATGCCAGACGCATGGTGCCAAAACATCTTGAAGGAAGGGCATTGGCAATCGTAGGTGTGGGACAACCTATTGCGCTCTGTCTCGGAGTACCACTGGGGACATGGTTAGGAAACCTATTTGATTGGCGCGGCGTGTTTTGGATTATGTCAGTACTCGCACTAATAGTGGTCGTTTGGGTGAAAACAGTAATCCCTAATTTTTCGGGACAAGAAGCCACTAAGCGTCAGTCAGTGAAGAAAATCTTCCTGTTACCCGGTATTCGTTCGGTATTGTGGGTTATTTTTTTATGGATACTCGCACATAATATTCTCTATACCTTTATTTCACCTTATCTGGTATCAGTTGGCTTTGGAGAGCGTACTGATTTAGTGCTACTGCTGTTTGGCGTTTCATCAATCTTGGGGATCTGGATAACTGGTATTTGGGTAGATCGCTCACTGCGCTTATTGACAATGTTGAGTCTGGCTGGATTCTCTTTTGCTGCTATTTTACTCGGTACAGGAAACACTTATCTCTGGATAACTCTTATTGGCATTGCTTTTTGGGGAATTACTTTTGGTGGTGCGCCAACATTATTACAGACAGCGATTGCTGATACCGCTGGTGATGGTGCAGATGTTGCACAGTCGATGTTGGTGACAGTGTTTAATCTCGCTGTGGCTAGCGGGGGTTTAATCGGTGGAGGGTTACTTCAACAACTAGGTACATCATCATTTACAATAGTGATGTTTGTTTTAGCCATACTGAGTATTTTTGTTGTTTTTCAGGCTAAATTTCATGGGTTTAAACTTGGAAGGCGAATTTAAGTTACAACCTTATGATATAGAGGCATTTTATCATAGTTTACATAATGTAAACGGCGTTGGTAGCATACATGTTATTTCAAGGGAGATATTTGATAAAGCAGTTCGTGATTTTCCAAATGATGCAAACTCAATTATCACGATATATAAATAGCTATTAAGGGAACCTGCCAAAGCAATTCAAGCAACTAGAGCTTTATTCGCAGCTGTTCCCTTTTTAGCGATCCTGAGATGCTGCTATAAATCACTACCATGATTTTTATCCTTATAAATCAGATAGTAAATAGTTTAACAATGTAAAGATATTTTCTTTTGAGATAACCGACTATTTGTTCTAGGCTTAAGTTTTTCCAAATTAACTGATTAATCCACTTTGTTACCTCTGGCATGACGTTGACGGCAATAACAGTGGTGCTTTGATGTTTTAACTGAAATCGTTGATGGATTTCGGTTGAGCGATGTTGAAATAAGACATTGTGTAAAACCGGCTTTTTTTAAGCTGAAAATCCGATATCTTTCTATTTCGGTCAGTTAAGTATAGGCCATAGTGTTGGCGAAAAAGATGTTTACTATAGCAATTGACTGCCTTTCTTAGAAATTGCACTTATTCGTCTAACCCAAATATAATAAATGAATTTTCACCAGAGAAATATTAACTATTTTAAATTATCAGAGTGATAAATTGTTTTTTATATGTCAGTCACTTTTGTTGTTATTATTGATTGGGTAATATCTAATCTATTCTTTTTTACTGATAATATGAAACATTAATTGAATCTGGTAAATATTGATGAATAATCCCAATAAATTGACTCAAACAGATATCAAAGCCTTACTATTATTTATTGCTTTTACTCTGCTGTATTTGTTGCCGGGCGTTTATGGACATACACCCTGGAAACAAGATGAAAATTACAGTTTTGGCATTATTCATACCATGTATGAAACGGGAAATTGGTTGGTAACCATAAATGCCGGACAACCTTTTATGGAAAAGCCTCCCTTATATTATTGGACAGCCACTTCATTTATTCATTTGTTCTCCCATTGGCTTCCGATGCATGATGCAGCTAGAACCGCCTCTTTATTCTTTTCAGTGATCAATTTTTCCTTTTTTATTCTGTTGGCGCGTCGTGTATTTGATGTCAAAAATTTCACTGACAGTCGAATATGGATAGCTTTTGCTTTGTATGCAAGTGCACCTGGATTAGTTCGCCACAGCCACGATATGTTTACTGATACTTCATTAGTAACAGGAACAACTATCGGATTATATGGCTTACTGGGATTAATCAAAAATGAAAAAACAAATTACTCCTGTTTATGGTTGATTATCGGTACGGCTGTAACACTTTTATCAAAAGGAGTATTTATTCCGGGATTATTATGGATTTGCCTTGTTTTAGCGCCCGTGTTCCTTAAACATTGCCGAACCAAACAATATTGGCTAAGGGCTTTTTTGTCAGGCATCATTGCACTGGTTTTAATCTTGCCGTGGCCGATTATGTTGCTTATTGAACATCCTGATTTATTTAAGATCTGGATTTGGGATAACAATATTGGTCGCTTTTTAGGTTTTTCTGTTGAAGATCTTGGTGCAAGAGGGAATTTGACCATGATCCCTGAAGCGGTGCTGTTGTTTGCCTTGCCATCAGGAATATTGGCTTTTCTCTTTATATTAACCAATCCAATTAAGATTTTGTCGGATAAACATTATTTCTTGTGTGCTGCCTTTGTTGTATTAGGGGTTGTTCTATTACAAATATCAGCTTCTGGTCGAGCATTATATTTGCTGCCTTTTATTGCACCCATGGCGATCCTGGCTACAGGGATTTTTATTAAAATTCCGCAAATAATCTATAAATATTTAACTCTATTTTCCTCCTTATTTTGGTCTGTCCTGATTATATTTTTATGGTCTTGTTATTTTTTATCCCTTTCCACTGATTACAAACATTGGTTAATGCCATTTAGCCGATGGCTGCCAATGAGTTATCAAATGCATTTTTCGGGATTTATCGTTGTTGCCGCTGCTTTGATCACTGCGATATGGATAGCTAAAAATAGGTTCCTCTCTAAATCACCAGACTTGCGTTCTGCCCAAAATTGGGTTTTAGGTATTGCTACGGTTTGGGGATTAGTATTTACATTATTTGTTGGCTGGATTGATTACACTAAGGGATATAAAGAGGCGTTTCTTGACCTAAAACAGAAGTTGACGGGAGTGTATAAAGATCATGATTGTATGGCGTCGTATTATATTGGAGAATCTGAAGCGCCAATGCTTTATTACTTTGCCCATGTTTTGCATCAACAACAGCGTAAATTTGAGACTCCTGAAAAATGTGATTGGTTGATTGTATTATCCGAAGAGATAGAACCGGCTCCCAAGGGAATGGCGCTATTTTGGCATGGTCATAGGCCAAATAGTGATAGAGAGAATTTAGTTGTTTATAAGAAAGTGGCGTCAGATGACATAAAAAATAATCAATAGCATATTAGATTAGTGGCTGTTTAAGCAGCCACTTCAGCTTATTGGTAAGCTCATAACGATATATACGCATTAAACTTTAAGTTGCAATTTATAACATTAAATGAAACCTGATTTCTCCCCGCTAAGCGGGGAGAAATCACACGCATCTTGAAGTCAGATTGGTATAAATAATAATGTAATTTCTCTATACATGATCTGTATAAATATTTACTCAATTCAAGTTAATTCCCATAAATTTTGTTTAAAATAGTGACATTAAATACAAAAATATAAAAATATTGAATTTAATTTACATTTGTATATATAATAAAATTTATTATTAGTTTACACATGTAATTATCATGCCACTTTGCTCTATGGGCAGGATTTCTGCCAATTTTTTCAGGTTACTAATACTTACCCTATTAGTCATTTCAGGAAAATCAATAGCATCATCATTGATCAGCCCTGTTGATCAAGATGTCATCACCCAACAACAGAAAGACTTATTACAACAGGCGCAACAGCAACGTGATGACATCCGTAATAGCGTGACATTATCACCACT
This sequence comes from Xenorhabdus thailandensis, assembly GCF_037996785.1. NCBI lineage: Bacteria > Pseudomonadati > Pseudomonadota > Gammaproteobacteria > Enterobacterales > Morganellaceae > Xenorhabdus > Xenorhabdus thailandensis. The sequence continues at coordinate 1,009,319 of NZ_JBBMXF010000007.1, forward strand.
TAAAGCACCGTCATCTGACAATGACGGATCGCTCTGCCACCCCGTTCACCATATTCAGTTTGAAGACGCAGAAAATCTCTCAGCATCAGCGCAACAGGCATTATCCAAACCTTATCTATCCCGTTGCCTGACTGCCGGTAAAATTAATGAATTAGTTCGTAAAGTATCAAATGCCTATATAGAAAAAGGTTATTAGTTCCAGTCTAAATACCGCAATTAACGGTGGCAGCTTTAAAGATAATTTCGCTACAGCATTGCTTGCCAATGCCGGTAATCAAATTAATGCGGAAGGTGCTGCGGCTGGAGCCTTAGCAGCTTCTCTTGCCGCTACAGTTTTACAGGAAACATTTAGTGATTCAGCTAAAATTCAAGCTGGTGGTAAAATCATTGGTGGTATTGCTGGTGCGTTTGCTACAAATAATGCGAAAGGTGCTAATAGTGGAGCTAATTCTGGGGAAATTACGATTGTATATAACCACTTAGCCCATGCTTTATCAATGATGGAGAAAGAAGTACCAGGTACGATAAAAGCCCATGAAGAGAGTCGGAAAAGACTCTGTGCGCAGTCTCCTAATGTATGTAAAATGGTTGCAAATACACTGAGTTTCGGCGCAGATTTTCTTCCGGTTTTTGGCGTTATTAAGAGTTTTAAAGAAGCAGAAACAGCTATCGATTACCTGGCCGCAACTGCTGGTCTTCTTCCAGGAGCCGGTCCTGCTGCTGGTAAGATGATAAAATCAGCTAATACTGCATTAAAGCACGGTGATCTTGAGACTGCTAACAAGTTGATTCAGCAAACTAGGAATGAACTAGCTGTGCTCCAAAAAAATGGAGCGACCTCTAGCACGAATAGCAGTACTAAGGCAGTAAACAGCTTAAATAAACCAGACGGTGCTGGTTACTACCGGGTAAACTCTAATAACCCATTAGGACTGACTGGATGTTCAGATCCTAAGAAATGGGATATTGACAGTTATGGGAACTTAAGGGATTCAGTTAAAGGCAAAAATTTAGCACTTGATTCCCATCATGTTGGTCAAAAAGCAATAATGAAAGATCTAGTGAAGAATTATGATCCTAAAACGGGACCATCAATACTAGTTCCTAAAGTTGGACACACAGTTTCTAAAAATGGATTAGGAATTGTATCTAGAAGTCGAATAAATCCAGCAACAGGTAAAGAGTTTACTAATGCAAGAGTGTGATTGCCAGAGATATAAAAGAGCTAAGAAGAGTTTACCCAGAAATTCCAAATAGTAAGCTTAAAGAGCTTATTAATATGAATAAAAATATGTATCCAGAAGTTGGATTTAAATGAATTTAAAAGGTAACTATATGAAAAATGATGAGAAAATAATAGAATCTATTTTTAGTGAATTATTTGATGACAACTTACCCCGTTATCAGAATAGTTTAACCGCTCCAATGGATAATAATGATGATGTGTATGCTAAAGCCAGAAAAGCATTATCAAAATTAGATGAACAAGACAAAACAGCTATTTTCGACTTCCTCAAGGTAGTAATATCTGACACATCATCAACTATATTTGGAACCATTGATGGTTCCCACTTTCCACCCAATATAGATGGTGATTTTACGTTAACTTATGAAGACGAAGAAATACAAGGAAGTTTACAAGACTTATTTATAGAAAAAGCTGAGAATAAAGGTATTTTTAATTAAAAAAGTAAGGCTGAAAGATCTTCGAGATCTTCCGGCCTTCTGAGATCTACCGTGGCGCATACCCACGGTAAGCCAGAGCGGATTGGAGCTTAGCGATCGCATCCTTAATCTGATACGCCTTCTCGTCATTCACGTCACAGGTGCATATCTCCTTACAATTCAGCCGTTTAACCAGTTTGGCTAAGGCCAGCGTTTCAATGTGGGTTAACTGAATGTCCTGCAAATGTTCAATCACTATCGTCATCTCATGCTCTCCCCTTAACCCACAAAACCGGTTATCAACGCCCGCATCTGCTGCTTAATTTCCCGCAGTTGAGCCTGTTGCCGCTGGTATACGTGTTGCAGGGCAATCGATCATTAAGTGGAGAGTTATTAAAAAGTAAGAACATTTTGGAAGTTCCCCCTCAAAGAAATCCAGTTCCTTAAGTAGTGCTTAATGAAGCTAAGAATTCTAATGTAATAATTCGTGATACTTAATGGAAAAATATATAAATGAGTGATGATATTTTTTACTGTAAATCATGGTCTGTAGGATATAAAGAACCTATTGAACTCTATAATAAAGATGTCGCTTTTAACCTACATATTAAAGGTGAATCGTATACAGCCCTTCTAGGGTCTAAAACTACGCCATCGTGCTTTATCAATGTCATGAAGAATAAAGGTTGGGTAAGTATTAGTTTTTTAGATTCCTGTTTGAGAGAGTATCTTTTGTACAATTTTAGATTGCTAAATGACGATAAGCTTTTTTTATCAATGGCCGTTCATCAAGAATTTTTAAATGATAGTGAAACAGTATCTAATGCAACAATGTATGTATTTAAAGAAAGTGGCAATATAACAATTCAAGAGAAAAAGATCGGACAACATTCTCTTCAAGAAAGAGAAAGTTTTACTGATGTAACTGGGAATTATGATAAATTCCCAGAATTTGGTAAGTATGAATCAATAATCCGTGTAGAAAGATAATAGAATATCCCAGCTTATAGTCCATAGGCTGGGATCCTCCTTTAACGACTTGCTCTTCTTTAACTAACCAAATAATCAATCAATTACGCGTGTTATCTAATTTCAACCACCTGCGAAATAGCCATTTTCCTGGCCACCAAAACAGTCGCTTCCATGGTGTTCCCACATTAACGCCAGACTTTCTGCCTTCGGTATAACAACGGGGTAATTTATTGGCGAAGAGCAATACGGCTTTTTTGCTCTTCCGCCAGTTTCAGTAGAAACTGAGCTAAAGAGAAAAAACACAAATAGGATATAAATTATGCTATCTGATAAAGTTAAAAAATATCTTAACGATAAAGGGTGGTGGGATGATTCTATCCATCCAGAATATCTGAATGCTTTAATTGGGTTAAATGTCGATTTAGAATCTGATTTTGCTCAGTTTTACCTACATGCTGAGGGTAATCCAACATTTCACAGTAGACACCGTGAAATTTACCAAATCTGCTGGTTTATAATTAATTCTAATTATGAGTTGGATATAAAATTTACGCATGAAGGTCTTCGTTTTCCAGAAGAATATATTCCTTTAGATAGTTTCGAAGGTGAATATGGATTTTTCTATAACAGAAAAACGGGAGAGGTACTAGAAATAGGGTTAGGGCAAGAAATGCTCGATTTTTACGAAGGAAAATTCAAACCTCAATGGAAAGATTTTAACTCCTTCATTGAATGGTATTTTGAATTAACTGATTAGTCATTATTATAATAATGTGGGCAGGTTATCATGATCTTTCTGCATTCATTAAATAAATAATATTATACTATTAATCAATAGGATAATACGAAAACTGACTAAAAGAAGATCCCAGCCACTGTGCTGGGATCTTTTCTTTCACCATAAGCCGAATTCATCATTTTTCGAAGAGGGTAGTTCACCCCCCAACATCAACCTATTCCCAAAACCACCGCCTCAGCAGCTTCCCCACTCACCAACTTCGCCGTTGCGCCATCGTAATAAATTTTTCCATCCACAATCAGCAAAGAGCGTGGGGCGATTTTGGCGGCATCATCAAGATTATGGGATACCATAAGTAAAGTGATTTGTTGTTCACTGCATATTTGATCCAGTAATTCCAGCATTTCATTGCGTAAAGCTGGATCAAGTGCCGAAAAGGGTTCATCCAGTAATAAAATCGGTTGATGGCGGACTAAACAACGTGCCAACGCTGCCCGCTGGCGTTGTCCGCCAGAAAGTTGAGCGGGCAGGCGTGATAAACACGCTTCTAATGACACCTGGGAAGCAATTTGTTGCAGCGTTTTCTTTTGTTCAGCATTTAACCGCAAGCCAGGATGTAATCCCAAAGCAATATTTTGTGCGATGGTTAAATGGGAAAACAGGTTATTTTCCTGAAACAGCATCGAAACCGGCCGCTTGGAAGGTGAGGTATGCGTATGATTTTCACCATCCAGCCAAATATTACCTTGTGCTGGAAACTGGAAACCCGCCATCAAACTTAACAAGGTGCTTTTACCTGCCCCACTAGGGCCGAGGATTGCAATACGTTCTCCGGCTTTGACGCTCACATTAAAATGCATGGCAAGGTGTTCATAAGTATAAATGACATTTTCAAGTTTAATCATGGTGTCGGCTCGGTAAGCGTTCAATCACAGTGAATAAAACAAAACACAGTAGGAGCAACAGAAATGAGGTCACGGCACCATCCTGACTGCGATATGCCCCAATTTGTTGGGAAAGGTAATAAGGCAAAGTACGGAAATCTTCATTGCCGAATAAGGCAATCACACCAAAATCGCCAATGGATAATACACAGGCGAAAGCCAATGCTTGTGCCAATGGAATTTTTAATGCCTTAAGCTCGATCCAATACAGGCGGTGCATTCCCTGAATATTGAGGGAGCGGCATAGGGGATTGTAACGCTCTGCCAGATCGCGCATTGGGTTTTCCAATACTTTTAGCGCGTAGGGGATCGCCATCAATGCGTTGGTCAAGATAACCAATCCGTAAGGTGATTGAGGTATACCTATGGTTGTGTTCAGCAAGAGAAAAAAGCCCGTGGCGAGGACGATCCCCGGCATAGCAAGGATCAACAACCCGCTGGTTTCCATTGCCTGTCCCCAACGCGGGGAATGGCGTAAGCGTAATTCGCGGCTGCTCCATAGCAACATCATGGTGAAAATAACACACAGCAATCCTGCACCTACTGCAATAATGATGGATGTCTTAAGGGCTTGCCATAAAGCGGGCTGGCTTAAGACAGCAAAAATATCACGGTTCAGGCCATCCACGATGACTGCTAATAAAGGGGGAAGTAACAGCAGTAATGCGATGCTAATCAGTAAACCATCAGATAATCTTTGTAGCCATGAATCCTGTGGATTACGCCATTGTTGTTGATGTCCATAACCAATAGCAAGTGCGCCTTTCAATTTTTGGCTAAGGAGCACCAAACCGAGGCAACAAAAAAGTTGTATCAAGGCAAGCAGGGCGGCATGACCAAGATCGTAGTCGTAACTAAGCGCCTGATAAATGGCAAGTTCAATGGTCGTTGCGGCTGGGCCACCGCCGAGGGCAAGAACCGTTGCGAAGCTGGCAAAGCACAGCATGAAAATCAGCGCACCCGTCGGTAAAATTTGGCGGCGCAAATAAGGCCACTCAATAAAACGAAAATGTTGCCATTCATTCATACCGAGCTGGGCGGCAAGCTGGCGCTGTTCAATAGCAATACTCTCCAGAGATTGCAGCAATAACCGTGTTGCCATTGGCATATTAAAGAAAATATGTGCCAGCAAAATCCCTTGTAGTCCATATGGTCTAAAACGATATTCAACACCTATCCATTGGGAAATATTCGCCAGCCAGCCGGTCTGACCATAAACAGTGAGAATACCAAATAGAGCAACCAAAACAGGAAGAATCAATGTCATGGCGCATAAGCGCAGAAAGAGTGTTTTTCCGGGAAAGGAGCGACGATAAAGTGCCCGAGCCAGAAAAATAGCGGGGATTACCGATAAAACGGCAGAGAGAAATGCCTGCCAGAAGGTGAATCGAATGACATGCCAGAGATAACTGTCATGCAAGAATGCTTGCCAATGGCTTTCAGGTGCATTGAACCACAGCGTCCCAAATGCTGACAGGGCAACTATAATTAACAGGCCGGAGGCAATGACCCCCGGCAATAACCAACCCGCGATTAACGGCTGACTGCGCTTTGCCATGTACGTATCCATTTTGTACGGTGTTTTGCCACATCATCTGCGTTGAATAGCAGGGATTTCTCAGGAACAGGAAGTTGTTTGAAAACGTCGGGTAAAGGGATATCAATGACAGGATACATCCATTGGGTTGTTGGAATGACTTGTTGAAATGCCGGAGAGAGCATGAAATTCATAAACTTCTGTGCCAGTTCTGGTTGTTTGCTTGAGGCCAACTGAGCAGCCACTTCAATTTGCAAGTAGTGTCCTTCCTTGAAGATAGCGGCGGCGTAGTTATCTTTTTTCTCTGACATAATGTGATAGCCAGGTGATGTGGTATAGCTCAGCACCATATCACCTTCACCTTTCAGAAACAGGCCATAGGCTTCACTCCAGCCTTTAGTGACGGTGAGTGTCTTTTGGGCCACTTTTTGCCACTCCTGAGCGGCGTTGTCGTCATAGAGTTCCTGTATCCAGAGCAGTAACCCTAAACCTGGTGTGCTGGTACGTGGATCTTGGTAAATAATCTTCCAATTCTGGTGGCTATTGATTAATTCGTCCATACTTTTGGGGGGATGAGGCAGGGTATTTTTGTTGTAAATAAAGGCAAAATAACCGTAATCGTAAGGAATAAACGTCGTGTTGTGCCATGCAATGGGTAATTTTAGTTTTGAGGTATCGACGTGACTTGGTGTGAATAATCCGGTTTGCTGAGCGGCCTGAATCAGGTTGTTATCTAACCCTAATACAATATCTGCGGGTGTTTTTTTGCCTTCCATTCTCAAACGGTTCAGTAAGGAGACGCCATCTTCCAGCGCAACCAGTTTCAGTTCACAGTCACATTCTGCCTCAAAGGCTTTTTTGATAGCAGGTCCTGGTCCCCATTCAGAGGCAAATGAATCATAAGTATAAATTGTCAGGGTAGCTTTTGCCTGGTCTGTCTGAGCAAAAACACAGGCAGAAACAGACAGCAGGCTGATAGCCATAAAGCGGGAAAATAGTTTCGTAAACACTTTGCTCTCCTGTAGTTACATATATCAATAATTAAAATTATTGATAGTTGTATACCAATCGCCTTTCAAGATGCGTCTTTGATTTGTAAGCTGCAACTGGGCGTTTTATTGGTATATATATCAATTAGTTAATGTTTTTTATTAGCAGATAGCAAAGGATCTGAGAAGGTGCTAAATGAAAATGACATCTATTATATCAATGAGTAGCGTCTCAAATCCCTACGACGGTACTAACCGGTTCAGGTTCGACGGGTTTGTTCTCAGCAGCACTGTTTTGCGACAGCTGCACCCCGTTGAGATAGCGGTATTGTAGAGACTTCGGCTACGTCTGCAAAGTCTGATCATAGAGGTTTACCGCTTGAGATGAGTGTGAAACAATTAGCTATCTTTTTAAATTTGTTATATCGAGAGGTAGTCTGGTGATCGATGATGATGGCTACCGCCCGAATGTAGGAATTGTAATTTGTAATCGCCAAGGGCAGGTTCTATGGGCCCGCCGTTATGGGCAGCATTCCTGGCAGTTTCCTCAAGGGGGTATCAATCCAGGGGAATCACCAGAGCAAGCGATGTATCGCGAGTTGTTCGAAGAAGTTGGTTTAAGTCGCAAAGATGTACGGGTTCTTGCCTCAACCCGGAGTTGGTTGCGTTACAAATTACCCAAGCGTTTGGTGCGTTGGGATACAAAGCCTGTTTGTATTGGGCAAAAGCAACGTTGGTTTTTATTGCAGTTATTGTGTAATGAAGCGGATATTAATGTGCAGCGCAGTAAGACTCCAGAGTTTGATGGTTGGCGTTGGGTGAGTTATTGGTATCCTGTCCGGCAGGTTGTTTCTTTTAAACGAGATGTCTATCGACGCGTGATGAAAGAATTCTCTTCTATTGTAATGTCAACGCAGGAGCCAGCTTCATTATTCCATTCACCTTATTTACATCGTCGTAGAAAAAGTTAGGTCATTGCCATGCTCATGCGCTTACGGGAAATTGTCGAAAAGGTTGCAATGGCCGTTAATTTATCTGAAGCGCTTGAGTTATTGGTTAATGAAACGTGCCTGGCAATGAACACGGATGTTTGTTCTATTTATTTGGTGGATCATCAGCGGCAATGTTATTACCTTATGGCAACCAAAGGGTTGAGAAAACCCAGGGGGCAAGCAATTAGTCTCTCCTTTGATGAAGGCGTTGTGGGGCAAGTTGGGCGTCTGTCCGAATTAATTAATCTCGCTGATGTCCGTGAACATCCCAGTTTTAAATATATTCCCCAAGTAAGAGAAGAAAGTTTGCGGGCTTTTTTAGGTGTACCGATTATTTATCGTCGCCAATTGCAGGGAATACTCGTTGTCCAGCAATATGAACGACGGTTATTTAATGAAAGTGAAGAATCTTTCATGGTGACACTGGCGATGCAGCTTGCTGCCGTTCTCGCTCAGGCGCAAACCAAAGGGTTATTCGGTCGATATCGACAAACTCGTATTAAGGCGCTTGCCATTTCTAACGGCATTGTGATGGCGCAGGGATGGCAAGATCGCTCCCAACCTCTGTTGGAACAAGTGACTGAAGCATTGACGCTGGATTGTCAGGCTGAACGTTCCAGGCTAACTTTGGCTCTTGAAGAAACAACCGCTGAATGTCGTCGTATCAGCAAACGCTTTACTGCCAGTTCACAGAAAGAAAGCGCCGCTATTTTTGATCTCTATTCCCATCTATTAAATGATCCTCAACTCAAGCGGGATCTGTTTTGTGCCGTTGATAACGGTTTTGTGGCGGAATGGGCAATTAAAACGGTGATTGAAAAATATGCTGAACAATTTGCCCGCTTGCAAGATCTTTATATGCGCGAGAGGGCGTCTGATCTGCGCGCGCTCGGTCAGCGGGTGCTGTTTCATCTGATTGGTTCTTCCACTGAGAGCAGGCAGTGGCCGGAGCGCTTTATACTGGTTGCTGATGAGCTTAGTGCCAATTTGTTGGCTGAGTTGCCACAAGATCAATTGGTTGGTGTGATTGTACGAGATGGCGCGACTCATTCTCATTCTGCAATATTGGTTCGTGCGATGGGAATTCCCGCGATCATGGGGGCGGATATCCAGCCTGAGTTATTACACAATCGGACACTCATCCTGGATGGTTATCGTGGAGAAATTTTTATTGAGCCAGAGCCTCTGATTACCCAGGAATACCAACAAATCATCGAGGAGGAACAGGTTCTCAGCAAGCTGGCTGAATATGAACAGCAGAAGCAAGCGCGGTTAAAAAGTGGAGAACGGGTTCTGGTGCAGCTCAACGCGGGCTTGAGTTTGAAACATGAACGGCAGATAGAAGACAATATTGATGGCATCGGGCTGTATCGCACAGAAATTCCTTTTATGTTGCATAGTGGTTTTCCATCAGAAGATGAGCAGAAAAATCGCTATCAAGAGATACTGGAACTTTTTCCTGATAAGCCAGTGGTATTGAGAACACTGGATATTGGCGCTGATAAACAACTTCCCTATATGCCCATCAATGAAGAAAACCCTTGTCTGGGGTGGCGGGGAATTCGTATCACGCTGGATCAACCGGAAATATTCCTGATTCAGCTTCGTGCGATGCTAAAAGCCAATGCACAGACGGGCAATTTAAAAATACTCTTGCCGATGGTAACCAGTATTGAAGAGATTGATGAAGCCCGAAAACTGATTGAGAGAGCGAAAATTGAAGTAGAGCTGACGTTAGCTGAGACAATCACAATGCCTCAGATTGGTATTATGCTTGAAGTTCCTTCTACCCTTTTTTTGCTGCCCCAATTAAAGCAACGGATTGATTTTGTTTCCATTGGCACGAATGATTTAACCCAGTATTTACTTGCGGTGGATCGCAATAATACACACGTTGCTTCGCTATATGATAATTTGCATCCTGCGGTGATTAGGGCCTTGAAACTCGCCTTTGATGAATGTCAGCGTCTTAATCTCCCGATTAGCATATGCGGAGAAATGGCAGGCTTACCAATGGGGGCACTCATATTGCTTGGCTTAGGTTACCGTAGCCTGAGCATGAGTGGTCACAGTATTCCGCGTATTAAGTATTTATTGCGCCATTTGGATGCCAAAGAACTTGAGCGTTTTATTGAGTTGGCATTGCAAGTTGAAACCAGCCATGAAGTAAAAGCATTGTCAGCCGAATTTATGGAATCACGAGGTTTGGGGGGCTTGATTCGAGGAGGGATTTAGAGAAGTTATACAAAAAAAGGGACTTAATTATGCCTAAGATTCCAGTAGAAACTAATGATCGTATGTCTTTACGAATTTCTTCAGACGACAAATTGTTGTTGATGCGTGCGGCCGCCTTGCAACACATCAACTTAACCGGGTTTGTAGTCTCTACCAAGGTTCATAAGAAGTGCCACGACAATCACTTTTGGTCTAATGGTGGGAGCAAATCACTTGCCTGTGTTATTATCTGCGATTATTTGTCTTAACCCGTTCAAGTCATATAATTTATTCGCACAAGATCATTCATTCACACAACATATTTTTAGTGGGGAACGATGAGCACTAGCTATCTGGCATTTCCTAATATTGACCCAGTCATATTTTCAATCGGGCCTGTATCCCTCCACTGGTACGGTTTTATGTATCTGGTTGGCTTTGTTTTTGCCATGTGGCTGGCAAATCGCCGTGCGGCAAAGCCAAACAGTGGCTGGAACAAAACCGAAGTTGAGAACCTATTGTATGCAGGGTTTGTCGGGGTTTTCGTCGGTGGGCGCCTCGGTTATGTCCTGTTTTATAATCTCCCAATGTTCCTTGATAACCCGCTTTATCTGTTTAAAGTTTGGGATGGTGGAATGTCTTTCCACGGTGGATTGATAGGCGTTATCTGCGCCATGTGGTGGTTTGCGCGCCGCACCAAGCGTCACTTCTTGCAAGTCGCCGATTTCATTGCGCCATTAGTTCCCTTTGGCTTGGGAATGGGGCGTATCGGTAACTTTATCAATGGAGAATTGTGGGGGCGTGTTACGCTTGATACACCATGGGCGATGTTATTCCCAGGTTCTCGCAGTGAAGATATCGCAATAGCTACCACCAACCCTTCGCTATGGCCAATTCTGGAAAAATATGGTGTTTTGCCCCGCCATCCATCACAGCTTTATGAAATGGTGCTGGAAGGCATCGTATTATTTATCATCCTCAATTTATTTATCCGTAAACCGCGCCCGATGGGGAGTGTTTCAGGTTTATTCCTGATTGGTTACGGTGCATTTCGCATAATAGTCGAATTTTTCCGCCAGCCTGATGCACAGCTTGGGCTGTTTGAAGGGATAAGTATGGGGCAAATCCTTTCTGTCCCCATGATTTTCGCGGGAATACTTTTGATGATATGGGCGTATAAATGCCCTGGCAATAAAACTCGTAATAACAAGGTACAAGAGGCAAAATGAAACAGTATCTGGATTTAATGAAAAAAGTACTGGAAGAGGGCACGGCAAAAGACGACCGCACGGGGACGGGAACCCTGTCTATCTTTGGTCATCAGATGCGTTTCAATTTGCAAGACGGTTTTCCGTTGGTAACAACCAAGCGTTGCCATATTCGTTCTATTATCCATGAGTTGCTATGGTTCTTGAATGGCGACACCAATATTAAATACCTGCATGATAACGGTGTGTCTATTTGGGATGAATGGGCTGACGAAAATGGTGATTTGGGGCCTGTTTATGGTAAACAATGGCGAGCCTGGGGTTCTGCGGATGGTCGTCAAATCGATCAATTAACCCAGGTTATTGAGCAGTTGAAAAGTGATCCTGATTCACGTCGGATCATCGTTTCTGCATGGAACGTTGGGGAGTTGGATAAAATGGCGTTGGCGCCATGCCATGCTTTTTTCCAGTTCTACGTGGCGGACGGTAAACTTTCCTGCCAACTTTACCAGCGCTCTTGTGACGTGTTCTTAGGGTTGCCATTCAACATCGCCAGCTATGCTTTATTGGTACATATGATGGCTCAACAATGTGATCTTGAAGTCGGTGATTTTGTTTGGACGGGGGGAGATACTCACCTTTACAGCAACCATTTGGAACAGACCAAACTGCAATTAAGCCGTGAGCCACGTGCGTTACCCAAATTAGTTATTAAGCGCAAGCCAGACTCATTGTTTGATTATCAATTCGAAGACTTTGAAATTGTAGATTACGATCCGCATCCCGGTATTAAAGCCCCCGTTGCCATTTAATCCTCTTTTTCCATCCTCAAGTCTGGGGATGGAAAACTTATTTACCAACATCAATTATTCATTCGATTAATCATATTTCGAACTGCGAATTCATATCATAGAAACCTTGACATTTTTTGATCAATTAGTAGATTGATTGTTTATAACATCAACAATAGGCGAAATTGATATGTTAAATAATGAAGTAATTGAATCATCCTTTATGACTGGGCAATTAAGTTTGAATGCAATTGTCATAGACGTATTTAAATATGATGATGGATATATCGTTATTACAAATAATAGCCCTTTTTATCCTCAAAATTATAAGTGGGGTGACCAAAAGAGTGATATCGGGGTTATCGCCTTTAATAACCATACATTAAATATTGTAAAGACTTATACCGCGGTTATCATTGACGGTAAGATTTGTATTGGTCATGATATCCCTGATAAATTAAATTCAGAAGATAAACTTATTCCAGCACACTATTTAGAGTCGCTAAACGGCCTAGAATGTCAATCTATGGTAGGTGAAAAAGTTAAATTATCGGTTGATGCTGAAGCCAGATATAAAATTAGTGCAGCACATAGCATGACTCATTTTATGTCTTTAGCCTTAAATAAGGTGGCTAATAAATATTGGAATAAAGATTATGATACGGATAGTCTGGGTAACTACAATTTAGATAAAGCAGCAATATTTAAGTCATCAATTTCTGAATTAAAATCCGTAGATACATATCGGTTTGGTAAGTCGTTAAAGAAAAAGGGGTTTGATAAAGCATCATTTTTGGCAAATATTGTGAGTATCAATGAAGAAATGAATTTAATCCTAAAAAATTGGCTTTCAACAGGGAGTGAAATACAGGTTGAATATACATCAAAAAATATTGAAGATTTTCGCTTATGGAAAAGTACGGTAGAAAATCGTCCGGTTGTTATTCCATGTGGTGGAACTCATATAAAAAACACAGAAGAAATACAAGATGTTAAGGTAGAGATAAAGCCAGAAGAAAATGATGAATATATTGTGATTACGACACACTGTAAATTGAGATAATAAAATATGATCAGCTTTGAATTGTTATCCATATTTATTCTATTGGCATTACTCTCTTATTTGACCCCTGGACCTGATTGGGCTGTTATCAGTAAAGGGGTATTTAAGGGGAAGAGAGAAGGAATGATCACTGCATTTGGTGTACAGTCGGGGCTATTTTTTCATCTTGTGTTAGGATCATTAGGCGCTACAGTTATTCTGGCAACATCGAAAACGGCATTCAATATATTACAAATAATCGGTGCCGTTTATCTTGTTTATCTCGGAAGTTCGGGATTAAGAGAAATTTATCGCAATAAAAAACAACAACAGTCGATGACTGATTCACAAGAAATCATTCGGCAGAAAAGAAATCCTTTTTTAATCGGGTTATTGGCTAATGTATTTAACCCTAAAGTAGCCATATTTTTTATCAGTATTCTACCTCAATTTATTAATCCGGCACTACCTCCTCTTAGGCAGGTTATCATACTTGGGATGATTGATATTGTCATTGGGATCTTATGGTGGGTAATATTTGTCCATGCACTTTCTTATATTCAGAATGTATTTTTGAAAGGAAATTCCCAGGTTATTATAGAGTCTGTAACTAATATTTTTTTGCTGTTGTTTGGGTTTATTATGTTAGTCGGTGCCATTTTTATGTAATTGATTTATTACCGTAGAGTGTTATTTTGTCCGAATTTATCTATAGCGTCATAGGTGCATCAATGTAAGATGAATTGATGCCATTATTATTTTAAATATATGAGGTTAGGTAATGAAAGATAGAAGACTTTGTGTTGTTTATGATGATTCTTTTTATAATAAATTAGGTGTAAATAATATTGCAAAAAATGCATTTTTTAATGTGGTTTTTTTTTAAATATTATAATTTTGATGTCTATAACATGCATGATTATATATCAAAAGAAAATAGTTTAAGTAATGTTGATATCTTGCTTACAACTTATGATGTTTCGCAATCTAATTTAGAAAATCAACCCAGATTATCCATTATATTTTCTTTGTCAGATATATACTATCATGCTGAAAATAATACTTTTAATAAAGGTGTTGTTACCAAGGTCATAGAGTTTAAACATAAAAAACATAATTATTTAAGTCAACTCGATGGAGAAATGAAAATAATTTATGAAGGGGATGAATTTCATTTGCATGGTAATTATTTCAGGCATTTTATTGATTATGATGGATGGCAAGATTTTATAAGTTATAACGATTTTGTCATTGGAGTGAAAAAAGAGATAAATAACAAAAAGTTCTATTGCTTGGGGTTGTTGGATACTTACTCTTCTTTCTATTTTGCAAGATGTGAAAATGAGATTTTTTTAAAGAAAATGATTTTTGACATTATCGATGACGATCAAAAAGAGTTTTATTTTCAATCGAGGATAAGTTTTTCGAATAGTATTATTGAATATAGAGAACCAGATGCTACTCGTAATTTATCTGAAATTAGAGGTGACCATATTATTTATATAGATAATCATGAATTATTTAGAAAAGGATTCTATGGTGATGAGTTACATAGCCCTTATAACAACTTAGATAAATTTCTTTCTGAAAGCTTTAAACGTATAATTTTCCTTAACCAAGAAATCATAGAAAGTTTATATAATTTTAAAAATTATGGTAATGATTATGGTGTATTATTATTAAGGGGTTTAAACTTTGATGATGTTTTGCCACCCACTCCATTACATGCATTGCATTATCCCGATAGAAGTAATTTTTATGGTGAATTGTGGTTAGCCATGATTTCAGAATTTCTTGGTTATGCTGTTGGGTATTCACAGGAAAAAAATGGTAATATATTCCAAAATCTGGTTCCTGATGTAAAAAAAGAGTTTCTATTATCATCAGAAAGTTCAAAAAATGAACTTGATTTTCATACGGAAATTGCTTTTCATCCATTAATGTGTGATTACGTTCTGCTTTATTGTTTACGTCAAGATCATGAAAAAAGTGCCAGGACCTTTATAGCAAGCGCCAAGATGATGCTCCGTGACTTATCTTTTAGGGAAATTCGAATATTGTTTGAGCCACTTTTTATAACCGGAATAGATTACTCTTATGGTAGTCCTAATGGTGTAAAAGGTAATGGCCCGACAACTTCAATTCTTTATGGAAATCCTAATGACCCTTATATGATCTACGATTTAGATTTAATGCAAGGAATTAATGCTGAGGCAGAATTCGTTCTCGATAAACTCAAAAAGATTGCTAACAAACATAAATATTGGGTTGCTCTTGAAGCAGGAGACTTACTTATCATTGATAATAATCGATGCGTGCATGGCCGTTCTGAATTTATACCGCGTTATGATGGCTGTGATAGATGGTTATTGCGTACCTGCGTATTAACTAATATTAAACAGGCAATTCCTGATGTACTTGAAGAATCCAGAATTATTAATACACGTTTTTTTATTTAAGTTCTTCTCTGATAATAAATTTCTATTTGTAAAATAATATTTTAATTATTTTTATTTATTACTATTTGGATTTTGGTTAAATATACCAGAAAAAATAGCATGACATTAATTTATTTTGAATTAAAATGGGGATTGGATTGAACAAATAAAGGTATTGAACAAATAAAGGTATTGAATTAATTAAAATAGAATAATTAAAGAGTGGATTTTATTCTGCTCTTTTTTATTTTCACGGTGAAGATATTGATTTAACTTTGTGAACCATCACGCAATAAAAATGTAAAAAAATAAAATTTCCATTTTCTCTTCAAATCTCTTCGCAGAATTAAACAGTGGTACTGTTCATTTAGCTTCTAATAGTCGATATTTCTCTTGACCAGATTGAACCGAAGATCAACGTCAGAAAATAATGGAATATAAATACATTAACAATCATAATGGGTTTACTTTATTGGAGTTAATGATAGCAATGCTCATCATTTCGATGAGTTTGTCCTGGGGATTATATCATTGGGGGAAATATCAAAGCCGCCAGAATTTGCAATCAGCAGTGCATAATGTGTTGTCTTTTATGGAAAGGCAGCAAGCTTTAGCCAATTATTCAAATAAAGATCGTATCTTATGGTTAGTGACAGGGCAGCCTTGGTGTTTGATATCGTCTGTCACCAAAATAGCTGATTGTGATGAAGGTGATGGGGAGCGCGTTGATTCTCCTCATGAAGATGTGTTTTTATCATTTTCCACAACTGATCGCATTGATTTTTATGGGATCAGAAATACAGCAATGCCTGCCAGTTTCACTCTGGAAAACTCAGCAGGTAAAATTAGGGTTATCGTTTCTGGACGTGGGAGAATTAGAACATGCAGCAATACAATTAACTCATTTCCCAATTGTGAGGGAATAAAACCCCATGATTCTGACTAACTTTTGCCACAAAAAAACACAAGCAGGATTTTCTTTATTAGAAATAATGGTAGCTCTGCTAATCAGTAGCGTAATTTTTGTTGCCATGACAAAAACGTATCCGGTTTTAACCAGCCAAATTTTCGATCTCTATCGTAAATATAGATTACATTATTTGGTGAACAGAACAGCTTATTTGATTGAGAAAGATATTCGGCGGGCAGGGTATTGTCGGGATAGAGAACAGTGCAAAGGTGATCCATTGATAATTAACAGTAAAAATACGGAAACCGCCAATTCCTGTCTTATTGTTGCTTTTGATCTCAATTTAAATAATCAATGGGAAAAAGCAGGTCATAGAGAGTCTGAATTTTTTGGTTATCGTTTAAATAATCGCGCTCTTGAGTGGGAGAGAGGAGTAGACGATTGTCAGGAAAGTGGTTGGGAAAGGTTATTTGATCCAAAAGAGATTGTCATTGATACCTTTCATCTTGAGAAATCACAAGCAAAAAGTGGGGAAATTTTTGTCACTTTGTCCATTGATGCCCATTGGTTGCAATCCCCATCAATTGTCTACCGACATCGAGCCACAATTCGGCTGCGTAATATCCGAAAATAAAGATATTGGGAAAAGAAAATAGATGGCAGATAAACAACAGGGAAATATTCTGCTGATATCGATAATGATGCTCTTGGCGCTGAGTTTGATGGTGCTGAAAGCGCTCCATTACCAACAGGAAAGTGCGATGCTTATGATGATGGATGAACAAAATTATTTGCAGGCTTTTTGGCGTGCTGAATCATCATTAATATGGGGAAAAGCGCAATCATGGCAGATCAATCAGCCAGAAACGAGCGCTTGGGTTTGTCTACAACATACTGAATTTCATTTGCAAAGTTGTCTCAAACACTATTCAGACAATCTTTTTTTATTAAAAGGGGTTGCTCAATTTGCATCAGGAGAAAAGCTCGAACTTTATCAATGGATGAAACAGGTGAAACCGTTAAATCAAGATATACTTATTCCTATTGAAAGCGGTTGGTTGGATTTTTGCCCTGTTGCTCAAGCTGAGTTTTGTTTATGAAAACCAAACGACAAGAGGGGATGAGTTTACCGGAAGTCATGATTGCGTCAGCCGTATTTGCAATCTCTTTATTGGGTTTAGTGCGTTACCATCAAGTACTGTCAACCAACTTTCAGCAATATTGGGGGCAGCTTAAGGCAGTACGATATGCCCATAATCAATTGGAACAGTATGAACGTTTGTCAGGCCAGATTGATTTGCAGAAAGAAGAGGAGACAGCTATACAGCGGGGATGGAAAGTGGAAGTTCAGCGAGAATTTCGTTCTTGGGGGTGCTATCAGGTAACGATTAAGCTGACAGTACATTACAATAAACTAAGTAAATTGGAACGCTGGTTTTGTGCAAGTGGGAGGCATAAGATTGAAATCTAATATGGTCTACTAAGGTAAATTATTTATATGCATTAAACTTCAAGTTGCAATTTACAACACGATATGAAACCTGATTTCTCCCCGCTTTGCGGGGAGAAATCACATGCATCTTGAAGTTAGATTGGTATAAATAAAAATTAATTATATTGTTTTAATTTTATTGTGGTCTACTGCTGTCTTTCTGAATATCTGCAATTTATTGTATAAAATTTCCCTACATAACTTACCTATACAAGGTTAGTGATTTATGAATCTGACAGATTTGGCAATCAAGTGAGACAAACGATAATTGGCGTTAGCCCCAGTGAATTGCGTAACGTTGAATGGTCAGAAATTGATTTTGATAAAGTCCAATAGTAAATACCAACAGAAAAAAATAAAAATGTACTATCCTCATAAGCTCTCCACTTGACCAGACTAATACATTAACCCGATCAAGCGGAGAAGATAAGCGTAACTCATCAGTATTGTACTACGTGTTACTCTCTTATATTTATAACTTTAATTTCTTAAGATAATCTATTAATAGTCGTTGGCGTAGGGAATAACGATGAGCATAAGGCCATATCACATAAATAGGTGTGCTTGCATCAATAATATATTCATCAAGTACAGTACAAAGTTCTCCTGAGTCAATATAATTTTTAATTGACACGTGAGGTAAGTATGCTATCCCAACTCCACTTAGAACTAATTTTATTCGTGTGTCAATATCATTGCATATAATCGTTTTAGGTAGGTGTAAAGATTTTATGTTTTGCAAAGGCCATTGCTGAATTATTCCTGTATTTTTTGATCGGTAATGAATTAATGAGTGAGATAAAAGATCTTCTACTTTTTTGGGATGACCGTAACTCTTTAAATAGTTAGGGCTTGCTACAATAATACTATCAATATCTCCTATGTAGTGAGAACGTAAATTACCATCGGGATCATTACCAACTCGCAACGCGGCATCATAATTTCCCCCAACTAAATCAACAAATTGTTCTGTGAAGTCAAATTCAATTTCAATTTCTCTATGTTCCTTCAAAAAATCATTGAATTTTTCACTAAAAAGATTAGGGATTGGAGCTATACTAATTTTTAGTTTTCCAACTGGATTTTCAGTGGACGAAAGTATTTTTTTTTGAATGTTATCTACTTCTTCAAGTATGTATACTGCATGACTCAAAAAGAGTTCCCCTTCATATGTAAGAGAAATCCTACGAGTATTTCGCTGCAAGAGTCGTGCTCCTACGCTGTTTTCTAGGCTAGTTACACGTTTACCGACTGCAGATGCACTAAGTCCCAAAGCACGTCCTGCAGAAACAAAGCTTCTTACCTGCGCCACCTTGACAAATACAGAAATTGCAGAGAGCGAATCTATCATGTCTTACCCTTCAGATTATGGATTGCTGCCGAATCTGGCAGCATAGTCTGGAATGAATACTGGGTTATTCTATATCATAAATTGTTGTAAAGTTATTGGTGTGCTAAAAAGTGTTACTTCTAAGGATATAACTAATAGATTTAATCAGTTATCTCACTAGTTATACGGATTACATAAACAATAGTTAGATACATATAAAAGGGAAAAGTATGAGTTTTTCTTATTCATTATCGAGCTTACCTTATTATCGTTCACCTTTAGCTAAAAACACAGTTCTAACTTGGAATATGCATGCGACTCAAGATATTGATTATCATGTATCTGTAGTTAAAGATATACTTAACTCCAATAATCCGGCTTTGGCTCGTACATGTACATCTGCGAGGAGAACTAACATATCCAATGCGGCTACCGTGAGTTTATTAACCAGTAGTGGGGAGATTGCTGTTTTGGATACTCTTGCCGAATTAAGTAGGAGAAATATTGCTCTTGATGCGTTAGTGCTAGAGAACGACTATCGCGATGGTATATTAGAGCGTGCTCAGTACGATATATATTGGCTAAGAAACTATATTTCTAATCTAGAAATGATACCTATTTGACAGACGATTAAATAAAATCAGAAGTTATATTTTTTAGTAAAATATTTGAGGATATACATTTTTATTATACCAAGAATAAATAAAGGAAGTATATATACTCAATAATGATGATTAATTGCGAAAGTTGTTTTTACCAATTGGCGATTTCGAAATCTACTAAACCCGTTTTTATTCTTATATATGAAGAATAAATCCACTGATTTTAGCTGGTAATTGTTGAGTGTTCAGTAATCGTTTTAATTCGTTAAATAACGTGATACTTAATTAATTTTAAGTTACCAGCAGTTCCGTTCAGCATTTGCTGGTTCACACTACAGGAGTGTAGAAGAAAATATTACATTTGATATATCACGTGTATAAATTTATTCAACTCAACATACTTACTGTATTAAGGAATTCCTTATGCCCATAATTCTGTTCGCACTAATGTTAGGTGTTTTTTGTCTGGGAACAGCAGAAATTATCATTTCTGGACTATTGCCGATTGTAGCATCAGATCTCTCCGTCTCGCTACCAGATGCAGGTCTATTGGTTACTGGATATGCTCTGGGTGTAACAATTATTGGACCGTTCGTTACCCTGCTGACCACGCGCGTACCACGCAAGACTCTGGTTCTGGGACTGATGCTTCCGTTCATTTTAGGCAATGTTTGGGCTGTATTATCCTCTGATTATCAAATGCTAATGGTTGCGCGAATTTTAACATCGATCAGCCATGGAACATTCGTTGCTGTAGCATTCAGTCTTGCAGTAACTTTATCTCCAGTTAACAAGCAAGGTTCCGCAATGGCTAAAATCGCCTTAGGTTTTAATTTAGCTAATGCATTAGGTAGTCCACTTGGAACGTTTATTGGGCAGAACTTTGGATGGCGAGCAACATTTGTGGTGATTGTCATCATTGCAATCATTTCTGTAGTGTTGATGGCAGCATTTATGCCTTCAAATTTGCCTCAAGCTGAACAATCAAAACCCGGAGCTATGCGTCGGGAATTAAGTGCTTTAAATAACCCCTCGCTTGTTTTTGCGGTAATCACTACGGTGCTAGCACAAGGTGCGGTATTTACAGCTTCAACCTATGTAGTACCCCTGCTAATGGATATAAGTCACTTCGGTCCCTCTGCAATTTCTGCTCTTCTAGTAGTTTTTGGCATTGGAGCTATCATTGGCAACTTCGTAGGTGGTCGCTTAGCGGATAAACATGTCTTGCGTGGAGTCACTACGGTATTAAGTAGTTTAGTCATTGTACTTATTGTGTTCTGGATGACAAGCCCTGTACCTATTCTCTCAGCTATTACGTTGTTTATATTTGGCGCCATTGGGTTTTCAATCATTCCGTCGCTTCAGGCCCGGATTCAATCGTTAGCAATGGCCGCTCCTACGCTGGCACTGTCAGTTAACGTGTCTGCATTTAACCTAGGAAATGGTCTAGGCGCTTGGATGGGAGGTACAGTGCTTGGGCTAGGATTTGGAATACGTGCTGTACCATTGGCGGGAGCAGTACTGGCTGCTATCAGTTTGGTTATAACCGTTATGGCTTGGTATCTCAGTCGTCAAAAAACGGCTCAGGTTTTGGAATAAAAAAGATAAATACCTCATTGATGTCTATTCCAGTAAGCGTTATTCCCGTGACTATTAAACCATCGAAACAATATGGGATTGATGCAGTTTCGGTGGGCATTTAATAAATAAAATAACTTTTATGAATAGGCTCTTATGGCTCTCCGGTTATGCTTTAACCATTTGTTTATAGGTAAGATTCATTATACTTAAAAGACTAGCATATAGGCCTAGGCTGGATGAATCAATAAATTGAAATTTAAGGAACTAGTATATCGTATTTGCCATCTATACCAATCGCCTTTCAAGATGCGTCTTATATCTCCCCGCGTAGCGGGGAGATATAAACAATCACATTGACTTGCAAGCTACAATTTGAAGTTGGATTGGTATATTTATAAAATGGTTGAGCTCTCAAATGGTACAGTTAAATGCATCACAAAAAATTTTCCTCGACAAATTCTCAGTGATGATACTCTCGTGATTAGGCTTGATTATATGGGAGTTTGCCGTACCGCTATTAAAGAAATTATTGGTTCCCGGGATATTCTAATAGATCGTGGTTCTCTTTTTGGCCATGAATTTGTAGGAATTATGTTTTTTGCAGGCATTAGTACTGGATATCAGGAGGGTGAGCCAGTAACTTTTAATCCTAATATTACTCCTAATCGAACTGCTGGTTTCGTTGAGTATGTTTTCGTTCACGGGTTGGAGGATGTGCTAGAGCAAGCCATCATCCGAGTAACCGAAATATAACATTCTGCACAGAATTTGGATGCCAGAACCAATGGCTTGTCTTGTTCATGCTACGAAAAAGTTAATGGAACTTGCAGAATTACCCAATTTGGAGGGAAAAAAGTAGGAATTATTGGTGCAGTCTGTTCAGGTATTATGTTCTCGATGTATGCGAAACATCTATTAGCAGAAGTGCATATATTTAACCGTGGTGAAATGCGGCGTAATTTCGTATTAGACAGGAAGTTATTGGAAGAATATGAAGTTAGCGCTCTTACTGAAGTGGAAAATTATCGAAATATTTTTGAGATCGTAATGCTAGGGGCTGTTGACGTTTTGAGTTCACCATTTACTCAACCCACATGGGTAGCCATATCATGACAAATGCCAGCGCCAACATGCTGGCATAATTTCGGGCTAATTTATCGTATCTTGTCGCAATAGCTCGAAAATGTTTTATTCTGGCAAACGCATTTTCGACCAAATGCCGATAACAGTATAAAACTTCATCAATACTTTTATCGGGTTTTCGGCTGTTTTTTCGATAAGGAATCACTGTTTTCGAACCTCGTTTCTCAACGAATCTTCTGAACACGTTACTCTCGTAACCTTTATCCGCAATCACAAAATCGGATGTGGGTGAATGTGCAACTAAACTTTCCGCATGGACAATGTCATGTGTTTGGCCCCCTGACAGCTCAAAATGCACGGGCAGCCCGTAACTGTCTACAGCCAAATGAATTTTTGTAGAACGCCCACCCCGACTCTTGCCAATGGCTTCATCTTCCGGTGATACGGCTCCTGAACTGTGTTGATGAGCACGCACAATACTGCCATCAATGAATAACCACTCGGTATCCGTATTCTCAGATAACAATTTGAATAATAGCGCAAAAACCCCTTTTTTTGACCAGGCATTGAAACGCTTAAAAAGGGTATTCCATTTTCCGAATTCCTCGGGTAAATCCCGCCACGGACATCCCGTTCTCATTCGATAAAGTATCCCTTCGAAAGTTAGGTAATGTTCTTCTTTGTAGTAAATGCATCCATGTTGTTGCATCAATACAGCTAGCGTATTCCATAAAGATTTTGATAACATTGTTCTTGGCATGATGGGCTGGAGTAATGGTTTTTTCGCGAAGACAATGAGACCAGATCATCATGCTGTTCAAACTTCCCTCCACGAAACGTCAACACGCCCTAATTGAAGTTAATAGCGCACAGGAATATAGAATAGCCCGTGATGCTGGTTTTCAACCTCAACAAATTCACCGATTCAATCGAGGGGGGGGGGTCTGTATACAATGAAACCGTGGAAATTATTCCACGGTAATCACCATCAGATATTCATGGGAGGGGGTGGGACGGGAACCATAGGAAGGATTAGCGGCCAGCTTACCAGAGAAATAAAAAAGTTAGAGAATTGAATTGGACCACTATAATCATTAAAGGCAACATTATAGACTGTTCCATAAGTTGGACTTTCCGGATTAGGTGTTATTATGTTTTCAGCCCATGTATTATCAAGACGGGGGCTTTGTTGGCAATCTACTGTACATATTAGATTTCCAGGTGCTCCATCATAAGCAAATGAACCAGCAACTCCATAGTCAGGAGACGGATAATTCCAAGTGGCGAAAGGCCTTCCAGTAGAACTGTCTTTTAACTGTACGAAATAATAATATTGAGATACTCTTTGAAAGAAAAACGACACACGTGCACCATGCCCTATAGCTGGAAATAAAAGTGTTTGCATTGCCATAGTTAAAACTCTCCCATAGTATGATTTACGTTACCAACAAGATTGTTAATTGTTACCTGTATAATGCAATGCCCAAATTTTTGACCTTTTAGATTTATTTTAAACTCTCCATATTCGTTTGTAGTCATTGAATATCTAGTATCAGGATTTGAACCAATTTCAGGAACGTCAATGATATTAACGGGTTGAATTAATTTATATTGAAAATCAGTATTTTTAATTAATTCATTCTTTTGTTTATCGTAAACCTGAATTGTTAGAATTTCATATTCATAACCGACTGGTTCATATCCAGTTATCACTAGAACAGCTTCAAGAGATGTTTGTGGAGGCTGCGGAGAAGCTGAGTAATTAATTGAGACAGGAGTACTACCAGATTTAGTCACCATATATAATAAATCAGTAACAGTGTAGAAAACATTATAACTTCCGAGAGGAATATCAGAAAAAGGAATAGTTATTTGGTATGTCAAATCATCGATATTTTCGTCTGTAATGAAATATGGCATTGAAAATATACCTGAAGTCAGATAAACGATTATTTTATATCCAACACGAAATTTTTCATGTCTATTGATTATAACTACTAGTATTTTTTGATCTAGTTCTGATTCATCAATAACATTATTACGGCTTTGAGGTAAACTTGGAGGGATGAGTACTTCATCCATTATTATATTATTTGCTGACATATTATAAATCCCCATGCTATTAAATTAAAGAATTTACGCATTAAACTTAAAATTGCAATTTACAACACGATATGAAACCTGATTTTTACCCGTTTCGCGGGTAAAAATCACATATATATTGAAGTTAGATTTCTATAGTATTTATTTATAGTAATCTATTCTGGTTAAAGTGAAACAGTCCCAAAACTTCTTGTGTAAAGTTTCGATTTTTGGGGCGGAGCAAGGCGATTATAGACAATTGTGATTAACCCTACATCATAATCATCTGCAACAGCATACCCAATTAACTTGTCAGCAGTTAGTTGAAAATTAAAATAGCCATTAGATATTTCACTATTATTAACAATATGATTCGAAAGAACCGTAATCGGCAGAGGACGATTTTTCTCCGGTAGAGTATCAATGCAACGTGAAATATAGGCGGTAATTGTTATCTTATCACCGGCGGCTATAGTATGGTCGTAATCGTTAGGGTCAGATGGCAATCTGATTTCAAGGCCTTTTTTCTGACCGATGCTATAGAGATTAATTGGATCATATAGACTAATAAATTGCCCATCTTGATCGTATACCTCGGGTTCAACTAGAGTTCTGTTTTCATCATTAGAACTCGGGCCATTAATACCACCGTTATCATAAGTTATGAAATGAAGGTTGGATCTTGCTGGAAAGCCTGTTTCGGGAAGAGCAATATAACTTATATGATTATCTCCCGAGTACAAGTCGCTATAAGGAGCTTCAAATTTATAAAATTCATCGTTATTATTTGTTATCTGCGCGATGAAAAGTTCTTGCTTAAAGAGATTTGTTTTGTCATCTGTCACAAACCCAATAACAAAATCACCTCTTTTGGCACCTTTGTAGGCTGGTATCATGAACGTAAAATTATCTGTATGCGCCGGCCTAGTTAAAGTAGAAGAATACATAGATTCTTCAATCTTTGGTGGTAGAAGATTGTCGGACTCTTGAGTTAGCTCTGTCGTAACAAATATGACTTGTTGTTGAACACCTTCTTCATCATTTAATACTACATCAAGTTCAACAAATTTATGTACATCTTGAGTTGCATAAATTTTTAGGTTCACGGCCTCGGTTGAGGTTTTCTTAATCAGATAATAATAATAACTATTTTCTTTGTCTATATGGTAAGGGAATATTTCTTCATGGCTACTCTCTCTATATATTCGCAGGGGCGCTGTTACTCTAAGCGGAATTTCATAGTTTGAAATTGGGCCACTTTTTCTTACTGTTGGATTGATAGATGCCGAAATAAATGGATTGTTACTAGTAGGTCCAATGCCTGTTAATCCAATCGGATTTGGGTCGTACAAATAAACCGATGCACCTCTCAGTATACATGTCTCTAGTATAAAGTCTGGATTATCATCAATGTCATAAGTAGCTGTTGATTTTGGATGGTTTGCTGTATTAGTAGTGAAATCGATGTCACAAGTTTTAGCGTTTTTGTCAGCCATAAATATTAAAGTTTGGGAAAAAACTCCCTGAGAAACCAGACCGGGCATTGTACTTAATAATGTCGCTCCCGTTGATTTAGTCACTTTAACTGTTGTAGTACCCGGAATCATACCAGTTTCACCAACTATCTTTGCAGTAACACTAAATGGTTGGCCTTTGATAACCTTTGTATTATTTACAGGAGTTATTGTAAGTGTTGCCATTACATCACCTTTTAAAAGTGTTAGATTAATTTCAGATGAAATATATACCGTATAAATATAATCAACATTTTAAATTGGAAATTAATGTCTATTTTAGAAAAGGATTTTTGAGCTTTGCACTTACACATTACACTTAATTAAATTAACGATCAATATTTAAATGGCAGAAATGATGATAATAAAAATAATAGGTGATTTATTAAAAAATAACTTTATTGTTGTGAATGTTTTTAGGATAAAGTTATTTTTAAATATATAACTTTTCATAATTATGAGAGTTTCATATTTCCTATTCTTTTCCAACAGGTCGCTAAAGCGGTATTCAAGAAAATCTTAACTCTTTTGATGAGCTGCCACATATATTGGCAACAATGATTTCGGGTGACGGTTTCATGCAAGGATTGCCACAAGCGTTCAATCTTATTTAGAACCTATCCCAAAAGGAACTGTCAGTTAATAAATAATGGCAATTTCTGAGGGCAAAGTATGGCGGGCAACAAGTGGCAGATCAGCGATGAACTTTGGGAGAAAATGTCCCACTCATCCCCGAACATAAAACTCAGCATCCGCTGGGTACACATCGCAAGCGGGTTGATAATCGCGCTGCAATGAACGCTATTTTCTTTGTTCTCAGAATCGGTTGTCAGTGGAATGCCCTCAATGCCACCGGAATATGCTCGTCAAGCTCAGCACACCGCCGCTTTCAGGAGTGGCGTGATGCCGGGGTTTTTGAACGCTTCTGGCAGAACGGGTTGCTGGCTTGCGAACAACTGGATGGCATTGACTGATCATGGTTGTCGATGGATGGCTGCATGACAAAATCCCCGCTGGCGGGTTCAAAAAACAGGTCATAACCCCGCAGACCGGGGAAAACAGGGCGTAAAGCGCAGCCTGCTGACCGATGCGAACGGACTCCCGCTCTCATTGGTGGTCGCAGGAGCAAATACTCACGACATAAAGATGGCCGCTGATACCCTTGATGCGCTTCAGACGGGCAGACCCGGGAGAAGACTCAACCTCTGCCTGGACAAAGGTTACGAAGCCGAATGGCTGGAGTCATATCTGAAAAGCCGTTGCTATGAACCTCATATCCAGTCCCGTAAAGAGGAATCGGAAGCCAGTAAGGCCACGGATTTTAAGGCCCATCGTTGAGTCGTCGAGAGGACTCATAGCTGGATGAATCGTTTTCGCCGGATCCTGACCCGATGGGAAAAGAAGGTCGAAAACTATGAGGCGATACTGCATTTTGCATGTAGCATCATTGTCTGGAATAAAGTCCTATTGGGATAGGCTCTTAGCCATGGCGAATAGACCGGTAAAAATAACAGGTTAAATTGAGGATTTTGTTTTAGCCATTCCCTGACCTTATGGCTTTTGTGAATACCATAATTATCTAAAATTAACGTGATACTTTTGGCTTGGCGATACTGACGATTAATTTTATCTAACATTTTGATAAATAGATCAGCGTTTTTCTTTATACCACAGACATAAGTCACTTGACCTGTTCGTACCTCAAGGCAAC
Organism: Xenorhabdus thailandensis; assembly: GCF_037996785.1. Taxonomy (NCBI): domain Bacteria; kingdom Pseudomonadati; phylum Pseudomonadota; class Gammaproteobacteria; order Enterobacterales; family Morganellaceae; genus Xenorhabdus; species Xenorhabdus thailandensis. The sequence goes on from NZ_JBBMXF010000007.1 coordinate 1,037,155, forward strand.
CTGCAAGGGAGTGCTTTTGATTTTTCCCTGGTGTCATCACGCGTTTTTGTTGTCCTTTTAGACACCAGTCTGCCCCGATTTTAGGATTCAGATCGATATCCACTTCATCTTCATAAAAAACAAGATGTTGCTCTGATGCGTTGGCTAAGGCTTCGGTGATTTTTGCCATTTTTTCGTCATACTCCGGATCAGGCTTTTTGACAGTAGGCGCCGCTCTTCGCCAGACAATACCCACCTGACAAAAGTAACGATAAAGCGTACTTTTCGACAGTGATAACCCTAATAATTCATTGATTATCTGAGTGATAAGTTCAATACTCCAGCGTGAACGCAAACGTCAAAATCCTGCGGGGAGTGTGATAATAAGAACGACAACAAGCTAAAAATCGAGGCTAAATTCCATCGAGCAGGCCTTCCTCTCGGTAAGCTTTTTAATCCTTCCAGCCTATATAACGTTAACCAATTTATCCAGCGATGGACGGAAGAACGTGAACAATGAAGGGTTCTGGCGATGTAAGAAACGGTCTGACCTTCATGTAACATCAAGAGTGCCATGAGTCGGCGGGCATAATCTTTATCCCGGGTTTTATGAATAAATTTTTTCATCTGACGTCGTTCATTTCGGGGTATTAGTGCTATGATTCGCATCACTCAGTCCATTTTGGGATTTTTTTGATTTGGCGATTAATCAGATCGCAAAAATTGGACTGAGTTCCCTTCAAGTGACCTACTATTTTGAAAGCTTATTTGATCCTATATACCTTTTCATAATAGTGAGAGTATCAGCATGCTGTGTTCCTTACCCCACGTGTCACGCGGGATAAGGAGTACTCCTATCATTTTGAAAAGCTATTTAGTGGTCAATTTAGACCAGTTTGCCCTGCCTATACGTGACCCCAGAATCGACATCTTGGTAAAAAGCCTCTAACCTTAAATCATATGTGAAAATTATTTGGTAATTCTACTCATGAAAAAATACAATTACTCGGTATTGTCACTAGCTATCAAAATAGCATGTCTTTTTACAGGAATAAATACCAACGCAACCGCAGATTCATCATGTGGAACCCTGAATGGAACCACGAAAATTGATTTCATCAAAAAAGACTCCTGTAACCTTGTAAGCCATGAAACTGTGGTAATCGAAGATGGAAAATCGATTGTTGTGCCTGTAGGTTCCGACTCATCCAGTAATTATCATTACGAATACAATGCTGTTAATATTGGTAATGATGATAATTTCTCTCAACCTATCTCTGCCAATGAGGTAAATAACTTTGGTATGTTATATGGATATATTGGAGTTAATGTAACCCATACTGGTTCTGTTGAAAAAATAGTTAATAGCGAACATGGGATTATAGATGGAGCCTATGCTGCACTGTGGATTTCGGGCCAGCTAAATACATTAGATAATAATGGAACAATAAAGTTTAAAAATGGAACTAGCAATTACTCCATATATGTCGATGCTGCACAAGGAATAGGAGACTTAGATGGCATGTATGGGAATGTAACAGAAATAATTAATCGAAATAAGGGAAATGTAAATGGAATTCATGTTGATTATTTATCTAAGATTAAAACGATTAATAATGATGGAACTGTGACTGGTATCGAAGATGGCATTCATGTTGCCGGTGGGGGAACTATAGAGAATTTATCTAATAATTTAGAAAGCAAAGGTATTATTGCTGAACAGGATGCTATTCGTGTCACTGGAGAAAAAATATCAAAATCTAAAACTGCATCTAATATTACAAAGATTACTAATGCCTCTTTAGTCTATGGAAAACAAAATGGAATATTTATTGATGATAAAGGAGTAATTGGTAGTATCTCGAATACGGATAGTGGCGAAATAAAAGGGGATAAGTTTGCTATAAATAATATGGGAACCATTTCCGATGGTATTTACAATTCTGGTGCGATTACCAACGGTATTCACAATTCAGGCGCGATTACTAACGGTATCCACAATTTAGGTACAATTACGGGTAATGTGGCTCTTGGTAAAGACAAACTTTATCTTTCCGGTCCCAAAGCTATTCTGGATGGCGATGTGACTGGAACAAAAGATTCCGTTGTAACTATTGATGGCAATGGAACTAAATTGAAAAATTATACCCATCATATGAAAGTGGGTAAGATCACCTTATTAAAGGGAAGCGAATTTTATCTAGGTGATGGAGGACGTATTTCTGGTGATATAACAAATGATGGAACACTTCATTTCAACCAAGCTGGTAAAGAAACATATAACCATATTATCAGCGGAATAGGCAATATTCACAAAATCGGTATTGGCACAACCATTTTGACAGCAGAAAATACTTTTATTGGTGAAACAAGCGTTGAATCTGGGACGTTGCAACTAGGCGATAGTGGAACAACAGGAAGCATTGATAAGACATCCAAAGTTACGCTCGGGCGGAACGGAATACTGGCTTTTTCTCATACCGATCCTATTACTGACTTTGCCATTGATATTGATGGAAACGGCTCTATTTCTCAAATGGGCGCTAATGCTCTGACGTTGACCGGTAATATCAAAACCGGCAAGCCAATCACTGTGAAATCAGGATCACTAAGATTCGGTGATGGAGCTAAAATTGGTAAACTTTTTCTTGCCGGGATTAACAATCAAGGGACAGTGATTATTCATGGTGCAAAGGACAGTGTAGCTACATTGGATGGTGAGATGAGTGGGACAGGTACTCTGGAGATCGCCGGCGGCAAAGCTGTCATAACCAGTGACAGTACCTACTCGGGTCAGACTAGCATTGGCAATGGCGCAACGTTACAACTCGGTCATGGTGGAACGACCGGAAACCTGACCAAAAGCGATATTTTAAACAAAGGCACCTTGGCGCTCAATCTGGGTGGGACAACCAATTTTGAGGGTGTTATTTCTGGAAGTGGTCATATCGATAAAATTGGCGCTGGCGTAACGAGGCTAAGTTCGGATTCCTCGGCTTTTACAGGATCAACGCATGTTGAAAGGGGGACTCTTATCGTTGATGGACAGCTAGGCACAACAACTTCGGCTTTCAATGTTAAAAATGGAGGGACTGTTAATGGCACAGGCATAGTTGGGGGTAAAACAACGATTGAAAGCGGCGGTTACCTTACAGGAAAACAAGGCGATACTCTGACGTTTAACAACGATCTTATTCTCAGTAGCGGCGCAAATGTGAATATTTCGCTTGGGGCAGAAGATACATCCGCGCCGGTATTATTTGATGTTCGTGGTAATTTGACACTGGCAGGAACACTTAATGTCACGGATCTTGGCGGATTAGCAGCAGGTGAATACGATATATTCCATTATGGTGGCACCTTAACCGATAACGGAATGACGTTCACTGGCGGAAAACCGAACTCACTCTCTCTCGGTACAAATAAAAACCATAAAGTCTATCTCATCAATACTGGTGGTATGCTTCTGAACTATTGGGATGGTGGTGACATCAGTAAACACAACAATAATGCCATTGATGGTGGTGATGGTATTTGGCAGATAGGTGGAAATGATAACTGGACGTCAAAAACAGGCAATTCCAATGCCAGTTGGAAAGGCACTGACCAGTTTGCCATTTTCTCAGGGACCGCAGGGACTGTGCAGGTAGATAATAGCGGCGGCAATATCACTGTAAATGGTATGCAGTTTAGCGCCGATGGCTATAAAATCACTGGCGGTTCTCTGGTCTTAGAGAATGATAAAACAGGCAGCGCCAAAATTCGTGTTGGAACGGGTAATAAGTCAACTGCTGGTAGGGTTGCCACGATTGAATCAACCCTGACAGGGTCGGCTACACTTGAGACAACGGATGACGGGACGTTGGTTTTGAAAGGTGAGAATAAGTACACCGGCGGCACGAAAGTGACGCAGGGTGTCCTCCAGATAGGTGACGGTGGTACTAAAGGCAGTATTTCCGGTGATGTGGTCACAGGCAGTAAAGGGACGCTGGCTTTTGACCGCGCAGATGCTGTGACATTTGGCGGCAATATTACTGGCGAGGGCAAACTTATTCAAAAGGGTAAAGGGACGCTGGTGCTTACCGGCACGAATGCTCATTCGGGCGGCACGACAGTGACGCAGGGTATCCTCCAGATAGGGGACGGCGGCACCCAGGGCAGTATTTCCGATGATGTGGTCACAGGCAGTAAAGGGACGCTGGCTTTTGACCGCGCAGATGCTGTGACATTTGGCGGCAATATCACCGGCGAAGGCAAACTTATTCAAAAGGGTAAAGGGACGCTGGCGCTTACCGGCACGAATGCTCATTCGGGCGGCACGAAAGTGACGCAGGGTGTCCTCCAGATAGGTGACGGTGGTACTAAAGGCAGTATTTCCGGTGATGTGGTCACAGGCAGTAAAGGGACGCTGGCTTTTGACCGCGCAGATGCTGTGACATTTGGCGGCAATATTACTGGCGAGGGCAAACTTATTCAAAAGGGTAAAGGGACGCTGGTGCTTACCGGCACGAATATCCATTCTGGTGGTATAGTAATTCGTCATGGCATTTTGCAAATCGGTGATGGACATAGCAGCGGAACCCTTACCGGATTGGTCGAAAGTGGGGAAGGTACGAAACTGGTTTTCAACCGTGCTGATCAAATGGCATTTTCCGGTTCCCTAAAAGGGCAAGGGCAAATGGTGCAGGCGGGTAACGGTACAACCCTTCTGACCGGCATTAACAACTATACAGGCACGACGGAAGTACAGAAAGGGACGCTTCACCAAGGATCGGAAAGGGCTTTCAGTGCAGATTCGTCTTATACAATCGGGCAACATGGTAAGCTTGATATGGGCGGATTTAATACGACTATTTCCGCTTTGAATAACAGTGGCACAGTCTTGGCTGGTGGAGATGACAAAGCCGTAGGGCGTACACTGGTGATCGCAGGTAACTATAGCGGTAATAACGGTATAGTGAATTTATCGACCGTGTTGGAAGGCGATAACTCAAAGACTGACAGACTGGTGGTGAACGGCAGCACATCTGGCACAACTCATCTCGTTATCAAAAATGTCGGCGGCGCGGGGGCACCGACGACTGAAGGCATCAAGGTTGTTGATGTGAAAGGCACGTCGGATGGCATTTTCAGTTTGGTTGGTGATTATAGTTATAAGGGAGAGCAAGCCGTTGTGATCGGTGCCTATGCTTACCGGCTTCATAAGAATGGTATTGATAATTTGGATGGAAATTGGTATCTGCGCTCGTCGCTGACCAGTCAAAAACCCAACCCAGATCCTCTACCAAAGCCACAACAACTCTATCATGCTGGCGTTAGCGTTTACGAGGCTTATGGACGAGTTTTACAGACCCTGAATATGCCTGAGTCTTTGCATGGACGAGTTGGCGGGCGTGAGGACAAACTGCGGGGTGTGAATAGCTTCAGAACCACTGCTGACGAGGATAGCGCAGACGATAGCACAAACCCATCATTGCCCAGTGGCACATGGGGACGGATGGCAGCTTCTTACGGCAGATTATCACCCCGCATCACCACATCTGGAGCTGGCGATATCACCTATAACATGGCTCGTGCTCAAATCGGCATAGACGGCCGCTTGTATGAAAATGACCACGGCTCAGTGGTTGGTGGTGGTTTCCTGCAATATTCGAATATTAATGCAAACGTGGACTCCGTGCATGGTGAAGGTAAAATCCGTGCGAATGGTTACACGATAGGTGTGACAGGTACATGGTATGGCAATAATGGGTTTTATCTGGATGGCTTAACGCAGCTTACCTACTTTGAAAATGACTTGGATTCAAAGACGGCCAGTCGTCAACTGGGGAATAATAAGTCTGCTCTGGGATATGCATTGGGTCTGGAAGCAGGGCAACGGTTTGATTTGACCCCAAAATGGTCGCTGACTCCGCAAGTACAGCTTGTGCATTCTGCCATCAATATGAATGACTTCTATGATACATTTGGAGCCAAAGTCCGCTTTGATCAAAGTAGGAATGTGAAATTGCGCATAGGTGCGACGATAGACTACAGCCAAAAGTGGAGCGAAGATCAGGGCAAGGCTGAAAAAGCCGCTAATCTTTACGGCCTGTTCAATCTTCGCCAAGAGCTGCTGGGGCGTAATGATGCGGTTGATGTTGCAAATGTTGCCTTTCACGGGGGGAATGACCGCACTTGGGCTGAGACAGGTATCGGGGGTTCCTACAATTGGAATGATGGAAATTCTTTCATCTATGGTCAGACTTCCGTCAACACCAGCCTGAATAATTTTGACAGCTATGAACTGAGTGCGAAAATTGGGCTAAGAATGACGTGGTGATTAAGAGAGTGCTATTGGTGTCAAGTTAAAACCGTGGGGATGATACCCCACGGTGAGAATGCTTATTTCATTTTGGTACAATTGTTTTTTTAGTAATAGCTAGGGCGTGTTGACGTTTACCGTTTATCATTTACTCAACCCACATGGGTAGCCATATCATGACAAATGCCAGCGCCAACATGCTGGCATAATTTCGGGCTAATTTATCGTATCTTGTCGCAATAGCTCGAAAATGTTTTATTCTGGCAAACGCATTTTCGACCAAATGCCGATAACGGTATAAAACATCATCAATATTCTTATCTGATTTTCGGCTGTTTTTTCGATAAGGAATCACTGTTTTCGAACCTCGTTTTTCAACGAATCTTCTGAACACGTTACTCTCGTAACCTTTATCCGCAATCACAAAATCGGATGTGGGTGAATGTGCAACTAAACTTTCCGCATGGACAATGTCATGTGTTTGGCCCCCTGACAGCTCAAAATGCACGGGCAGCCCGTAACTGTCTACAGCCAAATGAATTTTTGTAGAACGCCCACCCCGACTCTTGCCAATGGCTTCATCTTCCGGTGATACGGCTCCTGAACTGTGTTGATGAGCACGCACAATACTGCCATCAATGAATAACCACTCGGTATCCGTATTCTCAGATAATAATTTGAATAATAGCGCAAAAACCCCTTTTTTTGACCAGGCATTGAAACGCTTAAAAAGGGTATTCCATTTTCCGAATTCCTCGGGTAAATCCCGCCACGGACATCCCGTTCTCATTCGATAAAGTATCCCTTCGAAAGTTAGGTAATGTTCTTCTTTGTAGTAAATGCATCCATGTTGTTGCATCAATACAGCTAGCGTATTCCATAAAGATTTTGATAACATTGTTCTTGGCATGATGAGCTGGAGTAATGGTTTTTTCGCGAAGACAATGATACCAGATCATCATGCTGTTCAAATTCCCCTTTCAAAACGTCAACACGCCCTAGTTGTATTGAAGCAACAAAGTGAATGAATTGACCACAAAGAAGCGCATTACCTAACTTTCTAAGGGAACCTTTATTGAATGAGAACGGGATGCCCGTTGTGGGATTTACCTGATGAATTTAAAAAATGGAATATCCTCTTTAAACGTTTTAATGAATGGTCAAAGAAAAGGTATTTTGAAATTATTATTCAAATTATTATCTGAAAATACGGATGCTGAGTGGTTATTCAGTGATAGCAGTATTGTCCGTACTCATCAACACAGTTCAGGCGCGATTTCTACAGAAGATGAATCTATCGGTAAGAGCCGAGGCAGATGCTCGACTAAACTTCATTTAGCCACCAACAGTTACGGTTTGCTTGTATATTTTGAGTTATCTGGCGGTTAAACGAATGATATTGTGCATGTGGAAGGTTTGGTTAAATATTCACCGGAATCAGATTATGTGATTGCTGATAAAGGTTATGATAGCGGCGATTTTAGAAGTTTCGTTGAAAAAAGGTGAGAAAACGGTTATTCCTTTATCGAAAAAATAGCCGAAAATCAGATAAGAATATTAATAGTTTTTTATACCGTTATCGACATTTGTCGAAAATGCGTTTGCCATTATATGGCTACCGATGTGGGTTGAGTGAATGATGAACAATAAACGTTAACACGCCCTAGCAGCAATTTTATTTGTATAGAATCCTGTATACATTTTATAATGATATTAAATAAATTATTTAATATCAATATGTTAAGTGATTTTTATATTCCGGTGGAGCATTGATGTTTAGCGTTTATCATTCGAATCAGCTCGATATTCTCAAGGAATTGATGGCGATATTGATTGGGGAAGATCCCCTTTCTGACCCATTTGGCAAAGAAGTGATTTTGGTTCAAAGCCCAGGAATGTCACAGTGGTTGCAAATTCAGCTGGCAGAAAAACTGGGTATTGCTGCGAACATGGAGTTCCCACTGCCTGCAACCTTTATCTGGCAGATGTTTACCCGAGTGTTGCCTGATATTCCCAAAGACAGTCATTTCAGTAAGGATGCTATGAAGTGGAAATTGATGACCTTACTGCCCGGTTTGTTGACAGAGCCAGAATTTTCAGCGCTCAGGCATTATCTTGATCAAGATATTGATAAACGTAAAATTCACCAGTTGGCTGGCAGAATTGCCGATCTTTTTGACCAATATTTGGTTTATCGTCCACATTGGTTAGAAAGCTGGGAAGAGGGTCAATTAATTGACGGCTTGGGTAGTAACCAGTTATGGCAAAAAAGGCTATGGTTTGAACTGACAGCATATACCCGCCAGTTACAACAACCTTTGTGGCACCGCGCCAATTTATATCAACGAGTTATATCGACATTGGAGGAAGGGCGCTTTCCATTAGGGGCTCTTCCCTCGCGTATTTTTATCTGCGGTATATCTGTATTACCTCCCGCTTACCTGCAAGTATTGAAGGCATTGGGTAAACATATTGATATTCATCTTATGTTCACGAATCCATGCCAATATTATTGGGGTGATATCCAGAGTTATGCTTTTCTTGCCAGATTAAATAGCCGTAAGCCAAGACATTATAAGAGCAGGCAATTGCTGGAAAGATTCAAAAATCCCGAAGAGGCGCCATCGCTGTTTAATGCTGAAGGGGAACAGGAGTTGAATAATCCATTGCTGGCATCTTGGGGAAAATTGGGAAGGGATAACCTCTACCTGTTGTCACAATTGGAGCCAGATTCCGATATTCATGCCTTTGTTGAATCAAAACCAGATTCTGTCTTGCACCAAATTCAACAAGATATCCTTAATCTTGAAGATCATGCCCAGATTGGTTCTACCGAAAATTCCTTCAAAAACAGCCTGAAAAAGCGCCCATTTAATGGTACTGATCGTTCATTGACTTTTCATTCATGCCATAGCCCACAGAGGGAAGTCGAAGTATTGCAGGATCAAATCCTGCATTTATTGGATGATGACCCTTCACTGACACCGAGGGACATCATTGTGATGATGGCGGATATCGATAGCTATACTCCCTATATTCAAGCTGTTTTTGGCAATGCGCCTGATGATCGTTATATCCCTTTTGCCATCTCTGATCGTAAAGCTCGTCAGGCACATCCTGTCTTGCAGGCATTCATTACTCTGTTGGATCTGCCGCAGAGTCGGTTTACGGCAGAACAGGTGTTGGCATTATTGGAAGTTCCTGCTTTAGCTAATAAATTCGCGATTCAGGAGGAAGGATTGCGTTTATTGCGACGCTGGGTAAAAGAATCGGGAATTTGCTGGGGGTTGGATGATGACAATATTGAAGCATTATCGTTGCCTGCCACAGGGCAGAATACCTGGCACTTTGGCCTGACGCGTATGCTATTGGGTTATGCGATGGATAGCCATGCCGGGCCGTGGAACGATGTTTTGCCTTATGATGAATCCAGTGGGCTTGCTGCTGAACTGGCAGGGCAATTAGCTGAGTTTTTAATGGCATTGAATCTCTGGCGTAAAATTTTGAGTGAAGCACAGCGATTGACGGATTGGTTGGTTATATGCCCGCAACTGCTGGAAACTTTTTTCGAGATGGATGATGAAATTGAACTGGTTCTGGCACTTATTACTCAGCAATGGCAAAAAGTGATTGATGATGGCCTGAATGCCCATTACGAAGGACGTATTCCTTTGGTGTTGTTGCGTGATGAGTTGGCGCTTCGTTTTGATGATGAAAAGATCAGCCAGCGTTTCCTCGCCGGAGCACTCAATTTTTGCACTCTGATGCCTATGCGCTCCATTCCTTTTAAAGTGGTTTGCCTGTTGGGAATGAACGATGGCGTTTATCCACGTACTATCCCGCCACTTGGGTTTGATCTGATGGCAGAAAAGACTCAGCGAGGAGATAGGAAACGGCGCGATGATGACCGTTATCTCTTTCTGGAAGCGTTGGTTTCGGCGGAACAATTTCTCTACATTAGCTATATTGGTAAATCGATTCGCGATGATACTGAGTGCAACCCCTCTGTATTGGTCAACGAATTATTGGATTATATTTGTCAGAGTTTTTGCTTAGCCGGCGATGAAATGTTGAATGTTGATGACAGCGCCAGAAATGTCAGAAAACATCTGCTATCACAGCATACCCGTGTACCTTTTGCGAAAGAGAATTTCTTACCTGACCATCACTTACAAAGTTATGCTGCAGAATGGTTGCCAGCTGCGACACAACAGGGGGTTTCAGCAACTGATTTTTGCCAGCCGATTGCTTTTGATCGCAGTGGGGTAAAAGAAATTGCATTAGATGAGTTGATCCGCTTTTATCGACACCCTGTCCGGGCATTCTTTCAGCGACGACTGAAGGTGCATTTTGTCATTGAAGAGATGGAGTTACCCGAAGAAGAACCTTTTGTGTTGGATAACCTGCAACGTTACCAATTTAACCAACTACTGCTAAGCATCTTGATTGAACAGGGGACACCTGAATCTCTGTTTTACCACCTCCGTGCGTCGGGAGGGTTGCCCTATGGTTCCTTTGGTGAAGTTTATTGGATGGAGCAACTGGAATCCATGCAGCCTTTGGCCGCCAGGGTGCGTGAAGAGAGAACGACCTCTTCTTCTATTGACCTATATGAGCCATTAGACATGGTGGTATTGACTGGCTGCATCAGTCAGGTACAGCCTGATGGAATTTTACGTTGGCGACCAGCGAACTTAACGGCCAATGATGGTATCCAATTATGGATTGAACACCTTGCCTATTGTCTTTCAGGTGGAAGTAGTGAAAGCCGCATATATGGAACAGGTAAAAAGGGCAAAAAAGAGAAGGGAGATAAGAAGGTGTCAGAATATCGATTCTTACCGTTAAAACCGGAGGAGGCGAAGCACTATTTGAACCAGATGATAGAGGGGTATTTTCAAGGTATGTCTGAACCTCTTCCTTTGTTTTGCCGAAGCGGCTGGGCATGGTTAGTTGACTGTTTTGATAAGGAAACGGGTGAAATTGATTTTCGCGAAGAAGTTCAACAAAGCGCTGAAAATAAATTAATGGAACACTGGTTAGGAACACATGACAGGAAAGGGGAAAGCGCTGATCACTACGTACAACGGGCTTTCCGGCAAGTTGATCAATCACTTTTGGAGCGAATGAAGCGTGAAACTCAGCACTATTTACTGCCGATGGCACGCTATTCCAATGGATCATTATTTAAATAATTAGGGAGAATATTAGGTTATGCCTAAATGTCTTATCCGCATCATGACGGTGCTCTTTCTGCTATTTTTTGGGGTTACTGTATATGCACAATCGCCCTGGCAGCCATTGCCAGATACGATCCACAAAAGTGATCGCGACCCTCGTCAATATAAAGCGATTAAATTGCAAAATGGCATGACCGTTTTGCTGGTTTCTGATGAGAAAGCGATTAAATCATTGGCTGCCGTCTCTCTTCCGGTTGGCCATATGGAAAACCCAGATAATCAGCTTGGTCTGGCTCACTATCTTGAGCATATGGTATTGATGGGTTCCAAGCGTTACCCACAACCCGGCGGATTTGCTGAATTCTTGCAAAAACATGGAGGAAGCCGTAACGCCAGTACCAATGCCAACCGTACGGCATTCTACCTGGAAGTTGAAAATGGCGCCTTAACAGGAGCGGTTGATCGCCTGGCGGATGCGCTGGCTGAACCTTTGCTGGAGCCAGTCAATGCGGATCGTGAACGCCATGCCGTTGATAATGAAATGACCATCGCTCGTGCGGGTGAAGGGCATCGCTTATGGCAAATTCGTTCCGAAACCCTCAATCCAGCTCACCCTAACGCTCGCTTTGCGGGTGGAAATCTAGAAACACTGAAAGATAAACCTGACAGCAAATTACAGACGGCCCTGATTGATTTTTACCAACGCTATTACTCCGCTAATCTGATGAAAGGAGTTATGTATGGCAATCAATCCATCGATAAATTGGCTCAGATTGCGGCAGAAACCTTTGGCCGTATTCCGAACCGACATGCTTCGGTGCCTGCCATTACTGTACCGGCAATGACAGATAAAGAAAAAGGCATCATTATCCATTATGTGCCCGCACAACCTTACAAAGCGTTGAGACTGGAGTTCAGCATTGCTGACAACAGTGCCGATTTTCGCAGTAAGACTGACGCTTATGTCGGGTATTTGATTGGTAATCGCAGCCAAAATACCTTGTCTGATTGGTTACAAAAGCAGGGGTTAATCGAAAGTATCGATGCCGGGGCACATCCCAAAACTGATGGTAATTCCGGGACGTTTAATATTTATGTTTCACTCACGGATAAGGGGCTTGAACAGCGTGATCAAGTTATCGCAGCCATCTTTTCCTACATTAATCTGCTAAAACAGCAGGGGATCAACAAGAGTTATTTCGATGAAATGGCTAAGGTCCTGAATTTGTCGTTCCAGTATGCGTCAATTGTACGCAATATGAACTACATTGAATGGCTGTCCGATGCCATGCTGGTATTGCCTATATCCCATGTGCTGGATGCGAGTTATGTTACAGATGAGTTTAATCCAAAAGCAATAGCGAGCCGTCTGGACGAATTAACGCCGGAAAATGCACGTATCTGGTTTATCAGCCCAACAGAGCCACATAATAAAGAAGCCTACTTTGTGCAGGCCCCGTATCAAGTCAATAAAATGACGTCAAGCCAGTTGGCGGAATGGAAAAAACTCGAACAAGAAGACTTATTTTCTTTGCCTGAGTTGAATCCTTATATTCCTGATGATTTGCCTTTGATAAAAACATCGGGTAGCCAAGAACATCCTAAAATGATTTTGGAAAAACCCAATGTCCGCTTGCTGTATATGCCGAGCCAATATTTTGCCGATGAACCTAAAGGCAGTATTGCACTGGAGATGCGTAATCCAAATGGATTACAAAACATCAAAGATCAGGTTTCAGATACCTTATTAAACTATTTGTCTGGGCTTGCACTTGATCAACTGAGTTATCAGGCATCGGTTGGGGGAATGGGCGTTAATACCGGTTATGTTGATGGTTTGAAAATCAGCGTCAATGGTTATACACAGCATTTACCAGCGTTGTTAACTTCCGTAATTGATCAATATATTTCGTTTACACCGACTCAAGAAGAACTGGATCAGGCGAAATCGTGGTATCGGGAACAAATGGAAGTCGCCAATAATGGCAAGGCTTTTCAAATGGCGCAGCAACCTATTTCCCGCCTCTCTGGTGTGCCTTATTTTGAACAGGCTGAAAAATTGAAAGTGTTGGATACCATCACGGTTGACGATATTGTCAACTACCGTCGAAGCATGATCCAACACTCGGCATTACAGGCTTTGGTTTTCGGTAATTTCACTGAACAGCAGAGTATTAACATCGTTCAGTCAGCACAGAAGCAGCTCGCTAACCAGGGAACGGTATGGTGGACTGGCAAGAGCATTGTGATTGATCGTAATTATGCGGTTAATTTCAATGGAACGGCAAATAGCACGGATAATGCTCTGGAAGAGATCTTTATTCCAACGGGGTATGACCATATCCAGGGATCGGTTTATTCCAATTTGCTGAGTAGCATTTTGTCGCCGTGGTTCTATGATCAATTGAGGACGAAAGAACAGCTTGGTTATGCCGTTTTTGCTTTCAACGGAAATATAGGTAAACAGTGGGGATTGGGCTTCTTGCTGCAAAGTAACAGCAAGCAACCGGATTACCTGCATCAACGCTATCAGAGCTTTTATCAACAGGCTGATAAAAAACTGAAAGCGATGTCTGATGCTGAGTTTGAACAGTATAAAAAATCGCTGCTAACAGAAATGCGTGAGCCGCCACAGACTTTCTATTTAGAAGTGGCTCGCTTTGATGCAGATTTTGGGCGCAATAATTTCAAATTTGATACCCGTGAGAAAATCATTGCAGCGATGGAAAAAGCCACCAAAACGCAGGTGATTGCGTTTTATGAAAAAGCCGTGCTTAAACGTCAGGGATTGGCACTGGTTTCCCAAATTACTGGGAAAAAAGGTACAGCTCATCAATATGCCGAACTGAAAGGCTGGAAAACTTACGACTATGTGTCAGATTTCCAGAAACAATTACCGGTTAAGGTGAATGCTCAGTGAGCACAGAAATACCCTCTCATAAGCTTAACCCGTTAACACTGCCGCTGTATGGTCAGCGGCTGATCGAAGCGTCAGCAGGAACGGGAAAGACTTACACGATAGGTTTGTTGTATCTCCGGCTGTTACTCGGATTAGGCGGCTCTGCCGCCTTTTCCCGTCCGCTGAATGTCGAAGAGATCCTGGTTGTGACCTTTACGCAAGCGGCGACGGATGAATTGCGTGGACGTATCCGTGAAAATATCCATCAGCTCCGTTTGGCTTGTATACGGCAAGAAACAGCGGCCAGCGATCCAGTCTATCAGCAATTACTGGCTGAAATTCCTGATAGGGAAAGTGCGGCCAGCTGGTTATTGGCTGCTGAACGCCAGATGGATGAGGCGGCGATTTATACCATCCACGGCTTTTGCCAGCGTATGTTGGTCCACAATGCGTTTGAGTCTGGTGTTCTGTTTGATCAAACCTTAATTCAGGATGAAAACCAGCTACGTAAACAAGGCTGCGCTGATTTTTGGCGCCGTCACTGTTATCCCCTGCCATTGCCAATCGCTGCGGAAGTCAGCCGGATATGGAATGGGCCGGAAGCATTATTGAAAGATATTTCAGACTACTTGCATGGAGATATGCCGTATATCGTCAATGCCCCTGAGGGTGATGAAACGCTGTTTAGCCGTCATCAGAAAATCATTGAGCAGATTGAGGCGATAAAGCAGCAGTGGAATAGCGCCGCTTCTGGGTTAGAGGAGCTGATTACTCATTCAGGTGTTGATAAGCGCAGTTACAGCAAAAAATATTTACCTAATTGGCTGAATAGTGTTTCTGAGTGGGCTAAATCACCTACCGAAGATTACCTGTTGCCCAAAGAGTTGGATAAATTTTGTCAGTCACGCTTGTTAGAAAAAACGAAAAAAGGGGAAGCTCCGCAACATGCGTTGTTTGCGGCAATTGATGGTTTATATCAGCATCCATTGACGTTGAAAGATATTCTCCTCTCCAAAGCAATTGTTGAAGTTCGCCAATCGGTTAATCAGGAGAAACTTAACCGTGGTTACATGGGATTTGATGATTTGCTGACCCGTCTGGACAGTGCCTTGCAACGTGCAGGAGGAGAACAACTTGCAGCAACCATTCGGCAGCGTTATCCCGTTGCAATGATTGATGAATTTCAGGATACCGATCCACAACAATATCGCATTTTTCAGGCTATATATTGCCATCAATCAGAAAATGAACGGGCTGAAAACGAAACGGGTTTATTGTTTATTGGCGACCCTAAACAAGCGATTTATGCGTTTCGTGGGGCAGATATTTTTACCTACATTCGTGCGCGTTCTCACGTTAAGGCCCATTACACGCTGGAAACGAACTGGCGTTCTTCCACACCAATGGTGCAGGCTGTCAATACACTGTTTTCCCGCCCAGAACGCCCATTTTTGTTTGCACAAATCCCTTTTATTGACGTTAATGCCGCAGAGAAAAATCAGGGTTTGAGGTTTTCCTTGTATGGTGAAGATCAAACCGCTTTGCGCTTTTGGTTACAGTCGGGTGATGGTGTTTCCAAAGGGGAATATGAGCAAACCATGGCTCGACAATGTGCTGCCCAAATACGGGATTGGTTGCAGGCTGGTCAAGAAGGGAAAGCGCTTTTATATCGGGCAAAAAATCAACCAACAGAAACAAGCCGTCCGGTGATGGCAGCGGATATTACGGTGTTGGTGCGTGATCGCCGAGAAGCAGCATTGATCCGTAATGAATTGAACGCGCTAAAGATACCGTCGGTTTATCTTTCCAACCGAGAAAGTGTGTTTGATACGCCAGAAGCGAAAGATTTGCTGTGGTTGTTACAGGCAGTATTAGCACCGGAAAAAGCGCGCGAATTACGAAGTGCATTAGCCAGCAGTCTATTTGGCTTAAGTGCACAACAAATTGACCAGTTAAATAACGATGAAAGGGCGTGGGATCGTCTGGTTGATGAATTTGATGGCTATGCCCGTTTATGGCGTACTCGTGGCGTATTACCCATGTTGCGGGCAGTAATGGTGAAATACCGGATAGCCGAAAATCTGCTGGCAGGTGATGACGGTGAACGCCGGCTTACCGATATTATGCACATTGGTGAGCTGCTGCAGGAGGAATCTCAACAGCTAGATAGCGAACATGCCGTTGCCCGCTGGCTGGCACAACAGATCTCACGGCCTAATCCGCAATCAGAAAACCAGCAACTGAGATTGGAGAGTGATCGGCATCTGGTGCAGATCTGTACCATACATAAATCTAAGGGCTTGGAATATCCGTTGGTTTGCTTGCCTTTTGTTTGTGGTTACAGAAAGCAGAAGCAGGCGGTTTATCATGATCGCCATAACTTTGAGACTCATCTCAATATTTCTCATGATGATGAAGCGTTGAAAGAAGCGTTGGAGCTGGCTGATGAAGAACGCCTGGCTGAGGATCTACGCTTGCTCTACGTTGCATTAACACGTTCGGTTTATCACTGTAGCGTCGGGGTAGCCCCGTTGATTAAAGGAAATAGAGGCAAAGCAGGCGATACTGATCTGCATTTATCTGCCCTTGGGTACTTGCTGCAAAAGGGACAAAAAGGTGATGCAGAACTCTTGATTAATAGTTTGAATGAACTTCGTGATAACGGCATTGAGATAAGGCAAGTGGGAAATACCACTGACTTGCCGTGGTATCCACAAAGTGAAAATACTCTGTTGCTGGAAGCCAAAAAATTGCAACGTGCCGTTCGGGACGATTGGCGGGTAACAAGTTATTCGGGGTTACAATATTCTGCTTCCCATGCCATCTCTTCCACTTATGCGGGGGCACTTGGGGAATCAGTTGATGTGATTGTGCAATCCATTTCGCCTAAGCTGGATATTGAAGCGAGTGGTGAAAAGCAGGGAGAACAGTCGTTACAGATGACTCCGCATACTTTTCCACGTGGAGCGTCTGCGGGCACATTCCTGCACAGTATTTTAGAAGATCTGGATTTCGGCAATCCTCCGGATCAGGTGTGGTTGGTGGAAAAACTGACAGCATCAGGATTTGATGAAAACTGGGCACCGGTATTGCAACAGTGGATAGAGGATATTCTGGGCGCAGAACTGAATGAGCAGGGAATGAAACTTGCTGATGTACCTCGTCATCACCAACAAAGTGAAATGCAGTTTTACCTGCCAGTGGATAAGTTATTATATTCAAAGGAGATTAATGCATTGATTCGTCGTTATGATCCGCTGTCTGCGCAATGTGCTCCGTTATCCTTTCATCAAGTCAAAGGCATGTTAAAAGGTTTTATTGATTTGGTTTTTTGCTGGCAAGACAAGTTTTACGTTGTGGATTACAAATCAAACTGGTTAGGTGAGAACAGCCCGTCGTATACGCAAGAAGCAATGGCAAATGCCATGATAGAGCACCGTTACGATTTTCAGTATCAGCTTTATACCTTAGCGCTGCACCGTTATTTGCGTCATCGGTTAGCTCATTATGATTATCGCCGCCATTTTGGTGGCGTGATTTATCTGTTTTTGCGGGGTATTGATAAGGATAACCCAGGGCATGGTATTTACTCCTATCTGCCTCCCTTTGAATTTATTGACGAACTGGATACGCTTTTTAGTGCTGTCGGTGAGGAAAAAAGCGGATGAATTCCATGATGTCACTCTTGCAACAGGCGGTGAGCCAGAAGCTGCTGCGTCCTTTGGATGTGCAGTTTGCTTATGCGGTGATTGAGGCTGAAAATCCACTACTACTGTTGATTACGGCCTTGTTAAGTGCCGAATCAGGTGCGGGGCATGTCTGTTTGCCACTGGAGCGGATTTCGCCAAAATATTTTTTTGAAGGCAGGCAGCCGGAGTTAGCTGCATCGCTTTGGTCTTTGGCCGGAGAACCCGATCAACAGCAAATTTTGGCTGTTTTGCAGGCATGTCCGGCGGTCAGTATGGGGGAAACGCCGGCACCGATGATCCTTTCCTGTCAAAAAGAGCGTGATTACCGCCTGTATTTACAACGTATGTGGCAAAGTGAACGGCGGGTTGCGGATTTTTTTGCTGCTGTGGAGTTGACCGACACTTTTGCTCAACCTTCCCATGATCAAACGGCGCTTGATGAACTCCAGTTACGTCGCATTTTGGATGCGCTTTTTGGTGTCACTGCTGAAGGAGACATTGATTGGCAAAAAGTTGCCGCTGCCGTGGCGGTAACGAGCCGTATTTCGGTGATCTCTGGTGGGCCAGGAACTGGCAAAACCACGACAGTGGCTAAGTTGCTGGCCGCCTTGATCAAGTTGCATGAAGGGAAAAAATTAAGCATCCAATTGGCTGCACCAACCGGCAAGGCAGCGGCCAGATTAACTGAATCACTGAGGGAAGCGATCAAGAAACTCGATTTGACGCCAGAACAGTGGCATAGCGTTCCAGAACAGGCGCAAACTCTCCATCGTTTACTGGGGGCGCAACCTGATAGCCAAAAACTGCGTTATGGGCGTGATAATCCGCTGTCTCTTGATATTTTGATCGTTGATGAGGCTTCAATGGTGGATTTACCGATGATGGCTCACTTGGTCGATGCTTTGCCGCCGCGGGCGAAAGTGATTTTCTTGGGGGATAAAGACCAACTTGCATCGGTTGAAGCCGGAGCGGTATTGGGAGATATTTGCCGTTTTGCTGAACAAGGTTATAGCGCCAAACGTACTGAGCAATTGGCGCGCTTGACGGGATGTCAGTTAACCTCTTATTCCACCTTACATTCCGATAAAAATATGCCCGCCGTGCGGGATAGCCTGTGTTTGCTGCGCAAAAGTTATCGCTTCAACTCGGCTTCCGGCATTGGGCGATTGGCATCAGCTGTGAATCAAGGGGATCGCAGAGGCGTCGCGGCAGTGCTGGATCAATCTTTTCCCGATGTTGATTTTTACCCGCTTGCAGTGGATGAAGATTATCAGCGTCTGTTGACGGAAACCGCGGCGGGTTATTCTCAATATTTAGCCATGGCAAATGAACGGATGGCGGAAGAAGCTATTTTGGCGACGTTTAATCGTTTTCGATTATTGTGCGCGTTAAGGGAAGGTCCCTTTGGTGTGACAGGGCTGAACCAACGAGTGGAACAACTACTGCACAGGAAAGGCGTCATTACCCTCCCCAAAAATGTGGAGAGCCGTGGTTATGTCGGGCGTCCTATCATGATATTGCGTAATGACAGCACGCTTGGGCTGTTTAACGGAGATATCGGCATTATGCTCAAAAATCAGGATAATGAGCTGAAAGCCTATTTCCAGCTATCTGATGGACAGATTAAAGGATTTCAGCCAAGCCGGTTGCCCCAACATGAAACGGCTTATGTGATGACAGTGCATAAATCTCAAGGATCTGAATTTGAGCATACGGCTTTGGTGTTGCCGACCCAACATTCACCCATAGTCAGTCGGGAATTAGTGTATACCGCCCTGACGCGGGCGAGGGAAAAATTGACGATTTATGCCAATAAGTCCGTTTTGGATAGAGCGGTAGCTACAGCAACACAGCGGCGGAGCGGGTTGGTAGATTGGTTCAACCCGCAATAAAAAGCGCTATGGTTAAGGATCATTGGGTTAGTCTGACGTCAGCAAGCCTGTAAATCCAGCAGCAAAATTTTGGAACGGCGCTGATAGTTATACAGCGCTTGTTTTTCCACAGGCAACATATCTATTTCTGCGGGCTTAAAGCCTTTCTCCTGAAACCAGTGAATACTGCGGGTTGTGAGTACGAAAAGTTTTTCCAACCCTTTTTGTTTCGCCTGACTGGAAATGGCGTCTAGCAGAATTTCACCTCTGGAAGAATTTCGATAGTCTGGATGTACGGCAACACAGGCCATTTCCCCAATTTTTTCATTGGGATAAGAATATAAGGCAGCGCAGGCGATAGTGATATTATCGAGTTCAATTAAGGTGAAGTTATCAATTTCCATTTCCAGTTGTTCACGTGAACGGCGTACCAAAATACCTTGTTGCTCCAATGGGCGAATAAGCTCAAGAATGCCACCAATATCATTAATATTGGCGCGGCGTATCTGTTCGGAACGTTCCATAACAATTTGAGTGCCGATACCTTCGCGGGAAAATAGTTCCTGAACCAATGAGCCATTTTCTTGGTAACTGATCAAATGGCTGCGGCGAACACCACGGCGGCAAGCCTTAATCGCTCCCCTTAAGAAACGCACGGTGCCTGAATGATAGTCACCAGTGTTTTCCAATTTGTGCAGGTGAGTTTCTCCTTCATTAAGAAACATTTCTGATACAGTGTGGCCGTTAGCGTCAAGTGCGCCCTGAGATGAGCAAAATCCAATTAATTTTTCTGCTTTTAATTTGATCGCCAGTTGGGTTGCAATTTCTTCGGAAGTGAGGTTAAAACTTTCTCCTGTAACGGAAACGGCAACTGGCCCAATCAGCACAATAGCACCGTTATCCAGTTGCTGGTTAATTGCTTTCTCATCAATACGACGAACCCTACCACTATGGCAATAATCGACGCCGTCATCGATTCCTAGCGGTTGGGCGATAACGAAGTTTCCGCTGACGACACTAATATTAGCGCCTTGTAATGGGGTATTATTTAATCCCATGGAAAGACGTGCTGTGATTTCTAGCTGTAATAAGCCTGCTGCCTGTTTGACCAAATCCAGTGTCGTGGCATCGGTTACTCTGGTGTGTTTGTGGTAAACCGATTGGCAATGGTGTTCGGCAATGTTTTGTTCGATTTGTGGACGGGCGCCATAAACAACGATTAAACGAATGCCCAGATTATGCAGTAATCCAATATCGTTGACGATATTAGAAAAATTCTCATGGGCGATGGCTTCACCTCCCAGCATAATGACAAAGGTTTTACCTCGATGTGCATTGATATACGGAACCGAGTGACGTAAGACTTCAACCAATTCGGTACTGCGTTCGTTCATGAAACCCTCTCTGATTGAATTTTTATTCGTATTTTTTGTATTTTTATTCTTTTTGAAGGGAAATGGCAAGCGGAAATATGGATAAAAATAACGTTATTATTTATATTGGTATAAATAAATGAGAGGATCAGAAAATACGTTTTTTGATGACAGACGTTTGCTAATTAATTAGAGTTCCTGCCTAACTATTATGTTTGGTAAAGATTACTGCGTTTGGTTGTTTTTAAGCGGAATAAATAATGAGTCATTCAGACCATAATACTTCACGTCGTCGCCTGCTGAAAGGCGCAGCCGCTGTATGGTTATTAAGCATCAGCCCAATAGGTTATGCAGCGACTTCAAAAGTTATTGCTGTGCGTATTTGGCCTGCATCAAGTTATACCAGAGTAACGCTGGAGTCTAATATTCCACTTAAGTATCGCCAATTTTCGCTTACAAACCCTAATCGTATTGTTATTGATTTGCAGGGTATTCAACTTAATAGCATTTTGAGCAGCATGGGGGCACAGGTTCAGCGGCGTGATCCTTACTTAAAATTAGTGCGAGCAGGGCAATTTAATCCTAAAACGGTGCGTTTAGTCTTTGAAATCAAACAACCCGTCTCCCCGCATATTTTCACATTGCCACCAATTGCAAAGTTTAAACATCGTCTGGTGCTCGATCTGTATCCCAAAAAGGCGGTTGATGTGGCTAATGATCCTTTACTGGCCCTGCTTGAAGAGTACAACAGTGGGAACCTGGAACAGAATTTGCCTGCACAGACACGCAAACCTGGCAAGGCCGGCAAAGACAGACCGATTGTGATTATGCTCGATCCTGGTCATGGTGGTGAAGACTCTGGGGCGATTGGGAAATATAAAACCCGTGAAAAAGATGTCGTGTTGCAAATTGCCCGTCGTTTACGGGCGCTCATCAAACGTGAGCCGGGCATGAAAGTTTATATGACGCGAAATGAAGATGTGTTTATTCCCTTGACGGTGAGGGTGGCAAAAGCCCGTAAGATGCGGGCTGATCTCTTTGTTTCTATTCATGCAGACGCCTTTACAAGCCGCTCTGCACGGGGATCATCCGTGTTTGCGTTGTCAACTAAGGGCGCTACCAGCAATACGGCGCGTTTTCTCGCCCAAACTCAGAACGAAGCAGACTTAATTGGTGGCGTCAGTAAAAGTGGCGATAAATATTTGGATCATACCATGTTGGATTTGGTGCAAACCGCGACTATCAATGATAGTTTAAAATTTGGTAATGAAGTGCTCAAGCGGATGGGAAAAATCAACAAGCTACATAAAAATAGCGTCGATCAGGCGGGATTTGCGGTATTGAAAGCGCCAGATATCCCTTCCATTTTAGTAGAAACTGCCTTTATCAGTAATCTGGAAGAAGAACGTAAACTTAAGACAGCAAAATTCCAACAACAAGTGGCAGAATCTATTTTTGCTGGCATTAAGGCGTATTTCAAGAATGGGGCTGAATTGGCACGGCGGTGAAATATCCGCTTAAAACCTATGATGCCAAGGATGGTTATTTACTTTATGTTTATACCAATCTAACTTCAAGATGCTTTTGATTTATCTCTGCTAAACGGGGATAGATCAGGTTTCATAGCGTGTTGTAAATTGCAACTTGAAGTTTAATGCGTATTTAAATCGGATTTAAATATTAATTTTAAAATTAGTGGATATTAGGTGATCGAACCGTAATAAGGATCAGATGAAAATTGGAGGAAAAAATGAAAAGGAATATTTGGTTGCGGGGGCCGGATTTGAACCGACGACCTTCGGGTTATGAGCCCGACGAGCTACCAGGCTGCTCCACCCCGCGTCCGTCTGTCTGCAAATCTTGATGAGTAACCATGAATGCAAACACTGAGTAATGACATCATATAGCGTTGGTTGCGGGGGCCGGATTTGAACCGACGACCTTCGGGTTATGAGCCCGACGAGCTACCAGGCTGCTCCACCCCGCGTCCGTCTATCTGCAAATCTTGATGAGTAACCACGAATGCAAATACTAAATGATGACATTTTTTACTGCCAAATTGTCTTTGCTACCAGAGCAAATCGACGCAACATCATACCGATATGATATGCAATCGAATTGGTTGCGGGGGCCGGATTTGAACCGACGACCTTCGGGTTATGAGCCCGACGAGCTACCAAGCTGCTCCACCCCGCGTCCGATGTCGGCACACTATACTCTGGAACGACACGGTTGCAAGTTTTTTTATTGATTTTTATTAAATTTGTTTGTTTTTTGCTTTAAAAGCAGCCTAATTGTTTTGTTTTTGCTCGATTGATTTGGCTAAAACGGTAAGCTGTTTTATCTAACTAACCCGAATTCTGGAACAGGTTTCTATCTGGAACACCTTTGGAAATATCACCACAACGATTTTCCCATCTTGTTCCAACCTTCTGTACCACCAAGGACAAAACAATGAGGCAAGCTATTCGCGATCTCGTCCTACCGTTTTAGACGGTTTGATTGCTTGCCACCTTAATGGAAAAAACCATCATTGAAAGTTTTCTATTTAGCAAAATCCGCCGTAAACCCTCGCCCAATGCGGGCGGGGATATAAGAAGACAATCTTCCCGTGATGGTTTAAACAGAATTTGGGTTAACTCCATTTCATTATTTATTACTGTTTGATATCGTTCGTGATCTGAATAAGTGATGGCTAGAGATAAGGCAGTAATATGAGAATTTGGGGCAAATATCTTTTATTTGGATTTTTCATTTCGTTATTATCGGGATGCCATTTTCGACCCACTGATCAGGCGCAGCAGTATAAAGATGGGCGAATTACCCGAAACCTTCAGTTGGTTAATATCCCTAATGCCGAAGGTTCTCCGGTTAATGCCAAGGATTTTGTTACCCAAGTTGAATATATCAGCAAATCTTCTCCTCGTCTGTATGACAATAACCGTGCATTATTTAATGCAATTGAGCACTGGATGCTGTCTGGTGGTGATACTCGTGATTTAAATGAATTTGGTTTACTGGCTTATCAGATGGAAGGTGAAGATAAATACGGCAACGTGAAGTTTACCGGCTATTACACACCTGTTTTACAAGCACGACATACTCAGCAAGGCGAGTTTAAATATCCACTATATCGTATGCCTGCTTACTCACGTTCCCGCTTGCCAAGTCGCGCTGAGATATACAGGGGGGTACTGAGCAAGAAATTTATTATCGGGTACAGTAACTCCCTGATGGATAATTTTATGATGGAAGTTCAGGGGAGTGGCTATGTCGATTTTGGCGATGGGCGTCCGTTGACCTTTTTTGGCTATGGGGGAAAGAATGGACATCCCTATCGCAGTATTGGCAAGGTGCTGATCGACCGTGGAGAAGTACCGAGCGAAAAAATGTCGATGAAAGCTATCCGGCAATGGGGAGAACAGCACAGTGAAGCCGAAGTGAGAGAAGTGCTGGAGCAGAATCCTTCATTCGTTTTCTTTAAGCCTGAATCTTATACGCTTGTGAGGGGAGCCAGTGCCGTGCCTCTTATTGCAAAAGCGTCGGTAGCATCTGATAAATCATTAATCCCTCCCGGAACAGCTTTGCTGGCGGAAGTGCCTGTGCTGGATGAAAAGGGCAAATTTACCGGCCAGTATCGGATGCGCCTGATGGTGGCACTGGATGTTGGTGGTGCCATCAAAGGAAATCATTTCGATATTTATCACGGTGTTGGGGAAAAAGCGGGTGAAATGGCGGGTTTTTATAATCACTATGGCCGTGTTTGGGTATTGAAGAAAGCATCATCTGGTTTTTTAGCGGCAAACCAGTAAGATCTCCCCAGTTTAAACGATCAATCGACAACCTACCTCAATAGAGGTGGGTTTTATGCAGGATTTATTTAGCAATGCAAGTTTCTCTCTCTGATGCTTATCTTCAGCGTTTCGCTGGTACGGCGCGGTTATATGGCCAGAAAGCGCTTTCATTATTTGCCCGTTCCCATGTCTGTGTTGTCGGAATCGGTGGTGTGGGTTCATGGGCGGCAGAAGCGCTGGCGCGTACCGGTATTGGTGCAATTACGTTGATTGATATGGATGACGTCTGCATCACTAATACCAACCGTCAGTTGCACACGTTGGTACAGAATGTGGGCTTACCAAAAACGGAAGTCATTGCACAGCGGATACGAGCGATTAATCCTGAATGTCGGGTGACTTGCATTGATGATTTTGTCACCCCTGATAATGTGGCTGAATTGATATCCACAGAGTTTAGTTATGTTATTGATGCCATTGATAGCGTACGGCCGAAAGCGGCGTTACTGGCCTATTGTCGCCGCTATAAGATCCCGCTTGTGACGACGGGTGGAGCGGGTGGGCAACTTGATCCTACCCAGATCCAGGTGGTGGATTTAGCAAAAACGGTGCAAGATCCATTAGCGGCGAAATTGAAGGAGCGCTTGAAGTCGGATTACCGCGTAGTGAAAAACGGCAAAGGTAAATTAGGTATTGACTGCGTTTTTTCAACGGAACAGTTAGTTTATCCGCAATCTGACGGTACAGTTTGCGCTGCCAAAAGCACTGCGGAGGGTTCCAAGCGAATGGATTGCGCTTCTGGTTTTGGTGCCGCAACGATGGTTACGGCGACTTTTGGTTTTGTTGCGGTATCCCACGCATTGAAAAAGATGGTGGCGAAAGCTGAACGGGAAAATAGGCTTTAAGCGAACCTAATGAATGTAAGTGCTTGCTATTTCCTGAACGGTATTTATCAGGGATTTCACGCCATTGAGTCTTGAGCCACTGAGTTGTTGTTCCAGGCCGAGTTGTTGGAATAGCTCGGCCAAAGGGATTTGTACAACCTGCTCTGGGGTTTTGCCTTCCACGGCAGTCAGCAGGATTGCCAATAACCCTTTGACGATACGGCCTTCGCTATCGCCATAAAAATGCAATCGGCCGTCTGCAAGTTGTTGATACCCCAACCAGACGCGATTTTCACAGCCGGATCTTTCGATATTTTGCTGTTTTAGTTCACCCGCTAAAGGAGGCAGTTTTTTAGCCAGGCCGATGAGCTGCCGGTAACGATCTTCCCACAATTTGCATTGCTGAAAGTTTTCAATAAGTTGCTGTTGCGTAATTTCTGTTCCGAATGGATGCGGAGCCAAGATGGTATCTGAGAGTTGTGTCATGGGTTATTTATCTTTACTTTTGGGAAAGAAAAAATGTGAATAAAATTAAATTACATCAATATTATATGAAGCGTTTTATCCTTCATTTAGCCTTTCATAGGCTGATGATACAGTTTTATATATCTAACCGATGATGGATATGCAAGTTTTGATATAAATTGGATTAAGAAATTTTGTAAATATTCTGCCCTTATGCTTTCTTCTATTTAGCGAAATCCTCCGTAAGTTCTTGTATCTTGAAATGCGACTTACTATAAGAAATGATTAAATTTGGTACGGTATATGCAGCCCGTTACCTCATAAAAAATATCGCTTAAGACAGTAGCTTGACAGGATGAGGGACAATCACATTTTTAATATACCAATCTAACTTCAAGATGTATGTGATTTCTCCCCGCGAAGCAGGGAGAAATCAGGTTTCATAGCGTGTTGTAAATTACAACTTGAAGTTTAATGCATATAGATATTATTCATTGATCTTTATGAATATTTCCCAATGGAAATATTTGTCTATTATCATTATGTATAAGAATATTGTAAATATAATAAAATATTATTTGGTCTATTATAAATAATTCCCATATTATCTAACTGCATAGATGTATTATTTCATCATATACCAATATATACCAATCTAACTTCAAGATGCATGTGATTTCTCCCCGCGAAGCGGAGAGAAATCAGGTTTCATAGCGTATTGTAAATTGCAACTTGAAGTTTAATGCGTATAAATAACGCTAACATATAGGCAGGTCTATTGTGATGAGTTATTAAATTAAATAATAAAATCATATATTTTATCTATTTTTTCTCCATTTCATGGAATATAAAAGAGGATAATGTTATGAACGAAATAGAACACAATGAAATAAAATTTAAAATCATTGAAGATTTTAAACGAGATGCAAAGGGTAAATTGGAGCCAGATATTATCGGTGAAGCCGTAAAAAAAATAGCTTCTCCAAAGAGCGAGAAATATTATGCTACAGGTGATGCACAAAGTTTCATCTTTTTCATCATGTTTAGCCTGGAAACAGATATTGATAAAAAGTCTTTTAGTGGGAAGGCTGGTGGGCTGACTTCTGCCGGTTTTGCTTGGATGGAAGGCTATATTTATACAGACGATTTGGGTAAACTTTATTCTGATACGGTAAGTTTCGAGTTTAATTCAACATTTGCATACCTTAGTTTACTTTTCTTTGACTCACACAGTCATCTGCTTGGTCACTTCCAAAGCGCCGCTATTTCCACTATATCAGGTATTGGTGGTGGATCAGGTTCATGGAGTTAATTCTTTACCATACATAATTTCAGTTAAGTCTAATGATTAGTGGAATGTTATGTCCTTGCTGTGTAATACCTTATACAGCAAGGACTATTATTATGGATTATTTAAAGGAGTAGAGATTTTTACTTTATTTCTAGATTAATGATGGCGTATTTATTTGTATTAATCAGATTTATAAGATTAAAATAATTTAATTAAATATTGATCAGAAAAAAGGAGGGTTTAAAGTTTGATAGTGATCCGCCATTAAGCTGAAAACCTACCAAAATATATTTGATAGGCTTTTATACGAGGTATAACTAATAACAAGACAATATCAATCATCCATCAGCAACGCTAGCGCAAATTTTACGGCACTTATCAATCTATCCGCATCTTGCTGGTTATTATAAGGCATGAACGAAGCGCGCAGACAGCCGCTGATCCCAAAGGCATCCAGCAAGGGTTGGGCACAGTGTTGGCCTGAACGCAGAGAGATATTTTGTTCGGCAATCAGCGTTGCTAAATCATTGTGGTGTATTCCGGCGATATTGAACGCCAGTAAGCTGGAACCCGCTGCACGGTAACTGTTAAATCCTGCCAGCATACTAAGTTGCTGTTCGGTGTAATCCGTCAGGGCAATCGCATGGGATTCTGCGAGCTGGATATCAAGCGTTTTCAACCATTCCAGCGTCGTTGCAAACCCGACCACACCGGCAACATTGGGTGTCCCCGCTTCAAAACGATAAGGCACGGCTTCCGGTGTGAAACCATCGAACGAAACTTGAGTCAGCATTTTTCCGCCGCCATGCCACGGTGACATCGCATTCAACCATTCATTTTTGCCATACAACACCCCCAATCCATTTGGGCCATACAGTTTATGTGCAGAGAAGGCATAAAAGTCGATATTCAGTTGTTGTACATTGACCGGTGCGTGAACGATACCCTGAGCACCATCGACCAAAACACGGCAATCATATTGATGGGCGAGTGCGGTAACTTGTGCCAAATCTACTGCGGCGCCGGTAACGTTAGACATCTGGCTGATGGCAACTAAGCGGCTTTTTTCATTCAAGAGTGCTGCCAGGGTATCGATTTCTGGTTGGCGTCGATTGCCAATCGGCCATTTAACGATTTTGGCACCGGTTTGTTCTGCCAGAATCAGCCACGGTAACAGGTTAGCATGGTGTTCCTGCTCGCTGACAATGATTTCATCACCCACATTCAGACGAGGGCGAAAGTAACTTTGGGCAACCAGATTGATGGACTCAGTAGTCCCTTTTGTCCAGATAATATTTTCAGGCAATGGCGCATTGATCAATTCCGCCACCAGTGAACGAGCCTGCTCATAACGGGCAGTCATGGCCTGCGCAGTGGCATGTTGACTGCGGTGTACTGTTGCACTGTGGTTTTGGTAATAGTGCTCGGTCGCCTCAATCATACATGCCGGTTTTAATGCCGTGGCGGCACTGTCCAGAAATGTGGTGGATTGTTGCAGGGCAGGGAACTGCTGGCGGAATTTTTCTGAGTCAAAGGCTTTCATAAACGCTGCTAATTTAATCGTTGTGTGATAAAGAATAAGTTTTTCTTTAATCAAGGGACAGGGAATTTTACAGGAGAAAGCAGGGAAAAAAAGCACCGCAACTGCGGTGCAATAAAAAATCACTATGGACAGACAGGGTAAATGTACAGGAAGTGAAAAAAAACAGTAGCTTATGCTACAAAGCCTGGTTTCCCAGACAACTTGCAAACACAACATCACAACCACAAAGCCAAAAGTTTCAATGTATCGCGACAAAGAGACTTTTCGTTCCGGCTTAGGAAGTGCGCACACTATAGGGATTTGCTGGTATATCATCAATGGACAAATTATAATGCTTCGGATTACAAAAACTAATAACTGAATGAAAAGAGTTACCGGTATCGTCACCCCTATACAGGAAAAGAACATATAAGAAACGAACATGTCTAAACGTTTACCTCCACTCAATGCGTTACGCGTTTTTGATGCCGCGGCTCGTCATTTAAGTTTTACTAAAGCGGCAGAAGAATTATTTGTGACTCAGGCCGCTGTTAGCCATCAAATGAAAAGTCTGGAAGATTTCCTGGGATTAAAGCTCTTTCGTCGCCGCAATCGTTCGTTATTGTTGACGGAAGAGGGGCAGAGTTACTATCTCGATATCAAGGAGATTTTTACTGCTATCAATGACGCGACTCGCAAACTTCAGGCACGCAGTGCCAAGGGCGCGTTAACGGTTAGTTTATCCCCCAGTTTTGCGATTCAGTGGTTAGTACCTCGGCTTTCCGGTTTTAATCAGAGTTTTCCGGGGATTGATGTTCGCATTCAGGCAGTGAATCGGGAAGAAGATAAACTGGCTGATGATGTTGATGTCGCGATCTTTTATGGCAGAGGCAACTGGCCAGGGTTGCGCACCGATCGCCTTTATCCCGAATATCTGCTGCCTGTCTGTTCTCCTGCGCTGCTGACGGGGGATCGCCCATTGAAAACGCCCGCCGATCTTGCCAAGCATACGCTGTTGCATGATTCATCCCGCCGGGATTGGCAAGCCTATATTCGCCAGCTTGATATGCAGCAACAGATTAATGTCCAGCAAGGGCCAATATTCAGCCATAGTGCGATGGTGATCCAGGCGGCGGTGCATGGTCAAGGTGTTGCGCTAGCCAATAATGTGATGGCACAAAATGAAATTGATGCAGGGCGCCTTGTCTGCCCATTTAATGATGTTTTGGTCAGTAAGAATGCATTTTATTTGGTTTGCCACGATAATCAGGCAGAATTGGGCAAGATTGCGGCTTTCCGCAAATGGATACTAACCCAGGCAGCAACTGAGCAAGAAAGGTTAGGATTTATTACCCAATACACCTAATAACTGACAAACAGAGACAGGAGCCTGTGATGAGCAGTCGAACGATGCTTATTTTTGTTGGGATCAGTGGTTTTTTCTACGTGGCATTGGGCGCGATGGGCGCACATATGTTAGCGCCTATCCTGACACCACGTCAGATGGAATGGATCCATACCGGCCTGCAATATCAAGGATTACATACACTCGCCATGATGGTTCTGGCTGCTTTGTTGATGCGCCAGCCTATAGCGCTGTTTGGTTGGAGTGGGATTTTTTTTACGGCGGGAATTGTGCTGTTTAGTGGCAGCCTTTATTGTCTGGCCTTTTTACCGCTAAAATTTCTGGTTTATTTGACACCAATCGGTGGGTTCAGTTTTCTCATTGGTTGGTTATGTGTATTAATTGGCGCTTTGCGTCTAAGGAAATCGGCGCTTAGCCATGAATAAAGTTGCTTTATATTGCCGCCCTGGTTTTGAAAAAGAGTGTGCGGCAGAGATTACCGATCAGGCGGGTAAAAGAGAAATTTACGGTTTTGCCCGTGTGAAAGAGAACAGTGGATATGTGCTGTTTGAGTGTTATCAGCCCGATGATGCGGATCGCCTGATCCGTGAAATACCGTTTGGTGAGTTGGTTTTTGCTCGTCAAATGTTGGTTGTGGGCGAATTACTGAAAGATTTACCGCAGGAAGATCGCATTACCCCGATTATTGGCATGTTGAGCGGTGTCATTGAGAGGGCGGGCGAGCTGCGTGTTGAGGTGCCGGATACCAATGAAGGCAAAGAGTTGATGAAGTTTTGCCGTAAGTTTACTGTTCCGTTGCGTAATGCGATGCGCCAGGAAAAACTTCTGTTGGTAAAGGAAAATTATAGTCGTCCTGTTATTCATGTCTTTTTCATCGCTTCGGGCTGCTGCTATGTCGGGTATTCCTATAGCAATAATAATTCCCGTTTTTATATGGGTATTCCTCGTCTTAAATTCCCTTCGGATGCACCAAGCCGTTCAACGCTGAAACTGGAAGAAGCCTTTCATATATTCATTCCTTATGACGAATGGGAAGAGCGTCTGGGTAGCGGCCTTCATGCCGTTGATCTCGGTGCTTGTCCGGGAGGATGGACTTACCAACTCGTCAAACGCAGTATGATAGTTCACGCGGTAGATAATGGGTCGATGGCTGATAGCTTAATGGAAACAGGCCAGGTAAAGCATCATCGTGTGGATGGTTTTAAATTTGAACCATCAGTGAAAAACATTTACTGGCTGGTTTGTGACATGGTTGAAAAACCTGCCAAAGTCGCCCAATTGATGACGGATTGGCTGGTAAAAAGCTGGTGCCGCGAGGCGATATTCAATCTTAAGTTGCCGATGAAAAAGCGTTATGAGGAAGTCGCTCATCTATTGCAAAAAATAGAACAGCAATTGAAAGAAAATGGTGTGAATGCGCAGATTCAGGCGAAGCACCTGTATCACGATCGTGAAGAGATCACTGTACACATCCGTCGTATTTGGTCTGTGTATGCCACTAATCGAGATTATTAATACAATTCTTTATTATTAAGTATGCTGCCTTATTGGCAGCACTTATTCTATCTATCGTCTTATTATCCTATTTATTTGTTGTCATACCACTTAAATAGGTTTTCATAATACTGAGAGTATCAGATGTTGGCGTTCCTTACCCCGCGCGGAGCGCGGGGTAAGGAATACTCCTATCGTTTTGAAACGCTATTTAATTCAACGATTTCAGTTACCCTTATCTCAAATACAAGTGTGAAACCCAGGGATATATACGCGTTACTTTTCAAGTTGCGGCTTATAAATCAATGTGTGGTTTATATCTCCCCCGCGAAGCGGGGGAGATATAAGACGCATCTTGAAGTGAGATTGGTATATACACATTAAACTTCAAGTTGCAATTTACAACACGATATGAAAATTGATGTCTCCCCTGCGAAGCGGGGAGACATCAAACGCATCTTGAAATTAGATTGGTATAGAATTAATTTCAGGTTGAATAAAAAACAACCAACGCTTAAAAAGGCAGGGAAAAAACAGATAAAGAGATAATTCTTTCTTAATATCAATTTTCAGCAGATAAAAACAACATAATTTATGACTAAATTATGTTGTTTTTTTATTATCAAAAAAATTTCAGTGAGAAATTAATAATTAATTACATAAACTAAATTTGTTCAATATGTATTCTAAAAAAGTATATTAATTATTTTTACACAGACAGTAACTAACGCTATTTTATTCTAGAGTTTTATTTCTAAGTGGGGCTTAGAAAGAATTTAAAACTCTTACCTCCGTTATTATCAAAATTTCGGGTTTTTAGGATATTTGTCTTTTTTTACAGGAGATTGATATGGCCTCAAAGAAAAAGTATACCTATACGGGGTTATCTGATTCCAATTCCGTCCAGGAAGTTAATTCATTTCTTAAAGCCTATGTTCCAAATTACGACGCCTCTATTCGGGTTGCGCATGATCCATTAGGAGACAATGCACCTGATCAGCTTCTGCGTGGCCACTATAAGTGGTCCAATAAGTATGTTAATTCTTCTGGCACTTTGGAATTATCGTACCATTTTATGGAATCGACGCCGGCTATCATGCCGTTGTTTGAAATTTCTAGTTTCAGTGCTTTTAATGAAGAACAAAAAGAAGCAGCGAAACTTTCTTTACAATCCTGGTCTGATGTTGCCAATATTAAATTTACCGAAGTAGGTAGTGCTAGAAAAGCGAATATCACTTTTGGTTTCTTTGATTATAGTGACAACGATGATTATGCGTTTGCCACTCTGCCACAAGGACAAAGAACCGCTTTTACATGGTATGACGCTACAAGCCATACTTTTACAGACAATGATATTGATGTGAATGGTTATGCTCGCCAGACTTTCACCCATGAAATTGGCCATGCACTAGGATTGGAGCACCCTGCCGATTACGATGCTTCTGATAAAGTGCGTCCAGGTTATATCACTAAAGCCGAATATTTCGAAGATTCTCGTGCCTATACGGTCATGAGTTATTTCAGTGAAAAATATACAGGCCAAGATTTTAAATATGAATATTCATCGGCGCCTCTGTTGAATGATATCTCTGCCATTCAGGCGCTGTATGGTGCGAATATGGAAACCCGGACGGGAGACACCATATATGGTTTCAATTCCAATACTGACCGCGACTTCCTGACCGCAACTGATGCGAACAGCAAACTGGTGTTCAGTGTCTGGGATGCGGATGGTGAAGATACTTTTGATTTTTCGGGTTTTACTCAAAATCAGCGTATCAACCTGAATGAAGGTGCTTTCTCTGATGTTGGCGGCCTGAAAGGCAACGTTTCTATCGCCCGTGGTGTCGTTATTGAGAATGCGATTGGTGGCAGCGGCGACGATATTCTGGTCGGTAACAGCGCAGACAACATCCTGAAAGGTGGTGCCGGCAATGACATCATTTATGGCGGCCTGGGCGGTGATCATCTGTGGGGCGGTGAAGGTAACGATACCTTTGTTTACCTGGATGGCAAAGAATCTCTGAAAGACAATCCAGACTGGATCCACGATTTCGTCTCGGGTGAAGACAAAATCGATCTGTCTGAATTCAATTTCGGAGGTACTGGCGATATCAAATTTGTCGATTCGTTCTCAGGTAAGGCGGGCGAAGTGTTGTTCACTTATGAC
Source organism: Xenorhabdus thailandensis (assembly GCF_037996785.1). Classification (NCBI taxonomy): domain Bacteria; kingdom Pseudomonadati; phylum Pseudomonadota; class Gammaproteobacteria; order Enterobacterales; family Morganellaceae; genus Xenorhabdus; species Xenorhabdus thailandensis. The sequence continues at coordinate 1,071,436 of NZ_JBBMXF010000007.1, forward strand.
GAAGTGGATGAGGTCACTAATCTGGAAATCAGCCTGGGTGGTGATCTGGCTGGCAATGATTTTCTGGTGAAAGTTGTCGGTCAACCGTTAACTGAAGCAGATTTCATCGTCTAATTAATAAAATATTGCCGTATTCCCCACAGGATACGGCAGTATTATGGACATGATGGAAAGGTGGAAATGGTGAACTTCTTGTTTTGTGGCGGTCGGTTTTATAGATCGAAATTGCTCTTATCGATAATTTTCTCTCTCTTTTTGGCAGGAGGATGTATGGCGAGTAGTTTGAGGCTTCCAACCGCGGGTGAGTTAAAAGGATTATGGCAACTCTCCGATGGAAATAAGCTGTGCAGTATTGAACTGACTGATACCCGTTTACCCGAAGGTTCGCTTTGGGCTTTGAAAGGGAATGCGTGTGTCACTGAGTTGATTGGGCAGCCTGTTGCAGGATGGTATCCATCTCCAGATGGCATCACATTGACCGATAATGATGGCAATAGCTTGGCCTTTTTCAGTCCTGAGTCAGAACAGTGGATTGCTTACTTTGTTGATGGCAGGAAACTGATCATGACATTCCTTTAATTTTTAGCATATTGCCAGTGAACGATCATCCGCTCTCACGGCGTTGATCAAAACTATACGTATGGCCTTGCAGTCGTTGATCCTTGGCTTAGGTGGCTGGTTGGTGATTATTAATATTTTATTGAAAATGATTTCTATTATCATTAACCTTCATCAAGGTGAAGTGAAATCTCTTTAATTTTCAATGAGGAAACCGTTATGCCAGTTTTTCCATTTCCATTTACATCCTCTGGGCCTATGTCACCGATAACAACTAAGCCTTGGTCACCTTTGCCATCTGGGCCTATGTCGCCAATACCATCTGGGCACTCATATGGATTTATTGGAGCCTACGACGTTATGCGTGGAAAGTCTCCAGGCACATATTTTAACAAAGCTGACGCCGACTTATTACCATACCATGGTGGTATAACAATAAAAATAGCTCCATCAGGGACGAAATATACGAATGAAGCAGGTAAAGTTAGCGAATCTCGTTTTGGACATGCATGGGTTGAATTTCAGGGAGAATCTATCGGATGGGGTTTAGGTGATGACAAAAGCGTCGGAGGAGTTGATAACCTAACATTTAGAGACTCTATGGCATACGATGCATCTGGTGATGGTATTGCTACTATAGCAGAAAACGGTAACCTCTTTTTTGATCACGATAATAACGGAATTATTGAAAGCTCAGGATGGATAGAGTCAAACAGTGCATTTTTAGTATGGGATAAAAATAAAGATGGGAAAATAAATAATGGAAATGAACTGTTTGGGAATAACTCGATATTAAAAAATGGCACCAAAGCAGATAATGGGTTCGCGGCATTAGCCGATCTGGATGATAATAATGATGGTATTTTTGACCAAAATGATAGCCTGTGGAACTCATTAGAGTTATGGATTGATGCTAATCGTGATGCGATAACTGACAGCGGAGAGCTACATAAATTAAGTGAATCAGGGATTTCTTCTATCAATCTTGCGCATAAGGAAAACGGATTCAAAGATATTAACGGTAACATTCATGGGCTGGAAAGCACCGTGAACTGGGATAATGGAAATGTGACTAAGATAGTAGATGTGTATTTTGCAGTGAATAAAAATAAGACAATTGAATCAGTTACCTCTCACATTGACATAGTAGGCGTAAATGATACTTTTAGCGAGGCTATATTATGATTGGTTTATTTTTTAAAAATAAAAAGAATTTAATTTATTCCATATTGTTTTTATCTTTTATGGCGCAAAGTTCAAACATGAGCAAACATAACATTCCATCGGCTATATTTAATTATCCAGATAATTTTTTATCAGCATTACCTATTCCAATGCCTAAAAATGAAAATGAATATTTTGAGTTGGTCAATAAAGCAGACGCTGGAGATCCCGAAGCAAATTGGATGCTTGCCGTAATACAACAGACTGTAGGTCATCATCAGGAGGCCAGTGAAAGATATCATTTATCTATTTCCAGAAATGATAAGTATAAGCTAGAGTCTATGGTTAATTTAGGATTTATTCTTGAAAAAGAAAATAAATTCGCTGAAGCCCATTCTCTTTTTGAACAAGCTGGAGAAAGTGGCTATTTTGAAGGTTACAACGCTATTGGGACTAATTATTTGAATGGAACAGGCGTAAAACAAAATTTTAATAAAGCGAAGAAGTATTATAAGAAAGCAAGTCAAATTGGGTGTAATGAATGCACGTATCTTATTAACAATTGGAATGATGTCGTTAAATTAAAAAAATCAGGAAAATAAATTTCGACATGAAATAAATAGCGTAATTTGATTTCATGAAAATCATCTAAAAATACGGTGGCCAAAGAAGGAAATGATAGCCGCCGTATGATGAATAAATAGCCGAGTTAAAAATTCATTCTTTTTGTTTTTGTTGTTAATTATAACTGCTGTGTTTTTAAACAGGAAAAGAAGAGGGGTAAGTAACCTCAAGTAGCAAGAGAATGCGGAGTCAAAAAAAGTGGAAAAGACATCAGACTGAATTAACTTATACTCATTTGATCGATATTATTGCAAGGCTCAATCTATTGATTGTTAAGGGATTATTTTGAAATTACGTTTTCCGAAGGATGAAATCACGGAGGTTATCCGTGCACGCAGCAAGGTCTTCTGGACTATTGGACTATTTACGGCATTCATCAATTTGCTGATGTTGGTTCCCACGATTTATATGCTGCAAGTCTATGATCGCGTACTGCCATCCAGTAATGAAATAACCTTGCTGATGCTGACGTTGATCACATTGGGGATGTTCGCCATGATGGGCGGGCTGGAATATATCCGCAGCCAGGTAGTGATCCGTATCGGCAGTCAGTTTGATATGTGCCTGAACCAGCGGGTTTATACCGCTTCCTATGAATCCAATCTGAAAAATGGTTCCACCGATGCAGGGCAAATGCTGAATGATCTGGCGACCATCCGCCAGTTTCTGACCGGCAATGCCCTGTTTGCCTTTTTTGATGCCCCTTGGTTTCCGGTCTATCTTGGCGTCATCTTTTTGTTCAGCCCCTATTTGGGATTGTTGGCGCTACTTGGGGCGATCATATTGATCATGCTGGCGGTATTGAACCAGTGGTTATCTCAAGCGCCATTGGCGGAAGCCAGTCATCTTTCTTTACGATCTGCCAACTTAGCCAGTACCAACCTGCGTAATGCCGAAGTGATCGAAGCGCTCGGTATGTTGCCCGCATTGCGCCGTCGTTGGTTTAGCCTGCATCAGCGTTTTCTCAATTTTCAGCGTATTGCCAGTGAACGTTCAGCCGCTATCACGGCGTTGACCAAAACAGTACGTATGGCCTTGCAGTCGTTGATCCTTGGCTTAGGTGGCTGGTTGGCGATTGAAGGGAGTATCACACCCGGAATGATGATTGCCGGTTCCATTTTGATGGGAAGAGCGTTGTCGCCGATTGAACAGTTGATACAGGCTTGGAAGAGCTGGAGCGCTGCCCGCTTGTCCTGGCAACGGCTGGACAAGCTGCTGAAAGCCCAACCAGAACGCAAAAGTGGTATGTCGTTGCCGCAGCCTAAAAGTGTGTTACTGATGGAAAAAGTATCAGCAATGCCACCGAATAAAACACGGGTACTTCAGGCTTCGCAAAACGGATCATCATCCAATAACCAATATGTTTTGCAGGATATCAATTTAGCCTTGAATGCCGGTGAAGTGTTGGGTGTGATTGGCCCCAGTGCGTCAGGGAAATCGACATTAGCCCGCTTGCTGGTAGGGATATGGCCAGCGCAAGAAGGCGTTGTACGGCTTGATGATGCGGATATCTACCAATGGAATAAAGATGAGTTAGGGGCATCCATTGGTTATCTGCCGCAGGATATTGAACTGTTTGGCGGCACAATTGCGGAGAATATCGCGCGTTTTAATGATGTTGAACCGGAAAAAGTCATCGAAGCGGCGAAAAAAGCTGGTGTCCATGAATTGGTGCTCAATCTTGAACAGGGTTATGACACGGTCATTGGTGCGGGTGGCATGGGGTTATCCGGTGGACAGAAACAACGAATAGGTTTGGCTCGTGCCTTGTATGGCAACCCATCGCTGGTGGTGTTGGATGAACCTAACTCGAATCTGGATGATATTGGCGAAAAAGCCTTAAGCCATGCGATCGCCCAATTACGGGAACAGGGGAAAACGGTGGTCGTTATCACTCACCGGCCTTCATTGCTCTCCCAAACAACCAAAATTTTGCTGTTGGTACAGGGGAAAATGAAAATGTTTGGCCCTTCCCAGCAAGTGATGGCGGCGCTGTCTCAATCTTCGTCACAGTTAAAAGCGGTCGAACGTGCCTCATAACATGATTCAGCCATATTTTAATCCTTGGGATATTTCGATCTGGGAGTAAAGATGTCTTATCAGACTAACGCAAAGGATGCCCAAAATGAGGTGTCGGAATTATTGCCGCTGGATGCAAATCGTTACCTGCGAATAGGTTGGTTGATTATTGGGCTTGGTATTGTGGGATTTTTTATCTGGTCAGCATTTGCGCCACTCGATAAGGGGGTGGCTTCTTCTGGTACTGTCGTCGTTGATGGTAATCGCAAAACGATACAGTCTCCGCTTAATGGCATTATCAGTCAAATTCAGGTGAAAGAGGGGGAACACGTAAAAGCTGGGCAGGTTTTGGTTCAGCTCAGTCAGGTGCAGGTTAATGCACAAATTGACTCCCTGAAGCAGCAGTTTTATACCACATTGGCAACAGAAGCCCGACTTTTGGCCGAGCAGCAAGGACAGGACGCTATTATTTTTCCGCCGATGTTATTGGATCAGTCGTCGGAGCCACGCATTAACGAGACTCTGGCCTTGCAAAGACAGCTTTTTTTATCACGTCGTGAAATGTTGCGCAGTGATTTGGCGGGAATGCAGCAAGCCGAAGAGGGACTGAATTTTCAAATCAAGGGGTTACGGGAAGCTTTGGTGAGTAAACAGCAGCAGCAAGTTTCGCTTAAGGAACAGGTGACGAATTTGCGTCCCCTGACGGAAGAGGGTTATTTCCCCCGCAACCGTTATCTGGAATTACTGCGTAGCCAAAGTGAATTAAGTGGCAGTATCGCGGAAATGACAGGAAAAGTTGGTCAGCTTGAAAAGCAGCGGCAGGAAACGCAGCAGCGGATTATCCAGCGTCAGGCAGATTATCAACGTGAAGTGCGCAGCCAATTGGCCGATGTACAGGTTCTGGCGAATGAGCTGGGAAATAAGCTGGAAACGGCACAATTTGATCGGTCACATACTTCTATTATTGCGCCAGTGGATGGCTCAGTGGTTGGGTTAACCGTGTTTACCCAAGGTGGCGTCGTGGCGGCGGGTGAGAAATTAATGGAGATCTTGCCAACTCAGCGTGCGCTGGAAGTTGAGGCGCGTTTGATGGTGAACCTGATTGATAAAGTGACCGTGGGGCAAGATGTTGATTTGATGTTTACTGCGTTTAACCAGAACCGGACACCGAAAGTCACGGGCAAGGTGATGGTGGTTTCGGCTGACCGTTTGGTGGATGAGCGGACAAGAGAGCCTTACTATCAGATGCGATTGAAAGTCAGTCCTGAAGGCATGGAGAAACTGGCAGGATTGAATATCAAACCGGGGATGCCGGTTGAGGTATTCGTCAAAACAGGTTCGCGTTCGTTGTTGAGTTATCTGTTCAAACCATTAATGGACAGGGCGTCTACCTCACTGATTGAGGAGTAATAGGGAATGTTGATGTATCACAGTTTTACCAATAGACGGACTTCTTTATCCCCCCTATTTTTCAGGAAATTCTTGCCAGCGTCAGTGTTGCTGATGTCGATATTGATATTTCCCCGTTTCGCCAGCGCGCTTTCCTTAACGGAGGCTTATGCGTTGGCATTGCAGCATGATCCAACGTTTCAGGCTGCGATCAAAGAGCAGGAAGCAGGACAGGAGGAGAAAAATCTTGGGCTGGCGGAACTGTTGCCCAAGTTATCTTTCAGTTACCAGAATGCGCCCAAAAATTGGCAGAGGATGGATTCGAAATCTTTAGACCAACGGGGAAGAAGCATCAAGGAGAGCCGTGAACGACAGTATGACAGCTATAGTGGTGCGATTATTTTGACTCAACCTGTGATCGATTTCGAGGTATGGGCGCGTTATCGAACTCGTCAGGCTTATGCTTTGATGAGTGATAGTCGCTTTCGGGCGGATAGCCAGCAATTGGCGGTCAGGGTAGTGAACAGTTATGTGGCCGTAGCTTATGCGCAGGATCGATTGGCACAGGTTGTGCAACAGCGGGCGGCTTATGAGGAGCAACTGGAACGCAACCAGAAATTGTTTGCTTCCGGTGAAGGCACCCGTACCGATGTAGCGGAAACCCAGGCGCGTTACAGTCAGGTCTTGGCTGATGAATTAGCGGTGCAAGATGAACTGGATGCTGCTATTCGTGGCTTGCAGTTATTAGTTGGTGTACCGTTGCCCGCAGATGTACCGGTTAAGCGTTTATCTAATTCCCCACGGTTTAAAACCATTAAATTGGATTTAGAACACTACGCTGATTGGGAACAACGGGCATTACGTCAGAATCCACAACTGGCTGCTGCCCGCCAGAAAGTAGATGTGGCGTACCATGATATTGAGCGTAACCGGGCGGGATATCTGCCGAAACTGGAACTCTATGCTTCCCATAGTGAAAATAAATCCAGTAGCGATAACAGTATCGACCAAAAATACCGGACGGATTCCATTGGCTTACGACTGTCCATGAATCTCTATAATGGCGGAGGCACTGCGGCAGCGGTGCGCCAATCAGCCGCAAATTATGGCAAGACTAAATTCGAAATGGATGCGCAGACGGGGGAAACCCTGAATGCACTGCGGCGCAACTATAACGCTTGTGTGAATGGTGGAAAACGGATACGCGCCTATGAAACGGCGGTGGAAGCGGCTGCATTACAAGTAAAAGCGACGCAAAAAAGTGTGGCGTTGGGGCAGCGGGTAAATGTCGATATATTGAATGCCGAGCAACAGCTTTATACCGCCCGTCGTGAACTCTCTCAGGCAAAATATGACTATATGAAAGCGTGGATTGGGTTATTAGATGAATCCGGCCAATTACAGGGTGAACATATTCAGTTAATTTCTGATTATTTTGGTTGAGATGATTACAGTGTGATACCCCGTTTTCTTTATCCTCAAGATCTGCATAATAAAAACGGGTATCACGCGTTATACATTGTAGAAAGCGTTATATTTTATCTATTGATAAGCCGCAGTTGCTGCAAATTCCCCTGTAGAGACAAATCCGTTCTTAACGAAGCAATTTGGCGGCAGAGATAAGCCATTTCTTTATGAGACGCTAACTTTTTTCGCCATTTATCCGGCAGGGCATCCAGATTTTGGAATAGATTATCCAGCGAACCCGCTTGTTGCAGCAGTGTGGCGGCCGTTTTGGGGCCAATTCCCTGAATGCCAGGAATTTTACTGCTACTGATACCTGCAAGCCCCCAGTAATCGGGAAGTTGGCCAGGTTCAACGCCAAACTCGTGCAAGACAAAAGGCAGATCCAGCCAACGTTTTTGGAAATAATCACGAATTTGGATATTGGGTGAAAGGAGCTGGCAATAGCCTTTATCCGTTGAAACGATAGTGACATTATGCCCGCTATTGGCGACTTTGGTTGCCAGTGTTGCGGCTAAATCATCCGCTTCATGCCCTTCTGCGTGCCAGCAAGTTACCCCTAGCGCATTGAATGCCTGCTTAATTAAGGGCAATTCTTGCTGCAAGTTGTCCGGCATGGCAGGGCGACCTGCTTTGTAATCAGGGAAAAGATGGTGACGCCAGCTATGGTTGCGGCTATCTTCATCGAATACCGCAACCGCGTGGGTAGGTGATGCGTGGACGATTAACTGCTTTAACGCATGTTCACAGGCAGGAACGCAAGGGCTTCCTTGCACTGCATGGATGCGTCGAATCAGGTTTAAGGCGTCCACAATTAAAAGATGTATCATTTGAGAAAAAGTACCCGTGATTTATTTGATTATCTCATAACAGGGTTCATAAGCAGCGCCTCCGGGAAGTTTCATGCGATCTTGCTCGACAAAATCTTGCAGGAGGTTATCCATGCGATGCATGATATCTGCATCGCCGTGGATCTTGAATACCCCATGTTTCTCTATAGCGTGGATACCCACTTCTTTGACATTACCCGCCACAATACCAGAAAATGCGCGCCGTAGCGCTGAGGCAAGTTTTTCCGCTGGTTGGTTTGGGTATAAATTCAAGTCAGCCATGTTTTCATGGGTTGGTATGAATGGCGATTGTAGATCAGAGCTGATTTTCAGTGACCAGTTGAAGCTATAGGCATCTCCGGTTGCGCGGCGCTTTTCTTTGACTTTCGGCATGGCTTTTTTCATTATACGTGCGACTTCTGAAGGGGCATCGACAATAATGCGATAGTGATGGCGAGCCTGCTCCCCCAGGGTATTAACGATAAATTCATCCAGCACCTGGAAGTAATTGGCGCTCTCTTTGGGGCCAGTCAGAACCAGCGGCAGAACTTGATCTTTGTTTTCAGGATGCATCAGGATAGACAACAAATACAGCAATTCTTCTGCCGTTCCCACTCCGCCAGGGAAGATAATGATGCCATGGGCAATACGGACAAAGGCCTCCAGACGTTTTTCAATATCAGGCATGATAATGAGTTCATTCACCAGCGGATTAGGGGGTTCTGCCGCAATAATTGAAGGTTCTGTGATGCCGATAAAACGACTTTTTTTGTAATTCTGTTGGGCATGTCCCACTGCGGCGCCTTTCATCGGTGCTTCCATTGCACCAGGACCACAACCCGTACAGATATTCAGTTCACGTAATCCAAGCTCATTGCCCACCTTGCGTCCATACAAGTACTCTTTCTCATTAATGGAATGGCCGCCCCAACACACAATCATATTAGGATCTTCTGAGATATGCAGTGCCTTGGCGTTGCGTAGGATGGAGAAAATGGTATTGGTAATGTGCATACCATTTCCCATGTCCAAATGATGTCTTTTTTGTGCATCGGTAATTTGCGCATGGACAAACAAAATATCGCGCAGCACTGCAAAAAGATTGGCTTGTAGGGAACGGATGATTTTACCATCGACAAAGGCTTCTTCGGGGGGATTAATCAGTTTCAGTTTTACGCCACGTTCTCTGCGCAGTACGTTGATATCAAAATTTTGATATTTTGAGAGTAATTCCTTACTGTTATCTGTTTGACTACCTGAATTAAGAACCGCCAGTGAACAATTACGGAAAAGGCGGTATAAATCACTGCTTGCGGTACGCTTGAGCATATCTACTTCAAGCTGAGAGAGTAAATCCATTGATCCTAATGGATTGACATGTGTAATCAAGAATGACTCCTTTTACCCCTTGTGGGGATTCCTCAGTAATGATTTATACCCTATTGGGTATAACTGACTTTATCCACAGTTTAGCTAGCGGTCACTCATCCAAGTTATTTCGATTACTGACGGGCTAACCTTTCTCTTGCAGGAATAAACGCTTCGTTACTGCGCCACGGATTGATATCCAACCCTCCCCGACGGGTATAGCGTGCATAAACGGTGAGTTTTTCAGGTGCACATAATGTCATTAAGTCATTGAAAATACGCTCAACACATTGTTCGTGAAACTCATTGTGATGCCGGAAAGAAACTAAGTAGCGCAATAACTTTTCCTGATCGATTTTTGGGCCTTGATAGCGGATCATAACCGATCCCCAATCGGGTTGGTTGGTGATCAGGCAATTTGATTTTAGCAAATGGCTAACCAGGGTTTCTTCAACGACAGGGCCAGTGGCTGCGTTGTTAAGATAATCGCGACTGAATTGATAATCATCAATTTCAATGTCCTGATTATCGATGCATTTTCCGGCAAATTCGGCAATTGGCTGTTGGCTGAAATCGTGCAGGGGATGCAGAACCACTTCAATATTGCCATTGGCGCAAGCAGATAAATCTTGTTGCAACGTTTTTTGTACCGTTTCCCAATCAGCAAAACGGGTTTGGTTAAAGCTGTTGAGATAAAGTTTAAAGCTTTTTGATTCGATAAGGTTTTCACTGGCCGCATCCAAGCTGACGTGACCGATGGCAACTTGAGGAACGCCACGTGCGTTGAGCCAGGAGAGTTCGTACATTGTCCAGATATCTGCACCATGAAAAGGGAGATTATCAGGAAACAGCCCAAGTGGCTCCCGGTTCATACTGCGGGGAACCGCTTGTAATAAAGTCGGATCGTAGTTATCGCGGTAAGGGGTTGGTTTACCCAATGTGAGTTGGGAAAGTGCATGATTATCTTGATATAAAGACATTAGAATTCCTTAAGGCTGAAAAATTTTATGATCGAGATGCTCTTTACGACAAAGAGCGTCTTGATGACTAAAATCATCTGTAGTGTATCAAGGAATCCAAATGGTTCGTATTTTTTTCCCCCAGAGTTATCGAACTAACATTATTGTTGATGTGATTAGCGTGATGGCTAGGCAAGCTGAATTAAATAGTAGATATATTGCTATATCTACTATTTATTAGGGGGCTATTAACCAGAAAGCAATTAATCGGACAGCAATGTATCCAATAATGGTGATCTAAATAAATGATGTGGATCGTACTTTTGTAATGCTGAAACTGCCGAAGCCCAGTTGTTATCAGCAGGCAAGCCATCAGTTAATGAAGTTGGGATTGTTTTGGTTAATATCTCTTTATCTTCCCATGCAGTTTTAGAACCATAAGCCCAGCCTTTACTCCATTCAACACGAGCAGAGGCATAAGAACCGTCAAATTCGTTGAATAGCCATTGTTCAAGTTGACGAAAAAATTCAATAGCATCGGGGGTTTTTGGAAAAGTCAAAACGTCAATCCAAACAGCCACATCCCATTCTGGATGATCTAAACGGGGACGAATGGCGGATAAACTGGGAACCGTTGCTCCTGTTACCATGACTTCAGCAGGATCATCTAATCCCGTTACCCTCACTTCAAGAGGACTATTGATGGGATATTTTAGTTGTTCTTCATATTGTTGTATGAGCGCCCCCCATTGGGTATAAAATTTGTTCATTACAAGCTGGATGTGAGTACGTTGTGTCAATATCGCATAACCATTTGCTGTAACACGCAATGTGGTTGGCTTGACATATAACAACAGGTTCTTACTCCAACCCCAGATATCTTTTCCCCTATTTTGCAAAGAATCATGGACATGCTGATATTGTATTTGATTCATTAAAGGCGTTATAAGCGGGAATGCAGTAACCGCATCCTCCACGATATCTGATAAAGTTAATGAAATATTGTCGGAAAATGGATAGTTATAAGGCGTTGTTACCTCGATGCTGGTGGCTGGTTTGGTTGGTGCCACACTCCAGACTTTTAGCCACGGCTTCTTGGTAAAGGGAAATAAAATGATTTCAGCCCGACCACTTTGATCCAGAAAATAACTAAACGTCCGTTTTTCTTTCGCGTTTTCTGGCAGGGAAAATAACTCATCTGCAGGGATATCGGTAAAACTTTGACACCGAAGGCGTTGATTTTTACCCGCCTGAAATTGCACTTCTAAAATTAGGGCGCAGCCAATATGCGTGAGTAGCGGTGCACAATCAGGTTCATTGCGTTCAAAACGTTTAACCGTATATTGCTGACTTTCTTTATCCCATACAACAGCAGACAGGGATAATATCGTGTTACTCAGAGAACCAAATGTGTGTCCAGGAAGTGGGATTTCGTCAACAGCTTTAATGGCAGTTCCATGCCCGTTTATTGCGAGAACCGCGCCGAGTGTTAAATCACCAGGAGCAGGTGTGGCAGTAAAGCCCAGGCCCTGTTCTTCCATTTGGGTCATCAACGTTTCCATCAGGATGCCCGTTTGTGCGGTCACTAGGCAAAATTGGGAGCGATGCTCGATATTGACATGGGTGAAATGAGCAGAAAGATCCATTAACATAATATTATCTTTGGGACTTTTTCCTGATCCCAATATGAGTGGAGACCAATTATGTGATTGCCCAATAGGCCTTAATTTATAATTTTCTTTCCATGCCCAATTGGCAACGGAAATGACTTCTTCAACCGTTTTTGGTATGCAGCATGGCATATTATTGGCACTAATTTCTCCAGACCAATTCTTAAAATTAATAGTTTTCCAGGTTACCTCTTTGGGAAAGTTGGATAAGTTAAATTCTATTTCATTAATTATTGGTTTTTGTAAGTCAATATCTTCTTGTTTAATTGGTTCTTTGGATGACATATTCTATTTCCTTATTTTTCAATTTCTAGGAGATGATGTTTGAATATGAATTCAACGGTCAACCTACTTGTTATTAATTTTTTTTTAAAGAAAATTATCATTTTAATAGCTAGTGGCTATTATGTATCAGTGGATGTGAAAATATGTCTGATATTTAATATATTATGGTTTTTATTTTTAGATGGATCTTATTTGTTATAGAATATAAAGCTATGATGAATCCAATAATTGATTGGAATATATTTAAGACTCTTGAAAAGAATTAGGCTATATCAACATTTTTTCATTAAGATGGTAACATCACTTTTATAAGCCTGAAAATAGGGATGATATAATAATATGACCTTTAATGTGACAGAGGCACTCTCTGACTTTACCCGACGTTATGTTGAATTATGGCAAGAGAAAACAGGGTTTCCGCCAGCCAGCAGTGAGTTGTATGGCATACCTTCACCTTGTATCGAGCGTACGGGAGATGGTGTGGTGTATTGGCTTCCACGGTCGTTTTCTGCCCAAGAAAAACTTAGTAAGGTAGAAACTGCACTGGAGATCCGTTTGCAGGATGCTATCCATGATTACTATGTGATGCAGTTTGCGGGTGATATGACAGCCAGTTTTGCCGGGCAAAATTTCAGTTTGATTCAGGTATGGAGTGAAGATGATTTCATTCGCTTGCAGGAAAATCTGATTGGTCATCTTGTGACACAGAAGCGGTTAAAGCTCTCACCTACCGTCTTTATTGGGACGACTGATTCCGATATGGGATTGATTTCTTTGTGTAATTTGACAGGGCAAGTGATTCTTGAACGGTTTGGCAGCCAGGAGCGGAAAGTTTTATCCGCAGATTTGACAAGTTTCCTTTCGGTTATCAATCCTGTTGTGTGCGATTGATTGCAGATATTGATTGGCTTTTTTGTAAGAGATATCTCACATTTTACGTGAGATATCTCTTCTAATCATGACGTGAATATTATTCATTGAAATTATTTTTATTCTATATCAATAACATGTGTAATTTTATCTCAATGTGAATTTTTCATATTGCTTACGATTCTGATTCAGTGGCTTGTTTCAAGAGGCTGGATCGTAGATCCTTTCACTGTTCCGCAAGGAACCATTGTAAAACAATAACCAGGGAATAAATCCATCGGGAAGATGGTGCAAGGATGATTAGGTACAAGCAGGAACGCTAAAAACCATTAGTATAATGATTGAATAAAGGATAACTGACAAGGATGTATTTTGTCAGGGAAATTAGCAGGAAGCACCCCATGTAGCAGGATTGCTATGACAGCCACTCAAGAGGAGAGAGAAAATCTCTCCTCTTAACTCCATTTGTATTACCCTAACTATTTACTTTTAACTATTGCCGCCATTTTTCCTGTCGTAATTTTTCCGCTGAAATCGTATCAATGATACTCTTATGTCCCAATGACACGGTGGCAGTTTTTGTCATCTGAGCAATAGACAAGCATCAGACGAAACATCATGAGTATCGAGAAACAAATTCTACATAAATTGCAATTAATTGAAGCTACCATGAAAACGGTAGGCATATGGCAAAATTATCCGCCTAAGCCAGAAGCCTTTGAAAGTATCGAACCTTTTTCCATTGATACCATGTCAGCAGAAGAGTGGCTCCAGTGGGTATTAATTCCAAGGATGCGCGCCTTGATAGAACAAGAAGCCAGTTTGCCGACGGCATTTACCATCGCCCCGTATTTTGAAGAAGTGTATAAAGAAGAAGTAGAGCGTTTTTTCCCTTTACTTGAACTCTTACGGGCATTGGACAACCTGTTTACACAGGATACCTGATATGCTGGAGATTATTTATCAGGATAAACATATTGTTGCAGTCAATAAGCCTGCCGGATGGTTGGTTCACCGGAGTTGGTTGGCGCGCCATGAAACTGTTTTTGTGATGCAAACATTGCGCGATCAAATTGGACAGCATGTTTTCCCTGTTCATCGTCTGGATCGGCCAACATCGGGTGTTTTATTGATGGCGCTTTCAAGCGAAGTAGCCAGGACACTTGCACAACAATTTGAATTCCATACTCTACAAAAAACATATCACGCAGTTGTGCGGGGTTATGTTGAAGGTGATGATATTATCGACTATGCCCTAATGGAAGAGTTGGATAAAATTGCGGATAAATTTGCTGATACAGATAGAGCAGCACAACCCGCGGTTACTTATTATCGTTCGTTGGCAAAAGTAGAGTGTCCGGTTGAGATAGGGCGTTATCCAACATCTCGTTTCAGTCTGTTGGAGCTGATGCCAAAAACGGGACGTAAGCATCAATTGCGGCGGCATATGGCACATATTCGACACCCGATCATTGGGGATACCACGCACGGCGATTTGCGACAAAATCGAGGAGTTGCTAAATATTATCAGACTGGCAGGTTAATGCTGCATGCCAGCCACCTTCAACTCAAGCATCCCGTGACAGGAGAGAACCTTCTCCTCACTGCGCGTTGGGATCAATCATGGCAATATTTGCTTGAACAATTTGGTTGGCGGGGTATTGTGCCTGATCTGGAATGTTTCACTATTCATGAATGAACGCAGTATCAAACTGATTAAAGGGATCAATATCTATGGCAAAGATTGGTATTTTCGTTGGTACAGTTTATGGCAATGCGTTAGCGGTTGCAGAAGAAGCACAGCAGATACTTGAGCAGCAGGGGCATAAGGTTGTGGTTTTTGAAGATGCAACCTTAGAACAATGGCAAGAGTATTTGCAACACGTTGTCTTAGTGGTGACTTCGACAACAGGACAAGGTGATCTGCCTGATAATATCCAGCCGCTCTATACAGAATTAAATGATAAGTTGGGCTATCAGCCCGATCTGAGTTACGGCGTGATTGCGTTAGGTGACAGCAGTTACGACACTTTCTGTGGTGGTGGCCGTACTTTTGATGAACTGTTACAGGAACAGGGAGCCAAACGAATCGGCGAGGTACTGTTGATTGATGCAATTGAGGTTGTTGAACCTGAAGTCTTTGCTCAGAACTGGATTGAAGAGTGGGGGGCTTTGTTGTAAGGAAATGAACGACTACACCGCTTATACCTTTATTGGGTTCGAGAATTTGGGAAAATAAGCGGTGTATAAGCAAGCTGACATAATTTATTTACGGGTCAACTTTTCTAAATCTGCTTCAATTTCTGCAATCTTATTCGCAACGACATGTTCGAGATGGCGTAAGTCGTCGAGGATTTTGCGTTGCAAATCCACTTCTATTTGATCACGTTTGCAGATCTGATCCAACTCTTCAATGACATAACGTAGGTTGGTGTTGATCTCTTTGACTTCTTTATAACCCTGGCTAGAGTGGGCATCAGAGATGGTCTTTAACTGGCGTGGATACTTAAATTTAACGCTTTTGGCGAAAAATTCGCCTTTGTCCTTGCGGAAATAAATCTTCAGAATGTCGTTATTCGCTTCCTGACGGAGGCTATAGCGATCAATATCTTCAGGATGTGTGATCCCCAAACTTTTCAAGTTATCGTACATAACGCGCCACCTAGTCATCTAAATGAAATGGAAAGGCTAAAAATAGTGGATTTATTATCCATTTCGTAATCGTTAAAAGTCAAATGGTTAATGGGGATTGAGGAAATACTAATCGAAACAGGTTAGTTTTCAGTAGAAAAGTAGAACAACAAGAGGACAATAAAGCAACATGTTTTCTTATTGAACTTAAGATCTAATCAAACTAATATCATGTCAAGAGATATTTATCAATTTGGTAACTATACGCATTAAACTTCAAGTTGCAATTTACAACATGATATGAAATCACACGCATCTTGAAGTTAGATTGGTATATATTGTCTATATTGTCCATTTAGATAAGTAGAGCTGAGAGGAAGACATGCCAAAAAAATTGGTGGATCCTGAAAAGATTAATGCAGTCTTTGCTCATTTGAACGAAGGCTCAGATAATCATGCCCTCTATATTTCATTAATGGGCGGAACAGATATTACAAATCAGATAAGAGGGTTAGTATTTTCTCCTGGCTATCGTATGGTTCGTGTCGACGGCCGATTGGGGGAGTGGATTAGTCAGTCTCATTTTGAGCTAGCCTTAATTAATGATGTCTCTAAAGAAGTTGTTTATTATAACAGGGTAGTTATACAGCCAGATGTTGTATTAAATTGCCGCCCTGTAACACAAATTCTTGTGTGGCGAATTAGGACACCTCAACATCGAGCTGTCCTACGTGACTTAGCCGGTAAGGTATTCTTTGATTATTTAATTGAACGGTATGATGTCATTGTATCAGATATGAACCAGACAACTGACGGTATGGCTTTTTGGCAGGATCGGATGTATGACGCACTAGCATATAATATGCATGTTTATTCTTATGACATGATTTCTGGTGAGTTGCACAAAATTCTGACCCAAAATGATGTTAGCAGTCAAGAAATTTGGTTATGGGGAGATCCTGAGCACTACCAAAATAGATTGGCAATCATTTCTAAAAACGAGTTACCTATTCAATAGAATTGT
Source organism: Xenorhabdus thailandensis (assembly GCF_037996785.1). NCBI lineage: Bacteria > Pseudomonadati > Pseudomonadota > Gammaproteobacteria > Enterobacterales > Morganellaceae > Xenorhabdus > Xenorhabdus thailandensis. The sequence continues at coordinate 1,088,291 of NZ_JBBMXF010000007.1, forward strand.
TTCAGTAAGTTATCTTCTATAGACGAAAAATTGTTTTCTCCGGATCGATAGTGAAGCGGCTATACATTTATATAATATATAGCCGCTCGGTAATTCTGTGAACTTATTAACTTATTTATGAAATAGAAAGTTTATATCGTTAGTCAATATTTCTCAGCAGTTCATTAATACCCACTTTGCCACGGGTTTTGGCATCAACCTTTTTCACAATAACAGCACAATACAGGCTGTAACTGCCATCTTTTGATGGAAGATTACCGGATACAACGACAGAACCCGCTGGTACGCGGCCATAATGGATTTCGCCGGTTTCGCGATCATAGATTTTGGTGCTTTGGCCGATGTAAACACCCATTGAGATCACGGAGCCTTCTTCTACGATAACGCCTTCTACAATCTCAGAACGTGCACCGATAAAGCAGTTGTCTTCAATGATGGTTGGATTGGCCTGTAATGGCTCCAGGACACCGCCAATGCCCACTCCGCCGGATAAGTGAACATTTTTACCGATCTGTGCACAGGAACCGACTGTTGCCCAGGTATCTACCATTGTGCCTTCATCCACGTAAGCACCGAGGTTGACGTAAGATGGCATCAGTACGGTATTGCGTGCAATATAAGCCCCTTGGCGGACAGCTGCAGGAGGTACGACACGGAATCCTTCTTTTTCGAAACGAGCCTGATCATAGTCAGCGAATTTCATCGGCACTTTGTCGAAATAGCGACTTTCAGCACCTTCCATCACCTGATTGTCATTAATGCGGAAGGAAAGCAATACCGCTTTTTTCAGCCATTGATGAGTTACCCACTCGCCGTCGATTTTTTCAGCGACACGCAGTTTGCCACTGTCCAGCATTTGAATAACCTGATTAATGGCATCGCGGGTTGTGCCATCAACGGTAGTTGGGGTGATATTAACGCGATCTTCAAATGCATTTTCGATAGTCGTTTGTAATTGCTGCATAAGTATGCGGTTCCTAATTTCTGTTAAGAGAATCTTGTTATAGTTTATCTCGTGTGTTGAGAGCCTCTGTCAACCTTTCTGATAGTTCATCCCTGATTTTTTTATGTAATGCGTTTTGATCTTTATCCGCTAATACAAAAAAGTCTTCCACACGTTCACCAATAGTCGTAATGCGGGCGCCATGTAAGGAAACACCCAATTCGGCGAAAATATTGCCTACCCGTGCCAGTAATCCAGGCTGATCCAATGCAACTAATTCCATATAAGTACGGCGAGCATTTTTTGTCGGTAAAAAGTTAACTTTGGTTGGGACATTAAAATGGCGTAACTTGGCAGGCAAATTGCGTGCCTTTGGGACTTTAGGATGTGGATCGTTCATGACTTTCAATAAGGCACGGCGGATAGGTTCGTGACGATCAAACGCCAGTGGATGACCATTAGGATCTAAAACAACAAATGTATCCATCGCCATTTCATCACGATTAGTGAAGATTTGAGCATCATGGACACTTAAATTACGTTTGTCCAATTCCCCAACAACAGCCGCAAAAAGCGAAGGCCGGTCCTGGCACCAAATAAAAATTTCTGTACCACCGTGAGAAAAGGCGGTACTGATCAAAACCATGGGTTCCAAAGGGGAGTGATGGATTAAATGGCTAGCATGCCACGCTAATTGGTCGGGAGTATGGCGCAGGAAATAATCTGCATGGCAACGGCTCCAGATATTGTGTAAGCGCTGTTCGTCGATATTTTCCTGGCGTAGAAGGGCTAATGCTTGTAAGCGATTGTGACGGATTCGTTCCCGTAAATCAGGGGTATTTTGAATTCCCTGGCGCAATTGCGTTGCAGTGGCGAAATAGAGTTCACGTATCAGGCTTTGTTTCCAGCTGTTCCAGAGTTTAGCGTTGGTAGCACAAATATCAGCAACGGTCAGGCAGACTAAGTAATTAAGGCGGTTTTGGTTTTTAACCTGGCTGGCAAATTGCTGAATGATTTCTGGATCTTGAATATCCCGACGTTGTGCAGTCACTGACATCAGCAGGTGATCGCGAACCAGCCATTCCACTAATCCAGCTTCGTGGTTTGTCAAACCATGCTGTCGCGCAAATGTGAAGGCATCTTTAGCGCCAAGCTCAGAATGATCGCCATTGCGTCCTTTAGCAATATCATGGAAAAAAGCGGCCAGCCGTAATAGCTCTGGTTGAGGAAGATGTGGGTAAAGTTCAACACACAGAGGGTGGATCACACGGTTATTTTCATCAGCAAAACTTTCCAGTTTTTGCAGTACGCGGATGGTGTGTTCGTCAACGGTATAAGCATGAAAAAGGTCAAATTGCATCTGGCCGACAATATTGCTCCAAAAAGGCATATAAGCCCCTAAGACACTATGAAGGTGCATTGGGAGTAATGCCCCTGTAACTGCATGGGGATGGCGCAGAATATCCATGAAAATTTTTCGTGCTTTAGGATATTCACACAACGGAGCGGTCAGATTTCTACGGGCATAACGCAGCTGGCGCAATGTGGTGGAATAGATCCCCTCAATTTCACGATGTTCAGCCATGTGATAAAACATTCTCAAGATTGAAGTAGGATCACGGCTAAATAGCGTTTCATCAATGAGATCGATAAGGTTTCCCCGCAATTGAAACTCAGTGTTCAGGAAACGTGGTTTTTCATTGGGCTGCAAGGCCAAAATGGCTTCATTAAACAGTTGCAGCAGCATGTTATTTAGCTCACTGACACGGCGAGTCATGCGATAGAAATCTTTCATCATTTGCTCGACCGGCTGATTTCTTTCCCCTTCATAGCCGAGCAGCTGGGCGACACTAAATTGGTGTTCGAACAGCAACCGGTTATCGTAACGGGTAACAACCAAATGGAGCGCAAAACGGATACGCCAGAGAAAATTCTGACACTCGTTCAATTCATTGCGTTCTTCCTGGGTCAGGAAACCAAAATTGACCATTTCATCTAAGGAGGTGGCACCAAAATGGCGATGAGCGACCCAAAGTAATGTGTGAATATCGCGTAGTCCACCTGGGCTGCTTTTGATATCAGGCTCCAGATTGTAACTGGTGCTGTGATAGCGTCGGTGACGTTTTCTTTGTTCAGTAATTTTAGCTGCAAAAAATTGAGTGGATGGCCAGAAATCATCGCTGAAAATATATCTCTGCATGCGCAGAAAGAGAGATAAATCTCCACAAATCAAACGGGATTCAATGAGGTTAGTCGCGATAGTGGGGTCGGAAAGCCCTTTTTGCTGGCATTCTTCGAATGTCCTGACACTGTGGCCGACTTCAAGACGAATATCCCAAAGCAGGGCAATTAACTGCCCAAGGCGAGTTGATTGCGTTTCAGTCAATGGCGATTGGCTCAAAATCAATAGATCAATGTCAGAGAGAGGATGTAATTCGCGGCGACCATAACCACCGACCGCAATCAAGGAAAAGGAATTGATCTGATCAAATCCCTGTTCCTGCCATAATCGTTTTAAAAGTTGATCAATATAGTCACTGCGGGTGTAAATCAGTGCATCCGCTGAGATCCCTGCCTTGAATGCGTGCTCAAGCCAGAGCTGGAATTCATCAATATGCTGTTTAAGCGCGGGGAATTGCAGGTCATCGTAGGAAAACTCCACAGGAGAAAGAGGCGGAACGGGGGCTTGCGTTAAGGAGATATCAACCGGCATATGCAGAAACCTATCGTGAGAAAACTCATGATGATCAGATTACTGAGAAAATAATAGGATGAACAGGGGTTATTGTCCTGTTTTGTCCCCATTCCCTCAGACAGTGTTTTCCAATCAGTTTCTGCTAAAGCGTCGATAATACCTTCCACAATAACCTATACCAATCGTCTTTCAAGATGCGTCTTATATCTCCCCGCTACGCGGGGAGATATAAACAATCACATTGATTTGCAAGCTGCAACTTGAAGTTGGATTGGCATATAAAGATAATTTTCATTAATTCTATATTAATCTATGAGGTAGTGGAATTGGCTTTATTTTAGAACTAATAAGTTCAAAGGGTGGTGAATATTTTATTTCCAATATATTTTTGGTTTTATAATCCATAAATATTTCTTTGTGATTTAGGCCATATTGAAAATCAGCTAATAAATATAAAAATAGACCGTGTCGCCTTTTATAAATAATTATTAACTGATTAATTAATTTAACTATGGCAATAAAAATATTCAACCAAATAAAAGTGGGGCTACTGGGCTGGGCGATGTTTGTCATACACATCGCACAAGCCGATGAGCTTCCCTTTAGTCATCAAGCGCAAGAACCGCGTTTAGAATCCCCGCCAGCGATACTGGACAGTCAGCGTCAACAGCAAAAAATATTGCTGGATGATGCCCAGCAACAACGGGAAGATTTGCGGAAAAAAACGGTTATTCCCGAACAAATAATGGAGAGTGAGCCGACCATTGATACACAGTGCGTCAACATTGACGAAATCCTATTTCAAGGCGCAGAGTCCTTATCTACATCTATACAGTACACAGTGACCCAACCTTATGTGCATCGTTGCGTGACACTGACTGAGCTTAAGCAATTGGTGCGAGCAGTCACTAACGCCTATATCACAGAGGGCTATATCACTTCGCAAGCCTACCTGCCTGAACAAAGTCTCTCTGATGGCAAACTCCACATTACGGTAATAGAAGGCCGGGTTGATGCCATTGAAATTGACGGAAAACCGCCCCGTATGGCAAAGATGCTGTTTCCGGGGATAGTGGGAAAGATCCTAAATTTGCGCGATATTGAACAGGGACTGGAGCACCTTAATCGTCTGGCTTCGTCCCGTTTCACCATTGAGATCAAACCAGGTACACAACCCGGGTACTCTACAGTGCATATTCGGCAGCAAGCCCGTCGCTTTCCGGGCAGGGGATTGATCAGCGTCGATAACAGCGGTCAAAAAGGGATAGGCGAATATCAGGCAAGTGCCGGATTGGTATTGGATGCCCCTTTGGGATTGGGTGAACAGTGGTCGTTCTCCTGGCTACAGGATACGGATTTTAGGCCGGCGGGACATAGCCGTAGTCTGGCGCTGTCAATGAGTGTTCCTTATGGCTATTGGACCGCACGTTACCACTATTTTTACCATACCTCGCGGCAAGAACTGGCGATCATGGGAAAAAATTATCCCTATGACAGTGAAAACCAGACACACCAGCTTGATATCACCCGCACACTTTATCGGGATGGAAAGCAAAAATTAGGTTTACAAGCCGGTGGGCGCTATAAGGCGGTGAAAAATGCGATTGCCGATCAAAAACTCTTTTTAAGCAGTCCGGTGATAAAAACAGCCTATATCGGCGCCCAGTACAGTACCCTATTGGGAGGCGGTTATTTTACCTTCAGACCCGCCTTTGAGTATGGAAACGCGGTCACATCTCCTCCTCTCGCAACCCGAAATACTTTCCGTAAATTCAACTTAAGCAGCAGTTATTATTACCCTTTCTCCCCCAATACCGCGTATTTAACCTCATTTTATGGGCAATTGACTCCCGATGATTTGCCCTCCCCTGAACGGCTGTCTCTGGGGGGATTGTACTCGATACGGGGATATAAAACCCAATACCTGAGTGGTAACCAGGGGGTCTACTGGAGACAGGAGGTCACCCATCAACTTGACGTCGGTCAGATTGGTGTACTGACGTTTATGGGGGCATTGGATTATGGCCATCGGGTTGGACAGTCTCGCTATGGCGTGGCAAAGGCCCATTTATTAGGCAGTGCCCTTGGTGTCACGCTGACACAACAGGTGATGTCATCCCAGCTCATGATTGGTAAGCCACTGTATTACCCGCACACGCTAAAGCCTGATGCGTGGTCGTTTTATGCCAGCGTTTCACTCGAATTTTAAGTTAACCCTGATAAGAAAAGGTAACCCATGATGTCTCAACAAAACTCATCAAAAATGAAGTGCCTGATTTATCTGATTACTTATCTGACAGCGGTGTATCCACTGCATCCCGCGATAGGGCAAACCAATCCTGACGCTCGCAGGCTACAGGAAGGGGATGTTGAGAAGTACTATTACGAGGATCCGGTAACCGGCAGCCAAATGTATTCTCATGTTATGAATATCCCCAAACCGAATACGGCAGGTGTGAGCCATATTTATTACGGCAATTTTGGGGTGCCTGGGGGCATGGGAGTGATATTAAATAACGCGAACACGGACACACAAACCGAACTGGCCGGGAGAATTCGGGCAAATCCGAACCTGATTAACGGTAAAGGCGCAGACCTGATTATTAATGAGGTGATGGGTTCCGACCCTTCTAAGCTGGCAGGCCCTTTGGAAGTGGCGGGGCAAAAAGCCCGGGTTGTCATTGCTAACTGGAATGGTATTACCTGTGATGGTTGTCGTTTTATCAATACTGCCGGGGTGACATTAACGACCGGGGAGCCGATGGTTGATAAAAATGGGGCACTGGCAGCCATCGGCGTGAGAGAAGGACACATTACTATTGGCGGGCGTGGATTGGATGCACAGTCAGCAGATTATGTTGATATTATCAGCCGTGCGACGACCCTTAACGGTGTAATAAAAGCCAAAAACTTGTCGTTGGTACAAGGGGCTAACCTGTTTGACTTTGAACATGGAAATTTTCCCGTTAAAGGCACAGGAACAGTCCCCAAACTTGCCATTGATACACGGGCGATGGGAGGCATGTATGCGAATAAAATCAGCCTGGTGGGAACGGAAACCGGCGTTGGCGTTAATCTCGCCAATTTGACCACTCAGCAAGATGGTATCCGTTTGACGGTGGATGGCAAAATCACCCTTGGGAATGTCAACGCCAAAACCGATATTAATGTGAGTAGTAAAGACATTGAAATAGCGAAAGGCAGTCAGGTCAAGGCCGGGAAAGATATCACATTGGCTGCCAATACCCTGAACAATGTGGGTAAGGTGATCTCAGGCGGTGATATGCGTTTATTTGTTGATCGTTTTGATAATCAGGCAGAAGAGGCCACTCTGATTCAGGCCAATCGCAACCTGTGGCTGCAAAAAGACTGGGTGGGCAATCCAGCGAGTTGGGTCCGCAACAATAAAGGGACACTGCAAACCCAATATGGCGATATCGTCATGCGCACAAAAGAATTCAGTAATATTGAGGGTGGCCTTCTCGCTTCAGGGGCGAATGCTTATATCAATGCCTCAAATCTCACCAACAAAAACACCAGTCAGTTAAGTGCACGTAATAATCTTATTCTAACGGGTAACAACTTTTTCACGGGTAACCATCGTGACTGGACGGAATACAAACAACTCACCTCACTCCAGGGCCATAATATTGTTGCCGATTTTAAAAACAGGTTCGATTTGTTATCGGGCATGACATCAATCATCGGGAGAAATATCCTGCTTCATGCCGGTGAAATAACAGGTCCCGGTTACCTTAAAGTGAAAGCGGACAATGAACTGTCAGTCATCGCTGACCGTAACATGGCTATTTCCCAGGGAATGATGCATGCGGATAATAATCTGGTATTGGTTGCCGGCGATAATATCAAGATGGACTCCTCAACACTGACAGGGAAGAACGATGTTGAACTTGTTGCGCGCGCTGGAAACATCACGGTGAAAAATGGTGTGACCGTGGCTGATAACAATTTACAGATATCAGCGGGTCACAATATCGAGGTCATTGGGCTTCGGTCAAATCAGGCAAATAATATTACGTTAAATGCGGGAATAGCCATTGAGGCACAAGACACCAAATGGGAAGCAAAGAACGATCTGACATTAATTACCGGTCAATACCTCAACACTAAAAACGTGGTATTGAAAGGGAACAATGTTGAATATGTCGTGCATGAAGGCGATATTACAATAGGCAACGGTGATGGCTCCTCCATTTCAGCCACTAACAATTTACGGGTGTCGGCGGGTAAAGATTTGTACTTCTACACGGCAACTCAGCCCAATGCGTCCTATGACCTGACATTAAGCGCCGGCCATAACTTGGATGTTAGCCCCACACTTCAGAATTGGAATGTGGGTCCATTGAGGACGACGGGCAGTATTAATTTGTTTGCGGGCAATGATATTAAGTTACTCAGAAGAGAGATCGACGCCGGACAACACATCACATTGGGCGCAGGGCGTGATATTGATATGCATGCACATGATGCCGAAGATGTGCCTTTAAATGAAGCCAGCGCCAGAATTTTGGCGGGTAGCGCCCGTATTACTGCCGGCGATCACCTGAAACTAAGTGCAAGCCGGGATATCGTTGGCCGGTTTGCTACATTAACCTCGAGCAGAGGGGATATCTCCGTTAATGCGGGGCAAGACATGGTCTTCCTGGCACAAAAATATTCGCCTGACCACACTGCAGATTATAAATCCTACGCTGCTGGCATTAGCACCCTTAATGCAGCCCAGAATCTTACCCTCTCTGCGGCAGGGAATTTATTAACCTATGGCTCAAGCCTGACATCCGGTCGTGATATGACGCTCTCCACGGGCGGAAATATCCGCTTCGAGTCGGTACAGGAACATATCGAAGACGGCAACAGTGAACGCTTCACACAACGTGTTAGCCAGCTTAAGAGTGGCGGTACATTAACGATGCATGCCCAGGGCAGTATTTTATTTCAGGCAACCGCGTTGATGGCTAAAGGGGCCATGGATATTGCTGCCAAAGGGGGCGTTCTCTATGCGCAAGCGATGGAAGAGTCATATAAATGGGAAGATAATGAAAGGAAATGTGGCGGTTTTTTCATCTTCAGGAGCTGTAAGGAAGCAACCCGGATAAAACATAACTCAACGAGCAAACCGGCTGAGTTTATTGCGGGGGGTGATATTACCCTGATGGCAAAAGACGATGTGACATTGGAAGCGAGCCGGATCGACACCAACGAAAACGCGAAAATTACCAGCCAAACAGGAAAAGTAAACTTCAGGGCGATGCCAAATACTGCGTTTGAACGAACTGTCTCCGTGTCAGAAGGTTTTTTTGTTACACACCGTGATAAAGGCAGTAGTGAGAAGGTATGGTCCATACCGTCAGTGCGTGTTGGCGGGACATTGACGGTGGAGTCAGGGCAAGGTGTCAGTGCGGATGTAAAAGCCAAAGAGGGGCAGTTACTTGAAGACGCGTTGGTGAGACTCGGCAATACCCCGGGGACGGAATGGCTGAAAGATCTGCGCAATCGTCATGACGTTCAGTGGAGTTTGGTTAAGGATGCTTACAGTAGTTGGGACAAGAAAAGCCAGAGCCTGAATCCGGTTGTGGGGGCTGTGATTGCGATTGCCGTTGCGGCGGTAACCGCAGGCTCTGGTATGGCTGCCTGGGCGGGAGAAGCTGCGGTGGGAGCGACCGGGGCAACAGGTGTTACGGCGAGTGCAGTTTATGGGGCGGCTTATAGTGGCATGATAGGGTTGACTTCGCAGGCAGCGGTTGCCTTAGTTGAAAACCAAGGCAATCTCTCCAGGACACTGACCGCTCTGGCAAAGCGTGATTCCGTAAAATCTCTCGTAACAAAAATGGCAATGGGGGGGACATTGGCTGGCCTGGATCACTCAATGGGATGGGGAAACATCGCAGGAGAGACCGGGGTTGTTGATCCTGCCAAAGCCCAGCTTCCTTTGGTGAATAGCGACTGGATTAAGGTAGCCCAGCGTGTTGCCGCGCATTCCGTCGTGGGTTCAACGCTGGGGACGGCCATCAATGGCGGCAGTTTTACGGACAATTTGAAGACGGCATTTTTGAGCAATATTGGGGATCAAATTCAGGCGCAAGGGGCCAAACTGGTTGGTGATAACGGGGAAATTTTAGGGCATGCGGGCAAGACGCTCAGTCATGCTGTTGTCTCAGGGATCAGTGCGGAAATTGCAGGCGGGGATGCTAAAGGGGCTGTCGTCGGTGCTTTGGCGGCTGAATTTGCTGCAATCACAATGGAAAACAGGTTATTTGAACCTGCATATAAAAATGAACCAATACGCCAGCTTTATAAAATTCAGGATGCACTGAGGGGAAATGAAGCCAAGGCTCAATTAGCTAAGTTTATTGGCGCATTGTCGGGGGCATTAATCAGTCATACCCCAGAAGGGGCTTATCAGGCAGCGAGTACCGCAGAACTGGTTTATCGTAATAACTGGACTGAGCATATGTGGTCTTGGCTGGCGCTTGAAAACCAAAAAGACATGCTAGCGGCAGCGAAAGGGGATAAAGCCGCCGCTGAACGTGTTGCTGCCCGGCGAGATGCAGCGATTGCTGTGACAATCACGGCAGCAGGTGGCTATACTACTGCTATTGGTGGACATATATTAGTCGCCGGCTCTGCAAGATTGCTCGCTGCGGGGCGTGTCGCTCTTCAAAGCTGTAAGGCCAATCCTTTGTTATGCCTGAACCAGGCATCAATTGCAGCTCTTGATGCAGCAGCACCCGAAGCTGCTATAGGTACGGGTGTTTTGACAAGTAGCTCCATCTTGGTTCTGGGCAAAAGCAAAGAGAGCACGCGTGCACTGGCAAAAGCCCTGAATGAATCAGGAGAAACTTTCTCAAAGACGGGTAAATTAGAAGGGAAATCGGTCTCCCAGATCGTTCAGGCTGAAATTAAGAATGATGCGCTGTCAAAACCGACTCTTGATGCCCTGGAATCAATCAAGAGAACACACAAAGAAAACGTGTTTAAAATTTTTGACAGGAACAATACTGAAAGTGAGTTGACGGTCTTTGGACAGAGATTTAAACAAGTGTATGGTGATGGGGGAAGCAACGCAGCAGGTACTGTTAAAGTGTTTGAAACTCAGAAATTGACTGAACAGAATATCCGCGCTTATGCTGAAAGTTTAACAGGTGGTGTACCTCTTACGCAAGTTCCTAATAAAACTGGTGTTTATTTTGCTAAGCTTGCTGATGGCAGCACCATAAACTTGCGTGCAGTTTCAGCCAGTGCAGATAAAACCAAGGCACGCTGGACAGTTGAAATTATACGCGATAAACAATTTCAAGTTAGTGATGATGCTAAAAGAAACGTGGAAATAAAGTTTAGGTAAGGGGGAAATATGCTATTTAGTGAAAGCCAGTATAAGTTATTTCTGGAAGGATTAGAAGGATGCTCTCCCAGCCTTGTATGGGCAGCAATGGAAGCAAAGAGTTTTGGCAAGACTGATTTTTCTTATAAGGATAAACAAGACTATTTTCTTGAGTTTCTTGAGTTACTCTTAAAGAATGGCAGGATTAAGCTCGCCAAGCATGGTGAATTTCTGGCGGGAACTATTGATGAACAGTTAACCCGCTTTCGGGTAGCTTTCCCTGAAACGGAAGAAGAATTATATGATGGGCTATGGTTCGTTTTTGAGGAGTGTCCGGGCGGGATCGTGTGGATTTTAGAGAGCGGTGAGCTGTATTGGACGTAATTTTTTCATTGAGTGATTATAAATAGTCTGTGTATCAGCTGGATTATCAATTCCAGCCATAATATATTGAATTGAATGAGTGACAGTTTTTCAAATCAAGCTGTGTGGATGAAAATATCCCACAGCTTTCTTTTTGTGTGAAAGAATTATAATTATCTGGTGATCTCACTTTATTTGTACTAGTCGCGACTTGATCTGATGAGATGGACGTCCCGTATGGCGTCAATTGTACCAAAATGAAATAAGCATATTCATTTTATGGGAGCGTCCATCATGTATCATAAAATTCTCGGTATTGATCTCGCTAAATCTGTTTTTCAGCTTTGTTTGCTTAACGATAATCACATTATATTTAATAAAAAAATGACCCGAAGTCGATTACTGGATGCTGTTAGACAAATGGAATCCGGGACTTTGATTGCTATGGAGGCTTGTAGTACCGCCCACTATTGGGCACGAACGATTGAAAATCTAGGTTTTAAAGTTTGCCTTATTCCCCCTCAGCATGTGAAAGCTTTCGTTAAACACCATAAAAATGATGCCAATGATGCGTTGGCAATATGTGAAGCTGTGAATCGGCCGGGTATGCATTTTGTTCCGGTCAAAAATCTGTATCAACAAGACCTCTGTGTTCTCCATAATATCCGGCAGTCATTAGTTCAAAAACGCGTTGCTCTCTCTAATCAAATCAGAGGACTGGCAGCAGAATATGGCATTATTTTTCCGCAACGCTCTGCGGCTCTTAGAGAGTCACTGTACGAGGCACTTGAAGATGCCGATAATGGATTAACGATGATTGCACGCAGGGTTCTGAAACAACTCTATGAAGAATGGCTGAAGCTGATCCAGCAGACAGAGGAATTGGTGATGGAAAACAATTTAATAACGGCAGGCAAATGGCCGCTTGGTTAGGACTCGTTCCTCGACAGGCCAGCAGTGGTGGGAAAACACAATTAGGCAAAATCACTAAAAATGGTAATCGGTACCTACGCGGGATTTTAATTCATGGCGCCAGAGCTGCTATACAACGCAGAGCGTTACGGCATGATGCACTCGGTGATTGCAGTCTTTGGTTAACCGACGGGGATTTAATAAGACGTGTGTCGCTTATGCCAATAAATGTGCCAGGATATGCTGGTCAATTATGGTTAATAAAGATGCGTTCCAGATGAGCAAAGCCTTTGCTTAAATAAACCGGTTTCATTTTCAATAGAGTTGACTACAGTTGATGAGCTAAACGGTTATCCGGCCTTGCAAAAACCTGAGACTGTCGAGGGTTTTTAATCCGTTGATCTGATGAGGAGGCAAGGTTCGGACTTCACCATGGCGCAGCAAATTTAAATGATTGCCAGACGCCGGATATATGACCGTGAACCGAAATTAGCAATACACTGAGTCACTAAAAAAGTTGAATATTATGGGACATCCATATATGACAGTTACCCACTTTGTTATTAGCGCATTTTCAGCCGAACAAACAATTAGAATATTAATCGTATCTATCGGCGTTTCATGTTTAGCATTCATAATAGGACAGAAGGAAATTATAAACAAGGCTACCCATATGAAGATTCTGTGGGGAAAGAGTTATTAAAATGGCCAGAAAGTACCCGATTACCTTATGGTTCTGAGACATTTGATTATTTTAACTCATCGACAGGACAGGCTATTAGCATCAAAACGTTAAACACCATGACAAAATCAAGGATAGAAAACCCTAAGCAGATCAGTAACCAATTAAACGGTTATATCAATGACATGGATAGATTCAAAAACACTATTAAAGGTAAAGGTGAATTTATTTTGACAAACGATATGATCAAACAAAAAACAATGTATCTTGCCATACCTGAAAAAACCACATCTACGCAATGGGCTGAAATCAACAAATCCATTAGTTATGCTGTCGATAAAAACATTGATATCAAAGTCACTGTTGTAAGAGGAGATGTTCCATGATTGATGACTTCGGACAAGGTTTAAATGTAGTTATCAGTTTTAATGAGGATTTTTATTATGTGAGAACATTGTCAGGTTATCGCTTGTTGGTGGCAGACCACGAGGCTGGTACTCTTTACTTGGCTAAAGACGTCTCTGATAAAGACTTAGGTTTTACTGTTCGACAAGCATTATCTAAAAGTCGATTGGTTAATCCTGAAGATGATGATTTTTTTAATCGTGATATGGCCAATATACGTTATAAAAACTGGATTGCAGAAGCGATGAAAAAGGGAGGATATAAAACTAAGCGGGCGCTATTAAAAAAAATGAATAGATGCCTTGTGAAACTCTTAAATGGCAAAATTACTATCTTGCCATTGGCACATGAAAAATTAGAGACATGGGGAGGGAAAGGCATGCCTGATAATTGTGATGTTGAGATCGTTCTCCCAGACAGTATCACTGATGAAGAACTGGGCAAAGCAATCAAAAAAGCCTTTACCCGCTGTAAAAGTTTTGTTTATTTACCATAAGACATATAAATTTAATAAGGTGGTGCAAAAATGCACCACTTTTTTATTTGTTATTTATGTGAATGAATATTTAATTAAAAAGTCTGAAAAATACGGAAAGTCTGGTCAGTATCAAGAATATTGTTCGTATTGAAAAATACGGCAGTAAAACCCAGATGTCATGGACAGAAGGAAATTATAAACAAGGCTATCTGTTTGAGGATTTTGTGGGGAAAAAGTTGTTAAAATGGCCGGGTAGTGTACGTTTGCCTTGCCTTATGGCTTTGAAACATTCGACTATTTTAACCAAACAACAGGACAGGCTATTAGCATCAAAACGTTAAACACCATGACAAAATCAAGGATAGAAAACCCTAAGCAGATCAGTAACCAACTAAACGGTTATATCAATGACATGGTTAGATTTGATCAAGACATAAAAAATAAGATTGTTCTTAAATCTGATATGATTAAACAAAAAACTATGCATCTCGCTGTACCTGAAAAAACCACACCAGCTCAATGGATCGAAATAAATAAATCTATCAGCTATGCTGCGGACAGGAATATTGATGTCAAAGTGACTGTTGTAAGAGGAAATGCGCCATGAATGATGATATTGGTCAAGGATTAAATGCAACTATTAGTTTCAATGAAGATTTTTATTATATAGAAACAATGTCTGGTTATCGTTTACTGGTAGCAGATAATACAACGGAAACACTTTATCTACCCAAAGATACCACTGATAAAGAATTAGGTTTTTTTGTTCGACAGGCATTATCAAAAAGTCGCCTCGTTGATCCCGAAGATAATGATTTTTTCCATCGCGATATGGTTTCCATTCGTTATAAAAACTGGATTGCAGAAGCGATGAAAAAAGGGGGATATAAAACTAAACGGGCGTTATTCAAAAAAATGAATAAATGTAGTGTGAAATTGTTAGATGGTAATCTTACTATTTCACCTTGGTCACATGAAAAATTGGAGACATGGGGAGGAAAAGGTCTGCCTCGCGACTGTAAGATTTCTCTTTCAGATAGAGTCACTGATGAAGAATTGGGTAAAGCGATAAAAGAAGCATTTACCCTTTGTAAAAGTTTTGTTTATTTACCATAAGACATATAAATTTAATAAGGTAGTGCAAAAATTTACCACAGCTTCTATCTGTTATCTAAAATTAGAATATCACTCAATGGGGAAGACAATTCTGCATCTTAGCCTGTGAACAATCTGCTGTTATACCGCTTGTAATAATAACTCTGACCGACATACCATGCGCATCCACGGCCAAATGTATCTTAGCATTGGTGAATCCCATCTCCTGATTGTCGCCTTTTGTGCCTGCCATATCGGGATGAATTTTAATATGGCTGGCATCAATCATTAACCACTCGAAATCGGGGTCATTAACTCATTGTTCGATCAGCTTTTCCCGTATCTCTTTATCTCTCCAGCGACAAAAACGACGGTGCGTATTTTTCCAGTCGCCATGATCTAGTTATTATTGAAAGAGATTAACGCTCCCTGTGGGTTGAGATAAGGGAGCGTATTGATGGCGTTAACGAGCAATTATGCGTTCACTAATACTGCTGAGATATGCGCTTCTTCTTGGCGCCATGTCATGATTTCACAACCATTATCGGTAACGACAATAGTGTGTTCGTACTGTGCAGACCAACCGCGATCTTTGGTTTTAACTGTCCAGCCATCTTTCATGGAGCGAATACGAAAATCACCCGCGTTGACCATTGGCTCAATGGTGAATGCCATGCCTTTTTGCAATACCACGCCGCCATCATCAGCATCATAATGCAGAACATGCGGTTCTTCGTGGAAGCCTCTGCCGATACCGTGACCGCAGTATTCGCGGACAACAGAATAATCGTGACTTTCGACAAACTGCTGAATTGCCTTGCCGATGGTACGCAGACGGATGCCGGGTTTAACCATTTTCAGGGCAAGGTACAAGCTTTCCTGCGTTACACGACACAGGCGCTCACCTTGAATGGTGGGCTTGCCGACAATAAACATTTTAGACGTATCACCGTGGAACTCATCTTTGATGACTGTCACGTCAATATTGACGATATCACCTTCTTTCAGTGTCTTATCATCGCTTGGAATGCCGTGGCAAACCACGTCATTGACGGAGATGCACACGGATTTAGGAAAGCCGTGGTAACCCAGACAAGCCGAGATGGCCTGTTGTTTTTCGGTAATGTGCTGGTGGCAGATACGATCAAGTTCACCTGTAGTGACGCCAGCCTTAACGTAAGGCTCAATCATTTCCAGAACTTCGGCAGCCAGGCGTCCGGCAACCCGCATTTTCTGAATGTCTTCTTCTGTTTTGATAGAAATAGCCATGAAATGGATCCATTTAAGTCGGAAAATTACCGACTACTTGATATTAATTAAGGAAAGTATTGTCGGTAATGGTATCAGCCCACCGAATGGATGCCAATATGACCCGCATTAGTCGCCGTAATAAACATAGCTGTAACAAACGTATTTGTAACAAATGTTGGAGTCTGGTGGTGGTTTATGGTATAAAGCGCGCCGGTATTCAGTGTAATTGTTTCTGATGTGATGCAATTTGTCGAGGATACTAAATAAACTCATTATGTGTAAATAACACACATGGATCGGCACATACACCGGGGTGCTCTTATGCGGTTAACTCATTGATATGAATCACCCGCAGTTAAGGAGTCGGTGTCATGGGATCTGTGGAGGCATAACCCCAATTAACTTTATAGAGGTCTAAAATGGCAACTGTTTCCATGCGCGATATGCTGCAAGCGGGCGTTCACTTCGGTCACCAGACTCGTTACTGGAACCCAAAAATGAAACCTTTCATCTTTGGTGCTCGTAACAAAGTTCATATCATCAACCTGGAAAAAACTGTTCCAATGTTCAACAATGCTTTGGCAGAGCTGAACAAAATCGCTTCCGTAAAGGTAAAATTCTGTTTGTTGGCACCAAGCGTGCTGCCAGCGAAGCAGTAAAAGAAGCAGCACTGAGCTGTGACCAATACTTCGTTAACCACCGCTGGTTGGGTGGTATGCTGACTAACTGGAAAACTGTTCGTCAGTCAATCAAGCGTTTGAAAGATCTGGAAGTTCAGTCTCAGGACGGTACTTTTGACAAGCTGACTAAAAAAGAAGCGCTGATGCGTTCTCGTGAGCTTGGCAAACTGGAAAACAGCCTGGGCGGTATCAAAGACATGGGCGGCCTGCCTGATGCGCTGTTTGTTATCGACGCTGAACACGAACACATTGCTATCAAAGAAGCAAACAACCTGGGTATCCCTGTATTCGCTATCGTTGATACCAACTCTGATCCAGATGGCGTTGACTTCATCATCCCTGGTAACGACGACGCAATCCGTGCAGTTAAACTGTACCTGACTGCGGCTGCTACCGCTGTTCGTGAAGGTCGTTCTCAAGATCTGGCTGTTCAGGCTGAAGAAGGTCTTGTAGACGCTGAATAATAAGGCCTGCTCATTTTGTTTGAGCCTTTATTGACCAGGTATTGAAATATATTGGTTAGGGGGCCTGTTATGGCCCCCTTTACCTATCTGATATAGAACTATTATCTGATATAGAACTTTCCACGCGGAATGAAAGACGAAGGATATTATCTGATAACTTTCCACGCGGAATTATCTTCCCGCGAGACACATCGAGGAATAAAACAAATGGCTGACATTACCGCTGCTCTGGTAAAAGAACTGCGTGAGCGTACTGGCGCAGGCATGATGGAATGTAAAAAAGCACTGGTTGAAGCAAATGGTGATATCGAACTGGCGATCGATAACATGCGTAAATCAGGTCAGGCAAAAGCGGCTAAGAAAGCAGGCCGTGTTGCTGCTGAAGGTGTTATTCTGGTTGAAGTTGCGGCTGATGCTAAATTCGCAGCTATCGTTGAACTGAACTGTGAAACTGACTTCGTTGCTAAAGACTCTGGCTTCCTGGCATTCGGTAAAGAAGTTATCACTTCTGTTATGGCAGACAAAAACGCTGACATCGATGCACTGAAAGCGAAGTTCGAAGAACAGCGTACTGGCCTGGTTGCGAAAATTGGTGAAAACATCAACATTCGTCGCGTTGCTATTCTGGAAGGTGAAGCGGTAGGTTCTTACCTGCACGGTTCCCGTATCGGTGTTCTGGTGGCTGCGGAAGGCGCCAACGAAGAGCTGATCAAACACATCGCAATGCACGTTGCGGCAAGCAAGCCAGAATACGTGAACCCAACTGATGTTCCTGCTGACGTTGTTGAGCGTGAGCACCAGATCCAGTTGGAAATCGCAATGCAGTCTGGTAAGCCTCGCGAAATCGCAGAGAAAATGGTTTCTGGCCGTATGAACAAATTCACCGGCGAAATCTCTCTGACTGGCCAGAACTTCGTGATGGACCCAAGCAAATCTGTTGGCGATCTGCTGAAAGAAAACAATGCTAAGGTTATCAACTTCATCCGCTTCGAAGTTGGTGAAGGTATTGAGAAAGTTGAAGCTGATTTCGCAGCAGAAGTTGCTGCAATGAGCAAACAGTCTTAATTTTCTTGAACGGAGCCGCCGATTGGCGGTTCTGTTTTATCTTATGATGAATTTTTACATCTGGGCTTTATCGCGTGGATGTGTAGTAGTTGAGTAAATCTTAATATGTATTAACTGAATATCCCCAATATCCTTATCTGCTTAGGACTGAACACCATGGCAACCAATGCAAAACCCGTATATCAGAAAATCCTGCTTAAGCTCAGTGGAGAAGCCCTGCAAGGCGCAGAAGGTTTTGGCATCGACGCCAGTGTCTTAGACCGTATGGCTCAGGAAATCAAAGAACTGGTTGAGCTGGGTATTCAGGTCGGTGTCGTTATTGGAGGCGGTAACCTGTTTCGTGGTGCCGGTTTGGCAGAGGCAGGAATGAACCGTGTAGTCGGTGACCACATGGGCATGTTGGCGACTGTGATGAATGGTCTGGCAATGCGTGATGCCTTGCACCGCGCCTATGTGAACGCTCGTCTGATGTCTGCCGTCCCACTGAATGGCGTATGTGATAATTATAGCTGGGCTGAAGCGATAAGCTTACTGCGTCACGGTCGTGTTGTTATTTTCTCTGCGGGTACTGGCAACCCGTTCTTTACAACAGATTCCGCTGCATGTCTGCGTGGCATTGAAATCGAAGCGGATGTTGTGTTAAAAGCAACCAAAGTTGATGGCGTTTATTCTGCTGATCCTGCAAAAGATCCTGAAGCCGTTCTCTACAATCAGCTCACTTATCAGGAAGTATTGGAGCGCGAATTGAAAGTGATGGATCTGGCGGCCTTTACGCTGGCTCGTGACCATAACCTGCCAATTCGTGTTTTTAATATGAACAAACCAGGCGCACTTCGTCGTGTTGTGATGGGAGAAAGTGAAGGTACGTTGATTTCTCACGGCTGATTTTTCACAGTTCGTGCTCAGAGACATTGGTGAAATTTGACGGTATGATCAGCGTCCTGATGCGCCAAATTTAATGACACAGGGTCACATATATCGTAGCGTATTCGGTTCACTTATCTATAATTTACGCAGTGTGGCCTAAAAAATAACCATCTCCCAAGGGTTTGTAACGTGATTAATGAAATCAAGAAAGACGCACAAGACCGCATGGAAAAAAGCGTCGAAGCACTGAAAAATCAAATTAGCAAGGTTCGTACTGGCCGTGCTTCTCCTAGCCTGTTGGATGGCATCAGCGTTGAATATTATGGCGCTGCGACTCCACTGCGTCAGATTGCAAACGTTGTTGCAGAAGATGCCCGCACTTTGGCGATCACGGTATTTGATCGCTCTATGACCGCGGCAGTTGAAAAAGCCATTATGGCTTCTGATCTGGGCCTGAACCCCTCTTCTGCCGGAACCATTATTCGTGTTCCATTGCCACCACTGACAGAAGAGCGTCGTAAGGATCTCATTAAAGTTGTTCGTGGAGAAGCGGAACAGGGCCGTGTCTCCATTCGTAACATTCGCCGTGATGCGAACGATAAGGTCAAAACGCTGCTGAAAGACAAAGAAATTAGTGAAGATGAAGAACGTCGTTCACAAGATGAAATTCAGAAACTGACTGACAGCTTCATTAAGAAAATTGATGAAGCGCTGGCAAATAAAGAAACTGAGTTGATGGATTTCTAATTGCCGTTTCACGCATACAACGCCGCAGCTCTTGCGGCGTTGTTCTTATCCTGGATATTACACTTCATATCACATTTCTTTCTCAAGCGATGGACATAGCGATCTGCACCGCTCAAACTATGACAATTTTCTGTTGCGATTTTCCATTGCAATTTTATATCAGTAGCATACTTAGAGTATTAAAATGAAACGGTTAACTATTCTTGGCTCAACGGGTTCGATTGGGAAAAGTACGCTTTCTGTTGTCCGCAATAACCCGGATAAATTCAGTGTCATTGCACTGGTTGCCGGGAAAAATATTGAAATCATGGCACAGCAATGTCTGGAATTCCACCCTCAATATGCCGCAATGGCAGATGAGCCGTCAGCAAAAGCTCTGCGTCAGTTATTACAGGCGCAGGGAAGCCAAACCGAAGTGCTGTTTGGTAAAGACGCGATTTGTGATTTAGCGGCATTGGAAGACGTCGATCAAGTCATGTCAGCTATTGTTGGCGTTGCAGGTTTATTGCCGACTTTGGCCGCTATCCGCAAGGGAAAACAAGTTCTGCTGGCTAACAAAGAATCTTTGATTACCAGTGGCCGTCTGTTTATGGATGCGGTTGTCCAATACAAAGCGCAATTGCTGCCAATTGATAGCGAACATAATGCTATTTTCCAAAGTCTGCCGGAAGGGGTTCAGCATAATCTTGGCAAGGCAAATCTAAAAGAGTACGGTATTTCCAGCATTATCCTGACGGGATCGGGCGGGCCGTTCCGTAAAACGCCTTTGGGGAATCTGCCCACCGTGACTCCTGATGAAGCGTGTGCTCATCCTATCTGGTCAATGGGACGTAAAATTTCGGTGGATTCTGCTACCATGATGAACAAGGGCTTGGAGTATATCGAAGCGCGTTACCTGTTCAATGCATCCGCAGATGAAATGGAAGTATTATTGCACCCCCAATCGGTTATTCATTCGATGGTTCGTTATCAGGATGGCAGCATTATCGCACAATTAGGAACACAGGACATGTGTACCCCTATTGCTTATGCGATGGCTTATCCTAATCGTATTCCATCTGGGGCAAAGCCATTGGATTTTACCGAATTGAGCATGCTCACTTTTGAATCCCTGGATTATCAACGTTATCCTTGTTTGAAACTGGCGATTGAGGCTTGTCATCAGGGCAGGCGGCAACAACAGCGTTGAATGCTGCAAATGAAGAAACCGTTGATGTTTTTTTGCAAGGTGGGATCCGTTTCACCGATATTGCGACAATCAATCGGTTGGTCGTTGAAAAAGTAAATTTATCTGAACCCCAAAGTATCGAAGAGGTCTTAGAAATCGATAATATAGCCAGGGTCTTAGCGAGAGAAGCGATAAGCACCTTCGCCAAATAGCAAGTTTTATTAATAAGTATAGGTTTGCTTTTTGGCAAATGATATAGTTCGCGGGTAAATTACAGTTGCTATAATAATGGGTTCAATGATCTTATGCTTGCGTTTTAATCATAGCTGAGCGTAGGTATATCAGAGCCAAAGGCTTTTTCAGATTGTGCCAAAAATAGCCGTGGTATCCGTGGTAATTGTTGACACGTGACACGGCTTTTTTATGTTTGTAATTGATTGAGTTTACCAAAAAGTCAGCTTAGTTATTTAATTAAGGATTATTTTGAGTGATATCTCCCAGTGATAGTGACTCATTGCCAACGTTACCCAGACATGTCGCCATCATTATGGATGGTAATGGTCGCTGGGCAAAAAAACGGGGTAAATTAAGAGTCTTTGGCCATCGTGCGGGAATTAAAGCCGTACGAAATGCCGTGAGTTTTTCAGTGAAACATAATATTAATTCACTGACGCTATATGCTTTTAGCAGCGAAAACTGGAATCGCCCACAGCAGGAAGTCAGTTCATTGATGGAGTTGTTTGTCTTTGCTCTCGATAATGAAGTAAAGAGCTTGCATAAACACAATGTGAAATTGTCTGTGATTGGCGATATCAGCCGTTTTAGCTCGCGGTTGCAGGAACGTATCCGCCGTTCTGTTGAATTAACAGCGGGCAATACTGGATTGCAACTGAATATTGCTGCTAACTATGGCGGTCGTTGGGATCTGATTCAGAGTTTTAAACAAATTGCTGAAAAGATTAAAGCCAATGAATTATCTCCCGAAGAGATTACTGAAACTACAGTTAATAACTTCATCAATCTAAGTCAGCAGCCCGAAGTCGATCTGGTGATTAGGACGGGAGGCGAACATCGTATCAGTAACTTCTTGCTATGGCAGATCGCTTATGCAGAATTGTATTTTACCGATATACTTTGGCCTGATTTTGATGAAACTGTTTTTGAAGGTGCGATTAATGCCTTTGCCAAACGAGAACGCCGATTTGGCGGAACAACAGACGATGCCGAAGTGGGATCATAGGAGGAGAACTTGCTGAAGTACCGTCTTTTAACTACGTTAATATTGATTCCACTTGTTATTATAGCGCTGTTTTTTCTCCCCCCGGCAGGATTTGGGCTGGTTGTCATTGCTGTTTCAGCACTTGCTGCATGGGAATGGGGGCAATTTGCAGGTCTCTTCACTCAAGTTAAACGTATTACGCTAGCTGTGTTATTTGCTATAGGGCTATTGGCCTTGCAGTACTCTTTGTCGGATTTTTCTCGCCTCATTGAAAAACCACAAATTGAATACCTATTGTGGGCTGGTATGCTTTGGTGGGTGGCCGCCATTTTATTGGTGGTGAGTTATCCGGCTTCTGCTGTCATCTGGAAATCGTCGGTTGCCTTGCGCCTGATATTTGGGGTTATGACTATCGTGCCATTTTATTGTGGGATGATGGTACTGCGTACTCAGGGCTATGAAAATAACTCCTATGATGGTGCATGGTGGTTGCTGTACGTCATGCTATTGGTATGGGCTGCCGATTCAGGCGCTTATATTTTTGGCCGTACAATGGGTAAACATAAAATGGCCCCAAAAGTATCCCCAGGCAAAACGCTTGAGGGGCTGGTTGGTGGGTTATTAACGGCTGCACTGATTTCGTGGTTGTTCGGTAAATTTGCCCCTGTCCCCGCGATGCCAGAACATTTGTTGCTGATTTCTGCGGTGGTGGTCATTGCCTCGGTCTTTGGTGATTTGACAGAAAGTATGTTCAAGCGGGAATCTGGGATCAAAGACAGTAGTCAATTGATTCCGGGGCATGGCGGTGTCATGGATAGGGTTGATAGTCTAACTGCGGCAGTTCCAGTGTTTGCTGGGCTGGTTATGTTGATTTCTTCTGGATTTACTCTCTGAAGGTACGTAATGGATATTCTCTGGAATCTGGCTGCATTTATTGTTGCTTTGGGTATTCTCATCACAGTACATGAGTTTGGTCATTTTTGGGTTGCCAGACGATGCGGTATCTATGTTGAACGCTTTTCCATCGGATTTGGCAAGGTGCTTTGGCGTCGTACAGATAAACAGGGAACCGAATACGTTATCGCTCTTATCCCCCTTGGTGGATATGTCAAAATGCTCGACGAGCGGGTAGGAGAAGTTGCTGCCGAACGTCGTCATATGGCATTCAATAACAAAACTATTGGCCAGCGTGCGGCAGTTGTCAGCGCTGGGCCAATCGCAAACTTCATTCTGGCGGTGATCGCTTATTGGCTGGTCTTTGTGATTGGCGTACCATCTGTACGCCCGGTAGTGTTGGATGTTAAGCCAAACTCGATTGCTGCACAGGCAAATATTTTGCCTGGAATGGAACTAAAAGCCATTAATGGTATCGAAACTCCTGATTGGAATTCAGTACGTCTTGCCATGATAGGTAAAGTAGGGGCGACATCGGTCACTATGGATGTTTTGCCTATGAATGCGCTTGATAGTGTGCAAAAAACACTGGATTTGAGTAAATGGGCCTTTGATCCGTCCAAGCAGGATGTTTTGCTGTCTTTGGGTATTATGCCTGTTGTACCACGGGTGAGTTCGCAAGTGGAAAAAGTTTATCCTGATTCAGCCGCTGAAAAAGCGGGTTTACAAAGTGGGGATAGGATCGTTAAAGTCAACGATCAAGATGTCGATGTATGGCACACTTTTTCATCTTTTGTCAGGAAGAATCCTAATATTCCTCTAAAATTGGACGTTGCGAGAGCTGGGGGAATGATCTCTTTGTCCCTGACTCCTGAAGCCAGAAAATTATCTAACGGCCGTGAGGAGGGGTTTGCTGGCGCCGAACTGAAAATCATTCCGTTGGCAGATGAATATAAGGTTAATCAGCAATATGGATCTTTTTCTGCCATTTATGAGGCAGGAGACAAGACTTGGCAATTAATGAAGCTGACAGTCAATATGATCGGCAAATTGATTGTGGGTGACTTGAAATTGAATAACCTGAGTGGCCCGATTTCTATTGCCAAAGGTGCCGGAGTATCGGCTGATTCTGGCTTGGTGTATTATTTAATGTTTTTGGCGCTGATTAGCGTCAATCTTGGGATCATTAATTTGTTCCCATTACCTGTACTAGATGGTGGACACTTGCTTTTCCTTGCTATCGAAAAGATTAAGGGAGGGCCAGTTTCCGAGCGTGTACAAGACTTCAGTTATCGCATTGGTGCTATGTTACTGGTGTTATTAATGGGGCTTGCACTTTTCAATGATTTCTCCCGCTTTTAAGGTGGGAGACCGGTTAGGAAAACGCATAACAACGATGGCGATGAAAAAGTTGCTCATAGCGTCGCTGCTGTTCGGCAGCGCCACTGCATACGGTTCAGACGGATTCGTGGTTCGGGACATTCACTTTGAGGGTCTTCAACGCGTCACCGTTGGTGCAGCATTACTGAACATGCCAGTTCGAGTGGGTGATTCGGTTAGTGATGAAGATATTAGCCGCACGATTCATTCATTGTTCGCAACTGGAAACTTTGAAGATGTTCGTGTCTTACGTGATGGCAATTCACTTGTTGTTCAGGTAAAAGAACGGCCAACCATCGCCAGCATTACTTTCACCGGCAACAAATCGGTGAAAGATGATATGCTCAAGCAAAATCTTGAGGCCTCTCGTGTTCGTGTTGGTGAAGCGCTCGACCGCACTATGCTGTCCAATATTGAGAAGGGGTTGGAGGATTTCTATTACAGTGTGGGTAAATACAACGCGACAGTAAAAGCCGTTGTCACGCCACTGCCCCGCAACCGTGTTGATTTGAAGCTCATTTTCTCTGAAGGGGTTTCTGCCAAGATCCAACAAATTAATATTGTTGGCAATAAGGCTTTCTCAACCGATGTGCTGCTTAACCAGTTTCAACTGAGGGATGATGTTCCCTGGTGGAACATGACAGCTGATCAGAAATACCAGAAACAAAAATTGGCAGGTGACCTTGAAACCTTGCGCAGTTTTTATCTTGATCGAGGCTATGCGCGTTTCAATATTGATTCGACTCAAGTTAACCTGACGCCAGATAAGAAAGGTATTTATATCACGGTCAATATCACCGAAGGCGATCAGTACAAAATTTCAGGTGTTGATTTGAATGGTAATTTAGCTAGTTACCAGTCCCAAATCGAAGAGCTGACTAAAATTGAACCAGGATCGTTGTATAACGGTGCAGAAGTGACCAAAATGGAAACCGCCATCAAAAACCTGCTTGGTCGTCACGGTTATGCCTATCCTCGCGTAATGACACAACCTGAAATCAACGACACTGATAAGACGGTTAAGTTGAATGTGAATGTTGATGCTGGCAATCGCTTCTATGTGCGTAAAATCCATTTTTCAGGTAACGATGTAAGTAAAGATTCCGTATTACGCCGTGAAATGCGTCAAATGGAAGGCTCATGGTTGGGCAGCGATTTGGTTGAACAGGGTAAAGAGCGCCTAAATCGATTAGGGTATTTTGATTCTGTTGATGTAGAAACGGAACGGGTGCCGGGTAGCCCAGATCAGGTTGACGTGGTTTACAAAGTCAAAGAACGCAATACGGGTTCTATGAACTTTGGTGTGAGTTTTGGTACAGAAAGTGGCGTGGGTTTCCAGGTTGGCCTCCAACAAGCCAACTGGTTGGGAACGGGGAACGCTGTGGGCATCAACGCCAGTAAAAATGATTATTCAACTTCGGCTGATTTATCAATGACTAACCCTTACTTCACTGTCGATGGTGTCAGTTTGGGGGGGCGTGTGTTCTATAACGATTTCCGCGCTGATGATGCTGATCTTTCGAATTATACCAATAAAGCATACGGTACTGAGGGAACGCTCGGTTTCCCATTGAATGAAAATAACGGCCTGTCGTTTAGATTGGGTTATATTCATAACTCTCTGTCTAATATGCGACCACAGCTCGCGATGTGGCGTTATTGGAATAAAATGGGTAAGCATCCAAATCTTAAAGACAAGGCGAACTTTGATACCAATGACTTCACCGTCACAGTGGGATGGGTTTACAACAATCTTGATCGTGGTTTCTTCCCAACATCTGGCCTGAAATCCTCTCTGGATACGAAAGTGACAACTCCTGGCTCAGATAACCAGTTCTATAAAGTCACTTGGAACTTATCGGGTTATTACCCTCTGGATGATGATCGTTCATGGATACTGATGGGACGTACACGTCTGGGATATGGCGGCGGTTTTGGTGGCAAGGAAATGCCATTCTATGAAAACTTCTATGCCGGTGGTTCCAAAAATGTTCGTGGTTTCCGCTCGAATACTGTTGGTCCGAAAGCGGTTTATTTAGATAAAGAAAGTGGTAAACAAAATAGCCCATCCCGCGATGCGGTGGGTGGTAATGCGACTGCGGTTGCGAGTTTCGAACTAATTACCCCGACACCGTTCCTGGATGCGAAATATGCCAACTCTCTGCGAACGTCGCTATTTGTAGATGCGGGAACGGTGTGGGATACCAACTGGGATAAGACTTACGCTGGGATGCCAGACTACAGCAAGCCAAATAATATCCGCGTTTCAGCCGGTATTGCTCTGCAATGGATGTCACCATTAGGGCCATTGAGCTTCTCTTATGCGCAGCCAATTAAGAAGTACGCAGGTGATAGAGCAGAACAGTTCCAGTTCGATATTGGCGGGGTTTGGTAATTATTAATTATTTTTGGTAAAAATCGCCCTATTATTAATAGGTAGAAAATAGCGTAGGTCAAAGGAGTTTATAGTGAAGAAAATATTGTGTGCAGCAGGCTTGGGGATCGCATTAGCGTTTTCTGCGGGTGCGCAGGCGGCAGATAAAATTGCTTTAGTGAACATTGCTGAAGTTTTTCAACAGTTACCTGCCCGTGAAGCGGTGGCAAAACAGCTGGAAAACGAATTTAAAGGCCGAGCCACCGAATTACAGAATATGGAATCTGAGCTGCAAACTAAAATCCAAAAATTACAGCGTGATGGCTCAACCATGAAGGCCAGTGAACGCGAAAAATTAGAAAAAGAAGTGATGGCGAAACGTGATGACTTTGCTCAGAAAGCGCAAAGTTTTGAAAACGACAACCGCCGTCGTAATATGGAAGAACGCGGTAAGATTCTGAACCGTATTCAAGATGCAGTTAAAGTGGTTGCAGGCAAAGAAGGTTATGATCTGGTTCTGGATGCGAATACCGTGGTGTATTCTACCTCTGGTAAAGATATCACTGCAGAAGTACTGAAACAGGTTAAGTAAGTAGATGGTTTCAATTCGATTGGCTGATCTTGCTCAGCAGTTGAATGCGCAATTGCACGGTGATGGCGACATCGTCATCACCGGTATTGCGCCGATGTATTCAGCAAATAACGAGCAAATTACATTTTTATCCGACAGTCGTTATACTGACAAACTTGTTACCTGTCAGGCTGCGGCTGTTGTGCTACGTGAAGCAGACCTCCCTCACTGTAAGGTTGCCGCGTTGGTGGTTAATGATCCTTACCTTGCCTATGCACGCATGGCGCAAGTTATGGATACGACACCGAAACCTGCACAGGATATCCACTCATCAGCCGTTATCTCCTCTGAGGCGGTACTGGGTAAAAATGTGGCGGTTGGTGCAAATGCGGTTATCGAATCCGGCGTTATGCTTGGTGATAATGTTATCGTTGGTGCAGGTTGTTTTATTGGAAAAAATGCGCGGATTGGCGCAGGAACCCGTCTTTGGGCCAATGTATCGATATACCATAATGTTGAAATTGGTGAGTCGTGTTTGATCCAGTCGGGAGCTGTCATCGGTTCTGATGGTTTTGGCTATGCTAATGATCGTGGAAATTGGGTTAAAATTCCGCAGTTAGGTACAGTGATCATTGGAGATCGCGTTGAAATTGGCGCTTGCACGACAATTGATCGCGGTGCATTGGATAACACTGTCATCGGTAATGGTGTTATCATAGACAATCAATGTCAGATTGCCCACAACGTGACGATTGGAGACAACACTGCTGTAGCGGGTGGCGTCATTATGGCGGGTAGTTTGAAAATTGGCCGTTACTGTATGATTGGTGGAGCCAGTGTCATCAATGGGCACATGGAAATCTGTGATAAAGTGACCGTGACGGGCATGAGCATGGTGATACGTCCAATTACAGAACCTGGCGTATACTCGTCAGGATTCCCGTTACAACCGAACAAAGTTTGGCGTAAGACTGCCGCCTTAATCATGAACATTAATGAGATGAATAAGCGCTTGAAGTCAGTTGAACGCCAACTGGAAGGTGAAAACGAGTAATCATACCCGCATTTTGGATAGACATTTTTGATTAAACGTTTTTAATTAGCA
This sequence comes from Xenorhabdus thailandensis, assembly GCF_037996785.1. NCBI lineage: Bacteria > Pseudomonadati > Pseudomonadota > Gammaproteobacteria > Enterobacterales > Morganellaceae > Xenorhabdus > Xenorhabdus thailandensis. Next base: position 1,116,991 of record NZ_JBBMXF010000007.1, read on the forward strand.
TTTTTGGTTGTGCTTTTGATTTTTGCGGCCTGCCTGATAACTCTGAATTTGGAGTTAACGCAGGCCGTGTCGTTAATATTATGATTCTTATATGACAGGAAGAGTATTTAGATGAGTGATAATCATACTCTGCAAATTGAAGAAATTTTAGATTTACTGCCTCACCGCTACCCATTTTTGTTGGTAGATCGTGTCTTAGATTTTGAGGAAGGTAAATTTCTGCGCGCAGTCAAGAATGTATCATTTAATGAACCATTCTTTCAGGGACATTTCCCTGGTAAACCGATTTTTCCTGGTGTCTTGATCCTTGAAGCAATGGCCCAGGCTACCGGCATTCTAGCGTTCAAAAGTATGGGATCACTGGAACCGGGAGAATTGTATTACTTTGCAGCGATTGATGGCGCGCGTTTCAAGCGTCCGGTTCTGCCAGGTGATCAAATGGTCATGGAAGTAGAATTTATTAAAGAACGTCGCGGTGTTGCGCGTTTCAGGGGCGTAGCGAAAGTCGATGGAGAAGTGGCTTGCGAAGCTGAAATGATGTGTGCTCGCCGTCGTGAGGCTTAATCCATGATTGATCAAACCGCTGTTATCCATCCCTCTTCCATTATTGAAGAGGGTGCTGTTATTGGTGCCAATGTTCGCATTGGCCCATTTTGTTATATCGGTGCCCAAGTTGAGATTGGTGAAGGGACTGAATTGAAATCCCATGTTGTGGTTAATGGGATAACTAAGATTGGTCGTGATAACCAGATTTATCAGTTTGCTTCTATCGGTGAAGTCAATCAGGATCTCAAATATCAGGGTGAACCAACCCGTGTTGAAATTGGTGACCGTAACCGCATCCGTGAAAGTGTTTCTATCCACAGAGGCACTGTGCAGGGTGGGGGCGTGACTAAAGTTGGCAGTGACAATCTGTTGATGATCAACGCCCATATCGCCCATGACTGTATCATTGGTGATCGTTGTATCATCGCGAACAATGGGACATTGGGCGGACATGTTATTCTGGGCGATTACGTCATTATTGGTGGAATGACGGCCGTGCATCAATTCTGTCAAATTGGTTCCCACGTGATGGTTGGTGGTTGTTCCGGCGTTGCTCAGGATATTCCTCCTTACATCATTGCACAGGGAAACCATGCAACCCCTTTCGGGTTGAATATCGAAGGTCTGAAACGCCGTGGGTTTGACAAAGAATCTCTGCATGCAATTCGTCATGCCTATAAGACACTTTATCGCAGCGGAAAAACATTGGAAGAAGCCAGACAAGAGATTGATCTCCAGGCGGAAAACAATCCGCATGTGAAAGTATTCAGTGATTTTCTGGAACATTCCGCAAAATCCAGCCGTGGCATCATTCGTTAATAAGTAGATGAAGGATACTCCTTTGACTACCTTTTCTTCTGTTGATAATCAGCGCCCACTGATAATTGGTTTGGTCGCCGGAGAAACTTCCGGTGATATTCTTGGGGCAGGGCTGATTCGTGCATTGAAAGCAAAAATTCCGCACGCCCACTTTGTGGGTGTTGCTGGCCCTCTTATGCAGGCAGAAGGTTGTGAAGCCTGGTATGAGATGGAAGAGCTGGCCGTGATGGGGATCGTTGAAGTTCTGGGACGTTTACCCCGGTTGCTGAAAATACGTAAAGACTTAACCGCACGTTTTACCGCGTTGCGGCCTGATGTGTTTATTGGCATTGATGCGCCTGACTTTAACCTTACTTTGGAAGGCAAGCTTAAACAGCAGGGAATTAAAACGATCCATTACGTTAGCCCATCGGTATGGGCATGGCGTCAGAAACGTGTGTTTAAAATTGGTCGGTCAACGGATTTGGTATTGGCGTTTTTACCTTTTGAAAAAGCCTTCTACGATCGATTTAACGTTCCATGTCGATTTATTGGGCACACAATGGCAGATGCGATGCCTTTGCAACCTGATAAAGCCGCCGCCAGAGAAATTCTGGGTATTCCATTGGCTGCGCACTGTTTGGCGATATTGCCTGGCAGTCGTCATGCTGAAGTAGAGATGCTCAGTGCTGACTTCTTAAAAACTGCGCAATTATTGCGGGAGAAATTTCCCGATTTGCATGTATTGGTTCCTTTAGTTAATGCCAAACGGCGTGAGCAGTTTCAGCGCATTAAAAACGAGATAGCACCGGATTTGCTGCTCCATTTATTGGATGGTAAGGCGCGTGAAGCCATGATTGCCAGTGACGCGACTTTACTTGCATCCGGTACGGCAGCACTGGAATGTATGCTAGCCAAATGCCCAATGGTGGTGGGCTATAGAATGAAACCTTTTACATTCTGGCTGGCACAACGTCTAGTGAAGACGCCGTATGTTTCCTTGCCTAATCTGTTGGCAGGCAAACAATTAGTCAAAGAATTACTACAGGATGAATGCGAACCACACGCGTTGTCAGAGGCATTGTTACCTCTTGTGCAAGGTGGTGCAGATGTGGAAGCGTTGAAACAAACCTTCTTGCATTTGCATGAAAGCATTCGCTGTGATGCCGATGAACAGGCTGCGCAAGCCGTTCTGGAATTAGCGAGAAGATAATGGATTTTGTTTATCCACAGGCGAATTTGATTGCCGGTGTTGATGAAGTTGGGCGTGGCCCATTAGTAGGTGCTGTAGTAACTGCGGCGGTTATTCTTGATCCGGCTAAGCCCATTGCAGGCTTGATGGATTCGAAAAAACTGACGGAAAAACGCCGTGAAGCACTGTATTGGGAAATAAAAGAAAAGGCCTTATGTTGGAGCCTTGGCCGTGCAGAGCCGGAAGAGATCGATAAGCTTAATATCCTCCACGCCACCATGCTGGCTATGCAAAGAGCCGTTGAGGGGTTGGTACTCATACCGGATTATGTTCTGATTGATGGCAATCGCTGTCCGGCATTAGCCATGCCAGCTCAAGCCATCGTGAAGGGCGATAGCTTGGTTGCAGAAATTAGCGCCGCCTCTATTCTTGCCAAAGTAACACGTGACAGGGAAATGGCAGCGCTGGATAAGCAGTTCCCTGGTTACGGTTTTGCAAAACATAAAGGTTATCCAACCGCCCTGCATCTGGAAAAATTGGCTTCTTTGGGCGCTACGGAGCATCATCGTAAGAGTTTTGCGCCTGTTAAACGAGCGCTAGGTCTTAGATAAAATCTGGGCAGATTATGACAGAACCACGTTTTATACACTTACGTGTTCACAGTGATTATTCAATGATTGATGGTTTGGCTAAGATCGGCCCATTGGTGAAAAAAATCGCCAAATTGGGAATGCCAGCTTTTGCGATCACGGATTTTACCAACTTATGTGGATTGGTGAAATTCTATGGCAGCGCCCACGGTGCCGGCATCAAGCCAATTATTGGTGCAGATTTTTATGTGGAAAGTGATTTGTTGGGAGATGAATATGCTCACCTGACGATCCTTGCCCGCGATAATGAAGGTTACAAAAATCTGACTTTGCTGATCTCTCAAGCGTACCAAAAAGGTTATGGCGCGATTGGCCCGACTATCCAGCGGGAATGGCTGGTGAAATACAAAACAGGGTTGATTCTGCTATCGGGTGGGCGCATGGGAGATGTGGGTAAATTCCTGCTACGTGGCAATCGTGCGATGGCAGAGCAATGCCTCGATTTTTATCAGGAACATTTTCCTGACAGCTATTACCTTGAGTTGATCCGTACCGGACGTCAGGATGAAGAAAGCTATCTTCATGCGGCTGTGGCACTAGCGTCAGAAAAAAATCTTCCTGTTGTGGCAACCAATGACGTTTGTTTTCTTGAAAGCGAAGACTTTGAAGCCCACGAGATTCGGGTTGCTATCCACGATGGGTATACGCTGTCTGATCCGAAACGTCCTAAAAATTACAGCCCTCAGCAATATCTACGCAGTGAACAGGAGATGTGTGAGCTTTTCTCAGACATTCCTGAAGCGCTACAAAATAGCGTAGAAATTGCTAAACGCTGTAATGTCACGATCCGTCTTGGTGAGTATTTCCTGCCGCAATTTCCGACGGGAGAAATGAGCACTGAAGATTTCCTCATTGAAAAATCCAGGCAAGGGTTGGAAGAGCGTCTGGAATTTCTCTACCCCGATCCGGAAGTCAGGGCGCAAAAACGGCCAGAATATGATGAACGTTTGGCTATTGAACTGAACGTTATCAACCAAATGGGATTCCCAGGTTACTTCCTGATCGTAATGGAATTTATCCAGTGGTCGAAAGACAACGGTGTTCCCGTTGGGCCAGGGCGAGGTTCTGGTGCCGGCTCCCTTGTGGCTTATGCGTTGAAAATTACCGACCTCGATCCGCTGGAATTCGATCTGCTGTTTGAACGTTTCCTCAATCCTGAACGTATTTCCATGCCAGATTTTGACATCGATTTCTGTATGGAAAAACGCGATCAGGTTATCGATCACGTCGCAGATATGTACGGACGAGATGCGGTATCGCAGATCATCACTTTTGGTACGATGGCGGCGAAAGCGGTTATCCGCGATGTTGGGCGTGTACTTGGACACCCTTATGGATTTGTGGACCGAATCTCGAAACTGGTGCCTTCTGATCCGGGGATGACGCTGGAAAAAGCGTTTGCCGCCGAGCCACAGCTACCTGAAATTTACGAAGCGGATGAAGAGGTTAAAGCGCTGATAGACATGGCGCGCAAACTGGAAGGTGTCACTCGTAACGCAGGTAAACATGCCGGTGGTGTTGTTATTGCACCAACTAAAATTACTGATTTTGCGCCGATTTACTGTGATCCAGAAGGGCAAAACCCGGTTACCCAGTTTGACAAAAACGATGTGGAATACGCAGGCCTGGTTAAGTTTGACTTCCTTGGCCTGAGAACCCTGACCATCATCAACTGGGCACTTGAGATGGTGAATGCTCGTCGTGCCAGGAAAGGGTTGGAACCGATTGATATCGCAGCTATTCCGCTGGATGATCAGAAAAGTTTCGATATGCTGCAACGCTCTGAAACCACGGCCGTGTTCCAGCTTGAATCGCGCGGAATGAAGGACTTAATCAAACGCCTGCGCCCTGACTGTTTTGAAGACATGATCGCATTGGTGGCACTGTTCCGTCCCGGGCCGTTGCAATCAGGCATGGTAGATAACTTTATCGACCGTAAACATGGACGGGAAGAGCTCTCCTATCCTGATGTTGAATGGCAGCACGAATCCTTAAAACCTGTACTGGAACCAACTTACGGTATCATTCTGTATCAGGAACAGGTGATGCAGATTGCACAGGTTTTGGCCGGTTATACCTTGGGCGGCGCAGATATGTTGCGCCGTGCAATGGGTAAGAAAAAACCAGAGGAGATGGCTAAACAGCGGTCGGTATTTGAAGAGGGAGCGGTAAAACAGGGCGTTGATGGTACGCTCGCGATGAAAATCTTCGATTTGGTGGAGAAATTCGCGGGTTATGGCTTTAACAAATCTCACTCCGCAGCTTATGCACTGGTTTCTTACCAAACGTTGTGGTTGAAAGCGCACTATCCGGCAGAATTTATGGCTGCCGTGATGACAGCAGATATGGATAACACCGAAAAAGTCGTTGGGCTGGTGGACGAGTGCTGGCGTATGGGGTTGAAAGTTCTTCCTCCTGATATTAATAGCGGTTTGTATCATTTCCATGTCAATGATGATGGAGAAATTGTTTACGGCATTGGTGCGATTAAAGGTGTGGGTGAAGGACCGATTGAAGCGATGCTCGAAGCCCGACAGAAAGAAGGACATTTCAAAGAGCTATTTGACCTGTGCGCACGTGTTGATACCAAAAAAATAAACCGTCGGGTGATGGAAAAACTGATCATGTCCGGTGCGTTTGATCGGTTGGGACCACATCGTGCGGCATTGATGTCTTCCTTGGAAGGGGCACTGAAAGCAGCGGATCAACATGCCAAAGCCGAAGCCACGGGGCAAACCGATATGTTTGGCGTGTTGGCTGAAGAACCAGAACAAGTTGAGCGTTCCTATGCCAGTACCCCAAAATGGCCAGATCAGGTGGTATTGGATGGTGAGCGGGAAACGCTGGGACTGTACTTAACGGGACACCCAATTACAGGTTATTTGAAAGAGATTGAACGATATACCAATGGATTACGTCTAAAAGATGTGAACCCGACACCCCGTGGCCAAGTAACAACTGTGGTAGGTTTGGTATTAGTTTCCAAAATAGTGACGACCAAACGGGGAAACCGGATTGGTATCAGTACATTGGATGATCGTTCAGGACGTCTGGAGATCATGCTATTTTCTGATGCATTGGAAAGGTATCAGCATTTATTAGAGCAAGACAAGATTTTGATTGCCACCGGACAAGTCAGCTTTGATGACTTCAGCGGTGGGCTTAAAATGACCGTTCGTGAATTAATGGATATCAGTGAGGCACGTGAAAAATTTGCACGTGGGCTTGCTATCTCGTTATCGGACAGGCAAATTGATGAACAATTATTGAGCCGTCTTCGTGGGGTATTGGAACCACACCGTTCAGGTACGATACCGGTTCATCTTTATTACCAGCGGGTGGATGCCCGCGCCCGTTTACGATTCGGGGCGACATGGCGGGTAACGCCAACAGACACCCTTTTGACAGATCTGCGAACTCTGCTGGGTAATGAGCAGGTAGAATTAGAATTTGACTAGAATAGGAACATTATGAGTCTGAATTTTCTGGATTTTGAACAGCCGATTGCCGAGCTGGAAGCGAAAATTGATTCGCTTACCGCAGTTAGCCGTCAAGATGAAAAGCTAGATATCAATCTGGATGAAGAAATCCAGCGTTTGCGGGAAAAAAGTCTGGAGCTGACTCGCAAAATTTTCGCTGATTTAGGGGCATGGCAAATTTCCCAGCTGTCACGTCATCCACTGCGCCCTTATACACTGGATTATATTCAGCGCATCTTTACTGATTTTGAAGAGCTGGCGGGCGATCGTGCCTATGCGGATGACAAGGCCATTGTGGGCGGATTAGCGCGTATTGACGGCCGTCCTGTCATGGTAATAGGCCACCAGAAAGGGCGTGAAACCAAAGAGAAGATCCGCCGTAATTTTGGTATGCCATCACCGGAAGGTTATCGCAAGGCGTTGAGATTAATGGAGATGGCAGAGCGTTTCAAATTGCCAATTATTACTTTCATTGATACACCTGGTGCCTATCCTGGGGTCGGTGCAGAAGAGCGTGGTCAGTCAGAAGCCATTGCCCGTAACCTGCGTGAAATGTCTCATCTTTCTGTCCCTATTATCTGTACCGTGATTGGCGAAGGTGGCTCTGGTGGCGCATTGGCGCTTAGTGTTGGTGATAAAATCAACATGTTGCAATACAGCACCTTCTCTACCATCTCTCCTGAAGGTTGTGCATCCATTTTGTGGAAAAGCGCTGAAAAAGCACCATTGGCGGCGGAAGCCATGGGGAATACGGCTCCACGTCTGAAAGAACTGAATCTGATTGATACGGTGATTCCTGAGCCATTGGGTGGTGCGCACCGTAACTATGAAGAAATCGCTGAAACATTGAAAGCCCAATTGTTAGCTGATCTTTCTGAGTTGAGCGAACTGGACAGTGAAGAATTAGTTAACCGCCGTTATGAGCACTTAATGCAGTACGGTTATTGCTAAGGTCTAAAGTTTTTTACTCGCTAATATACCAATCTAACTTCAAGATGCGTGTGATTTCTCCCCGCTACGCGGGGAGAAACAATGAGTTATGTTGTCTTATAATGAGCAACTTAAAAGGTAACGCATATATAATCTAATATTATCATGCCTGATGGCATTGGGATGGAATAGGCGCCTCGTAGGCTGGGCTTTAAAATAATAAGTTGAGTTTTTCTATGGCCAAATATAAATATATTATTTATGCGTTTTCTTGTGTGTTTATCTGGAGTTTTATTCCTTCTATATCACGTTTTGGTCAGAAAGAGATGGATCACTTCCAATACTTATTCTGGTCAAATATTTTGTCTGTTTTGGCCGTATTTATCGTTGCCCTCATGATGGGCAGAAGTTGGAAGACGCTTTTATTTATCCCTTTGCCCGTTATGCTTAAGGTATTGATCTTAGGTGCTTTGGATTGTTTCTTTTATTTACTGCTTTACTATGGTTATTCCATTGAAAATGGTGTTGCTGTCTTGGTGATCCAATATAGCTGGCCGTTAATGATTATTGGATTGTCATTTTTCTTGTTTAAAGAAACATTGACGATCAAGCAGATGATTGGCATTGCAATGGGCTTTATGGCTGTTGTGATCACTTTCACGAAAGGAAATATCACCGAGATTGCGGTGGAACATCCGCAGGCATTGTTGCTGGTATTTAGCGGATCGTTCTGTTTTGCATTAATGTCAGTATTATCGAGGCAGTATGCTATTGATCCCTATATTAGTACATTCTGGGTATTCCTCTGTTCTACCTTAGTTTCCGCGGTATTTATGTTTGCTTTTAGCCGAATTAACTTGCCTGTCGGTGATTCACTGATGCCAACATTACTTAACGGCATCATACTGAATGGAATCTCTTATATTATTTGGTTTAAGGCCATGAATGGCCCTGATTCCCATAAGGTTGCCTCAATTTTATTTTTATCCCCTGTCTTGTCGATGATATGGATTATTTTGTTTTTTGGTGATGCGTTTGTCCCTGCCTATGTGATTGGGTTAGCTCTGGTTATCATTTCTGGATTACTCTGCATCAGTGCTAAGAGAAAAAATGCCAAACAAAATGAATTGATGGATGATCTGATTGAGGATTGAGCAGGAAAATGAAGAAAGGTTTGGTTCCATAATGGCAAATATGCATGATCTTTTGCTTATGACGTTGGCAGACCAAATTGGCCAGCATAAAAAGATTTTGGTTGGATTTAGCGGTGGATTGGACTCCAGCGTATTGTTGCATCTGCTTGTTCGTTTGCGAACCCAATCTCATCAATGGAGTAGCGAACCAATGGCGTTAAGGGCAATCCATATTCACCATGGCTTAAACTTAAAGGCGGATTTATGGGTCGAACATTGTCGCCAAGTTTGTGCCGATTGGCAGGTGGATTTCCGAACCGAAAAAGTCCAACTTGATACTCGCCTGAATGGGATTGAAGCTGCGGCTCGCAATGCGCGTTATCACGCTTTCCAACGTGAGTTACAGCAGGATGAAATTTTAATTACAGCACAACATCTTGATGATCAGGCAGAAACGTTCTTATTAGCATTGAAACGGGGCAGTGGTCCGGCAGGATTATCTTCCATGCCTGCCAGAATGCCATTTGCAGGAACGACATTAATTCGTCCATTGCTAAATGTAAGCCGTGCAGAATTGGAAGAATATGCACAGACACAAAAATTACAATGGGTAGAGGATGACAGTAATCAAGATGATCGTTATGACCGTAATTTCCTGCGTCTGAATATCATGCCATTACTCAATCAGCGTTGGCCTCATTTCCCCCAGGCAGTTTCCCGTAGTGCCAGTTTGTGTGGTGAGCAAGAACAATTACTGGATGAATTGCTGCAAGAATCTTTGGATTCATTGATTACTGCGGAAGGTGCGATATCTATTCCTCCTTTGGAAAGCAGTTCTGAAGCAAAACGAAATGCATTGTTGCGGCGATGGCTCAGTCAGTGTGGGGTAAAAATGCCGGCACGAGAGCAGCTTCAACGCATTTGGTCAGAAGTGGCACTCGCCAGGCAAGATGCAGAACCGCGTTTTAGGTTAGGATCCTATGACATTCGTCGTTATCGGCAGCAACTTTGGCTACTTCCGCAATATCAAAATCTGGCGGGAACTATTCTTGCGTGGGATTTACAGCAGGCATTGACGTTACCAGATGGGTTGGGAATGCTGCTCTGCGCTAAAGAAAATGGCATGACAGTGAGAAAGCCAACCGCTAATGAGCAAGTGACAATTCGTTTTGGTGTTCAGGGGAATATTAGTATTGTGGGACGACAACATTCCCGCCACAGTAAAAAACTGTGGCAAGAATTTGGGGTTGCGCCTTGGCTCAGAGAGAGAACACCTTTGCTCTATTACAACGAAAAACTGATAGCCGCGTTGGGGGTTTTTATCACTAAAGAAGGGCAGAATTTGCCTGATGACGAAGGAATTTCAGTTCAGTGGAAGAAAATTACCCACCATATTTAATGGCAGGGTGAGTGACATAGCGTGGGTTGTAGCGGATTACTCATTGATTTATAGATTTTTTTACATAAAAAGTCCTTATTAAGATAAGGACTTTTGGCAAAAGGTGCTAATCGTTATTCGCGATCAGATTTAAGAATGCTCGATAACAATCGTTCCAATTTCTGGATTGCTGAAACTAATAATGTAATCTAACCTTAATTCACGGGTTCCTTCATTTGAATCGACGAGAAGATATTCAATTTTTTTTCTTAAAATCAGCTTATTAGCTTTTCCTTCAAGTGTTTCACCATCTCGCAATTGGAGATGCAAATATAGCTGGCGTTGGCATGCTAGCTCAAGATTATCGTAATCATCACAGTTAATTGGTTGATATTCTTCGTTATCTATAGACATATTTGCTCACCACTATGTTAGTGGCGGTTATCGTGCCGCCCGTGATTGACCAAAATCAAATGCAAAATGCTACTTACGACTATAGCACAGTAAGCTTCCCGTTATTACGAATAAGTCGGTGAGACTTTCGTGTAAACAAAAAGCAGATAAAACCGGTATCTTACCATTATGCAATAAAATAAAGTCATGCTATTCGATTGCTCTCTCCGTGCATTTTGGAACCCAGTAGAGTAATGTCAATTTTATTAGGTAAAGTTTATGCTTTGCTTGGAAGTCAGTAATTATCTTTTTGAATTTATTGGATCAAATGATGAATAAAAAAATATTGCTTGCATTGTTGGTTGCTGGTGTATTCACCGCTACAGGATGCCAGAATACCTCCGTAACCCAGGATAGCCCTGTATCTGAGGAAAAGTCTCTGCCAACCGAAAACGTGTTTAGTGGTGTTGTACCTTGTGCGGATTGTGCAGGTATCGAAACCACCTTACAACTTGCTAAAGATGGGACATATATATTGGGGCGAACCTATCTGGAAGCTAAACACGGGGAAAATACATTCTTTGAAACCGGTCATTGGGTGATGGATGGTAAAAAGATTGTCTTAAGTCAGCAAGATGGCCAAAAATCTTATTATCAGATGAAAGGCGAAAACCTGGTTATGTTGGATATCGACGGCGAGCCAATTCAATCAGATTTCAATTATGAATTAGATAAAGTCAAACCGAAAAAACTGGCCGGAGAATACAGCTATTTTGCTGATTCCGCGCTCTTTACGGAATGTGGTACAGGAAGGCGTTATGATGCGGCGGAAAATATCGATTTAGAACGTGGCTATAGCGCGACGGGAGTCGAAGGTGGAACCCCTGTTTATGTAGAAATAGAGGGCTATTATACGGTTCGCCCTTCAATGGAAGATGGTTTGTTTGATAATGCCGTGGTTCAAACAGGTAAAATTCGTTTTGATAAGGCTTCTTCCTGCCATACTAAGAAATAACGTATAACAGCGACGCATAATCTTCTGAAAAACCTGCGTAATGAATACGCAGGTTCTCTTAATTAAAGCTGACAAACAAAATTAAGCTGGTTGAATATGGCCTTTCAGGTAATCAACGATATTTTCCAGTTTCAGCATCTGCTTATCACCAGTACGGCGGTATTTATATTCAATCTCACCGTTATCTAAATTACGATCACCGATAACCAGAGTATGTGGTACACCGATCAGTTCCATATCCGCAAACATAACACCAGGGCGTTCTTTACGATCATCGAAAATGACATCAATGCCGTTGGCACGTAAGTCGGCATATAATTTTTCAGCGACTTCTTTCACGCGGTAAGATTTGTGCATGTTCATTGGCAGGATGGCTACCTGGAATGGGGCAATAGCATCTGGCCAGATAATGCCACGATCATCGTGGTTCTGTTCAATGGCTGCTGCAACGATACGGGTGATACCAATCCCATAGCATCCCATAGTGATAACTTGATTGTGCCCATCTTCATTTTGTACAGTGGCTTTCAAAGCGTCAGAGTATTTGGTGCCTAATTGGAAGATATGACCAACTTCAATACCACGCTTGATTAACAGCGTTCCTTTACCGTCTGGGCTGGTGTCACCTTCAACGACATTACGGATATCAGCCACTTCTGGTAATGCTAAATCACGCTCCCAGTTAATGCCGAAATAGTGTTTGTCATCAATATTGGCGCCAGCACCAAAATCACTCATGACAGATACGCTGCGGTCAATAATGACAGGCATCGGCAGGTTGACTGGTCCTAAAGAGCCTGGGCCAGCTTTCACGATGGCGCGGATTTCTTCTTCAGTCGCGAAAGTCAGTGGGCTGGCGACCAAAGACAGTTTTTCTGCCTTGATCTCATTCAGCTCATGATCACCGCGTACCAGCAAGGCAACTAATTTATGCTCGCTTTCTTCTGTAGCATGAACGAGCAGTGTCTTAACGGTTTTTTCAATTGGCAGATTAAATTGTTCTACCAGTTCAGCAATCGTTTTGGCGTTTGGTGTATCAACCAGGCGCATTTCTTCAGACGGAGCCGCACGCTCTTGAGAGGGCATCACTGCTTCAGCCAATTCAATATTAGCTGCATAGTTAGACTCGGTAGAGAAAACGATATCATCTTCACCACTGTCTGCCAGAACCTGGAATTCATGGGAAGCACTGCCACCGATTGAACCTGTATCAGCCAGAACTGCACGGAAATCTAAGCCGATGCGGGTAAAGATCTTGCTGTAGGCATCGTACATCTTATCGTAAGTTTCTTGCAGGGACTCCTGGCTGGTGTGGAAAGAGTATGCATCTTTCATGATAAATTCACGTGAACGCATAACACCAAAACGTGGACGAACTTCATCACGGAATTTGGTCTGGATCTGGAACAGGTTCAGTGGAAGCTGCTTATAGGAAGTGACTTCGTTACGAACCAGATCAGTGATAACTTCTTCATGGGTTGGTCCCAAAACGAAAGGGCGTTCACCGCGATCAACAAAACGCAGTAATTCTGGGCCATATTGTTCCCAACGGCCACTTTCCTGCCACAAATCTGCTGGCTGAACTACTGGCATGGAAACTTCAACCGCTCCTGCATTGTTCATCTCTTCGCGAACAATGTTTTCAACTTTTCTCAACGTGCGGACACCTGTCGGCATCCAGTTGTACAGCCCTGAAGCGAGTTTACGGATCATTCCAGCACGAAGCATCAGTTTATGACTGACGACTTCTGCATCAGCAGGTGTCTCTTTTAACGTAGAGAGCAGATATTGGCTAGTACGCATAGTAAGTTTCCATTGGATAGCGAAAAATAAAGACAAATCGCTAGTCTACCAGTGAGCTTGCGATGTCAAAAGGAGTTTTAGCGGTGTTCGATAGAAACCACTTCTGTTATGGCATTAAAAACGCGCCAGCGGACGTTAAAATCCAAGAGATGAACAGCGTATATGCGGTCTTCCTGCGCGTTTTTACGGTAGGCAGGACGAGGATCTTGCGCTAATACTTGGCTGATAAAGCGCTTCAAATGAGGATAATGGGCTTTGTGGGATAAAAGTTGGTATTCTGCCTCTGGTGAGAAATTCACTGCCATATCTGCCTCTGGTGCTGCCTGGGCAAAACCCGCCTTGGCTTCTGGTCGCGATTCGGCAAAAGGCAGGTAAGGCTTGATGTCGATAACTGGTGTCCCATCCACCAAATCCAAACTACCCAGTTCCAGGATGACGCGGTTGTTCTTGCACTGAATATCTCTCAATTCCACCAGTGACATGCCAATTGGGTTGGGGCGGAAGGTGGAACGGGTGGCAAAAACACCCATTTTGGCATTTCCGCCTAAACGGGGTGGGCGCACTAATGGATTCCAGCCACTCGCCAAGGTTTGATGGAAGACAAAAATAATCCACAAATGACTGAACTGCTCCAACCCGCGTACTGCATCAACCTGATTGTAAGGCGCAAGTAACTCTAGCTGCCCTGTACCATCTTCGACCAAACCCGGCTGGCGGGGAATGGCAAATTTCTCTTTGTAAGGAGAATGAATGGTCCCTATTTGTGTAAACTGAAAATCTGCCATAAGCACTTTTTATTAATCACAATTATTTATTGGTTGTCAGTAAGGCAATGCCTTCACAGATGGCAATTTGGTAACAACCCTGACCCGGTAAAATTGCACATTGATGAAGTAAAACTGCATTTGCGTTTAGATAAGATGCCCTTGTCAGCATATTTTGTCGTGCGGTTGCAATACTGGCGGGAGAGTCTTGCAACGTATTACGGCAGGATTCTCCGGCTACAATACCTAACTCTTTAAATGTAACACCTAAAAGCTCATCCGGCTTGGTATAAAGACGGACATAAGAGGGTGCCTTGCTTTTTTTGACTGACTGATGTTTCAACTTCGGATCTGACATACCAGATTTATTGAACTGGGTTGACGGTGAAGTACACCCAGCGATAAAGAGCGCCATGAAACAGACAGGTAACACACGCATCGAGTTGAATCCTCATTAAAATTAAAAATGGGTGGATATAAAAATATCCACCCAATGATTTTAATCTTGATTAACTGAATAGGAAAGGTTACCAGCCTTTTATTGCTCCACCCTTGAAGGCTTCATTGGCTTCTTTTGCTACTTCTGGAGATTGGTACGCTTTTACAAATTTTTGCACGTTCTCAGCGTCCTTATTGTCTTCGCGACTGACAATGAGATTTACGTAAGGTGAATCTTTATCTTCAACAAAGATGCCATCTTGCTCTGGTGTTAAACCAATTTGCCCTGCATAAGTGTTATTGATAATAGCGAAAACAATCTTTTGGTCGTCCAGTGAGCGTGGCAATTGTGGACCTTCCAACTGTACAATATCCAGGTGCTTAGGATTGCTGGTGATGTCCAAAATAGTTGGCAGCAGCCCCACACCTTCTTTCAGAGTGATAAGACCTTGTTTTTGTAATAACAGCAGAGCGCGGCCTTGGTTCGTCGGATCGTTAGGGATGGCAATTTGAGAACCCTCTTGCAATTCATCCAGTGACTTAATTTTTTTAGAGTATGCCGCCATTGGGAAAATGAAAGAGTTACCAACAATTGCTAATTTATAGTTACGTTCTTTCACTTGCTGATCTAAAAAAGGCTTATGCTGGAAAACATTCACATCAATATCGCCCTTGCTCAATGATTCATTTGGCAGAACGTAATCATTGAATGTCGTCAGTTCGACATCAAGGCCATATTTATCTTTAGCCACTTGTTTAGCAACTTCAGCAACTTTAAGTTCAGGTCCTGCAATAACGCCAACCTTGATATGGTTTGGATCACGTTGTTCCTGTCCGCAACCCGCAAGAATTAATGTACCTAATAATGCACTGATTGCTGCAATAGATTTCAATTTTACTGACATATTTTCACCCCTATTGAATACTGATTTATAACCTGTCTTATCAAGTTACTGCGTACTACTATATTGAGGCTCTTATTCCCTTCATCTTCCAAGTTGCTGCTTTGCCTGCGGCAACTTGAAATTTGTTGGGTATAGGTATAAGCCTTGCCACTTTGTTGAAAACAATTTATTTACGATTGACGGTTTTTGCTAAACGATCACCGCTGATCTGAATCAAGAACACTAAAACAACTAATAATGCTAATACGGTATTCATTATTGTTGCATCGTAGCCGATATAACCATATTGATAGCCAATCTGGCCTAAACCACCGGCACCAACAGCGCCACCCATTGCGGAATAACCAACCAATGTAATTAAAGTTATGGTTGCGGCATTAATCAAACTTGGTAAGGCTTCCGGCAATAAAATCTTTTTGACAATCTGAAACGGCGTTGCTCCCATTGCACGTGCTGCTTCAATTAAGCCAGTCGGAATTTCTAACAATGCATTTTCCACCATGCGGGCAATAAACGGTGCAGCACCCACAGTCAGCGGAACAATGGCTGCCTGCAAACCGATTGATGTTCCCACAATCAGACGGGTAAATGGGATCATCCATACCAATAAAATAATAAAAGGTATTGAACGCGTAATATTTACCAATGCAGAAAGTATGCGATAAAGCGTACCATTTTCAATTATCTGCCCAGGACGGGTAACATATAGAAGTACACCCGCTGGCAATCCAATAACAAAGCCAAAGAAACCAGAGACGAAAGTCATAACGAGGGTTTCCCAGACTCCTTTAGCTAATAATAAAATCATTCCTTCAGACATAACCGAGAACCTCTACTTTCACATGATGCTCTTCTAAAAATGCAATTGTTGATTTAATGCTATCGCTTTCCCCATCTAATTCAGCCAGCATGACCCCAAATTTCACACCGCCGGCGTAGTCAATTTGGGAACTTAATATGCTGATGTCGATATTAAAGCGGCGCACGGCTATCGAGATTACAGGTGCATCAACGGATTTACCTGTGAACTCCAGCTTCAATAATGGACTGCGATCAGGCGCGTATTCCGGTTGCAATTTCTGCAAGTAATCTTCTGGAATATCCAAATGCAACGTAGATTTGATAAATTCCTGAGCAACCGGCGTTTTGGGATGCGAAAATATCTCGCTCACAACATCTTGTTCGATCAATTGTCCACCACTGATGACAGCAACTTGATCACAAATACGTTTAACGACATCCATTTCATGGGTAATAAGAAGAATGGTCAAACCCAGTCGACGGTTAATGTCTTTTAATAATTCCAGAATAGAACGTGTTGTTGCTGGATCCAGAGCGCTGGTGGCTTCGTCGCACAAAAGCACTTTGGGCGAGTTTGCCAGGGCCCGTGCAATAGCAACACGCTGCTTTTGACCACCTGATAAATTGGCAGGATAAGCATCATGTTTTTCAGCAAGGCCAACTAACTCTAGCAATTCGTTAACTTTAGCCTTTATTTCGGCTTTAGGTGTGTTATTAAGTTCCAAAGGTAACGCAACATTGCCAAATACGGTTCTGGATGACAACAAATTAAAGTGCTGGAAAATCATGCCAATATGGCGACGCGCATGTGTTAGCTCACGTTCTGAAAGGGAAGTAAGATCCTGCCCTGCCACTAATACCTGACCAGAAGTTGGCCGTTCAAGCATATTCACACAGCGAATTAAGGTACTTTTGCCCGCACCGGAAGAACCAATAACACCATATATTTGTCCCTGCGGGACATGTAGGTTGATATCTGAAAGCGCTTTTATCGTGCGCGTTCCTTGTTGAAATATCTTATTTATCTGAGTCAGTCTTATCATTTTTTTCTTATTAGATGTAAAGATGAATGACTTGAGAACATTTCAACAAGTCATGAATTAAAGTGGATGTTAAGGCGTCTAGACGTCTAAGTCAACTAGGAATAAATTAAATGCTGCATTCTCAATCAGTAATAAATCATGCGATACTGTCCACTTGATACATTCTTGGAGTAATCAGGTGACTCAAGGTATTCCCGCCGTATTTTTAGATCGTGACGGCACAATTAACATCGATCATGGTTATGTACATGAGATAGATAATTTTCAATTTATTGATGGTGCTATTGAAGCCATGCTTGAATTGAAAAAAATGGGCTATGCTCTGGTTTTAGTGACCAATCAGTCAGGTATTGCACGTAAGATTTTTACTGAAGATCAGTTTATGCAATTAACAGAATGGATGGATTGGTCATTGGCGGATAGAGGTGTTGATCTTGATGGCATCTATTATTGTCCGCATCATCCAGAAGCAGAAGATGAAGGATATAAGAAGCACTGCGACTGTCGTAAACCACAACCAGGTATGTTGTTAGATGCGCAGAAAACATTACATATCGATATGTCCTCTTCTTATATGGTAGGGGATAAAATAGAAGATATGTTGGCAGCTAAGGCAGCAAAAGTTGGAACCAGAGTTCTTGTTCGTACAGGAAAACCGATAACAGAAGAAGCAGAACAAACTGCGGATTTGGTCGTTAATAGCTTGTCAGATTTACCAAATGTAATAAAAAATAGGCAAAAATGACCTTTTGGGCTAAATTGTGAACGTTTAAATAAAAAATCACAAAAAAGACTTGCCTAAATTAGAAGGCTCCCTATAATGCGCTTCCGTTGTCACGACAAACACACAAACCGGTCGGGATGACAACGTGAAAAGCCGCGAAAAATAAGGCTTGACACGGTAAGGGGAAAGCGTAAGATACGCAGCCTCGCAACCCGGAAGACGCTTCCGGTTGCCAACGCTCTTTAACAAGTTAATCAGACAATCTGTGTGGGCACTCGCAAGAGACTATCGAATTGCCGCAAGGCAAAAAAGATTAAAGTCTTAAAGAGTGACTAAGCAGTTAATTCATTATGAACTAACAGTGAAATTCTTTGAGCATCAAACTTTTAATTGAAGAGTTTGATCATGGCTCAGATTGAACGCTGGCGGCAGGCCTAACACATGCAAGTCGAGCGGCAGCGGGGGGAAGCGTGCTTTCCTGCCGGCGAGCGGCGGACGGGTGAGTAATGTCTGGGGATCTGCCCGAGGGCGGGGAATAACCACTGGAAACGGTGGCTAATACCGCATAATCTCTAAGGAGCAAAGTGGGGGACCTTCGGGCCTCACGCCTTCGGATGAACCCAGATGGGATTAGCTGAGTAGGTGGGGTAATGGCCCACCTAGGCGACGATCCCTAGCTGGTCTGAGAGGATGGCCAGCCACACTGGGACTGAGACACGGCCCAGACTCCTACGGGAGGCAGCAGTGGGGAATATTGCACAATGGGCGCAAGCCTGATGCAGCCATGCCGCGTGTATGAAGAAGGCCTTCGGGTTGTAAAGTACTTTCAGTGGGGAGGAAGGCACAAGGGTCGAATACACCCTGTGATTGACGTTACCCACAGAAGAAGCACCGGCTAACTCCGTGCCAGCAGCCGCGGTAATACGGAGGGTGCAAGCGTTAATCGGAATTACTGGGCGTAAAGCGCACGCAGGCGGCCAATTAAGTTAGATGTGAAATCCCCGGGCTTAACCTGGGAATGGCATCTAAGACTGGTTGGCTAGAGTCTCGTAGAGGGGGTAGAATTCCACGTGTAGCGGTGAAATGCGTAGAGATGTGGAGGAATACCGGTGGCGAAGGCGGCCCCCTGGACGAAGACTGACGCTCAGGTGCGAAAGCGTGGGGAGCAAACAGGATTAGATACCCTGGTAGTCCACGCTGTAAACGATGTCGATTTGGAGGTTGTGGCCTTGAGCTGTGGCTTCCGGAGCTAACGCGTTAAATCGACCGCCTGGGGAGTACGGTCGCAAGATTAAAACTCAAATGAATTGACGGGGGCCCGCACAAGCGGTGGAGCATGTGGTTTAATTCGATGCAACGCGAAGAACCTTACCTACTCTTGACATCCACGGAATTCTGCAGAGATGCGGAAGTGCCTTCGGGCACCGTGAGACAGGTGCTGCATGGCTGTCGTCAGCTCGTGTTGTGAAATGTTGGGTTAAGTCCCGCAACGAGCGCAACCCTTATCCTTTGTTGCCAGCACTTCGGGTGGGAACTCAAGGGAGACTGCCGGTGATAAACCGGAGGAAGGTGGGGATGACGTCAAGTCATCATGGCCCTTACGAGTAGGGCTACACACGTGCTACAATGGCAGATACAAAGAGAAGCGACCTCGCGAGAGCAAGCGGACCTCATAAAGTCTGTCGTAGTCCGGATTGGAGTCTGCAACTCGACTCCATGAAGTCGGAATCGCTAGTAATCGCAGATCAGCATGCTGCGGTGAATACGTTCCCGGGCCTTGTACACACCGCCCGTCACACCATGGGAGTGGGTTGCAAAAGAAGCAGGTAGCTTAACCTTTTGGAGGGCGCTTGCCACTTTGTGATTCATGACTGGGGTGAAGTCGTAACAAGGTAACCGTAGGGGAACCTGCGGTTGGATCACCTCCTTACCCAAACGATAGTGATTGTGCAGTGCCCACACAGATTGTCTGATAAAAGAAGAGACGGAAACGAAATAGGCTTGTAGCTCAGGTGGTTAGAGCGCACCCCTGATAAGGGTGAGGTCGGTGGTTCAAGTCCACTCAGGCCTACCAATTTTTCTGTCCGGTGACATGGGGCTATAGCTCAGCTGGGAGAGCGCCTGCCTTGCACGCAGGAGGTCAGCGGTTCGATCCCGCTTAGCTCCACCATGACTCTTCTTGACTTTAATGATTTCAGAACGCATCAAACGCGGTGTGTTGTGAAATCATTGCTCTTTAACAATCTGGAACAAGCTGAAAATTTGAAACCGTCAATGTTATGGAATGATAACATTGGTGAAACTCTCAACACTCCGACCGGAAGACTTCTTCGGGTTGTGAGGTTAAGCGACTAAGCGTACACGGTGGATGCCTAGGCAGTCAGAGGCGATGAAGGACGTGCTAATCTGCGAAAAGCGCCGGTGAGCTGATATGAAGCGCTATCAGCCGGCGATGTCCGAATGGGGAAACCCGGTGCAATCCGTTGCACCATCATTAACTGAATCCATAGGTTAATGAGGCGAACCGGGGGAACTGAAACATCTCAGTACCCCGAGGAAAAGAAATCAACCGAGATTCCCCCAGTAGCGGCGAGCGAACGGGGAGGAGCCCAGAACCAGCATCAGTGTGTGTGTCAGTGGAAGCGCCTGGAAAGGCGCACAGTAAAGGGTGATAGTCCCGTACACGAAGAGACACAGGCTGTGGGTTCGATGAGTAGGGCGGGACACGTGTTATCCTGTCTGAATGTGGGGGGACCATCCTCCAAGGCTAAATACTCCTGACTGACCGATAGTGAACCAGTACCGTGAGGGAAAGGCGAAAAGAACCCCGGCGAGGGGAGTGAAAAAGAACCTGAAACCGTGTACGTACAAGCAGTGGGAGCCTTGATTTATCAGGGTGACTGCGTACCTTTTGTATAATGGGTCAGCGACTTATATTCTGTAGCAAGGTTAACCGCATAGGGGAGCCGCAGGGAAACCGAGTCTTAACTGGGCGTTAAGTTGCAGGGTATAGACCCGAAACCCGGTGATCTAGCCATGGGCAGGTTGAAGGTTGGGTAACACTAACTGGAGGACCGAACCGACTAATGTTGAAAAATTAGCGGATGACTTGTGGCTGGGGGTGAAAGGCCAATCAAACCGGGAGATAGCTGGTTCTCCCCGAAAGCTATTTAGGTAGCGCCTCGTGAACTCATCTTCGGGGGTAGAGCACTGTTTCGGCTAGGGGGTCATCCCGACTTACCAACCCGATGCAAACTGCGAATACCGAAGAATGTTATCACGGGAGACACACGGCGGGTGCTAACGTCCGTCGTGAAGAGGGAAACAACCCAGACCGCCAGCTAAGGTCCCCAAGTCATGGTTAAGTGGGAAACGAAGTGGGAAGGCTCAGACAGCCAGGATGTTGGCTTAGAAGCAGCCATCATTTAAAGAAAGCGTAATAGCTCACTGGTCGAGTCGGCCTGCGCGGAAGATGTAACGGGGCTAAACCATGCACCGAAGCTGCGGCAGCGACACTAAGTGTTGCTGGGTAGGGGAGCGTTCTGTAAGCCGTTGAAGGTCCACTGTGAGGTGGGCTGGAGGTATCAGAAGTGCGAATGCTGACATAAGTAACGATAAAGCGGGTGAAAAACCCGCTCGCCGGAAGACCAAGGGTTCCTGTCCAACGTTAATCGGGGCAGGGTGAGTCGACCCCTAAGGCGAGGCTGAAAAGCGTAGTCGATGGGAAACAGGTTAATATTCCTGTACGGGCCCGAATTGCGATGGGGGGACGGAGAAGGCTAGGCAAGCCGGGCGACGGTCGTCCCGGTTTAAGTGTGTAGGTGGGCTAACTTGGCAAATCCGGTTGGCCATGACACTGAGGCACGATGACGAGGCACCACGGTGCTGAAGTTGCTGATGCCCCGCTTCCAGGAAAAGCCCCTAAGCTCCAGATTCGGGTCCATCGTACCCCAAACCGACACAGGTGGTCAGGTAGAGAATACTCAGGCGCTTGAGAGAACTCGGGTGAAGGAACTAGGCAAAATGGTGCCGTAACTTCGGGAGAAGGCACGCTGGCGTTAGGTGAAGGAACGTGCGTCCGGAGCCGAGGCCAGTCGCAGATACCAGCTGGCTGCAACTGTTTAATAAAAACACAGCACTGTGCAAACACGAAAGTGGACGTATACGGTGTGACGCCTGCCCGGTGCTGGAAGGTTAATTGATGGGGTTATCGCCTCGGCGAGAAGCTCTTGATCGAAGCCCCAGTAAACGGCGGCCGTAACTATAACGGTCCTAAGGTAGCGAAATTCCTTGTCGGGTAAGTTCCGACCTGCACGAATGGCGTAATGATGGCCAGGCTGTCTCCACCCGAGACTCAGTGAAATTGAACTCGCTGTGAAGATGCAGTGTACCCGCGGCAAGACGGAAAGACCCCGTGAACCTTTACTATAGCTTGACACTGAACATGGAGCCTTGATGTGTAGGATAGGTGGGAGGCTTGGAAGTGTGGACGCCAGTCTGCATGGAGCCATCCTTGAAATACCACCCTTGAATGTTTGATGTTCTAACGCCGGCCCGTTATCCGGGTTGCGGACAGTGTCTGGTGGGTAGTTTGACTGGGGCGGTCTCCTCCCAAAGTGTAACGGAGGAGCACGAAGGTTAGCTAATCACGGTCGGACATCGTGAGGTTAGTGCAAAGGCATAAGCTAGCTTGACTGCGAGAGTGACGGCTCGAGCAGGTACGAAAGTAGGTCTTAGTGATCCGGTGGTTCTGCATGGAAGGGCCATCGCTCAACGGATAAAAGGTACTCCGGGGATAACAGGCTGATACCGCCCAAGAGTTCATATCGACGGCGGTGTTTGGCACCTCGATGTCGGCTCATCACATCCTGGGGCTGAAGTAGGTCCCAAGGGTATGGCTGTTCGCCATTTAAAGTGGTACGCGAGCTGGGTTTAGAACGTCGTGAGACAGTTCGGTCCCTATCTGCCGTGGGCGTTGGAAGATTGCAAGGGGCTGCTCCTAGTACGAGAGGACCGGAGTGGACGCACCACTGGTGTTCGGGTTGTCATGCCAATGGCACTGCCCGGTAGCTAAGTGCGGAAGAGATAACCGCTGAAAGCATCTAAGCGGGAAACTTGCCTTAAGATGAGTCTTCCCTTACCCCTAGAGGGTACTGAAGGGACGTTCGAGACGAGGACGTGGATAGGCCGGGTGTGTAAGCGTTGCGAGACGTTGAGCTAACCGGTACTAATGAACCGTGCGGCTTAACCTGACAACACCGAAGGGGTTTTCGGGAGTGGAAAGAGAGACGGGTTTCAGCGTAGAAAAGCAGCTTGTTCGGGATTGAAAACAGGATTTGTCTGGCGGCAATAGCGCGGTGGTCCCACCTGACCCCATGCCGAACTCAGCAGTGAAACGCCGTAGCGCCGATGGTAGTGTGGGGTCTCCCCATGTGAGAGTAGGGCACTGCCAGACATCAATTAGCCAGAGAAGCCATCCGTCATCGGATGGCTTTTTTGCGTTTGGGTGTTTGGAAAAATCAATTTTGACCTCATCAATGAACTCTATAACACAGCTTTTCCTTTACATGAGCAGAGAAGTCATCAGGGCCGTTTGTCTTAAGCTACCCTGAGCAGCTAAGCAAACAGAGTTATCAGGCGTTTAAAGATTGTTTGAACCTCCAAGTTATGAACTCTGCCTATCTTTAATTTTATTAATGAAAGGTTGATATTGGTTACATCGTATTATGACTAATATCACCTTAACTTTTCTCCCTTATTCTGATAACTATTTTCCATATAATAAAATGAAATAATTTCAATTTGAGTACAATAACTCGACATTTTCCTTCCGTTTGGGGTAAATTTGGCTATCTAGAAGTCTAAAGGTAAAAACTAAATAGTCGAGGTTTTAAGCAATGCCAATTCGTGTACCAGATGAATTACCTGCGGTGAATGCTCTTCGCAATGAAAACATCTTTGTTATGACGTCAACACGGGCCAATATTCAGAATATTCGTCCATTGAAGGTATTGCTGCTCAACTTAATGCCAAAGAAGATAGAAACAGAAAACCAGTTTATTCGCTTATTGTCTAACACACCGCTTCAAATCGATATTCAATTGCTGCGCATTGATAGTCGTCAATGTAAGAATACCCCTGCTGAACACCTGGATACTTTTTATTGTGATTTTGATTCAATAAAAGATCAAAATTTTGATGGATTGATTGTCACAGGCGCCCCGTTAGGACTTATTGAATTTGAAGATGTGGTGTATTGGAGTGAAGTTGAAAAAATAGTGACTTGGGCAAAAGAACATGTTACTTCGACACTTTTTGTTTGTTGGGCGGTTCAAGCTGCATTAAAAGTTCTTTATCAACTTCCCAAGCATACCCGAAAAACTAAACTCTCTGGTGTTTATTCTCATTCAACTTTAAATCCTCTGGCATTGTTAACCCGTGGATTTGACGAAACATTTTTTGCTCCTCACTCGCGTTTTGCTGATTTTCCTGAATCTCTTATTCGTGAACATACGGATTTAGATATTTTAGCCCGTTCAGAAGAGGCTGGAGCCTATTTATTTGCCAGTAAAGATAAGAGATTAGTATTTGTAACAGGGCATCCTGAATATGATGTAGGGACATTAGCTGCGGAATATTGGCGTGATCGTAATGCAGGTTTGGAACCAAAGTTGCCGGTCAATTACTTCCCGGATAACGATCCTGCAAATAAACCTGTTGCATCTTGGCGTAGTCACGGCCATTTACTATTTTTAAATTGGTTGAATTACTATGTCTACCAAATTACGCCATACGATCTTGCTTTTATGAACCCTACCTTAGATTAAACCCAATTTAAATTTTAAATAAAAATGAGGGGTTGCTGAAGCGAGACACTTCTCATTTTGTTAATTTTCCTTCCGTTGCTGTCGTTCAATCATCAACCGTGATTTTTCATGCATAACAAAAACTTAACATTGTTGAGTGGAATTTTTCGGAATTTATTTCCTTACTTTTTTTATCTTTAACTTGTCTTAATTTATTGATTATATTTAATTAATTTTAATTATTAAAAATAATGGAAACTGTTTTTGATTTATTTTTTTAATTGATTATTCTTAAGCAGATGAGTGCTTAAATGTGAGAAGTGGGGAAATTATGCAGCAGGCATTAGCAACAAAATTAACCTTTATTAAACCTTTTGGAGAGGCGGAGAAACAGGTGTTATCACCTGAATCTATTCGCTTTTTAGAAGAATTAATTATCGAATTTTCTGACAGACGTACAAAATTATTGAATGAACGTGTACGTTGGCAGGAAAAGATAGATAATGGTTCATTACCTGACTTTATTTCGGAAACAGCTTCCATTAGAAATGGGAATTGGAAAATTCAGGGAATACCCGATGATCTCAAAGATCGTCGAGTTGAAATAACCGGTCCTGTAGAGCGCAAGATGGTCATCAATGCCTTAAATGCCAATGTAAAAGTATTTATGGCCGATTTTGAGGATTCATTAGCACCTGAATGGGATAAGGTTATCAATGGACAGATTAACTTAAGGGATGCTGTCAATGGGACTATCTCATATACCAATGAGCAGGGTAAGCGTTATGAGTTGAAAGCAGATCCTGCAGTATTGATTGCCCGGGTTAGGGGATTACATCTATCAGAAAAACATATCCTCTACAAGAACGAACCGATTTCTGGCGGGTTGTTTGATTTTGCTCTCTATTTCTACTTGAATCATAAGAAATTACTGCAAAAAGGCAGTGGTCCTTATTTTTATCTACCTAAAATACAGAGCTACCATGAAGCACAATGGTGGAGTGATGTTTTCAGTTTTACAGAATCACGTTTCAATTTGCCAATAGGTACGATTAAGGCAACGGTTTTGATTGAAACCTTGCCAGCCGTATTCCAGATGGATGAAATTTTGTATCACTTACGTCATCACATCGTTGGCCTAAATTGTGGGCGCTGGGATTATATTTTCAGTTATATCAAGACACTGAAAAATCATGCTGACCGCGTTTTGCCGGATCGTCAATCCGTGACGATGACACAACCTTTCTTGAGTGCTTACTCTCGCTTGCTGATTAAAACCTGTCATAAACGTGGCGCATTTGCAATGGGCGGGATGTCGGCATTTATTCCTAGTAAAGATCCTGCGCAAAATCAGCAAGTTTTGCACAAAGTCAGAGCGGATAAAGCACTGGAAGCCAATAACGGCCATGATGGTACATGGGTGGCGCATCCAGGGCTTGCAGATATTGTCATGGAGGTTTTTGACGCAAAGCTGGGAGAACGTCACAACCAATTAACCGTTTTACGTGAAGAAGATGAGGCGATTACGGCTGAACAATTACTTGCGCCTTGTTTGGGAGAAAGAACAGAAGAGGGAATGCGCGCAAATATTCGAGTTGCCGTTCAGTACATAGAAGCCTGGATTTCGGGGAATGGCTGTGTACCGATTTACGGTTTAATGGAAGATGCTGCTACAGCAGAGATTTCCCGAACTTCGATTTGGCAATGGATCCGCCATGAAAAATCACTCTCTAACGGTAAAAAAGTGACAAAGGAACTGTTCAGAGAAATGTTAAAAGAAGAACTCGATGTTATTAAACAGGAAGTTGGGGAGCGGCGTTTTAATCAAGGACGGTTTATGGAAGCTTCTGATTTAATGGAAAGAATTACCACTCAGGACAACTTAATTGATTTCCTAACATTACCTGGTTATCAGTTATTAGACTAGCTTAAAGACAATAATGGCAAAAATATCCGATTAATTAAAAATAGGAAGTAGAACATCATGACCATATCCCGGAAACAACAAATCGCTCAGTTGGAACAAGAGTGGCAACAACCGCGTTGGAAAGGTGTCACTCGACCATATAGTGCTGAAGACGTCGTCAAATTGCGTGGTTCGATTAATCCTGAACATACTTTAGCGCAAATGGGGGCGAAAAAATTATGGAACTTGTTGAATGGTAAAGCAAAAAAAGGCTATGTGAATGCGCTTGGGGCGCTGACAGGCGGCCAGGCACTTCAACAAGCTAAAGCAGGTATTGAGGCGGTTTATCTTTCCGGCTGGCAAGTGGCGGCAGATGCGAACACCGCAGCGAGCATGTATCCTGATCAATCATTGTATCCTGTTGATTCTGTTCCTAATGTAATCAAACGTATTAATAATAGCTTCCGTCGTGCAGATCAGATCCAATGGTCAAGTGGTATCGAGCCAGATAGTCAAGAGTATATTGACTATTTCCTGCCGATTGTCGCTGATGCAGAAGCGGGGTTTGGTGGGGTATTGAACGCATTTGAACTGATGAAAGCGATGATCGAGGCTGGTGCCGCGGCAGTGCATTTTGAAGATCAACTGGCGGCAGTGAAAAAATGTGGACACATGGGTGGGAAAGTCTTGGTTCCGACTCAAGAGGCTATTCAGAAGTTGGTCGCTGCACGATTAGCGGCTGATGTCTCTGGTGTACCCACCTTGCTAATCGCTCGCACTGACGCAGATGCAGCAGATTTACTGACTTCAGATTGTGATCCTTATGACAAAACGTTCATTACTGGCAAACGAACCTGTGAAGGTTTCTATTGCACCCGTGCTGGTATTGAACAAGCTATCAGTCGTGGATTGGCTTATGCGCCTTACGCAGATGTTGTCTGGTGCGAAACCTCGACACCGGATATTGAAGCGGCTCGTTGTTTTGCTGAAGCCATCCATGCTAAATATCCTGGCAAGTTGTTAGCTTATAACTGTTCGCCTTCTTTCAACTGGAAAAAGCATCTGGATGATAAAACGATCTCCAGTTTCCAGGATCAGTTATTTGCGATGGGATATAAATTCCAGTTCATCACACTCGCGGGCATACATAGCATGTGGTTCAACATGTTTGATTTGGCCTACGATTACGCACGTGGTGAAGGAATGAAACATTATGTTGAAAAAGTTCAGGAACAAGAATTTGCTGCCCTTGACCGTGGTTATACATTCTCCTCACATCAGCAGGAAGTGGGTACGGGATATTTTGATAAGGTGACCACGATTATTCAGGGAGAGGGTTCTTCTGTTACTGCATTAACCGGATCAACTGAAGAACAGCAATTCTAAGTTCATTATCCTGATTGAGGTAGTAAATTGTGGGGGAATTCCAATAAAGGGATACCCCTTTACGTGTCGGGTAGAGGTGGCTAAATATGGAAATAGATCTCGCACATTTAATTGCACAAACCATTTTACAGGGATTTGATGCGCAATATGGTCGGTTTCTGGAAGTCACTTCTGGGGCGCAGCAACGTTTTGAACAGGCTGACTGGCCGGCTGTACAACAGGCGATGAAAAAGCGGATTAACTTGTATGATCATCATGTTGGATTGGTGGTGGAGCAATTGAAACGCATTCACACTCCGTTACAATATGATGAAGATTACATTGCCGAAGTTAAAGCGGTTTATACCTGTTTACTGCCTGATTATCCGCGTTTTGAAATTGCAGAAAGTTTTTTTAATTCAGTTTACTGTCGATTTTTCAAACATCGTAACTTGAAACCAGAAAACCTCTATATCTTTTCTTCTCAACCTTCTTCCCGTTTTCGCCATATTTCTCGCCCATTATCACGGGATTTTTTCCCTGATGGGGATCTGCATCAATGCTGCGAACCATTTTAAATGATTTGCCATTACGCCTTAAATGGGAGGATTTAGATCGAGATATTGGTTATATCACGCAATATTTACAGAATACATTCTCCCAATGTGATTTATTACACTCCACATTCCAAATTGCTAATGAACTATTTTACCGTAATAAGGCAGCCTGGTTAGTAGGAAAAATTAGAATGGGGGCGATTGTGTATCCCTTTTTGTTACCGATTCATCACAATGAATCGGGGGAATTTTTGTCGATACCTGCCTGACCAATTACGATGATGCCAGCATTGTTTTTGGTTTTGCCCGTTCCTATTTTATGGTTTACGCGCCCTTACCCGCAGCGTTAGTTGAGTGGTTGCGTGAAATTCTTCCTACGAAATCCACGGCAGAGCTATACATGGCGATAGGCTGTCAGAAACACGGTAAAACAGAATACTACCGTGAATACTTGACATTCCTTAATGCCACTCAGGAACAGTTTACAATTGCACCAGGTGTGAAGGGCATGGTCATGCTAGTTTTCACTTTCCCGTCATTTGATCGTGTATTTAAAGTGATTAAAGACAAATTTGCACCACAGAAAGAGGTTTCTCAAGAACGTGTTCAGGAGTGCTATCGACTGGTAAAAGAGCATGATCGTGTTGGAAGAATGGCAGATACTCAGGAATTCGAAAACTTTGTGATTGATAAACGCCATATTAGTCCTGAGTTAATGGTAGAATTGCAAAAAGAGATACCCGAAAAGTTAGAAGATTTTGGAGATAAAATCTTAATAAAGCATCTCTATATGGAGCGTAAA
>NZ_JBBMXF010000008.1:0-128434 GCF_037996785.1 Xenorhabdus thailandensis
AACCAAATTAAAGCGTTAGAGCGTGTGGGTGTTGATATCGTTCGGGTGTCTGTTCCAACAATGGATGCAGCCGAAGCATTCAAGTCCATCAAACAACAAGTCAATGTCCCTCTTGTTGCCGATATTCATTTCGATTACCGCATTGCATTGAAAGTTGCAGAATATGGTGTTGACTGTCTGCGCATCAATCCTGGCAATATTGGTAACGAAGAGCGTATTCGTCAAGTTGTGGATTGTGCCCGCCACAACAACATTCCGATTCGCATTGGGGTTAATGGTGGATCACTGGAAAAAGATCTACAGGAAAAATATGGTGAACCCACACCAGAAGCGTTAGTTGAATCAGCAATGCGTCATGTGGATATTCTTGATCGCCTAAACTTCGACCAATTTAAGGTCAGCGTCAAGGCCTCTGACGTTTTTCTGGCGGTTGGTGCATACCGTTTACTGGCGCAACAAATTGATCAACCGCTGCATTTGGGAATTACGGAAGCAGGCGGAGCCCGTGCTGGTGCGGTGAAATCTTCGATTGGCCTTGGCATTTTGTTGTCAGAAGGAATTGGCGATACGTTACGTATTTCGTTGGCCGCAGATCCAGTGGAAGAAGTTAAAGTCGGTTTTGATATTCTGAAAGCATTGCGGATCCGTTCACGGGGCATTAATTTCATTGCCTGTCCAACTTGTTCGCGCCAGGAATTTGACGTTATCGGTACGGTTAACGCGCTTGAGCAGCGTCTTGAAGACTTAATCACCCCGATGGATGTTTCCATCATTGGGTGTGTCGTGAATGGTCCTGGGGAAGCAGAGGTTTCAACGCTTGGCGTAACGGGTGCTAAAACAAAAAGCGGCTTTTATGAAGATGGTATTCGTCAAAAAGAGCGTTTTGACAATAACAATTTGATTGATCAACTTGAGGCGAAAATTCGGGCGAAGGCAGCTATTCTTGATGCTAAAAACCGAATCAGCATCAATCAGCTTGATGAGTAAGTTATTGGGGATATAAGCATATAGATTTGCTTGCAGATTGAACCTTGCAAGTATTCGCTTTTATAATCGGTGGCATTGTATAAATATTAATAAGAGATAAAACGTGGCAAAAAATATCCCAGCTATTCGTGGCATGAACGACTGCCTTCCTGCTGAAACAGCCATCTGGCAACGAGTTGAATCTACGGTAAAGCGTGTGCTGTCAGGTTACGGTTTTAGCGAAATTCGGACACCGATTGTAGAGCAGACCCCGTTATTCAAACGTGCAATTGGGGAAGTCACTGATGTTGTCGAAAAAGAGATGTATACCTTTGACGATCGCAATGGTGAAAGCTTGACCCTGCGCCCAGAAAATACCGCAGGATGTGTTCGTGCCGGTATTCAGCATGGTCTGCTGTACAATCAGGAACAGCGCTTATGGTATATCGGACCTATGTTCCGTTATGAACGTCCACAAAAAGGCCGTTACCGTCAATTCCATCAATTAGGCGCTGAAGTGTTTGGCTTACAAGGGCCAGATATTGATGCTGAACTTATTTTAATGACAGCACGTTGGTGGCGCGAGCTTGGCATTGCTGATCACGTTACACTTGAATTGAACTCAATAGGCTCATTAGAAGCCCGTGCCAATTATCGTGAGGCGCTGGTGGCATTCCTTGAACAACATAAAGAGAAATTGGACGAGGATTGTCAACGCCGCATGTATACCAATCCCCTGCGTGTATTGGACTCTAAGAACCCTGAAATTCAGCAACTTCTGAATGATGCACCGGCGCTGTTTGATTATCTTGATAGCGAATCAAAACAGCACTTTGATGGACTGTGTCAGCTACTTGACAGCGCCGGGATCAAATACCGCATCAACCAGCGTCTGGTTCGCGGCCTTGATTATTATAACCGTACAGTTTTTGAGTGGGTGACATCCGCGTTGGGTGCGCAAGGAACCGTCTGTGCTGGTGGTCGCTACGATGGTTTGGTTGAACAATTGGGGGGTAAGGCAACACCAGCGGTTGGTTTTGCCATGGGCATGGAGCGTATGGTCCTGTTGGTGCAAGAGGTCAATCCTGACTTTGTTGCTGATTTGGCCGTTGCTGATGTTTATTTTTCTTCCTTTGGTGAAGGTAGCCAGCAAGCGGCATTGATATTGGCCGAAAAAATTCGTGATCAACTGCCAGAATTACGTCTGATGACCAATCATGGCGGCGGTAACTTTAAGAAACAGTTGACACGTGCGAGTAAACATGGTGCCAAAGTTGCCTTGATTCTGGGAGAAGATGAAATTCAGGCAGGCAATATTACAGTGAAAGATTTACGCAACGGCGAACAAGAAACCTTGTCACAACAAGCGATCACAGTGCGTCTGAGCGAACTGTTAGGCTAAGGAGATAAACTCTAATGCAAGTCTATTCCACAGAAACTGAACAAGTTGACGCAATGAAGCGTTTTTTCTCTACCAATGGTAAATACCTTGCTATTGGTCTGGTGCTGGGCATTGGTGCTTTGTTGGGTTGGCGTTACTGGCAGACTCATCAAACCAACCAATTACATAATACGGCAGTAGTATTTGAAGAGTTGAACAAATCACTGGCGTCGGGGTCGAAAGAAAATGTTGTTGCCGTAGAAAAGTTCGCTGATGAGACGAACAATGTTTACGGTGTTATGGCTGATCTGGAACTGGCAAAACAGGCTATTGCTCAGAATGATCTGGCTCAGGCAGAGAAAAATTTGCTAGCGGCATCCGGTAAAGCCAAAGATGGGAATATGCAAGCATTGTCTAACCTTCGTCTGGCTCGGATTCAATTGGCAGAAGACAAAACAGATGTTGCATTGAAAACGCTGGATTTGGTCAAAGGCAAAGGCTGGCAAGTTATGGTTGAGGATATTCGTGGGGATATCCTGGCTAAAAAAGGGGATATTGCTGGCGCACGTGCAGCCTATTCCACAGGGCTTGGACTTGATGGCCCGCAGGTAATTAAGGATTTTATGAAAATCAAACTTAATAATTTATCCAACTAAGGGAGCCAACTTCATAATGCAGCTGCGAAAAACACTCTTGGTTGGGCTGGTTGCTTCTGTTCTGCTGGCAGGTTGTTCAAGTGAGCAGGATACGGTAACAATGTCACCGTTACCGAAGGTTGAAAATCAATTCAAACCTCGCATCGTTTGGGATAAGTCCGTTGGGAGTGGTACGGGAGAGTATTACTCTCATTTATCACCAACCTGGCAGGGTTCAACAGCTTATTTTGCTGACCGTAATGGTGTTGTTAAAGCATTTGATATAGACAGCGGCAAAGAGATATGGGCAACGGATCTGTCAGAAAAAGCAGGTTTATTGTCATCCCGTTTGCCAGCGATGCTTTCTGGTGGTTTGACTGTATCCGGTAATCGCCTGTATGTCGGAACAGAAAAAGCAAAAGTCATCGCACTGGATACAACGAATGGTAAGGTTGAATGGGAGTCAACGGTCGCTGGCGAGGCGTTATCCCGTCCGGTAGTGAGTGATGGTTTTGTCTTGATCCATACCGGTAATGGTATGTTGCAGGCATTAAACGAAACGGATGGTCATATTGCCTGGTCAGTTAACCTGGATACACCTTCGTTATCCGTTCGTGGTGAATCCGCTCCTGCCGTAGCTTATGGTGCAGCTATTGTCGGTGGTGACAATGGCCGTATTAGTGCGGTGTTGTTGTCTGAAGGGCAACTGATTTGGCAACAACGTATTTCTCAAGTCACAGGTTCTACCGAAATAGATCGCCTGAATGATGTCGATATGACCCCGGTTATTTCTGACAATGTTATTTACGCGATTGCTTATAACGGCAATTTGGTGGCAATGGATATGCGTTCAGGCCAGATCATCTGGAAACGTGATCTTGGCTCAGTGCATGATATGGTGGTCACTGACAGCAACATTTTCATTGTTGATCAAGATGATCATATTTTGTCCTTGCGCAAGAGTGATGGTGTGACATTATGGTCGCAAAATGATCTCTTGCACCGTAACCTGACAGCCCCAGAAATGTACAATGGTTATCTGGTTGTTGGTGATGCTGAAGGTTACTTGCATTGGTTGAATATGGCTGATGGCAAATTTGTAGCGCAGAATAAGGTTGATAGTTCTGGTCTGTTGAGTCGTCCGGTAGTTGCCAGCGATAAACTGATGTTACAAGCGAAGGATGGGACAGTTTATCTGTATACCCGTTAACTTTGAACGTGTTTTAAATAACACGGAATTATACGGCTCCTGGACAATAAACAGGGGCCGTTTCGTCTTTTTAGTATCTTGTATCTTGCAGTGGTGAAAGTTGCTTTCTGCAGGATATCGATTTAAATCTAGTCATGAGGCATCAAGAAAATGATACCTGTCGTTGCGCTGGTTGGGCGCCCCAATGTTGGAAAATCCACCTTATTTAACCGATTAACCCGAACCAGAGATGCGCTGGTAGCGGATTTCCCTGGCTTAACCCGTGATCGTAAGTATGGACGGGCAGAGGTTGAAGGGCAGGAATTCATCATCATTGATACGGGTGGTATCGATGGTACAGAAGAAGGCGTAGAAACGCATATGGCTACGCAATCTCTGATGGCCATAGAAGAGGCAGACATTGTTCTGTTTATGGTTGACGCCAGATCGGGATTGATGCCTGCTGACCATGCGATTGCCAAGCATTTGCGTAGCCGTGAAAAAGCAACCTTTCTGGTGGCGAATAAAACCGATGGTATCGATATTGATACCTCGATAGCTGAGTTTTATTCACTCGGTTTAGGGGATGTTTATTCCATCGCGGCTTCCCATGGTCGTGGGGTGACCCAACTGATTGAACGTGTGTTGTTGCCATATTCTGATAAAGAAGAAACGGAACAAGTTGAGTTAACTGAGGAAGAAGCTAACGCGGCTTATTGGGCCGAAATGGAGCAAGCCGAATTGGATGCTTCTGTTGAACAGGAAAAAGAGGAGGAGGCATTTGATCCTACAACATTGCCTTTGAAACTTGCGATTGTTGGCCGCCCCAATGTGGGTAAATCCACATTAACCAACCGTATCCTCGGTGAAGAGCGTGTTGTTGTTTATGATATGCCAGGTACAACCCGTGACAGCATTTATATTCCTATGGAGCGTGATGGCCGTGAATATATTTTGATTGATACAGCGGGTGTGCGTAAGCGTGGAAAAGTCACTGAAACGGTTGAAAAATTCTCTGTGATTAAAACGCTCCAGGCGATTGAAGATGCCAATGTTGTATTGCTGGTAGTGGATGCCCGCGAAGGCATTTCTGATCAAGATCTCTCTCTACTTGGTTTTATCCTTAACAGTGGCCGTTCCCTGGTTATCGCCATCAATAAATGGGATGGCATGAGTCAGGAAGATAAAGATCACGTTAAGGATATACTTGAGTTGCGTTTGGGGTTTGTTGATTTTGCCCGTATTCACTTTATTTCTGCGCTGCATGGCAGTGGTGTTGGGAATTTATTTGAATCAATTCTGGAAGCCTATGAAAGTGCCACCCGTCGCGTTAGCACGTCCTTATTGACCCGTATCATGCGTATGGCAGAAGATGATCACCAGCCGCCAATGATCCGTGGTCGTAGGGTGAAAATGAAATATGCCCATGCCGGTGGATATAACCCACCTATTGTGGTTATCCACGGTAATCAGGTCACAGATTTACCTGATTCCTATAAGCGTTATTTGATGAATTATTTCCGCCGCTCTTTGAAGGTGATGGGAACACCTATCCGCATCCAATTTAAAGAAGGGGCTAACCCTTATGCGGATAAGAAAAATACATTAACAGCATCTCAGCTCCGTAAACGTAAGCGTTTAATGGAACATCTGAAAAAGCGGTAATTGTTTAAAAATATTGATATAAATGAAAGGGCTATTCTTAGCCCTTTATTATTTTCTGTATTTAAAGAATAGCTTAACCATCATAAAAACAGAATATACCAGCCTAACTTCAAGATGCGTGTGATTTCTCCCCGCGGAGCGGGGAGAAATCAGGCACATTAAACGTAGAAATACCGCTTGCAGCTTAATGACTGAGACGGTATCTGAGCTTTGCTTAAAAAGGGAACTAAAGTATCTCAGGCATGCATTGTATCGTGCTGTCTGTGATCGCGAGTTTTTGCCCGTCTGCATCGGCTAGTCCTTTTGTTAAAAAGCCAAAGGACTTAACTTGTCAAACCATGGCTTTGCTTGCTCCAATTGAAAGGCTAGCCGGAATAACACATCTTCACGCCCTGCATCGGCTGCAAATTGTACGCCAATAGGTAAGTTATCTCTGTTCCAGTACAAGGGGACTGACATGGCGGGTTGCCCGCTAGCGTTAAAATATGGCAAGAATGCCGTAAATTGCAGTGTATCGGAACGATGAGTCACATAGTCCCGATTTGCCGCATAGCGACCGATTTCAACGGGAGGAGAGGTAAGTGTAGGGGTTAGAAGTACATCATAATTTTGCATGAAAAATCCAAGTTTGCGGCCAATTTGATGTATCAGTGCAACAGCATCGGTGTAATCTACAGCTGAATGTTTTTTTGCAAAATCAATTGCAGTGAAAATGGATATTTCCAGAAGGTCAAGATTAGGTGCCGTATTATGCATGGCGCAACCTGCCCGCACGGCTTGTGCAATGCTTGCCGCAACGATCAGGCGCATGGCATGGCCAAAGTCCGCATAATTAATATCAGGCAATTCTGTCGGCATGATATGATGACCCAATGTTTCACACAATTTCGCAGCATCTTCAACGGCTGCAAGGCAATCGGTGTGAACGGGTAATCCGGAAGGGGATTTCGTCACCAGACCTATGCGTAATGGCTGAAGTTCTGTCTTATTTAAATCCTGATAGCGACCTGTAAAAATAGGTGCACAGTAGGGAGCCCCGATGTCCCTACCATGTGTCGCATCCAGAACAGCTGCACTGTCACGTACTGACCTTGAAATGACGTGTTCCACGCCAAGACTGCCCCAGCCTTCACCTGCAATCGGTCCTGTTGGATTGCGCATTCGGGTTGGTTTAAGACCGAAGAGACCACAGCATGAGGCGGGAATTCGGATGGAACCGCCATCATCAGAAGCATGGGCGACTGGCAAGATACCGGCCGCGACTGCTGCTGCCGCCCCGCCTGAAGATCCGCCTGAAGAAAGAGCGGTATTCCAAGGATTGCGCGTTGGTTCTCCATAAAAAAGAGCTTCAGTCGTGCAGTTCGCACCAAATTCAGGTGTCTTAGATCGCCCGAAAAAATTAAACCCAGCTTTGCGAAGACGCAAGGCCAATTCATTATCTTGACTGCTTTTATCGCCTTTAAAAAGGCGTGATCCATTGGTGAGGGTAAATCCTTTTGCCGTTATGCCGAGGTCTTTCAGCAGCATTGGAACGCCAAGGAACTGACCTTTGAGTGTTTCCTTGTTCGATTGCAGGGTTTGGTGCATTTGCTTTGCCTGATCGCGCGCCAAGTCGAGTTCAGACCAGCATACGGCATTGATCGTAGGCTGGATCCGTTCCATCTGGGTAATGGCGGCATCCAACAGTTCTTCCGGGGTTATTTTGCCCTTTCGTACAAGTTCTCCAAGACTCAAACCGTCATGCTGAATATAGTCTTCATGCTTCATGAAATCCCCCCCCCCGATTCTGCTCTGCTAATCGGTGCAAGTCGGTGCAAGTCGGTGCAAGCGCTTTTTGAAAATGACATCTTCACTCTGGTGTTTTCTTTGATAAAAACTTTGATCGTGCCTTAGACATTGAGTTCCTTTCTTAAGCGAAGCTCACATTAATTAGCTTTGAAAATCTGTCAAACTTATTAATGGGTTTATTGTAAATTTAGTTTTTATAATATTATCTTAAAAATTATGTAAATCAGAGGGTAAGACTGTTTTTTTTAATTAATAACTATCTTCTGATTTAGGGTTTTTACTATTTTTATATAATAAAAGATTATTTTCAGAGTCTAAGGCGCCTTCTTTGGTTGATTGCTTCATGAGTTTATTAACATGCTCCAAAGTTTTCAAAACATACTTTTTATCATTAACATCACAGTTTTTTGCAATATATTCTAATAAATAAGGAGGGATTATATTTTGTTTTCTTGCTCTATTGTCAATCATGATAATACCCTATTTTATATGTATGTTGTGGTGGTGGTGTATATTTTGTCTAATCTGAATAGTAGCTAAACTAACCATGTTAGTCACTACTAAAAATGTAAATTTTTTATGATATGACTTTTTATGATATGGCATGAAGGGATAAGATGATTAATTAAATTAAAGATAAATATATAAATGTAATCAAGACCTTCCCTGGTCCTGAATAATTAGAGAGATACTACAACTTTTAGAGTAAAGTTCCGACTTGTTTCCATGAATGAGTCACAATATCTGAAATTTCCTTGCCAAATAAATGGTTAGCATTATCAACGGTTAGCTGTGCAAAATCATTAAAACTGGCTTTGTGGGATAATCGTTTGTCCAATAATGTATTATACCAAAATATTTCCAGCTTGTTCCCAAGAGTACCCTCCTAACTCTGTTGCCAATAAATAGAATGCTTTATTAGGAATACCAGAATATTTGTGGACACCCCCGTTATCATCTCTGACAGATAAATCCTGATATTGGTCCATATGACCAACTTGATTATCTTTCGGGTTTGCTGATCCAGGGTTTTTAAATGAGCGCAAGGCAACATTAGGATCGTTGTCTGGGTTAAGTGCAGGGCCAAATATTCCCTGACCTATCAACCAATCAGATTCATTAGCCTTTTGGTTATTTGCATATTGTTTTACCATAATACCAAATACATCTGAGATCGATTCGTTTAATGCACCCGATTGATAGGCATAATCAAGATTTGCTTCACTTTCAGTTACCCCATGAGTTAATTCATGCGCAGTAATATCAATGCAGGAAGTAAAACAGTTAAAATAAGGGGCATAACCATCACCGAAGATCATTTGATTATTATCCCAAAATGCATTCATATAGTTTTTTTGGTAATGCACAGTAGCAACTAATTTAAGACCCTTGTTATCAATTGAGTTACGGCTAAAAATTTTCTGATAAAACTCATATGTTTTACCAAGATAATTATAAGCCTTAGTGGCTGCAATATCATCAATCATAGCCATGCCCTCGCATAAAATTAATTTATCCCCCGGGTATTGATCATTATATTCGGCATTGTAAATGGTCCTATTTAATTTATTGTCAAAACCTGGCTGATATCCATGAATTAGCATATCCATTTCAGCAGAGCTATTCATTAGATTGTAAACATGATCTAATGTTTTTAATATGTGCGCTTTGTCGATTTGGCCGCAAATTTTAACAACGTATTCCAATAAGGATGGTGGGATGATACCGGATTTATTTAATTTATCTTGATGATTTTGCATAATGATACCCCCGCTTTTTAAGTGCTATGCATATTTTTATCTCTAGGGACTTTAATTAATTATTAATCTAAGTGATGGCATTTTCTACTAATGGAAAGTGTTTTTGTTGGGTTCTAAAATGTTAATTTATAAATATGATAAAGGGTTATCCTTAACTCTTTATTATTTATTTTATGATTATCTTAATGTTACATATTAAAATATGAATTGGTATTTTATTAATATACCAATCTAACTTCAAGATGCGTTTGATTTCTCCCCGCGAAGCGGGGAAAAATCAGGTTTCATATCGTGTTGTAAATTGTAACTTGAAGTTTAATGCGTATATACCAATCCAACTTCAAGATGCGTGTTATATTTCCTCGCGTAGCGGGGAAATATAAGGTCTCGCCTCGTCTTGCGGGTTGCAACTTGAAGTTTATCGAGTATAGTAATTTCATTATTCTTCAGAAAGTAGAACACCAACTTTTTTCCAACCATGACTAACAATCTTTGACGTTTTCTTATTGAATAATTTTTCAGCATTATCAACCGTCAGTTTGGCAAAATCCTCGAAATCTGCATCTGAAGATAGACGTTTATCCAGTAGCGTTTCATACCAAATCTTTCCTGCTTTTTCCCAGGCATAACCTCCTAACTCCATCGCCACTAAATAAAATGCTCTGTTAGGAATGCCTGAGTGTATGTGAACACCTCCATTATCAATTATGAAGGGAAGGTCTTCATATAAATCCATATGACCAACTTGCCTATCTCCAGAAAATGCACTTCCGGGGTTAATAAAGGAGCGTAAGCTAACATCGGATTTATTTTCTGGGTTAAATTTTGGCCCTAGTAAACCTTGGCCTAATAGCCAATTGGACTCATCGACTTTTTGGTTATTAACATATTGTTTTACCATAATGCCAAATACGTCTGCGATGGATTCATTAAGTGCACCAGACTGATAGATATAATCTAGTCCAGCTTCGCTTTCGATGACACCATGGGTTAACTCGTGAGCTATAATATCAATGGCAGAGGTAAAACGATTGAAGTATTTTCCATCACCATCACCAAATACCATTTGTTTTCTGGTCCAGAATGCATTCAGATAATTTTTTCCATAATGTACTGTAGCAACTAATTTGATTCCTTTATTATCAAGAGAATTGCGGCCGAAAACTTTTTTATAGAATTCATGAGTCTTACCAAGATGTTCATAAGATTCATTAACTGAATCATCTGAACTCTCTGGCATACCTTCGCTACGAGATAATTCTTCCCCTGGGAAATCCTCTTTATTTTTAGCATCGTAGATAGTGCGATGCAGTTTATCATTCGCCTCTTTTTTAGTTTCCTGCTTATCCTCTTGAGAGATAATTTCTTCAACAGGCGCATTCATCAATTGATAAACATGACCTAATGTCTTTAATACATATTGATTAGTATATGTATCACAATCATTAGAGATATATTCCAGAACAAATGGAGGAATTAAGCTGTATATATTGGTTTGATTATTGCTCATAATAATACCCTGTTTTTTGTTATGTTAGACGTTGTATTCTTTTTTCTGGCCCTGATTGAATACTAGCTGTAATTAATAGTCGAGTCATTAGTGTAAGCATTGACTTTTTATAGCAGGGTATTACTAATGAAAAATAATAAATATTTTTATCAGTATTATGATAAATAACTCATCTTTTTTAGGTTAAATTTTTTATAAACAAGGAGTAAAAACAGGAATAAAGAAATTGTCTTGTATTCCTGTTTTGAATTGTTATACCCAATCTTTTTTTATCAGAAATGAAGTATATAATTCAGATTCAGGAGAGTTAGCTTCTGGAGAATAGCTATATTCCCAACGTACTAATGGGGGCATTGACATTAATATAGATTCAGTTCTTCCACCGCTTTGCAGGCCAAACAGTGTTCCTCTATCCCAAACAAGATTGAATTCAACATAGCGGCTACGACGATATAATTGGAATTGCCTTTCACGCTCACCCCAGGTGATATCTTTTCTTCTCTCTACAATTGGTAAATAGGCGGATAAAAATCCATTTCCGACAGCTTGCGTGAAATTAAAGCAGGAATCAAAATCAGGCGTATTTAGATCGTCATAAAACAAGCCACCAATGCCACGTGGTTCATTGCGGTGTTTAATAAAAAAGTAATCATCACACCATTTTTTATATTTGGGATAAATATCATCGCCAAACGGTTGACATAAATTTTTGGCAACGGTGTGCCAATGAATAGCATCTTCTTCGAAACCATAATAAGGTGTGAGATCAAAGCCACCGCCAAACCACCATACAGGAAACTCCCCTTCTTTTTCAGCAATAAAGAAACGCACATTTGCATGGCTGGTTGGGACATAGGGATTAAGAGGATGGATGACAAGAGAAACGCCCATTGCCTGATAACTGCGACCTGCTAATTCAGGACGATGAGCTGTAGCAGAAGTGGGCATTGAAGCGCCAGAAATATGTGAAAAATTCACACCGGCTCTTTCAAAAACTTTACCTTCCGTCAGTACTCGGCTTCTTCCACCACCGCCTTCTTCTCGTTGCCAGCAATCTTCTATGAAGGTTGATTGACCATCAAGTTGTTCTAGCTGCTTGCAAAGGTGATCTTGTAAGGAGAGAAAAAAATTCTTAACTTGATATAGATTAGGTGTATTCATTTCTGCTTTCATTTTGGCTAGTTTATAATGATATGCAGTATACCTGTTAGTATCAATAAACGCATTTTCAGATTGATTTCAAAATAAAAGCAGTGATAATTAACATTGATTCAACTGCTTATTAAATAGGCCTACTAACTATGGAAATTCGGGTATTTCGGCAAGACGACTTTGAAGCCGTTATCACACTTTGGGAACGTTGTGATTTGATTAACTCTGGTGATGATCCAGAAATAGATATTGAGCGTAAACTCACTCATGACGCTGGTTTATTTCTGGTTGCTGAAGTTGCGGGAGAAGTGGTTGGTACAGTTATGGGCGGTTATGATGGACACCGTGGTCATGCTTATTATCTGGGGGTGCATCCTGAATTCAGGGGCCGGGGAATAGCTAATGCATTGATCTCCCGCTTGGAAAAGAAATTATTGGCTAGAGGTTGCCCCAGTATTCTAATCATGGTTCCAGAAGAGAATGATGCCACAATTTGTATGTGTGAAAAAATGGAATATGATTATTTGGGCCAAGAAAATGTCATGTTTAGCAAGCGATTAATCATCGATTAAATGAATCTTTGATCAAATATGCAAAGCCATGAAAATGGTTGAATCAATTATGCTATTTATATACCTTTCTATTTAGCCATTATCTTCGGTCATTACTTTTTTGATGAAGTGTGAATAGAGTG
Organism: Xenorhabdus thailandensis; assembly: GCF_037996785.1. Lineage (NCBI taxonomy): Bacteria > Pseudomonadati > Pseudomonadota > Gammaproteobacteria > Enterobacterales > Morganellaceae > Xenorhabdus > Xenorhabdus thailandensis. The sequence goes on from NZ_JBBMXF010000008.1 coordinate 12,741, forward strand.
TACCCAACTTCTCATATATTTGTTTTTTATAACAAGAAAATATTTTGACATTATTGGCTTTTCATTGTCAATATAAAGTGTCACTTTAATATTCCCATTCTCATCCTTAGATAGAAAATAATGTTCAGGTATAGAGTATGTGGACTTTCCTTGATGCAGTTGAGTCAGAAAGCTGTTGAAAATTAATATGATATTGATAAGGAGTATCCATCATTTCTTTCCTGAGTTATCTCATCTAACCAATGAACCATAACAGGGAATCTGTGAGGTTTGAGCTATTGACGGCAGATGAAGGATATATAATACTCGTTTAATCATACAGTTTATTTTATAAATAGATGTGCAATACTTGATAAATGACATCTTTTAAACATGATTTTGATGTTTTTGTTGATGAATGGTTTGTATATTTACGAATTGAATGTTTTTTTAAGAATTCTCTGAAACTAACAATCAGATGTGATGTCTCAGTGCCTATCGGTAAGAAAACAGTGATGGGTAAATTTTTTGCATTTAATGTCTGTTCTAAACAGAAGAGGGTTATGCGTTTTATCACAATAAGTGGATGCTCATTCTTATTGACGGCTTGCGCCGGGACTTTAAGAATGTCATGGCCTGCTTTATCACCTTTTAGCTGGTTTGGCAGTTCCTTAAAAATCTCAGATCAGGGTGTAGGAGAAATAAATAGTCTGACAGCAATGAATAAAAGAGGCAATAGAGAAGGGATTGGATGGAAAGTACCACTTACGTAGCGGTATGGAAACAAAAAATGGCCAAGTTAGTGAGTGTGATTCAGGGCATGGAAGAAGGTCAGGTAAAACTAGAATTTCACGGTCTGGTCAATGGTAAAGTCAATCGTATTGACGTGTTGGATGATGAGGTTAAAACCGTTTGGGGAACGAAAATAGGGACACCTTTCTCCAATCTCTATAATCAGGCATTTGGAAAATGTCAGCGCTCCCATGAGCTCACTGTATCATCACCTACAGTTATTTGTACTTCTCCGCAAAGTCAGCATGTCAGCTATGTTTTCACCGGAGCTTGGGAAGGCCCTGAAGGATTAATGCCTTCTGATGATGTTTTGAAAGGCTGGAAAGTTTCGCGCATTATTTGGAAAGCCTGATAAACGCCTGCAAATCGCTTTATATCAAGTCAAAAATTTTTTAATCCACTTACATGATAAGGGCAGGGTGCCAGAATTCAACCCATTTCAGTTACTTGAAAAGCGGCTGGCACCTGTAACCTGATATTTTCTACATCTTATCGTTTTTCATCATTTCTCATAAAAATTCGGTATATAAAACAGCAGGTAGTAAACTACCCTGTTATAAAGATTCTGGATACAGTAGAGAAATTGTCGTCAATTATAGTGTGAAGAATAAGGTGTTGGATGAAAATAGTGGCAATAAAAAATAAATTATTAAACGGAGTGACTAGCCTGTTGTTTTTGGCCTGTCTCAACGTTTATAGCTCTAGCGCCTTAGCTGTTGAGTTGCTGAATAGTTCTTACGATATTGGGCGAGAATTATTCTTGCGCTTGAACCCGGAATTTGAAAAACAATGGAATGAACAGAATCCGCAGGACAAATTAACCATCAAGCAGTCCCATGCCGGTTCATCGAAACAAGCATTGGCCATTTTGCATGGATTGCGGGCGGATGTTGTCACTTATAACCAAGTCACAGATATTCAGATCTTGCACGATCGCGGCAATCTCATTCCTGCTAATTGGCAGCAGCGTTTGCCGAATAATAGTTCTCCATATTATTCCACTATGGCGTTTTTGGTACGCAAAGATAACCCTAAGAATATCCAATCTTGGGAAGATTTGGCGCGAAATGATGTGAAATTAGTTTTCCCAAACCCAAAAACATCAGGTAATGGACGCTATACCTATTTGGCTGCATGGGGCGCTTTTCAGCAAAAAAATCCGCATGAGCCTGCTAAGGTTCGCCAACTGATGCAGCACTTTTTACAGAATGTAGCGGTGTTTGATACCGGAGGTCGTGGCGCAACAACTTCCTTTATTGAACGGGGTATAGGGGATGTACTGATTAGTTTCGAATCTGAGGTCAATAACATTCGCAAACAGTATGGGGAAGATAATTACCAAGTCATTGTACCTCCGGTAAATATTTTGGCTGAATTCCCTGTGACCTGGGTGGATAAGCGTGTTCAGGAAAATGGTACGGAAGCGGTTGCCAGAGCATATTTAAATTATTTGTATAGTCCGTCAGCACAGCAAATCATAGCCAGTTTTCATTATCGTGTGATTGATCAAAATGTGATGAACGCACAGCAATCCCATTTTCCTGTCACCAAACTGTTTCGCCTCGAAGAACAATTCGGTAGCTGGCCCCAAGTGATGAAAATTCACTTCAATACTGGCGGTATGCTTGATCAGTTATTGGAAGAAGGGCGCAAATAATGTGGATATTTAGCAAACGTGTCTTGCCCGGATTTGGGCTGAGTTTAGGCTGTAGCCTGTTTTATGTCTGCCTTATCCTGTTATTGCCATTAAGTGCTCTGGTAGTACAGCTTTCGAGTATGACATGGGAACAATATTGGCAGGTCATCGCTAATCCTCAGGTTGTTGCCGCTTATAAGGTGACATTATTGGCCGCAGCGATTGCCAGTTTGTTCAATATGGTTTTTGGCATGTTGATGGCTTGGATATTAACGCGCTATCAATTTCCTGGGCGTAGTTTATTAGATGGTTTGATGGATTTGCCCTTTGCTTTACCGACGGCAGTTGCTGGTCTCACGCTAGCGACACTCTTTTCTGCAACTGGGTGGTATGGGGCTTGGCTTGGTCATTTCGATATCAAAGTCGCCAATACCTGGCTGGGGATTGCGGTTGCAATGGCATTCACAAGTTTGCCGTTTGTTGTGCGTACTGTTCAGCCTGTGCTTGAAGAATTGGGGCCTGAATATGAGGAAGCGGCACAGACATTGGGAGCCAGCCGTTGGCAAACTTTTCGGCGGGTTATATTACCAGAAGTTTCGCCGGCATTGATTGCCGGAACTGTGCTCTCTTTTACGCGTAGCCTGGGGGAATTTGGTGCCGTGATTTTCATTGCAGGCAATATTGCCTGGCAAACCGAAGTCGCCTCTCTGATGATCTTTGTCCGCCTGCAAGAGTTTGATTATCCGGCGGCTAGTGCAATTGCTTCAGTTATTCTCGCAGCGTCGTTATTACTGCTGTTTAGCGTCAATATATTGCAAAGCCGCTTTGGTAAACGGATAGGGGGACAGTAATGACTGAATTTTCAGCACACACAGTGGCACAACGTCCCACTATAAATTGGGGAAAATGGTTACTGATCGGCACGGGTGTACTTTTTTCCCTTTTGCTGTTGGTTATACCGGTAGCATGGATTTTCTTGACCGCTTTTTCCAAAGGAATCGACATGGTTGTCCAGAACCTTTTCGATCCCGATATGCTGCACGCTATCTGGCTAACAGTGATGATTGCGCTTATCACTGTTCCTCTTAATTTGGTTTTTGGTGTGATGACGGCATGGTTAGTGACGCGTTTCCAATTCCCAGGCAGACAATTATTACTGACATTAATTGATATTCCGTTTGCTATTTCGCCGGTTGTAGCTGGATTACTTTATCTGCTGTTTTATGGTGCAAATGGCTGGTTAGGAAGTTATGACATCCAATTGATGTTCTCATGGCCTGGTATGGTCTTGGTGACTGTGTTTGTGACATGTCCGTTTGTTGTCCGTGAATTGGTGCCGGTGATGTTGAGTCAGGGCAATCAGGAGGATGAAGCGGCCATATTGTTGGGTGCCTCTGGCTGGACGATGTTCTGGCGTGTGACATTGCCAAATATTCGTTGGGCATTGTTATATGGCGTCGTTTTGACCAATGCGCGGGCGATTGGGGAATTTGGTGCTGTGTCTGTGGTATCGGGGGCAATTCGTGGTGAAACCTATACGCTGCCTTTGCAGGTTGAGTTGTTGTATCAAGATTATAATACGGTTGGCGCATTTACGGCTGCGGCTTTATTGGCGGTGATGGCGATTATTACTCTGATTGTCAAAAGTGCATTGCAATGGCGTTTAAGCCGCCAGCAAGGCTAGGTTAGGAGCGGGATATGAGTATTGAAATCAGTAAAATCAGTAAATCTTTTGGTCGATCTCAGATACTGAATGACATTTCACTGGATATTGAATCTGGTGAGATGGTAGCTCTGCTTGGTCCATCGGGTTCTGGCAAGACGACATTACTGAGGATTATCGCCGGGCTTGAGCAGCAGAGTGCCGGCCAATTGAAATTTCACGGCCAGGATGTCAGCCGATTACATGCAAAAGATCGGCATGTTGGGTTTGTATTCCAGCACTATGCCTTATTTCGCCATATGACAGTATTTGATAACGTGGCTTTTGGCTTGACGGTTCTTCCTCGTCGTCAGCGTCCCAGTACTGAGGCATTGCGTAGTAAGGTCATGGCATTGCTGGATATGGTGCAACTTGCCCATTTGGCAGAACGTTATCCATCGCAGCTTTCTGGTGGACAAAAACAGCGTGTGGCATTAGCGAGAGCATTGGCGGTTGAGCCACAGATCCTCTTATTAGATGAACCTTTTGGTGCATTAGATGCTCAAGTTCGCATGGAGTTACGTCGTTGGTTGCGTCAGCTGCATGAAGAATTGAAGTTTACCAGCGTATTTGTCACCCATGATCAGGAAGAGGCAATGGAGGTGGCTGACAGGGTGGTACTTATGAATCAAGGACGCATTGAACAGGTCGGCACTCCTCAGCAAGTATGGCATGAGCCAGAGAGCCGTTTTGTTCTTGAATTTATGGGAGAAATAAACAAACTGAGCGGTGAAATTAAAGGTTCCCAACTTTGGATTGGTGGGAAAATTTTTCCATTGAATATCACACCGTTACATCAAGGAAATGTTGATGTATTTTTCCGGCCTTGGGATATGATGCTTAGTGCTAGGCAAACACCCATTTGTCCTTTGCCAGTGCAAGTTGTAGAAGTGAGTCCACGCGGTCATTTTTTCCTCTTATCTGTTCAACCGCTAGGATGGGGCGATGAATACCTGACTGTGATTTGGCGGGATGATTCATCTATACCAGTTAGAGGAAGTGATTATTTTATTGGTGGTACAGGCGCTCGCTTGTATGCGGGGGATTTGTCATTAAAAGTGTTGAGATTTGCTGAATCTGCCTAATTTAATGCATCTTTATATTCAATCCCTATTTCCCGCTATGCGGAGGAGTAGGGATTTTTTGCTTAATGTCTTGCTACAGTTTCCTTAATATGATTATTTGTTTATCCATTCTCATACGAACTAGGTAACACTGTGGCAAGTTTGGAAGAATTTATAGGTAATACACCACTAGTAAAATTACAACGAATTACAGAAGGTGTTGATGCTGAAATTTGGGTGAAGCTGGAAGGCAATAATCCAGCGGGTTCAGTCAAAGACAGAGCTGCACTTTCGATGATCCTGCAAGCAGAATTGCGTGGGGAAATTGCTCCGGGCGATGTTTTGATTGAAGCAACGAGTGGTAATACCGGTATTGCACTGGCGATGATCGCGGCGGTAAAAGGATATCACTTAAAATTATTGATGCCTGAAAATATGAGCCTCGAGAGGCAGGCATCAATGCGGGCTTACGGTGCTGAATTAATTTTAGTCAATAAAGAATTGGGAATGGAAGGTGCGCGAGATTTAGCGCAAGAAATGGAGAAGAGGGGGGAAGGAAAAGTCCTGGATCAGTTTAATAATACGGATAATTCACTGGCACATTTTAATACCACTGGTCCTGAAATTTGGCAGCAAACACAGGGACGGATCACGCACTTTGTTTCCAGTATGGGAACGACAGGCACGATTACGGGAGTGAGCCGTTATCTGAAATCTCAGTCTGACAGAGTGAAGGTGACCGGATTACAACCGGCGAAAGATAGCCATATTCCTGGTATTCGTCGTTGGGCTCCGGCTTATATGCCCGGAATCTATCAGGAAGAGCTGGTGGATCAGATCCTGGATATCACCCAAACAGAAGCGGAAAATACCATGCGTTTGTTGGCCAAAAAGGAAGGCATTTTCTGTGGCGTCAGCTCTGGTGGCGCTGTTTCTGGCGCGTTACGCATCGCAGCTGAAAACCCGGGCTCAGTCATTGTCGCAATTATTTGTGATCGTGGTGACAGGTACTTGTCTACAGGGGTATTTAATTAACTTTTTATCATCCATAAAAAAATCGCCCTGTTTTATCGAGCATTTTACTGACTAGCCTGATAAAACAGTGGCGATTCACGAACAGGTCATCAATGAAAATGAACCGGTTAACAGAAAAAGAGGGAAATATCCCTTAGTGATTTTTCTGTTACTTTTTGATTCGCATGATGACCGACTCACCTACAACTACAGAGCCATTGACTTTCGTTAACTCTTTAATTTCATCCATGTTAGAAATTACAACAGGAGTTAAGGTTGATTTAGCTCTTTCTTCCAAAAATGCCAGATCAAACTCTAAAACCAAATCACCTTTTTGTACCCGCTGACCTTCTTCGGCAATGCGTTTAAAACCTTCACCTTTCAATTCAACGGTATCAATACCAAAATGGACGAATAGCTCAATGCCACTATCAGATTCGATAGAAAAAGCATGATTAGTTTCAAAGATCTTACCAATGGTGCCATCAACAGGAGCGACAATTTTGTTACCGGTTGGTTTAATCGCGATACCATCACCAACGATTTTTTCGGCAAAAACAACATCCGGAACATCCTCGATGTTGACTATTTCACCTGACAATGGTGCGATAATTTCAATACTGCCACTATTTTTTTTATCGTCTGAAACCAGAGACTTCAATTTATCAAGCAGACCCATGAATCTTCTCCTAATTGTTTAATGGGACCGTATTCTGGCTAATTTTTAGCAGAGTGTTTTTTCTCTGGTAAAGGTGTCAACCAAATCCATCAATTCCTTTGCTGTTGGCTGAGTCAAGGCCTGCTCTGCCAGTGCTTTTGCATCATCATAATTAGTATTACGGATGATCTTTTTAATGCGTGGAATTGATATTGCACTCATGCTGAACTCATCCAACCCCATGCCCAGGAGCAACAACGTGGCACGTTCATCACCGGCAAGCTCTCCACACATACCAGTCCATTTACCTTCTGCGTGTGAAGCATCAATAACCTGCTTGATTAAGCTCAACACTGCTGGTGACATTGGGTTGTAGAGATGAGAAATCAGTTCATTACCACGGTCTACCGCAAGAGTATACTGAGTTAGATCGTTTGTCCCAATACTAAAAAAGTCAACTTCTTTTGCAAGATGATGAGCAATGGTTGCAGCAGCTGGCGTTTCTACCATGATGCCAACTTCAATCGATTCATCAAATGCTTTGTTTTCATTGCGTAACTGCTCTTTGAGTAACGCAATCTCAGCTTTCAATTCCCGAATTTCTTCAACTGAAATAATCATTGGGAACATAATGCGAAGGTTACCAAATGCAGAAGCTCTCAGGATAGCACGTAATTGAGAATGTAAGATCTCTTTACGGTCAAGGCAAATTCGGATCGCACGCCAGCCAAGGAATGGGTTCTCTTCTTTTGGCAAGTTCATGTAAGGTAAATCTTTATCGCCACCAATGTCCATTGTACGAATAATGACGGCCTGATTACCAACTGCTTCTGCAACTGCTTTATAGGCCTCAAACTGTTCATCTTCGGTTGGCAGAGAATCACGATCCATAAACAGAAATTCAGTACGGTATAAACCAATACCTTCGGCACCATTACGTTCAGCGCCAGCGATGTCACGTACTGTACCGATATTAGCGCAAACCTCAACTTGGTGGCCATCCAATGTAATGGCAGGTAAGTCTTTCAGCTTCGCCAGTTCGGTTTTTTCTGTCAGGTACTCACTTTTCGCTGTTTTCAGTTTCTCAATTTCAGTATTAGATGGGTTCACATAAATGTGATTATTGACGGCATCTAGAATCAGATAACTGCCATTTTGGATTTGCCTGGTCGCGTTGGTTGTGCCAACAATCGCTGGTAATTCCAGTGAACGGGCCATAATGGAAGTGTGAGAAGTTCGGCCACCAAGATCGGTGATGAAACCTAATACCTTGTCCAGATTGAGTTGTGCGGTTTCTGATGGGGTCAGGTCACTGGCAACCAGGATAACTTCTTCTTCAATGGAACCTAAGTCGATAATTGGCATATCCAGAATATTTTTCAGTAAGCGCTTACCAATATCACGGACATCGGCGGCTCGCTCTTTCAAATATTCATCATCCAACTCTTCCAGCGCATTGGCCTGATCTTCAATAACGGAATGAACGGCGGCATCTGCTGTTAACTGGTTTTTTTTAATAAGAGTGATAATTTCCTGTTCTAGCTCTTCATCTTCCAGCAACATAATATGGCCTTCGAAGATTTCGGCTTTTTCTGCACCCAGATTTTTTTCGGCTGTTTCTCTAATTATCTCTAATTGTGCGGAAGATTTGTCGCGGCCTTGCTTAAAACGGGAGATTTCTTGTTCGACTTGTTCAGGAATAATTTTTTTATGATTGATAATGATGGGATCTTCTTTCAGTAATAATGCCTTACCGAAAGCAATTCCTGGTGATACTAAGATGCCTGAAATCATATTATATGACCTTACTGCGGGTAATTATCTTTCATTAAGACTTAGGAGAAAACCTTAACTATCCCCAGATTTTATTGGCCTGGGGATAAGCTGAATGAAATAGATTGGCTTGGTTGAACGGATAATTATTCCAATTCACCCATCAATTTAACTAAATGTTCAACAGCTTGTTGTTCATCTTCGCCTTCAGCAGAAATCGTTACGACTGTACCTTGAGTTAATCCCAGCGTTTGTAATTTGAACAGGCTTTTTGCGCTGGCAGACTTGCCTCCAGAAGTCAGGGTAATGTCAGAAGCGAAGCCTTTTGCTTCTTTGACAAATTGTGCCGCAGGGCGAGTGTGGAGGCCGTTTGGTGCAGTAATAGTAACTTCTTGCTGGAACATAGTATTTCCTTAATAACTTAAATATTCGTTGATAAGCTAAGAGAATTCCATTGAATATAGCTGAATTCCCTGCGACTTATACAGCCGTTAAAATGATAATGAAGTAAAGCGTAATCCTTTTATCTTTCAAGTTATTGCTCTGTTAGTTTTAACTTGAAATTCAGTGGAATTATAATAATCATTATCAAAAAATTAACATACTTGATGCACTCAATTGTTGATTTGGTGTTAATACACGTTATCCGACGAATGGATTAATTGAATAACCTTTATTGCCATCTCGTTGGCGATTAATTTCGTGCATCAAAATAATTACTGGTTAAATACTAAAGCTACTTGAATAAATCATCTAGGAAAGTTTTAAACTTTGATCTAATGCACAAAAAAGCACCCTGAAGGTGCCTTTTTGTGCATGTAGTGAAACGTTCTATCGAGTGATTTTTACTCACTGAGTAAGTCAGCAAACAGCGCTGTACTGAGATAACGTTCCGCCGACGAAGGTAAAATTACCACGATATTCTTATCGTTGTATGCATCTTCTTGCGCTATTTTGATAGCCGCGGCAACCGCAGCTCCTGAAGAAATACCAGAAAGAATGCCTTCTTTTTCAGAGAGTTCACGTGCAATCTGCATCGCTTCTTCATTGCTGATTTTAAATACGCGGTCAACTAATGTTAAATCTAAGTTATCAGGAATGAAACCAGCGCCAATTCCCTGAATTTTATGTGGACCTGGTTTAAGTTCTTCACCCGCTAATTTTTGGCTGATAACAGGTGAATCTTCTGGTTCTACCGCAACGATGGTAACTTGTTTACCCCGCGTATTTTTTAAGTAACGGCCAACACCCGTAATTGTGCCACCAGTACCTACTCCAGCAACAAAAACATCTACATTACCGTCAGTATCTTCCCAAATTTCAGGACCAGTGGTTTTTTCATGAATTTCAGGGTTGGCAGGATTGCTGAATTGTTGCAGAAGTATATAACGGTCAGGATTACTGTCACGGATTTCGTTGGCTTTCTCAATCGCGCCTTTCATGCCTTTTGCACCTTCGGTCAGCACCAAATTTGCACCGAGTGCTTTCAGCAGCTTACGCCGTTCAAGGCTCATTGTTTCAGGCATGGTCAATGTCAGTTTATAACCACGGGCAGCGGCAACATAGGCAAGTGCAATCCCTGTATTACCACTGGTTGGCTCAATAAGTTCTTTATCTTTGGTCAGAATGCCACGTTTTTCAGCATCCCAAATCATATTAGCACCAATGCGGCATTTTACACTGAAGCTAGGGTTACGGGATTCTATTTTCGCCAAGATACGGCCATTCGCAAAGTTTTTCAAACGTACTAGCGGAGTGTGACCAATAGTCAACGAATTATCTTCATAAATTTTGCTCATTGTTCGATTGCCCCTAACATACCGTAAATACTGATTAACCATACGCTAACATCATATTTATGGAAATAAGGTTTCAGTCTATTCTTATTATATAAAAGAATAATTGATGGACATTTTATATTCTTCTGATTATTTAAGATTGGCATGAATTTTTAAACAAAGTCCCCTGACATGCTTGTCACCTGTCAGGAGGCTTGTAATAGGCAAGAGGGAGTATAAATTAATTTAATGATGTGCGATTCAGGGCATGCTGAGCACGGTAGCGATCAACCCACATCGCAGTCGCGCCACAAACCGCAACGGGCATGATAAACAGGTTCACAATCGGGATCAGGGTCAGAATGTTTACTGCTGCACCGAATTGCAGGTTATCTATTTTATTTTGGCGTAATGTATTGCGCATCGTGGTAAAACTGACTTTATGGTTGTCAAACGGATAATCACAATATTGGATTGTCAGCATCCAGGCACTGAAAATAAACCAAAGGAGAGGCGCGACGGTTTGGCCTATTCCTGGAATGAAATAAAGTAACAATAGAACAACTGCACGCGGAATATAGTAAAGAATTTTTACTACTTCGCGTTTCAGAATACGGGGTGTATCTTTGAGTAAGTCGATAACGCCAGTATCGGGTGCCGGAATGCCTGTTAAGTCAGCCTCTAATTTTTCTGCCAGCAGGCCATTGAATGGTGAAGCGATAAAATTAGCCAGTGTGCTGAAAAAATAAGTAAAAACGAGCAAGATAGAGATAACCGCAAGTGGCCAAATTAAATAGCTTAACCATTGCATCCAATCTGGTATTTTATCGAGAGTCCATTGTATCCAGCTCCCCAGTTTATGGTATAGCCACCAAAATGAACCACCTAGCAATAAGATATTAGCCAATAAAGGTAATAAAACGAACCTCTTAATGCCAGGACGGATTATTAGTTGCCAACCTTGGACAATATAGTGAAATCCATTCGCATGTTTTGGCACCCTTGTCGAATTCGTCATATTTTCTTATTCTCTCTTAGATGATTGAGGCGGTATGATATAGGCAGGGTTTTCTACTGACCAGTCGTTTTATGAGTAAAAAGCATCCGAAAAAACAGAGAAAATCTCTCATTATGATAAGAAAAGTAGGTAGAGACTTGCACTTGTCCTATTTGACAAATACTCTTATCTAAAGAATATTCCGCCGTGGTGGCAATTAATTTAAACAACAGAGATAGCAATGATGCAGGATTTGCGTCTGATATTAATCGTTGTTGGTGCGATAGCCATAATAGCTTTGCTATTACATGGGTTGTGGACCAGCCGTAAAGAGCGTTCATCACTCTTTCGTGATCGCCCAGTTAAACGTCATAAACAGGGGCGTCAGGAAGAGCCAAAGAATGATGATGGCGATGAACCGTTTGATAATACGCCAAAATCGAATGTTCAGGAGTCGGCGAAACGGCAGACTGAACATCGTGCAGAGCCGGTTATTGAACATCATGCGTCTGAATCGTCAGCTATATTGCCTGATGATGGCACAGATCCTTTACTTACAAGGCATCAATCTGATGCTCCTACAGTCAAGATGAAAGGTGTCGATGATCAACAGGAAGAACCACAACTTGGCTTGTTTGATCCGATTGAACCCGCTGAGTCGAAAGAAGCCAGGGTCGCAGAGTCAGACTCTGACATTGTGGAAGGGCAGTCAAAGGCAGCGAAAAATGAAGCACAGTCTAAACCTGAACAGACTAAAAAAGAGACAGTGTTAGTGTTGCATGTGGCCGCTCATCATGGGCAAGAACTGAATGGTGAAGTGCTGTTCCAAAGCATTTTACAGGCGGGCTTCCGGTTTGGTGAAATGAACATTTTTCATCGCCATCTAAACCCATCGGGTAGCGGTGCTGTGTTGTTCAGTTTAGCTAACATGGTAAAACCGGGTTCGTTTGATCCAGACCAAATGGTCGATTTTACTACGCCTGGCGTTTCCATATTTATGCTTGTGCCTTCATATGGTGATTCCAATCAGAATTTTAAACTGATGCTACAGGCGGCGCAGCGCATCGCTGCTGATGTGGGAGGCGTTGTTCTGGATGGTGAGCGCAAGTTGCTGACACCACAGATGATCGAACTCTATAAGGCGCGTATCCGTGATACGCTCAATGTCAGTGAATAACCCCTCTTTTTATTAGTATCAAGCCCCCGCTAGTCGGGGGTTTTTCATCTCTGGTGAGAAGTCATGGAAAATATCATCCAAAAAATCAAAGAATTAAGAGAAACATTACGTCATCACGAATATTTGTATCATGTTATGGATGCACCAGAGATCCCTGATGCAGAATATGATCGCTTGATGCGAGAATTAAAAGCACTGGAAGAGCAGTATCCAGAACTGGTTACTGTGGATTCGCCTACCCAACGTGTGGGTGCAGCGCCGTTAACAGTATTTGAGCAGGTACGCCATGAGATCCCGATGTTGTCTTTGGATAACGTATTTGATGAAGAGAGCTATCTGGCGTTTGACAAACGCGTTCGTGATCGTCTGAAAAACGGCCAGGATTTGGTGTTTTGTTGTGAACTAAAACTTGATGGTTTGGCAGTCAGTTTACTGTATGAAAATGGGGAATTGGTACAGGCTGCGACGCGTGGCGATGGGACAACGGGGGAGAATATTACCGCCAACGTCCGTACCATTCGTGCCATTCCTTTACGTTTGAAAGGGGACAACATTCCTGCTCGCGTCGAAATCCGTGGTGAAGTTTTTATGAAGCAAGCCGGGTTTGAAAAATTCAACGAAGAAGCGCGTCGCACAGGCAATAAAGTCTTCGCTAATCCCCGTAATGCGGCGGCGGGATCATTGCGTCAGCTTGATCCACGTATTACTGCCAGGCGTCCACTGACTTTCTATTGTTATGGGGTTGGTGTGCTGGAAGGCGGAGAGTTACCAGCGAGTCACTATGAACGCCTGATGCAATTCAAACAGTGGGGGTTACCTGTCAATGATAACGTGAAGTTATGCCAGGGCACTCAACGGGTGATAGATTTTTACCGTGACATTGAGCTGAAGCGGCCGACACTAGGTTTTGACATTGATGGCATTGTCGTCAAGGTCGATTCTCTTGAATTACAAGAAAGGTTGGGTTTTGTTGCCCGAGCACCACGTTGGGCGACGGCTTTCAAGTTTCCGGCTCAAGAGCAGATGACTATCATCCGTGATGTCGAGTTTCAGGTAGGGCGTACTGGAGCCATTACTCCGGTTGCTCGTCTGGAACCGGTATTGGTGGCCGGTGTTACGGTGAGTAATGCGACACTGCATAATGCAGATGAAATTGAACGTCTGGGGTTACGTATTGGTGATACGGTGATTATTCGTCGTGCCGGAGATGTTATCCCGCAAGTCGTGGGTGTTGTTCATGAAAACAGGCCTGCAGAAACTCAGGAAGTGATTTTTCCTGCACATTGTCCGGTTTGTGGCTCAGATATAGAGCGTGTCGAAGGTGAAGCTGTCGCTCGTTGTACCGGAGGTTTGTTTTGTGGAGCGCAGCGTAAAGAGGCACTGAAACATTTTGTTTCCCGCCGTGCTATGGATGTTGATGGCATGGGTGAAAAAATTATTGAGCAGCTTGTAGATAAAGAGTATGTCAAAACGCCGGCAGATCTTTTCCGACTGACAGCCGGAAAATTAACAGGTCTTGAGCGAATGGGGCCTAAGTCTGCGCAAAATGTCATTAATGCCTTGGAGAAAGCGAAAAAAACCACTTTTGCGCGCTTTATTTACTCTTTGGGTATTCGTGAAGTCGGGGAAGCGACCGCTGCCAACTTGGTTGCCCATTTTGGCTCGTTAGAAAAATTGCGTGCAGCGGATATTGAAACCTTGATTGCGGTGCAGGATGTAGGAAGTGTTGTTGCCCGCCATGTTGTCAATTTCTTTAATGAGCCACATAATCAGGTGGTGATTGATGATCTAGTTAACAAGATTGGTATCCATTGGGAATCGACTGAAAGCCTGAACTTTGATGAAATTGACAGTCCATTTTCTGGTAAGACAGTCGTATTGACAGGCTCATTGAGCCGTTTATCCCGAGACGAAGCTAAAGATAAGCTGGTAGCGTTAGGCGCAAAAGTGACAGGAAGTGTATCTAAGAAAACAGATCTGGTTATTGCTGGTGAAGCTGCGGGTTCCAAGTTAGCTAAGGCCAATGAACTGGGAATTGCTGTGATTGATGAAGAGGAAATGCTCCGTTTATTGGGTGAATAATGTTTCTTCCATTTAGAGGGAGGATTATTAAAGTGTGATCGAGTTGGCTAAATAGAGATTTGTAACCACTCAAATAGTAAATTATTGTGATAATAATCAAACTTTACTATTATATGTTACATAAAATACAGATATAAGTTTGCACAGAATCGTGTTTGGAGCCTTTCTTTATGTCTATGTCTCATATTTTGCACTTTTTCCTCTCATTGGTCGTCATTGGCGGCCTGGCGGTTTTGGCAAGTAACAACCGGAAGGATATTAAGGTTCGTTATATTTTTCAGTTGCTTATAATCGAACTCTTGCTAGCATGGTTCTTCCTAAACTCTAACGTGGGTTTAGGGGTGGTTAAAGGATTTGACGATTTATTTGTCCATCTATTGTCTTATGCAGCAAAAGGCACTAGCTTT
The DNA here is from genome assembly GCF_037996785.1 of Xenorhabdus thailandensis. Classification (NCBI taxonomy): domain Bacteria; kingdom Pseudomonadati; phylum Pseudomonadota; class Gammaproteobacteria; order Enterobacterales; family Morganellaceae; genus Xenorhabdus; species Xenorhabdus thailandensis. The sequence continues at coordinate 27,800 of NZ_JBBMXF010000008.1, forward strand.
GTTTTTGGTGGCATGATAGAAGCGAATTTAGCCTTTTTCTTCCTGAATGTATTGTGTCCTATCATCTTTATCTCCGCCCTGATTGGTATCTTGCAGCACATCAAAGTACTACCTATCATCATTCGTGTGATAGGTACAGTACTGTCTAAAATCAACGGCATGGGTAAACTGGAATCGTTTAATGCGGTGAGTTCATTGATTTTGGGGCAATCAGAGAATTTTATTGCGTATAAAAATGTGTTGGGCAAAATGTCTGAACGCCGGATGTATACGATGGCGGCGACGGCAATGTCTACTGTATCTATGGCGATTGTTGGTGCCTACATGACGATGCTGGATGCAAAATATGTGGTCGCGGCACTGATACTGAATATGTTCAGCACTTTTATCATCTTATCTCTCATCAATCCTTACTCTGTTGAGAATGAAGAAGATATCCATATGAGCAACATCCACGAGGGACAAAGTTTCTTTGAAATGCTGGGCGATTATATTCTGGCGGGCTTTAAAGTTGCTTTGATTGTCACTGCGATGTTGATCGGTTTTATTGCCCTGATTGCAGGAATTAACGCAATTTTCCATCTGGTATTTGGTATTACTTTCCAGGAATGTATGGGATATGTGTTTTATCCGTTTGCATGGATCATTGGTATTCCAAGTGATGAAGCATTGAAAGTCGGCAGTATCATGGCAACTAAGTTGGTTTCCAACGAATTTGTGGCGATGCAGAGCCTGCAAGAGATATCTGCTCAACTAAGTGAACATTCGAAAGGTATTCTGTCCGTATTTTTGGTTTCTTTCGCTAACTTTGGCTCCATTGGGATTATTTCTGGTGCTGTTAAAGGTCTTGATGAACAACAGGGTAATGCTGTTGCGCGCTTTGGCTTGAAATTGCTGTTTGGTTCAACGCTGGTGAGTTTCCTGTCCGCAGCAATTACCGGGCTGATTTTGAGCATCTAATCTGTTTCATTGGATTTGATAGAAAACAACCAAAAGTGGCATCCTGGCAGATGCCACTTTTTTGTATTCGTGGCGAAATAATGAGGTTGATTTAATGAACAAAGAAGATTTGTTGAAAATAGCTAATACAACGCGATGCTCGACTTTTATGGTGAGTTGAAATGACATAGCCGCTCCTTTATAACTTTAAGTCGCCAAACTGAGAGAAATAAAGGAACAAAGGCTATGTCACAGCAAGATTTTATCATTTGGGTGTTTTGTTGGGTAGACGATAATTTAACGGCGTTACAGCAAAGCTCTCGATTCAGAAGCCGGGGATACCCACCTAAGCTGAGCGATGCGGAAGCCATCACGATGGAAGTGGTAGGTGAATTCTTAGGCTTTTCAACGGATAAAGGAATTTGGACGTACTTTCGTGATCACTGGTGCGAGTGGTTTCCGGGACTGGGTTCACGCGCCAATTTTGCTAAACAGGTTGCGAATCTTTGGGCTGTTAAACAAAAGCTGCAAGAAAAGCTGGCGAGGTTATTGGGTGCGTTCGATAGGCCGGTACATATTGTCGACGGATTTCCGTTGCCCATCTGTGGATTCAAAAGAGCGAAAGGCAGTGCCAGCTTTAAAGGACAAGCTGATTATGGGTACTGCGCCGCCAAAAACGAAACTTACTACGGCTTTAAAGGGCATCTCATGATAGATGAAACTGGCGTAGTAACGGGATTCACATTGACGCCCGCCAATGTCAGTGAGCGTGAAGCGGTCTGGGACTTGACTAGCCCAATAAAAGGCTGTTTGCTCGGCGATAAAGGTTATTTAGGTTTTGAATTTCAAGAGGAAATGAAGCAGTCGGGTATTGAAATGATAGCCCCGGTGCGTGCCAATATGGATGACCCAGTCCCCAGAGAAACAAGAAAGCGCATTAATGCCAAACGGCGCTTAATTGAAACCGTCATTGGTCAACTCGCTGGGCAATTTGCTATCGAGAAGTGCTGGGCACGGGATTTGTGGCATTTGAGTAATCGAATAGCCAGAAAACTGCTTTCTCATACACTGGGTATTTTTGCCAATTTTAAACAAGGTAAAAGTCAACGCGACTGGCTTCAACAAGCCCATGTTATAGGGAGCTAAAGTTGAGCATCGCGTTAATACAGCTATGCCATTTGGTAAATATCAAGGACGAATGTTGATTGATTTGCCGGAAGAGTATTTACTTTGGTTTGCTCGCAAAGGAGAGTTCCCACAAGGAAAACTGGGCGAGTTGATGGAAATGACGCTTGCAATAAAAATTGAAGGATTGGACTCTCTGGTAAAACCGTTGAAAGGAGCCTGATGGATAACGTTTCTTTGTTCATTATTATCAAATCAGTGACATAAATCGCTTAACCATATCCCTGATAGCACTAATATCCTGCGTGATTAATTGAAATATTGGGTGGTTTCCAATCACATGCATCTATATGGAGAGCCACATCCATACGGAGGATTATGATGAACTATTTTGACGGAAAAATTGCGATTGTTACAGGTGCGACAACGGGAGTTGGCGAGGGCATTGCAGAAGAACTATTCCAGCGCGGAGCGACGGTAATTATTACTGGGCGTCAATTTTCCCGTGCTAAACAGACAGCAAGACAGCTTGATCCCACAGGACAATATGTGATCCCAATGGAAGCAGATATCAGGGATCATCTTTCAGTCAAGGCATTGATTGACAACACAGTAAAGCAATTTGGTGGATTGCATATGTTGGTCAATAATGCGGGTATTACTGGGCCGCATGGTATCACTATTTGTGATTATTCCATTGATGATTGGAATGATGTGATTAATACCGATCTCAGCGGAACATTTTTTGGCTTGAAATATGGTATTCCGGCTATCCTTCAAAGTGGAGGCGGAGCTATTGTTAATCTTTCTTCCTCTAACGGCATTGTGGGCATTCCTGGCATTGCACCTTATACAACGGCTAAACATGGTGTGCTTGGTTTAACGCGTTCGGTTGCCCTGGAGTTTGCAGATAAAGGCGTTCGCATCAATGCAGTTGGACCGGGTTATGTTGATACTCCGTATATGCAAACTCTGCCTACAGACATCAGGGAATGGATGGCAAATAGTCACCCAATGAAACGCATGGCAACCAGAGAAGAAGTGGCAAAAGCGGTAGCATTTCTATTGTCTGATGAAAGCTCATTTACGACTGGCGCATTTTACGCGATTGATGGGGGCTATACGGCACAATAGGGTAAATACAATAAAGTGATGACAGTTACACCAATTTTTTAATAATTGACTTTATATCTTGATTGGATGGCTAATACAGACTAGACAGAAAAACCCCTAAAAACTTGCGTTTTCAGGGGTTTCAGAATTTTGGTGGAGCTAAGCGGGATCGAACCGCTGACCTCTTGCATGCCATGCAAGCGCTCTCCCAGCTGAGCTATAGCCCCACGAATGTGGTTCGGATTTTGAATGCCAGATACGGTTTATCTCTGATGAGTAAATAAGTATTTGGTGGAGCTAAGCGGGATCGAACCGCTGACCTCTTGCATGCCATGCAAGCGCTCTCCCAGCTGAGCTATAGCCCCAAATCAAAATCCTGTAGAACGGGGCGAATCATATGAAAACCGGAGAATTCTGTCAATGAATTCATTAATATTCCCCGTGTAAACGCTGAAAAAGCCATCAATGACCCATTGGGAAGGCAAAAAATAAAGGCACTGCAATAATTGAGTGCCTTTCATTTCATTATTTACGCCATGTTATGACGTAACATCGATAGATGACGATTTATTGCGCTTCACGTTGAGCAATATAAGCCAGGGCTTTATCAATACGAGCTAATGAACGAGCTTGGTTAATAGCATGGATCGTTACATCAACACTTGGAGACTGGCCCGCACCTGTTACCGCAACACGCAGTGGCATACCTACCTTGCCCATCCCAACTTCCAGTTCGTCAGCCGTTGCCTGAATGGCGTGATGGATATTTTCAGGTGTCCATTCAGTAATGGCTGCCAGTTTCGCACGGGCAACTTCTAATGGCTGGTGAGCAACAGGACGCAGATGTTTTTTCGCCGCATCTGCATCAAATTCGGCAAATTCTTCATAGAAATAACGACAAGATTCAGCCATTTCTTTCAGCGTCTTGCAGCGTTCACCTAACAGTTTTATCAAATCAACCAGTTCTGGTCCCGTGCGAGTATCAAGACCTTGTTGTTCAATATGCCATGCTAAATGTACAGCAACTTTTTCTGCTGGCAGGGTATTAATGTAATGATGGTTCAGCCATTGCAGTTTTTCTGTATTGAATGCACTGGCCGATTTGCTGATGGCATCGAGACTAAACAGCTCAGTCATTTCTTCAACGCTGAAAATCTCCTGATCGCCATGTGACCAACCCAGACGAACCAGATAGTTCAACAGTGCTTCTGGCAGATAACCATCATCACGGTATTGCATTACGCTGACTGCCCCATGGCGCTTGGACAGTTTTTTACCATCGTCGCCGAGGATCATTGAAACATGGGCATATTCTGGGACAGGTGCCCCAAGTGCTTTTAGTATATTGATCTGACGTGGGGTATTGTTGATATGGTCTTCACCACGAATAACATGGGTGATTTCCATATCCCAATCATCAATGACCACACAGAAATTATAAGTTGGTGAGCCGTCGGTACGGCGAATGATCAAATCGTCCAGCTCTTGGTTACTGAATTCAATCGGGCCACGGATACTGTCGTTAAAAACGACAGAACCTTCTTGTGGGTTGCGGAAACGCACAACATGTGGCTCATCATGACTATGCTTGCACTCGCTATCACGGCATTTCCCGTCATAACGTGGTTTCTCACCATTAGCCATCTGAGTTTCACGCAATTGTTCCAAACGCTCTTTAGAGCAATAGCAGCGGTAAGCCGTACCTTGCTCTAACATTTCATCAATAACCCGGTTGTAACGGTCGAAACGTTTGGTCTGATAATAAGGACCTTCATCCCAATTCAGATTTAACCAGTTCATCCCGTCCATAATTGCATCGATGGCGTCTTGGGTAGAACGTTCCAGATCGGTATCTTCGATGCGAAGAACAAATTCACCTTGATTGTGGCGACTGTATAACCAGGAATAAAGAGCAGTACGCGCACCACCAACATGCAGATAGCCAGTAGGACTTGGCGCAAAACGGGTTTTAATTTTACTCATCAGGAATTGCCTTAATTACGTTTCTCTTTATTAGAGAGCGTGTTGGATGATTGAAGTAACAACAGTGGGAGTTATTTTATCACTGCACTTCAATTCCTCAATGGCGTTAACAGCAGGTTATTGAGAAAAGCTAAAATAACGTGTCTAAATGATACCATATGGTGATTATAATTGTTTCATTCTGTTTAATTTTACGACGAACGATTGTTTTAGTGATAAAAAGCGTTGACTCACTTCGAACTATCCCTATAATGCGACTCCATCACGACGGGCGATTAGCTCAGTTGGTAGAGCATCTCCCTTACAAGGAGGGGGTCATCAGTTCGAATCTGGTATCGCCCACCATTTTTCTCGTAGTGATAAAAATGATTTATGATTGGGCGATTAGCTCAGTTGGTAGAGCATCTCCCTTACAAGGAGGGGGTCATCAGTTCGAATCTGGTATCGCCCACCAATCATGAATCAGTGGTATTGATGTCGGTAATAGTCATCGTGAAGTGGGCGATTAGCTCAGTTGGTAGAGCATCTCCCTTACAAGGAGGGGGTCATCAGTTCGAATCTGGTATCGCCCACCACTTCATCGGGTTGTTTCGTCTCCAGTATCACATTGATATTTAGAATGGGTCGTTAGCTCAGTCGGTAGAGCAGTTGACTTTTAATCAATTGGTCGCAGGTTCGAATCCTGCACGACCCACCATTTAAATATCAAAATCAAAATTATCTAATTGGGTCGTTAGCTCAGTCGGTAGAGCAGTTGACTTTTAATCAATTGGTCGCAGGTTCGAATCCTGCACGACCCACCATTTAGATATCAAAATCAGAATTACCTAATTGGGTCGTTAGCTCAGTCGGTAGAGCAGTTGACTTTTAATCAATTGGTCGCAGGTTCGAATCCTGCACGACCCACCATTTAGGTATCAAGATATGAAGTGGGCGATTAGCTCAGTTGGTAGAGCATCTCCCTTACAAGGAGGGGGTCATCAGTTCGAATCTGGTATCGCCCACCACTTCATGCCATCATTTCTTATCAGTCACTTGCTTACCTTAAAGTCATATCCCCTTGATACTTTTTCTCTAATATACAGAATATTGCCGTTATTTTATCTTTAGCTCATAACTTTTGAATTTTTCCAGTACTTGCAGCCTTTCTGCCGGAGAAAGTATTGGAGCTGTTTTCATAATTGGCAGTACTTTTAAATAAAGATGTGCCAATACCTCAATTTCATTGGCCAACAATGCAGAGATCCACTTTGCCACGTTGCATTAAGTGCCTGCCGGCGTTACCAGCAACTATGAAATATTCTGTTTTTTATTCGACTAATATCAAACGAGTATCAATTATGTTTAAGGTTTTGCTAGAGGGGGAAGACCATAAGCAGCTCTGGCACGATCACAACTTTCATTATAATCTTCCGTTTCCCAGGCTTGGGTAAATTCTCTGCAAGGAGAGGGCCTTTTATCATAGATAGAACAGGAAACCGATTTACCAATTTCACCATATAAATTGATACATCGAGGGTGGGGTTTATTGGTGCCTTTCATACAGCGCATGAAATCATTTAATTTTTCGGTCATGGATACGGGAACTGTGCCGCCACCATCCTCAGCTTCCGCCCAATAAAATGAAACACGAAAATATGCACAGCAAGCACCGCAACTAATACAGGGATTGTCTTGTAACTTAGATTGAGAAATTAATGTTTTACTCATACCAGATGTCACTATCTGATGTTTAAATCCATACTTAGGTAAAATAACCTTTCCTCAAAATGCCCGTTTTCCAATGGAAATCAAGCCTTCTTAAAAATAAATTATGTTAACGCGATGCTCAACTTTAGCTCCCTATAACATGGGCTTGTTGAAGCCAGTCGCGTTGACTTTTACCTTGTTTAAAATTGGCAAAAATACCCAGTGTATGAGAAAGCAGTTTTCTGGCTATTCGATTACTCAAATGCCACAAATCCCGTGCCCAGCACTTCTCGATAGCAAATTGCCCAGCGAGTTGACCAATGACGGTTTCAATTAAGCGCCGTTTGGCATTAATGCGCTTTCTTGTTTCTCTGGGGACTGGGTCATCCATATTGGCACGCACCGGGGCTATCATTTCAATACCCGACTGCTTCATTTCCTCTTGAAATTCAAAACCTAAATAACCTTTATCGCCGAGCAAACAGCCTTTTATTGGGCTAGTCAAGTCCCAGACCGCTTCACGCTCACTGACATTGGCGGGCGTCAATGTGAATCCCGTTACTACGCCAGTTTCATCTATCATGAGATGCCCTTTAAAGCCGTAGTAAGTTTCGTTTTTGGCGGCGCAGTACCCATAATCAGCTTGTCCTTTAAAGCTGGCACTGCCTTTCGCTCTTTTGAATCCACAGATGGGCAACGGAAATCCGTCGACAATATGTACCGGCCTATCGAACGCACCCAATAACCTCGCCAGCTTTTCTTGCAGCTTTTGTTTAACAGCCCAAAGATTCGCAACCTGTTTAGCAAAATTGGCGCGTGAACCCAGTCCCGGAAACCACTCGCACCAGTGATCACGAAAGTACGTCCAAATTCCTTTATCCGTTGAAAAGCCTAAGAATTCACCTACCACTTCCATCGTGATGGCTTCCGCATCGCTCAGCTTAGGTGGGTATCCCCGGCTTCTGAATCGAGAGCTTTGCTGTAACGCCGTTAAATTATCGTCTACCCAACAAAACACCCAAATGATAAAATCTTGCTGTGACATAGCCTTTGTTCCTTTATTTCTCTCAGTTTGGCGACTTAAAGTTATAAAGGAGCGGCTATGTCATTTCAACTCACCATAAAAGTCGAGCATCGCGTTATGTTACCAAATTAGATCTATTTTCAAGATAAATTTATATACCAATCGCCTTTCAATATGCGTCTTCTATCTCCCCGCTACGCGGGAAGATAGAAATAATCACATTGATTTTCAAGCTGCAACTTGAAGTTAGATTGGTATATATTTTGGATGTAATTGAAATTATTTAATAACTTATTATTTTAGAAAAGAAAATATCGCTGAATAAACTTTATCTAAATCAATATTGTTGACATTTTTAGGGTCATATAATGTGATGAATGTATCTTTTTTAGCCATTGGTGCCCAATTTTCAGGTCTTGTTACACCATAAAAGGCAACAATCTTTTTCTGTAATGCGGCAGCTAAATGACAAATACCACCATCACCGACAACAATGAGTGTCATGCTGTTCAATAGGGCTAAAAAAGAATTCAGAGAATAAGATACGACGACTTCACTATTTTTTCCTATACGTGACTTTAAATCCTCAGCTAAGGGAATGTCATGCTTATATGAAGAAATAAAAAATTTTGTATCTGGGTGATTTTCTAGGATTTTATTTGCTATCAAAGTGAGGCGTTCATTATTAATGAGACTGTATTTTCTATTGTTAGAGACAGAAAATAAAATCATAGGTGATTGCTGTTCAATAGACTGAAGGGTATTTTTAAATTTGATACAAGGAAAAAGCTTAGGAGATAATTTATTCTCATCAGGTGAAAAAATACGTAGTACCTTTAATGCTTGATGATAGCCATCGACTTGTTCTTGGCTAACGACATTCCTGATGACGCTTGGATAATGATAGAACCCTGTTTACCTCCTGTCCGTTCAGGGCGGGCAGAGTCCACATGTTGAACATCGTTGTGTGATGAATGGGATGTTTTGGGTGTTATGTTCAGGAGTACCCTGGTATGATTGTCTGAATGCTACGGTTCCTAGAAAATGGTTTATAACCGATTTAACTGTTGGTCAAAATTAGGCATTATCAATAGATATTTAACCGATTACTATCCATTCTGGATGAAAAAGGCTTGATAGATGGGTCTAAAATTTGCCTGTATGGCAACCATGTGCGTGCCAGCAAAGATCTGCTGGGGCGAAAAACACTTCCCGATATCACTGCCGATCATTGTTGGGTCGCGCGCACGGCGGTTATGATACCAAAATTCACTTGGCCACTGGCAGAAAGGGATGCCCGCTCCACCTGACGTTGACGGTTGGTCAGGCCCATGAAAATCAAACCGCGCTCCCTTTGCTCGACGGCGTTGGCGTACAACGCAAAAATGGCTTCATGAAACGGCGTGGTAAGGCCGTGCCGGCAGATAAAGGGAAACTCCGAGGTGACCTGCGCAAATTGAGGATAAAGCACATTATTCCTTATAAAGTCAATGAAAAAGGCAGTAGTAATGGTGTTCAATTTGATAAGTAGGCTTATCTCACTGTCATGTTGTCGAACGTTGTTTTAGTTTTCTCAAAGAGAACCGACGTATTGCAAAACGTTACGAAAAGACTGTACGAAACTACCTGTCTATGGTGAAACTAGACTGTATTCAACTCTTTTGTCGGAGATTATATAATTAAGAGACACAGTCTAATTTCATGTTTTTAATTTATAGAATGAGTGAATGGTTGCTTCAGCTAAGCTTAAAGCAGTATCTATTACTTTAAATGATTGGTTTATATTGTTTTTTATCATAGGGCTTATATCTGTACAGGCAAGGAGTAAAGCATGTGCTTTTAAAGATTCTACATTGGCTAGTATAGTATTCCATGTTGTTATTACATTTTTATCTTCAAATCCTTTTTCTTTAATTAGTGTGATCAATTCTGTAGTATGTCTACGTAATTCTGGAGTTGAAATAACTTTCTTTCCAGTTGCATAAATACGTTCTTGATAAAATCCTGCTTCAATAGTTGGTTCTGTACCAATAATAACTATTTTTTTATCGTCAGGTGTTATTTTGTTAAGTGCACAATCAGCGATATGTAAAATTGGTATACCAGCACTTACATTTTGCATTTCAGAGTAATATCGATGAGCAATATTGCAGGGAATAGCTATTAGATTTACTTTAGCTTTAACTAAATCAGTAATACCATGCTGTAATACCTGAACCATTTTATGGTCATCAATGATTTGCCCTGGATAAAAAGGGGTTGGCAAAGAAATGATGTGCATTTTGGGAAAATCCATATCAAATTTTGCTCCATACAAGTACTGAGATACGTTTACTAACATATCAATAAAAGGAGCAGTTGATTCTGGACCCATTCCAGCAAGCACACCGATTGAATAAGACATTACAATATCTCTTTCTTTTGAAAAATCCAATTAATAAAACATAAAATAACTAATGTACAAGAAATTAACAATAAAGCAATGGAAATATTGAATAGATTGTTCAGAGGATTAACAGATGAAATGCCAATGATGATTCCGGCACCTAGCATTGCAATTGCACCAACTGCTGCACCTGCATATCCTGCTTTTTTACCATATAAATCCATACATCTAGCTGTAGAACAGGGGGTGACAATACCTTCGCCTAGAGCTACAACCATCATTGGTATAATAAACGAAATAACTTTAGATGGCATAATCTCACTGAAAAAAAACATAAGAACTGAACCAAATAATATAAGAGAAATACCAATAGTACAGATTGTATATACATTAAAACGTGAAGATAACTTAGTAACAATAAAATTCCCCACCATAACACAAGGAACAATAATAATAGGAATAAGGCCAAACTTCTGTGGTGACATATGAAAATGTTCTTGCAGTACATAAGAAGAAGATAACAAAAAAACCAGTTCGGCTGCATAGCCAAACATATTGAAAAGGGCCATTCTTAAAAACTCACCATTTAATAGCAATTCACAATAATTTCTAATCATCTTGGAAAAATTAAAGATATTATCTTTTAATTTTATGTTTTCATTAGTTTCAGGTAACATTAAATATAAAAAAATAATAAAAATGGAAGATATTATAAATAATGTAATAAAATTCATTTTCCATCCGAAGTATCCTTGAATAGCTCCTCCAATCATAGGAGAAATTGCTGGAAAAATAGACATAAACATTACCAATATCCCCATCAATTTTAAAAGATTTTTACCACTAGAAAGGTCTCTGGCAATTGATCTAGCTATAGGCCCTACACAACCAACCCCAAGTCCAGTTATAACTTTTCCAATTAAAAAAACAACTCCAGAAGTAGCCAAAAAACAAATAAAATTTCCGAATAAAAATATTATTAAACCAATTAAAACAATTGGTCGCCGACCATAATAATCTGATAAAGGTCCATATATTAATTGAGAAATACCAAAAGCAAATAAAGTTAGAGTTACTGAAAGTTGAAGAAAAGAATCAGATGCCCCCAAAGGGGCACTCATATGCGGCAATGATGGAATAAATAATGTATTATTAAACTGTCCCATAGCAACTAATAAAACAATAATAATACCAATCAAAATACTATTGAAATTTTTATTTGGTAAGTATTGCACCACATTCACCTTTATCAGTAAATAGCTTGATTTTTTTTAAATCTTCGTAAACGTGTTCTGGTTTACCTGTTAATGTTCCAATCGCAGACCAGTTACTTTCGCCTAACCCAGGAACTGTTGTTCCCATATTGACTGCTAAATGGTGAGAAGATTTAGGATTTAGAAGTTCAAATCTAAGTAGTCTTGCCGTTTCTTTTTGCCCATATAAAATTCCTGTTATATCTTGACAACGAGTTTCGATAAAAAACTGATTTTTTATCACAGGTTTTTTTAATATCGAAATACTAATTGCATGCTCAAATATTTTTACTGGATCAATGCCATAAGCGAATGCAATTAATTCCATAACATTCGTGCCTCCTGGCCTACCCATATTAGCATCAATTAGCTTAATATTATTTTTATTTATAATAAATTCAATATGAAAAAAACCATACTCATAATTTGATCTGGAAATCAAAGTCCTAGTAATCTCTTTACATTTTTCATAAACATCACTGCCCATTTCATATTGATAAGGAAACTGATGTTTTATCTCTGTATTTCCGTACTTGAAACGCTTTGTGGCTCCAATAAATTCAACAATGTTATTACAAATATGTCCTTCAATACTTACCAGTTCTCCATTGTAAAATTCTTGAATGACATATTTATTTGGTGAGAGATAATTTGGTATTTTACTTAATGATTTTTGAATCTCAAATTTAAATTGTTCAAAGTTTTTAAAAGTAAAAGTACCTATAGCTCCTGCAGTTAAGCTTGGTTTGGCAATAAATTTTTCTATAGATGAAGAGTTAATAAATTCTCTAATTTTTATTTCTGAGGTTACTCCCCACTCTAGAGAAAATGACTTAGGAACATATTCAGGAATTATTTTATTAACATAAGATTTATCTTTTAAATTAATAACACTATGAGATACTCCAGGAAGACCTAATTCTTTGTTAACTTCTGCAAGAATAGCTAAGCGGCTGTCTAAAAGAGTTGTTAGACCTATAATATTTTCCTTTTCCCAAGGAATTTCTATTTCTTTAATATCTTCATTTTCTGTTGTTTCGCAAAAATAGCTCTTTCTTGAGCAAGCTGGCTTAGCGCATCACCTTCTTGAGAACGATAATTTGTAATAAATATAGGTTCATAGCCCAAATTTTTGATAGCTTTAGAAATGTATGAAATACCTAGAAATGATGCTTCAGATACAATAATATATTTTTTCATATTACCTCATTATTTTTCACATAAAGGCGCTGTAACCAACGATCTTTTCCATCAAATTTTGGCTTAAATAATGAACGACCATGGAGCATTTTATTATTATCTATAACTAATGCAGATCCTGGAGATAGTAAAACTTCGAATGCATATTCATTGCATAGTTTTCTGATTTTTTCAAATAGAATTTTAGATTCTTGAGTGCTGCAATGGATTACACCTGGATTGAAATTAAAAGAATATTTTCTTTTATTATTCAAATCAATAAGTGATCTAAGATAATAAATATCATCACCACTAGAAAAAGAATAAGGTGCCCGTATAAAATAATGTTTACCTTGAAGTAAACTGAGTTCTGATTTTGATAAGTGTGCAAGCACTGATGATATATTTACAAGTGTTGTGGGTACATTTTGTTCTTTTCTGCTTCTTACAGCTGTCAATAGCAAGTAATCTGGTTTATTAATATCAAATGCTATTTCCGTATGAAACTCAAGATTTACCTCAGAACCTGTACTAGATGCTATAATCTCATTACCTTTAATGGGATAAATTTATGTATAAACTCACCATTATTTTCAGCTTGATACGCATAAGGACGGCCAAATAGAGAAGATAGGTATATTAAAATTTTTTCTGTTATAAATTTGCCAGATGGTTTCTTTTTCATTTTAACAATAGGAGTGTCAGGTTTATCAATATCAATCGGAAATCCTGAAATTACAACGTAGCCATTATCTATGACTTTTTTACGTATAGAGTCTGATATTAAATTATAAGGATCTATAATTTCACGAACTTTAGCGTTTAAATTAAGTAACTCATTATTTGATCTTAAATCGTAGCATTGAGATATATTTTCAATGCGTATTTTAATTTCATCAGGAATCAGGAGAGTATTCTCTCCTACACTAAAATTAGTATTTACATTACTGATTTGCATTTTAACCTCATTTATATTGATGTTAAATAAAGTAAATGATTAGATAGACTCTTTTTCTATAAAGAAATTTTTATTTATAGTTTTATTTGGACCAAGATCATGGTATTGCACAATATCAAGTATAGATGTACAACCGCTCATGTATCGAATGATTCTCTCTAAGCCAATACCAAATCCTGCAGTTTGGATTGAGATTTGTTTTTCCACTCTGCATATATATTACTATATGATTTACCTAGCCTTTTTGATTGTGTTAGGATTTCTTCTGCTGTTTTTGGTCGGATACCACCAGTCGTTAGCTCTCCATAACCAAATGGTAACATTAGGTCATAAGTGTCATAAGAACCTTTACTATTTTGGTGATAAATTGAATCACGTACACCTTCAGGGTAATCATAAATCCAGAATGGAGTATCAAAAAGCTTAGTTAATTTTTCATCCTCTTCCGGTGTAAAATCTCTTTTTAAATTTGGAGAATTACCAATAAGACTGTGCCCTTCAGAAAATGTAATAGTTGGATACCCAGGTTTTGTTAGAGCTTTAATATTACGCAAGCCTATTTTTGAATGTGTGATCAATTTATTTTCTAAAATATTTTTTGCAAGAGATATGAGGATAGCTTCACCTTGTTCAAATACATCAGTCATGTTGCTGGTATGCCATTCAATCTCAAATTGAAAAAAGTTATATAGATGCTTTCCTGAATTTTCCTCGCCATCCATAACTAATCTCAAGCATGGTGCAACACAGTACACTTTATCAAGGAATTCAAGTGACATTTGCTTTTCGACTACATGACTAACTGGTAGATAATATTTTTTTTTCCTTTTATTTGTATATTCCCTGGTTCATTAGAAATGATTTCCGGTAGATCTTTATCGCCTAAAATAGCAATTGAATGTCTTGCACCTGGCTCATAGCTGGATGAGATAATAGATGGTAATATCTCCATAAAGTTATTTTCTTCAGCTCCTTTTTCTTAGGCCATTTAAAACAGATCCACTCCAAATATAAGTATCTTGATAAGATAAAGTAGGTTTAAACATTTTTTCTCCTTCAATTTATCAGGTTATTCATTTTTTCATTGTTAACAGAGTTAATAAAATAAATTTTTAATGATTTATTTACTCAAAAGTAATAATTTAAACTAATAGTTACATAGATATTTATCTGTGATATTTGTCACACAAATAAGCTTTAAATTAGGTTGAAAATCTAACTTATTGTAATGATGCGAAATATAAATGTGCTAAATTTAAATTATTCTACCTTATGCATTAGGTAAGAATTCTCCATATCAAATACTTTTATAAACCGTAATAAAACGAATGTGAAAAAGTACCAATGTGTCGAAAAATTTCCAGTAGTTTACATTGATTAGGGAATTAAACCAATAATCATTACTTGTTTGATTTTTATATTAAATGTATAACAGAATCAATGAGGTTGTTTTTTCTCTCATAAAAACTATGTTTCATCCAATGCACAGATAAGTTAAGTGATGAAAATATTTATGAGGTAAACGATGAAGATATATAAGCCACCAATTACAATACTCTTAATTAATGTATTCTCTACAACAACTTCACGAAGTATAACTCTTCCATTTATGGAAATATATATCTCCAGTAGCTTTAAATCTTGGATTCGACTAATAAGTGCAATTTCTGCGAAAGGTAGTCAGTTGCTATAGTAGGCATCTTTCTTGCCAAAAGAAAATGTACTATAGCCTATACACAACTGACCGAAATAGAAAGATATCAGATTTTCAGCTTAAAAGAAACCGGCTTTAAACAACCTCTTATTGTAACATTTCTCAGTCGAGATCCAGAAACGATTAGTCGGGAATTGAGACGAAATTGGGCGGCACCAAAAACTGCCCTAAACAGGCTCAACTTAAAGCCTCAGAACACCATCATTCTTCCGTAAAAGCAGTCAAAATCACGCCAGAAATAACACAGTGGATTAAGCAATTAATTTGGTAGGATTTAAATCCTGAACAAGCAGCCAGTTATCTCAAAAAGGAGAAGAAAATATTTTTACATCATGAAACGATTTATAGGTTGATTTATAAAGATAAAATTAATGGTGGTGATTGATAGCAGCATCTCAGGATGACTAAAAAACCGTATCGAAAACGTTTTGGAAGTGGTGAACGAAGAGGAAAAATAAAAAACAGGATCAGTATTGATAATCGTCCAAAAATTGTTGATAAAAAAACAGAGTATTGGTGATTAAGAAGGGGGATACTCTCGTTGGTAAAGAGCATAAAAGTGCCTTATTAACATGAGTTAAAAGAAAATCGCTATTTACTGTCATCATTAAACTTGAAGATAAAATTGCGGAAGGTGTTGCAAAAGCGGCGACAAGAAATTTATTACATATAAAACAAAAGATTAAAACCATTACTGTTAATAACGGATTGAAATTTGTCTAACACGAACTTATCAGTAAAAATTTAGAGATAAATATTTATTTTTTCACTCTTATTCACCTTGGAAAAGAAGAATAAATGAGAACACCAATGGACTAATCAGAGATTACTTCCCAAAAGGGTTCAATTTTAATAAAGTATCAGAAAAAGAGATAAATCTCGTCGCCAATCGATTAAATAAACGTCCTCGGAAGACACAAGATGACAAAACACCGAATGAGTTATTTAAAGGAATATCCACTCGTTTACTTCGTTCATAACGGTGTTGCACTTATTATGTGAATGCAAGAATTGCCACTTGAGTTAGTTTGTTCTATTTTTAGTGCAAGTCTGTTAATTAGTATATTAAAAACTTTGTCGTTTAAATAAAAATTATTCCATTATAGATAAATTAAGACCGTTCTTTAACACCACTGAGTAAATACCTTACATATAGTCAAGACTAAAGGCTATTTATTCCATAAAATCAATGCGGTGATTGATTTTGAATTTATTCGCGATGATATTGCCATAAAAAATATTAAAGTTTGCTAGTTTTTTAATTCCTTTAATTACAGTTCCTGACTACCTTTAAGTAGAAGAACGAATAAGCTGGATAAAAAGTCTGGTTTTTTCTATTTGAATGAAAATGAAATATTTTTGGGAAGTATTTTTGGTCTAAAAATGAACTTTAATAATGATCACATTTTAGATTGACCTACTCTGCTGTAATTGTTTCTAGGGGGAACGGTTTTGGCCTTGAAGTTAGAATTATCATCAGGCACTGATTGTTTTTGCTGCCGACGTCATTATGGTTGATGAATAAGAAATATCTATTTTAATTAAAAACGTAATGTTTTTAAACATATCTGAATAGTCTGGAGATACTATGCAGCCATTATTGCAGTTGATCCACCGCCATAAATCAGGCGAGAACGTTGGAGTTTACTCAGTTTGCTCGGCCCATCCCTGGGTGCTGGAAAGTGCTATTCGTTTTGCCAAAGAGCGAGGCTCTTCGATACTTATTGAGGCAACTTCTAATCAGGTTAATCAGTTCGGTGGATATACCGGAATGCAACCGATAGATTTCCGCGCAATGGTCTGGAACATTGCTGACAAAATAGGGCTTCCTCGCGAAAAAGTCTGGCTTGGCGGTGATCATCTGGGGCCTAATGCATGGCAAAACCGTAGCGCACAAGAGGCGATGCAGCTTTCTGAAACACTGATTTACGATTATGTTGCGGCAGGTTTCAGGAAAATTCATCTCGATTGCTCAATGTCCTGTGCCGATGATCCGGTGCCGCTCTGTGATGAAATCGTAGCATCCCGTGCAGCGAGGCTGTGTCAGGTTGCTGAGCGCAGTTGGAAAGCGCACGGCGGTGAACGCCCTGTTTATGTGATTGGCACTGAAGTTCCTGTTCCGGGAGGTGCTAAAGTGTCAATGGCAGGGATGCAGATCACTTCGCCTCTGGCTGCAGAAACGACGCTGAAAATTCATCAAGACGCATGGCAGGAGCATGGTTTAGCAGATGTCTGGCCGCGGGTCATTGGCCTTGTGGTTCAGCCTGGCGTCGAATTTGATCATCATAATGTTGAACATTACAAGTCAGCGAAAGCACAAACACTAAGCCAGTTTATCGAAACAGTCCCCCATTTGGTTTATGAGGCGCATTCTACGGATTACCAAACTCCGCGTGCTTACCGTGAATTGGTGCGTGACCATTTTGCCATTCTAAAGGTGGGGCCTGCACTGACGTTTGCCCTGCGCGAGGGTTTGTTTGCTCTCGATAAGCTAGATCGTGAATGGAACGGTGAGCTGAATGCGGCTCACCTGCACAGTACGCTGGAGCAAATCATGCATGAGCAGCCTCAGCACTGGCATCCTTATTACCAAGGCAATGCACATCAGCAATATATCGACCGCCAATACAGTTTTAGTGACCGCATCCGTTATTACTGGGCAGATCCAAAGGCAGAAGCGGCAGTCAATAAGCTGTTGGATAACCTGCGTAATAACCCAATACCTCTGTCGATGTTAAGTCAATACCTGCCTGAGCAGGCCGAAGCAGTAAAAGCAGGGCGGCTGGAACATGATCCGAAAGTGTGGGTGATGGATAAAGTGAGAACCGTTTTACTTCAGTACGCACTCGCGTGTGAAGGAGCTGTCGCATGAAGACGATATTGTCATATTCACAGTCATGGCTGGAAGAACACGATGCGCTGTTTACCGCAGAGGAGATAGCCCATCAACCCCGTTTATGGCGTGAACTCTATCGTGAATTGGAGTCCAGCGCGGCACAGTGGCAGCCTTTTTTGTCTCCATTGTTAGCTAAGCCTGATTTACAGATTATCTTCTGTGGTGCCGGTTCTTCCGCTTTTGTCGGTAAAGCGATGGCTCCGTGGTTACGTGAACATTGCGGGTTGGATGTTTGCGCCTATGCATCGACAGATATTCTGCCGACACCGTGGCAATATCTTGAAAAACAGCGTCCGACCTTACTAGTCTCCTATGCACGTTCGGGTAACAGCCCGGAAAGTGTTGGTGTAATTGCGCTGGCAGATCAGCTGGCAGGTGATGTTTATCACTTGATACTTACCTGTAATCCTGATGGCGCGCTTGCCCATTATGTCAAGGAGAAGCGGGCAGAGGGTAAGAACAATGTCTGTTCGCTGATTATGCCTAAAGGTTCCCATGATCGTAGTTTTGCAATGACATCCAGCTTCAGCTGCATGACGTTGGCGACATTGCTACTGCTTGGCAAACTGGATTTTGCACGGGCAGATAAGTCAGTCGAAAAGATGGCCACTCTCTGTGAAAAGTGTTTTTCAGAATGGTTGCCGCAGGTTCAGAAAGTATCACAGTCCGGTTTCAATAGAATGGTGGCGTTGGGTTCCGGCTGTTTTACCGGCATCGCGGAAGAAGGTGCCCTGAAGATGCTTGAACTGACCGCAGGGAAAGTAGCAACCCGTTTTGATTCTACGCTTGGTGTACGTCACGGTCCTAAATTTATGATCGATGAAAATACCTTAGTTGTCGTGATGCTGTCGGCTGAAGCGTATTGCCGCCGTTATGATATCGATCTGCTCCATGAACTGAAACATGATGAACTGGCAAAACAGATTATTCCGCTTAGCAGCCTGCCATTGTCGGGAGCTGTTGAACTCAATAGCGAGCTTTCTGATGTCTGGTTAATGTTTCCGTATCTTATCTTTTTCCAGTTGTTGGCATTCAATACCTCGCTGTCACATAGCTTATCACCCGATAATCCTTGCCCAACAGGGGAAGTCAATCGGGTTGTACAAGGTGTCCAGCTATACCCTTATTAACAACAAAATAATAACAGGAGTGAGTATGTCTACCCCAAACATATTGATGACCCGAATCGATAACCGTCTGATTCATGGTCAGGTTGGCGTGACCTGGACAAATTCACTGGGCGCGAATTTGGTGGTGGTGGCAAATGATGAAGCATCAGCCGACCCTGTTGCGCAATCTCTAATGGATATGGTGGTTTCTGACGATGTGCAGACCCGTTATTTCACATTGCAGAAAACAATTGATGTCATCCACAAGGCGGCGGACAGGCAGAAAATTTTTATTGTCTGCAAAACACCTCAGGATGTGCTTACTCTGGTTAAAGGAGGTGTTCCTATTAAATTTGTCAATGTCGGAAATATGCATTTCTCGGAAGGAAAAAAACAGATCCACAAAACAGTTTCTGTTGATGACGCTGATATCAATGCATTCCGTGAGTTGGATAAATTGGGAGTCACTTGTGAAATCCGTCGGGTGCCGGATGAAGCAGGTGAATCTGTCTCTAAGCTGATTAGCTGAGGAGGTCAGTATGCTTACTAGCGCACTACTTATCGCTTTACTGGCAGGGATAGCCGGTGTTGATTTGTTCAACGGACTGACTCATATTCACCGTCCCATCGTGATCGGCCCTTTGGTTGGACTGATTTTAGGGGATGTACAGACGGGTTTGCTGGTTGGCGGAACGCTGGAACTGGTCTGGATGGGGATGGTGCCACTGGCCGGAGCACAGCCACCTAATGTGGTGATTGGTGGGGTGATTGGGACAACGTTTGCGATCATGGCCCATACCGATCCGAAAGTGGCGATAGGAATAGCTGTGCCATTTTCGATAGCCGTACAGGGTTGCATCACACTGTTGTTCACTATCTATTCACCGATGATGCACAAGTGCGATGAAATGGTGAAAAAACTGAACTGGCGTGGTGTTGAATGGGTTAACTACTTCGGTATTCTCATTCTGTTCTTGTTCTACTTTATTGTGGCTTTCCTGCCTATCTATTTCGGTGCAGATGCGGCGAGTGCCATAGTTAGAAAAGCGCCACAATGGTTGCTTGATGGCCTTGCGGTCGCAGGGGGAATGATGCCCGCGATTGGTTTCTCATTACTGATGAAACTCATGATGAAAAAAACCTATGTGGCCTACTTCATGCTGGGTTTTATTTCCGTAACTTTCCTGAACATGCCGATTATTGCAGTCGCACTCGGCGCATTCGCAATCGCACTGATTGATTTCTTTAATCGTACCCGTAACGACAGCAATGACGATCAGGGTGCTGGTTCTCAGACTACCGCACAGGAGATGAACGATGGCATTTAACATGGAAACCAGTCAGGTTGATCGGGACGACTATATTGATAGTGATCCTGCTCCCGAACTGACAAACCGCGATATTAACGTAATGGCGCTGCGCTCACTATTATTGCAAGCATCGTTTAACTATGAACGTATGCAGGCAGGAGGCTGGTTATATACCCTGATACCAGCACTGCGCAAGATCCATAAAAATCCACAGGATTTATCCAACTCCATGAAAATGCATATGGAGTTTATCAATGTTCATCCCTTTGACGTCACTTTTCTGTCTGGGCTTGTACTGGCGATGGAAAAGAGCAAAGAGAAGGTATCTACTATCCGTGCTGTGAAAGTTGCATTAATGGGACCTTTAGGCGGGATCGGTGATGCTCTATTCTGGTTGACTCTACTGCCTATTTGCGCCGGCATTGGGGCATCTTTGGCACTTCAGGGCAGTTTGTTCGGACCGGTTATTTTTCTGCTAATGTTTAATATTGTGCACTTTGCCCTGCGTTTCGGGCTGGCGCATTACGGTTATCAGGCCGGTACCAAAGCGATTGCCATGCTGAAAACGCACACCAGGAACATCTCTCATGCGGCTTCAATTGTCGGTATGACAGTGATAGGCGCGCTGGTGGCTTCTTACGTTCATCTTTCTACACCGTTAGTCATGAAGGCGGGTGAGGCGAAGGTCGCTCTACAGACGGATGTACTGGATAAACTGATGCCTAATCTGCTGCCCCTGGCTTTTACTCTACTGGTGTACTGGCTGATGAAGAAGGGAAGCTCACCGGTGAAACTGATTGGTATCACAGTAGTGTTTGGGGTTGTCGGTAAATTAGTTGGTTTTCTATAAGGGGTGCAGATGTTAGGTGTAGTGATAACCGGACATGGCAGTTTTGCCAGTGGCCTGTTGCAGGCAGTAGAGCAGGTCATTGGCCCACAGGCGCAGTGTGTAGCCGTGGATTTTCCAGAAGGAATGTGTACTGAGACACTGAAAAAAGCACTGGCGGCTGCGTGCGGTCAATGTGATCAGGGGGATGGGCTGGTTTTTCTCACCGATTTACTCGGTGGTTCTCCATTCAGACAGTCTGCGCAACTGGCATTAAATCATCCTGCATATCAGGTTATTACCGGTACTAATATGCAGATGGTTGTGGAGATGATGCTTGAACGTGACGGTATAACAGCCTTTGAGTTCCGCGACATGGCACTGGAATGCGGACATCGTGGGCTGACCAGTCTGTGGCATGAGCAACAGCGTGAAAAACCGTCATCACAGGATATTGATGGTATCTGAGGAGGTCACATGTATCTGATTTCTAATCGAGAAATGCTAAAAAAAGCGCAACGGGGTGGATATGCTGTACCCGCTTTTAATGTCCATAACCTTGAAACGGTGCAGGTGGTGGTAGAAACCGCCGCCGCACTATCATCGCCGGTAATATTGGCGGGAACACCTGGCACTTTTACCTACGCAGGGCTGGAATATATGGTGTCTATCTGTCGTGAAGCGGCCTATATCAACCACCTGCCAGTGGCACTGCATCTGGATCACCATGAAGAGTATGATGATATCTGTCATAAAGTGCAGTCTGGTATTCGTTCTGTGATGATTGATGGTTCACATCTGCCTTTTGAGCAGAATATTGAGGCAGTATCCCGGGTGGTCCGATTTTGCCAGAATTATGATGTCAGCGTTGAGGCAGAATTAGGTCGACTTGGCGGGCAGGAGGATGACTTAGTCGTCGATAGCAAAGATAGCTTCTATACTGATCCTATAGCGGCGAAAGAGTATGTTGCTCGGACAGGTATTGATTCATTGGCGGTTGCGATAGGTTCAGCGCATGGCCTGTATCACGGGGAGCCGCACCTTGATTTTGGTCGCCTGGACGCCATCAGGCAGCAGGTTGATATTCCACTGGTACTGCATGGTGCATCGGGTATCCCTGAAGAGATGGTTCGGCGTGCGATTAATTTTGGGATCTGCAAGGTGAATGTGGCGACAGATCTGAAAATCGCTTTTGCTGACGCGGTCAAAGCCTATTTTGCTGAACACCCTGATGCAAACGATCCGCGCAAATATATCACACCGGGTAAAGAGGCAATGCGCAAGGTGGTCGAAACTAAAATCCGCATTTGCGGTAGTGCAGGAATGATGTAACCACAAATAGGATAGCCGCCCTCAATCTATCGGACAAAATTTTAATTAATCAACTCATTGGTTTTATCTATTTAATACCTGAACCTATGCCTAGAGCTTGTAATGCAAGTATAAGATCACCGATTGTTAAAACATTTTGCCATTGTTGGAAAACGTGTTCAGATAGATCAATAACCTGCTTATTGTCTTTTAGATTTTCCGAGTGATAGCAGTAAATGCGATGGCAATGATGCCAATGGCACTGACAATTGCAGTCAAGGTTAGTGTGTCAGAATATCCCATCGTTGCACCGATGACTCCTGCCCCAAGATAAATGAATGGGTGTGCACCACTGGTAACAAAAGTATCTACCGCGACAACTTTTCCAAGGTTTTTTTCTGGAGAAAGAATTTGTATCGCTGTTGCCCAGCCAGTAAGCCAAGATGCTTCAACAATTCCAACAAACATCGCCCCCAGAATGACCATCCAAACGAAGCCCCCCATGCTCAATAAAAGTATTGCTCTACAGAGAAAGCCACCACAGATCACAGCAAGTCGTATTAGGTGTTGATGACCAGCAGTAAGCACCGTGATAACAGACCCAATACATGCGCCAGCTCCCGAAGCTGCCAGACAAAACCCCCACATCGTATCACTGAACCGATCACTAATTGCGTATGGAGCAACGACCAAGAAAATAGGAAAGCACAACACATTCAAGATCAATGTCGCGATAAATCCGAGTAACAAAACAGAATTACTGGTAATGACTGTGATGCCATTCAATACTTCACGCATAGAAAATTTATCATCGAAGTCACGAGTTCCTATATCGGGTATCAGGGCAGTAAAAAGAGCTGCCGCGAAAAATGTAATACCATCAATCAATATTCCCCATGCTGGTTCCCACAATATGATCATAACTCCTACTGTGGCAGGGAAAACTACTGCCACAAAGTTATCGACAAAATTCATGGCGCCATTTCCGGCAACCAAGGCTTGCTTAGGTAACAAGTTTACAAGGAGAACTTGAGCGCATGGACGAGAAATACCAATGCCAATACCAAATATTAAATAAGCAAGAACTAATCCCCACCATGGGGCGTTTAATACAAGTAACATTGTTGCAGCAACTTGCGCCAACCCTCTGGCAATATCTGTCGCAATGAGAGTGTATTTTGGTGATTTTCTATCTGCTAACAAACCTCCAGTGACGGCTCCAATAACTGTCCCTAATCCGACTGCAGCCATGACGACGCCAAAAACCTCTCCATTAAGTTTGGCATGAATCAACGCAACAGGAAGGGCAGCTAAACAGACTGCATCACCAATCATCGACAAACCTTGACCAATCAGCAAGTTCCGGAATGATGGGGAGCGTAACGCCTCAGAATAAGGCGATGAGCGTTCAGCGAATGAAGTCATTGGTTTCTCTTTCATATAAGCATCATCGTAAGTTATAGACCAGTACCTATATAGGGCATAACAGACATCTGCAGAAATGTGTAATACTTCATCGATATTCCACTCACGCACGATATCAGCATCAGGATAGGAAAGGATATAGTGAAGGCCATTCAGCACCATGATCATTAGGAGCTTCCGGAAAGCGCGCCCGTAAAAATCCTGTAGATTTTGCAAATTAATAGCTTTTCCATACGATGAATTGGTAGCCAATGAGTGTTTTTGCTACTAGGGGGTCATTTCAAGACCAAAATGTAGAGCGTCTGTCTGAGGGAATGTATCTCATCAAAAACGTGCAGGGATTCAATACCGATGTAGCATGGGGCAGTGTTGATGGCGGTATCGAGATACCATTGTGTAAAAATAAATTGCTGCTGATTTGGGTTGATTATCGCGTGTTACCCAATGATGCCATTAAATTAATGACGTACCACAGTGAACACGCAGACGCTGATCTGATTATATTCCTGTGGGTCGATTTATTTCTGTCCGAGTCCAGATGTTGAAAGATCCGGTGTGGAATTTGAGGTAAGGGGTGAGTGATTCAGCGCCTTCATGATATGAAAACGCCCTCGTGGAGGAGGGCTCATAATTACTAAGCTGCTCTGACTATGTAGTTGAATGCTATATTGCGGGGACGGGTTTCATTTGCTGTTTTCGGAGAGTTATAGTAGGGATTATTCCATCCTGTGCTAGCCCTATAGGTTCTAAGTATCGAGTGTGCCGCAATATTACTATTCACAAGTTCTTTGTTATTTCCCACTGGCTTACCATCAGCGCGTAAATAAATTTTCGATTGTTGCATATCTTTCCATTGAGCGTTACTATTAATTTCCCCCACATAACCAAGAGCATCCGATATTACAGCATAGATATCACTTTCAATACTGCCATTTTCTACGCCTGCATACCCCATAGAAGTAGGCAGCGTTAAGGCGTGATCCTCGAAGGCAAAATCCTGAACACTAAGCAGGGAGCGACCAGGATCAATTTTACCGCTATTATCCCATCCACGGATAAATTCCCCTCTTAAATCAGGCAACACACCAGACGGATAAGCCAGAGCAAGTTTCGGATATCGTTCTTTATCAAATGAATCACCGTTGCATATCAGCCAGCCTTCAGGTGGGTTTTCTGTAGGCCAAGGGACAGGAACGCCAACGGGCAAGGCTAAATTTGCATTTTCATTTGCAACATTAGCAAGATTGGTTGCATTATTAGCATTTTGATTAGCTGTATTCGCTAAATCATACGCCGCTTTTACTGCTTTTGGTGTTGCTGCCATAGTCTCGCTATCGCTACCAGCATCATTGCTCAGGACAACAAAGCCTTTATCTTGCAGTGTTGCATCTGGATGATTGCGGCTTTGAGCGTGTTCCTCAATGGCATCTTTGACATATTCCGGCGTTGGAACGACAACAAGACCGTCATTTTCCAAGAATTGTGTTTCAGATTTTTTATCTTGAGTACTCATGTTTATTCCCTCATTTAATCAACAATACATTGCTAAGTAACATGAAGGCGGTGGGGGACTTCTCCGCCTGTGAACGTCAATAAAATTGGTTCATCAATACTGGAGAGTACATCTTGATTTTACTTCAATGGGTGAGATGCATGTTTTGATGGCAGAATGACATAAAATAACAGGTGTGGAATTAATTAAATTTATCAGGTAGCTGATGAAACTTAGTACAGTAAGATTAGGGTTTCCCGTCTTTAATTCAACACACTTCTGTTTGAAACAGATTCAGTGAGTTACTCTAGGAATCCTTTGAGGTTAAGGAATCATCAATCTTAGAGGTTAAAATACGAAAATTTTGTGGGTTATAATTTTCGTCAGCAAGGAGGTCCTCAATCTCACCCAGAAGCCTTCCTACCTATTAGCAGGTTGGTTGAAATCGATAGTGGTTTTACTAATCTAGGTGGTTACCACTTTACTCCCGATATCTTATCAATGTAGTCAGCGAACCATTGCATTATTTCGCGGCGTTGATCTAAATACTGTGCATGGTTATACACTCCTCTCGTTTTATTACCAACAACATGAGCTAGCTGTTTCTCGATCACATCATGATTAAATTCATGTTCATTCAGTAACTGGAGCAATTTAACAACCTGATTGGACATCGGGACTATGTATAATCGACGTTCTTTCATTAGGCCTGCAGGAATAGAACTTGATTATTAATTAATTGATTTTAAATAAAAATATTTGTTATATATTAAAATATATACAAATTTCTATACAACTTACATTATACTAAGGCATCTCACCAGCTTCATTGTATAGCTGATATGTTTGTAGCCGCGGTCTGGTATCTCCATACTCAATAAAACGAGGTCAGTACGTTAAACGTACCAACCTTGTGAAGAGGTTGCGACGTATTTCGTCGGAAGCTATTAAGCGATAGCACTGACAGCCAACTGATAGCCCTGCCAGTAAGAAGCCTTTCCCTAACAGTAATCACCTAACCTTTCTGTAATAACATCACCGATAGCGCCATCTCATCAAAGCCCACGACACACAAAGGATAACCACTGCGCTTATCGCTCTGTACCTGCATCGTAGCAACTGCCATCACTTTACCTATCTGACACTTGATACGTTTGGGAGAAACGGTAATCTTCCCTGTGACCGTGGCGACTATTGAAGGTGCATTCTTCTTCTGTTTTCGTGCCATGTTCCACCACCTGTAGATGGTTGGTTTTTCAACCATGATAATAATCAATAAGTTAAATCACTGCGAACGTAATACGTACTCAGTCACATTTAGTAACCCATAGCAGGACGGCTTAAACTCAAGCTCTCCTGCTATGGTGATTTCCGCCATAGTTGATTAACTCATTGATTTGTCCGCTGACCGTCAGATTGACCAAAAGCAATTGAAAAATATTTTTCACCTGATAGGCTCACCTCTTTAAGAGGTTTAGTTCGGACAATAAAGTTCGTCGGGCAAAATCTGAGCGTAACTATTAGTTACTCGCAACTATAACGATTTTCGTTATAGTTGATTAACCCTTTGATTTCCTTAATTTCCGCTCCTGTGCCTGAAATAAGTAAAATCAATAAGTTATAACAATATCTCACGTAACCAATTGATTATACTAAATTCCCTCTCCATGCAGTTTATCAGTAATATCAATTAGTTAGCTAAATACCGTCTATGAGAACAGTTTGATATCTGGGTTCGGTTTTACCAATACATTAGCTTTTACAGTGTATGATTGACTCAGATCGTTAAACTGAGTTTCAGCGGGAAGACCGCCCACCAGATAAAGCGAGCAATCGTTGCCATAGGGAATAACCTGTAACATATGTCGCTCAGTCAGCAGGGTTATAGCGGCGTTTATTTGCGCGTTATCAAGACCAGTTTGTTCTTGTAATAGCGCATGAGGACATACTACCGCCCGATCAAATGCCCCAGAGGAAGAGCCATAGATAAAGCGGTACAGGTCAGCGGCACTTTTATCTACTGTTTCCAGCTCTTTGACTTTTTTATGCTCTAACGAGATTTCCTGACACATATCGATACACTGATCACAAATATAAACACTCGGGCCAGCTACTAATACCGTGGCATCACTGTTTGATTTGCCACAAAAAGAACAATGTAGCTCTACTGCCATAACAACACCTTGATAGTTAATGGTTTCCACTATTCTAAAAGACAAGCGCAGAAGGTAAAAGGGATAGCTTAATTTTACGCTCTCTTATTGGTTGTGTGGTGTGTATGAACTGTTTCTTACTGGCAGGCATACTACCCTTATCACACCGTAGCGACCTCATCAAGGCTCAGCTCATACATGGCCTCATAGATAATCTCCTGCAACGCTGCCACAAATTCAGCATCGGTTGAGCTGAACGCCGTAGCCTTGAGCCGTGGGCCATGTTCGGGGGCAATCGCGATCAGTCGGGTGCGTATCCGGGCGTACTCTTCACCGACCTTGTTCACCATATCCCGCCAAGGCAAAACCTCACTAGATTTGATACTGTGTTCCAGTTTGACCAATTCTGCCAGATAGTGCTCTTTGATGGCTTTGGATTCTTCTATGGGGCGAACCTGAACACTACCATCGTGCAATTCGTCATAAACTGCCTTTGCACGCACCTCCAGAGACTCAGCCTCTGAGTAGCTGTCTTTCTTCGCGTTCTCTGCCCGGGGATCGGTGCTATCAATATATTGCCTGCGCCATGCGTCAGCCGCTTCGACATTAATGTACTTACCTACCCTCGGTGGAAAGGTTTCGTGTTTAGCCCAGTCGTAAATAGTCTGGCGAGTGACACCGGCATGTTCTGCATACTTTGAGATGCTCAGGGTTTTCATGGCTTGAGTACTCCGGCTGTTTTTATTAATTGCTGACGAAACAGAGCTTTCGTTTGCTCAGAACGAAGCCGAACCCTTGTGGCTAATTCCGCAACCATTGGACAACATGGGTTTGATTTTTGTGTCTGCGATAACATTGTAATGTCCTGTCTATTTATCATCGTTTTACTTCCTGAGTGCCGGAGCAAACTGTAAAGTGTCAAATGGAGCTTTACACTTGACACTGACTTGACACTTTTTTGTCAAGTGATCCCACGGTGGAGTGCGGGTTTGCGGGGGAAAAGTGTCAAATGTGTAAAACAAATTTCAAATCTCAAAACTAGTGAAATATCAGGGTGCGCAATGCCCCTTCAATATCAATTAGTTAGGAAGGACCCAGAAAGTTTTAGCCTCAATGTAGCCGCCTGAATGCCTGTCTCTGCCGTTCCCGTTCTTCATCAACCTTGCGCTTCTCCGCTTCCTCTTGCCGTTGACGCTCTGCAGTGCTCTCAGGTGAGTGAGGATTGTTACGGCGCATAACGTCACTCGTCCGTTGGATTAATGCCTGTATCTCGTCCTCTGTCATGGGTTCGATATAGCTTTCCAGCTTCTCACAAGCGGCTTTCAGTGAGGCATGATATCCATTCGCATCATTGGTTCTCAGACTGTAGTTGAAGGTTTCCAGATTCTTATCTTCCTCGTCTAGCAGCTCCCAGCCTGAACAGACTGCTTCCATCTTGCGTGTGGTGTATTGACTGAGGTGGCGATAACTCTCACTGAGCATGGTGATTGCGTGTTGGTGTGATGTGTGATTATCAATAAGGTGCAGTGCATAAACAGGATTGTTCTTGGCCTCCTGACTGCTGGCTATCCAGTGAGCATGACTGTGTGTGTCAGTGGTGTGTTCTTCCTGCTGCTCTGCATTCGGTGAGCGTCTTAACGCATAACGCCCGGTATAACCACGGGCACAGTTAGCATCAGGGCATAAATGACTAAAGCCGTATAAGTCAGACTTCATACTCCCCCCTGTCAGTAGGTGCCGTAATCCGCCTGTCTGATACCTGTTTTAGAATAGGCTGCACGTAATTTCTCAGCCGCTTTTGCGATGGCTTCCTGATATTCCTGATCGGCCTGCTTGCGAGCTTGCTCATTGTCTGCGGTGTTCGGGTTGCTTTCATTCATCATTTGCTGGGTTCTTTCTATCAGTGACTGTATTTCATCTTCCGTCATCGGCTCTTTCATCTTTTTCAGGGCATTGACAGCATGATGTTTTGCTTGGTTGTAGCCGTTAGCATCACCGTTATTAACCGCAAATGTCATGGCTTTGAAGGCTTTTTCTTCATCATCCAAAAACTCCCATGATGGATCATGCTCTTCCATATACTTACTGGTGAACTTTGACAGGGCTTCCGGTTCGTTCCGTAACTTAGCCTTAATCTTATTTGAATGCAGGTCGGTTTCACGTAACAACTTAACCGCCAGTACCGGGCTGTTTTTGGCTTCTTCCGATACAGCGACATTGTGCCCTCTGCTGTGCTTTTTGATAGGTTCAGGCTGGTTGTTTTGCTCAGTGATGAGATCTGTAGCGAGTTCCTGTGCCGGTTCCGTGGTGTAGTGCCCCGAATCATCATCAGCCCGTGCTGACAATTGACTAAAGTT
Source organism: Xenorhabdus thailandensis (assembly GCF_037996785.1). NCBI lineage: Bacteria > Pseudomonadati > Pseudomonadota > Gammaproteobacteria > Enterobacterales > Morganellaceae > Xenorhabdus > Xenorhabdus thailandensis. The sequence continues at coordinate 58,042 of NZ_JBBMXF010000008.1, forward strand.
GTATTGTGGGTCTTTGTTCTGTTTGCGAGCTGCTTTACGTTTGAAGCGGCCTAACCCCAATATTTCGGACATGCTGTAATTTGCCATTGTTATTTTCCTGTCTGTAATAAAGCCTTGTCGACCAGCTTGCGAGCCACTTCGTGAAGCGTGGGTTTAATACCCAGTTCTGAACGGCTGTACTCGTCCTGCTGTATCTGGCGTAGGGCGTCCATCTGCTGACGAGTCAGTAAGATGGCCTTGTTATCGATTTTCATACTTACACCTCAATCGCTGATAATTTATATAGTCATATTGTTTCAATATATGCAACAAATAAAATTAATGATGCAAATTATGAAATAATAAAATTCGCTGTAAATTAACGACAGCAGGAAGCGGGCAATATCATGAGATACCGCCGTTTGATGAGGTTTGATGAAAGGAGGCTGGGGAGTGAGTAATCAATATAGGGCTAATTATTCACAAGGTAAAGCCTTTGCTCTGACACTGGAAGCATGAGAACAGGATACTGACAAATCTTTGCGTTTTGGTGTGTTATGAGTATGTTTTACCGGAACATGCGATATTAACAGAAAGTATTAGTTAAATGTCCATGTCCAGATGCCGGGGGATCGGTAAGGAAAGCCGAAGCATGGCGATAAACCCGCAGAAAAGTGCGGGTTGGTATGAGTTATATATGCATCGCCTTAAGCAGCTTTTACTATGTATAAAAATGCGATATAGCGAGGGTGTGTTTCAGTTCCACCAGTACTGCTGGTCGTGCCGTTATAATACAGAAATGTGTTATTGTCATGATCCGTGCTACCTGAACCCAGAGAGTTGTTATACCCATCAGGTTGCCACTCCCAGTTTGTAGCACCGTCAATAGAACCCTTGTTTTCGCTATAATATCGATCACGATAATCATGTGTGTGTGATTGGATTTGGCTTGGCTTTGCGGATAAAACATTAATAGTTGGATCAATTCCACGTCCTGCGTCTGCACCGCGAATAAACTCAGCTCTTAAATCAGGTAATTTTCCAGATGGATAAGCAATAGCAAGTTTTGGATATTTTTCCTTATCAAACGAATCGCCGTTGCAAATAAGCCAGCCTTCAGGTGGGTTCTCCGTTGGCCACGGAACAGGAACGCCAACAGGCAGACTGGAACCATCCATATGCGCATTAGTGGCATTTTATTCGCTGTATTAGCTAAGTCATATGCTACTTTCACTGCCTTTGGCGTTGCCGCCATTGTTTCACTATCACTACCCACATCGTTGCTCAGGACAACAAACCCTTTATCTTGCAGTGTTGCATCTGGGTGATTGCGACTCGCACGTGCTCTGCAATAGCTTCTTTGATTGACTCTTTGACATATTCTGGCGTGGTAACAGTAACCAGATTACTATCTTCTGAAACGGATACATCAGATTTCTTATCTTGCATCTTCATTCCCTCATCTAATCAAAAATACACATTGCTAAATAACATGAAGGCGGTGGGAGACTTCTCCGCCGGTGAACATCAATAAACGGGTTCATCAATACGGGAAAGTACGGCTTGACTACTATTTGATAGGCCGCATGTTTTGTTGGCAGGATGACATAAAATGACAGGCGGGGAATTAATAAAAATCGCCTCACTGTTGATGAAAATTAATACCTCAGAGGACTTAAGAGGATTATTAAATCATCAATAAAGAAGTTCCCATAACGGAATAAATTCAAGTGGTTAGAGCGGGTCGATCAACGCCTATGTCGTAGTTAAATCAATGTATTAAGTGTGATTTTATATGTTTCGATCAACATACTGTTCGGGATTAGAAACATCCCTTCATACTATATAAATCAGTTGGTTAATCTGGTTTTCAGCGGAAAAGAGATCACCCTATGAAAGATGAATTCGAATGGTGTGATGAATTCGATGGATTTTAATTCCCCCGAATTCGAAGGAATCTAATAGTCTACTTTTTATTTTCGCCTTTTTTCAATTTAAGCCCAAGGAGAACAAGCCCAATAGCCAATAAGCTTTCGACAGCACCCAGTAAAAAATCATCATATTGAATAAATCTAATACCCGCCATAAAAAGTAATATCACACCGGCAAGAATGAATTTAAATGACTTTTGTTTGAGTGGGTTTTTATCGTTCTGTTGCATAAAAATCCTTTTATATTAAATAGTAAAATCTAGCATGAGTATCACATGTTCGGTCATTCCGAACAACTCAACCTGTCGGCGAAACCGACTAGTTCAAATCCCGATATGGGAATTCCCATAATGGAACAATGGATACTCAGTGTTCAATAACTTCAAATTATAAGCCGGGCTATAGTCGCAATCCGATTGAGATTAAAATTTGAACTCAGTAAGGTTTCTGGTGCGTTAACAGCAGGATGAAATGACCTTTAACGAATAATAAAGTGAGGTGTTTATGTCTGACGTTAATAGGCTGGATAATGTATCAGAAATAAAAAATATGCTGACCATTGATATTATTTTGGGAATGGCTCGATGGAGTCCAGATACTGACGAATGGGCGCACTGGTGGGGTCATCAAGATGATACAGATTCAAATGGCAGTGCAACATCTTTTGGATCTTTAATTGTAATAGAGAACAATACATCTATTGATGCTGTGAAAACTCAAGAGTTTGATTGGTCAGAATTTTCACCTAAATTGGACAATACATCTGCAATTACATGGATTACATCTTCTTATGATGGATATTTTCAGAAGGTATTCGATTTATTCCAAAATCAGACCCTTTTTGTAACGGTTGATGGAGTAACTTATAATCTTGGTAATAATACTAATGAGCCAGGGAATCCGCCGAAAAACGTTGTGATTGGCTTATATACTAGCCCTGGAGCATATGAATTAGGAACTGTACTGAAACAGACAGGTGTAACCAAGCGCCTGTATATCAACTGGAAATAATACATCCAAACTCACACCCTGAATTCAAGGCTGCGATTATGCGGCCTTTTTCACGTAAAACCACCTTTAACTCACTGATATCTATTATCTCCTGCATGATGCAGGTTTAGTGCTATGTCACGCTTCCGTTTGAAACTGAGGCATGGAAATAAACTCAGAGGCTACCTTCTTTAAGAGGGTTGGTTAAAAATAGCTCAGTACGCTTAATATACCTACCTGCTACCTTTATTGTTTATTCTGGCTTTCAGGAGCAGCCAAATTTCAGGGGAGTAAAGGACTACTATCAGAACTGACAATAACAGCATGAATTTGAACTCTAGACTGAATCCACCAATGAAAGTAAGCAGCGCAAACATGGTTGCTGAAGATACCTTTTATCATCCAGATAAGCGCACGTTTAATCCATTGCAGAAACATCAATATTATCCTTGTTCGCTGTGGTAGTCAGATTATATGCAATACATACTTGGTACTGGCGCACTTTTATCTCCAACTGCTGAAATATTTCTCTGGTTGTCTTGTGGCGATTATTTGTCCGGATAAGCAAGCTTATTGCAATTAGATTCGTTATAGCTCTGAAGCAAAAGTTTACGCGATTCGCTATCTGTTCGTAAATTTCCCGCTTCATCTCGAAAAATAGTAGCTTTATTTACTTGATTAAGTGTTGTGTACATCATTCCTAGCGAAAATTCCGGAGAAGATGAAAAAAGAGTGGTTAACAATACCGTCGGAATCTTTGATCCAAATTCTTCAGGTATGTTTCCATTAGGAAGTTGATGGGATTTTATTTCTTTAATGAGTGGAATACCTAAATTTGTTCCTTTATTGATCAATACCTTGAATTCATCATCTTTTTGTAGCCACTCTGCGTAGAATGCACAATTAAAAATATTAACGAGCGCTTTACTTCTGCTGGACAAATTTTCATTTGAAGCTAATAGCGACGTACTGAAAGTAATAGTGAATAGAAATATCAAAATGTTTTTCATCATTTACTCTTTAATCGATGGTAATAATTAAAGGTTACGCTAACTTGAGGTAAAAGTGGAACAATAACTGCAGTCCTATTTTTTTGATATCTCTAAAATTACAAATTTACTGTTATATTTTAGATGGGTATTGTTTTATCTCTATTGTCGGTTTTCGACAGCGTCACCTATAAACAAACTCTTTCATGTGTCTCTGAATCCTTTTGCCTGCCAAGAAAGAAAGTTTTTCTTCTGGTAGGTGCTTTGCTTTAAGTCCGACAATGAAAACGGCAAACCGACAACGTACCGACAAGCATTTGATATTTTAATATATTGATTTATAAAATATTTGTATAACCATTGTCGATTTATCAGTGTTGTCGGTCAGTTTTACACGTATAGAGAATTTACTTTTCGTGGGCGTTTTAATGTTTATAAAAAAATGTCTCGGGGTTATCTACCTTATCTACCCACTCACTCTATCCCATGCGGCACAAGGCTTTGAGTGGGTAGATGACTGACTTTTGACTGCCTACCCGTTGTCTACCTGTCTCGACCTCATCTACCTACTTTTTTCTTTCCTTTGGGTAGACAAGGTAGATAACCAAACGCTATTTTTAGATAAACTCGTCCGCTTTATCGGTCAGTTGCACATTAGTTTGTCGTCTGCCCTTGATGGTTCGTGTCAGATATTCGGTTTTGTACTCCTTTGCCGCTTCTTTAACTGCTTTGCCAAACTCAGTTACGCTCAGTGGACGTCCCAGCCCTTGATATTCCATAAATGAGAGGTAAAGGTGATAAAGGTATCTTTTTGGCTGGCGCTCTTCTTCGGTTTTACGTCCACCACCCATTTCTAACCCTCGCGGCTCTCCCATAAAAGCCAGTGCCGCACACAAATCTAAAACAGGGTTGGATGCCCGTTTAACCTCCAATGCTTCATCACTATCACGCGGCTCAAGTAATAACACTTTAGCCTGTTCTGGGTCGTCAAATGTCGCCAATAGCCGTCTGACAATAACCGGAATTTCATGGGCTATTTTCTTTGACAAGTGCGGGTCTTTATCTTCTTCTTTCACTTTATTGTTAAACTGGTAAATGACACGCCGACGAGCCACGCCACCCGCACGTTCAGTAAATATCATCGGGGTATTGTTAGTAGCGACAACCACTGCCCGTATGATTGTTGTGTATTGCTGTTCATGCTTGGGATCAATCTCTATGGCATCACCGCCCGTAATCGCTTTTATGCCCGTACCTTCCCCTGTGTATTTGGGTTGATCGGGTAGCGTTATCATGCTCTTACCCACAAATTGCGCTCGTCCTCGTGCCGTGTCCAAAGCCACCATATTGCCACTGGCTGTATTGTGCTGGCCTGCTAATAACGTTGCTATCTGAGTAAAGACGCTTTTACCGCTGCCTCCTTCACCCGTAATTTCTAAAAATAGCTGCCAGTCATAACGGTTCGCCAGCACCATATATAACGCTGCAAATATTCGCTTCATCTTGTTCGGATCTCGGTCAGCAGCGTGGCTTATCCATTTATGGAAATTAGGCACTCCATCTCGCAAATTCTCATCCGGTTTTGCTGGGATATACTCAATACCATTGTGATTTAATAACCAATTTTCAGGTCTGTGAGGTGAGAAGACTTTTGTTTCAATATCAAAGACACCATTCGCAAAGGGGATCATGCTCTGACATGGCTCACCCATGACAGGCGCAACAATCTTTAATGCTTCCACCACATTATTGAGTGCGCGCTTACTAAAATTACCTCAGCTTCGTTTAAAAATAGCGATATCATTATCCCGTAAATTCAAGCTCGGTTTTTTAGGTTGGAATGTATAAGCAATGAGACCTGCGGCGATTTCCAGCAGAAAACCGAGCTGACTACGATGTCTTGAATGCTCTATCTGAGAAATATTTTTGAGCTGATCAATGACCGTTTCTATCAAAAATCGTCTTCTTAACATCAACCTATCCCAGAGCGATAACGCTTTGGCTTTCATGTTGCTACGGACATTCGTAATTAACGTAACGCCTTCCGCTTCCAGCTCATCGCATAAAGCCTGTGATAAATACCCTTTATCGCCATATAAACATCCCGTTAACCCTCTTGCCAATGCTTTGACAGGGTGACGATCATCCTTATTTCCTGCGGTTAATTTTACGGCCAAAAGTTCACCGCAATCATTGATAACCAGATGAAGTTTAAAACCATAGAACCCGCCTGTACTGGTTTTTCCTCGTTGTGCCATTCCCTCAAATACGCGATGACGGGGGATCCGAAGATGGTGACAAATGGCAATTTTGGTGGAATCAATAAAAGCGATCCCTTGAGTTTTCGCTTTACGTGACGAAAGAAAAGCGCATAAAGGAATCAGTGCCCTTTTCTTCAGGGTGAGGATACGGGTATAGCTGACTAATCCGGGAAAATATGCGGTAAGATATTGTTTTACATATTTATTATAAAACGTTTTAAAATCACGATAATGGCTCATATGAAATAAAATAAGGATCATCATGACTTCGCTAAGCGAAAGGGAAGCTTCGCGGTGCCGTTGACGTAATCCGTTTTCAATGAGCTGTTGATGCCAGAGAGGAATAAATTTTTGGCAAAAGTCATCGACGCAGCAGTAAAGTTCTTCTAAATTAGACATGCCTGAGGATCTCCACGATTTTGTTTTATTTAGCAAAAACTTTGATCGTGCCTCAGGCACTTTAGTTCCCTTCTTAAGCGAAGCTCAGATACCGTCTCCGTCATTAAGCTGCAAGTGGTATTTCTGCGTTAAATAATGTGCCTGATTTCATCACGCCATAGGCCAATCGTAAGAGTTTACGCATCACTGCACAAACACCGACTTTCCCCCCTTTATGGCGTGCTGTCAGCTGTTCCCACTGCTTTTTCACTACTTTATTGCAACTGATCGCTGCCAGTGCAGGCATATAAAGTGCTTTTCGCAGCTCGGCACTTCCCTGCTTCGAGAGATGAGCCCGCCCTTTTAGTTGTCCTGATTCATGTAATTTAGGATTAAGCCCAGCGTAAGCCACCACTTGCCCACTATGATGAAACCGTGAACCATCACCAATATAAGCCAGCAGTGTTGCGCTCAACCGTTCGCCAATACCGGGAATACTTTCCAGTAATCCCTTATTTTTCTTCAGCGAAGGCGAGTCATCAATGTGCTTTTTTATTTTCAATTCGGTGTCTTTGAGCTCTTGCTTTAGCAGGGTGATTATCTTTGCATGAGAATCACAAACAACTTCATCCGCCACGGAGAGGCGATTCTTTTCCGTCAAAAGCATTTCATTCAGCTTATTGCGATGGCGGACTAAAGCCAGTAATTGGCGTTCACAAAGCGGCGCGGGCTGCCATGCCGGTGGATGCTGACTGGCGCAATAACGTGCTATTAGTTTGGCGTCAATTTTATCGGTTTTATTGCGGAGTAATTCCGCTTTACCAAAGGCATGGATTTGTACCGGATTGACAACACTGATAAGAAGCCCCTTATCCGAAAGATAAAGTGCGAGCGGATCCCCATAAATCCCGGTTGCTTCCATGCAAAAATGGTAATTTGAGGCGGGTTTAAGCCAATTAATGAAGGCATCGAATCCCTTAAGGTCATTTGGAAAATGCTTCATTTTGTAATGCTTTTTGCTTGCCCAAACGGCGACATCAAATTTGTGTTTGGCGATATCAATACCGACTACGATGTTATCAGACATAAGGTTATCCTCTTTGTCAGAGACACAGGAGATATCGCCATGATTAGACTTATAAAATAGATGCTCGAGGCACAAGATACCGTTCAATCTTAAAGGCGATAAAGAAGAGGCTGTTGTGGTTTACTCTGAGTTACGAACTCCATTGAATGACCCATTTCAGGTTCAGGTTAATAATAACAAACTCACAACAGCATCCCTGATGATCAGTCAGGGGATTATCGCTCTGTAAAAGTGATAATCAAGATATAAGGTTAATTAATAAATTTAATGCCATTTCACTCATAGGCTTATTTGCATCATTCCTGCCCTGAAAAACATATTTTCCTTGTCTTGTGATTGGTTTTATTTGTTCTAATATATCAATAGCCTGACTTGATAATAGAACAATATGAGGACGGCGCATTTTCATTTTTTCAGCAGGTATTTCCCATTGAGCTTTATCAAAATCAATTTCTGACCATTCAGCTTTACGCAATTCACCGGGACGGGCACCAATTATCATTTGTAATCGCATCCCCATTTTTACAATAAAACTTCCTGTATAGGCATTTAAGGATTTATAGAACTCAGGGATTTCATCAACAGTTAAAAATGAATAATGTTCTTTTTTATGTGGAGCAAAGGCAGACACTAAATCAGGTGCGGGATTATACTCAGCTCTTCCTGTTACTATTGCATATCGCCATACTTCCCCACAGCGTTGACGCACTTTTCTGAGCTTCTCAGTCCCCCCCCCCCCCCCCCGATCATTCATTCGTGATAAAACAGACATAAGCTCCATTGGCTTAATTTCAGCGATAGGTCTATTGCCTATATAGGGGAAAACATCGTTTTCAAATGTTTCCATCATTTCTTTGGCATAAGAAGCTGACCACCTATCTACACGTTTCTCATACCATTCACGAGTTATGTTTTTGAAGGTATTTTCTATCAGGTTTGCTGCGGATATCTTTTTAGTTTTTCTTACTTCACTTGGATTAATCCCATTAGCAACTAATTTCCTTGCTTCGTCACGTTTGATTCTGGCCTCGGTGAGCGTTACTACCGGATAAACACCTAACGAGATCATTTTAGTTTTACCCGCGAATTGATAACGGTATCGCCAGCCTTTAGAACCATTGGTATCAATTAACAAAGATAGCCCGTTGCCATCCGCCAATGTATAGGCTTTTTCCTTTGGTTTGGCTCGCTTGATTGCTAAGTCTGTCAGCTTATAACCCACCCAATATTGTATTGTATAGAAGAAATGTATAGGGAATTTCTATACAAAAAACTATACAACAAATTGTAGAGATTTAGGAAGACGGTTGTAGACTTCGAGAGATTAGAGTTTCTCGCTATAGCTTGATTTTTATGGGGTTTGGAGGCTTTGGTAGACGTTGAGAGAGGTTTGTTTGGCGTCCCCTGCAGGAATCGAACCTGCAACTAGCCCTTAGGAGGGGCTCGTTATATCCATTTAACTAAGGGGACAGCGGAACGCAGTATACCTGTTTTTCTTGTCAGAGATAAGGTATAACGAACTGTTTGCCTATATAATCACCACTCTTTTTGATTACCATTAATGAAAGATAGGCAGTATATTTTACATATTGGGTGCAATAGCTGGTATACAGCACGATAATTGATATCTAAAAATAATTATATGGAGAACTGTATGAAGTATCGTCTGAGCGGAGTTGCTCTTACAGCCGTCTTGCTTGTGGGATGTGCCAGTTCATCGAATACGATGGAGCAGGGGCGTTCTGATCCGCTGGAAGGGTTTAACCGTACTATGTTCAACTTTAATTATGATGTTCTCGACCCATATGTACTGCGTCCTGTTGCTGTAGCCTGGCGTAATTATGTGCCGATGCCTGCACGAAACGGCATTGGTAATTTTATGAGCAACCTTGAAGAGCCTGCCAGTATGGTGAACAGTTTCTTACGTGGTGATGTTCGTGAAGGTGCAAAACATTTCAACCGTTTCTTTTTGAATACTTTGTTGGGAATGGGAGGACTTATTGATGTGGCTTCCATGGCTAATCCCAAACTAGCAAAAGAAGATCCGATGCGTTTTGGTAGCACATTGGGATACTATAATGTGGGGTATGGCCCATATGTTGTTCTGCCCGGTTACGGCAGTTTTACATTGCGTGATGAGGGCGGTAACCTTGCGGATATGACTTACCCTGTATTGAGTTATCTTACGGGATGGGTGTCGGTAGGCACGTGGATTTTCCAAGGTATAGAAACCCGCGCTCGCTTGCTGGATTCTGACGGCCTGTTAAAAAATTCTTCAGATCCTTATTTGATGGTGCGCGATGCTTACTTCCAACGCCACGATTTTATGGCCAATGGAGGTAAGTTGGAGCCAGAAAAAAATCCTAATGCGGCAAGCATTCAAGATGAATTGGATTCCATAGATTAGTTCGTACTTATAATCAAAAAAGGATAGCATCTGCTATCCTTTTTTGGGATTACAGCATGTAGTTAGAACGAATAGTTAAAGTTTATACCATACAACCATGCAGTTCCTTTGGAATCGAACTCATATGGTGTATTGTAAGGGGATTGAGTATTATCTTGCAGTTTTTCGCTAACATGGACTTTCTTACCGTGCATATAGGAAACGCCAACATCCACGGAAGCATCTTTGTTGAATGCGTAAGTGGTTCCTAAGCTAAACCAAAAACGATCTTGATCCGGAATGGAGATAGAACGATTTTTGGCGGGGACAGGGCTTTCATCAAAGGCGATACCGGTACGGAATGTCCAGTTATCGTCATAATAGTAAGTTGTACCTAGCGAGATACGGTAAGCATCGCGGAAACCTTCGTGTTTGTGGAATAAGGTGTCGCCGGTATTTTTGCTTTTACCACGTAATTCTTTAAATTCACTCCAGCCTGTGTACAAAAGGCTATAGTGAATTGCCCACTGTGGTGCAACACGGTTATAGCCAGAGAGTTCCCACATATCAGGTAAGTTCAGGTCCAGAGTACCTTTAATGGTATTGCCACCAAGACCAGGGATAAACTTGTTAGGGGGGATTTCATTGCTATAATCCCCATTTTTGAACTTAACTTTGACCTTAGAGCGATATGTTAGGCTATAGCGGTTGTTTTCATCATACTGATAGAGTAATCCTGCATTCCAGCCATAGCCCCAATCTTTGCCTTTCAATTTGGCAGCTTCAGTACTTGCTGGGATATTATGTCCTGTCATGCGGGATATCCCAGAACTTATATCACCCAGATGACGAATAATTTTAGCATCGGCATAAACGGCATTGACACCTAAGCCAAAACTGAATTGATCATTAAACTTATAAGCACCACTTAAGTTTAGGTTCATGGTCTTAAGCGACGTTTTACCACCAATTGGGCCAGCAGGATAGTTATTGCTAAAATCAGTAGACAAGCCGAAGTTAGACGTTGCAGATGCGCCAACAAACCATTGATCATTGATTGGGGTAATAAAATGTAGGTTTGGGATCCATGCATGTGGTGCAATATTTTTAGCATTAGTGCTGTTTTTGGTGATGGGAGAATTCCCGGTGATATCAACATCTGGGTTGACATACACTAAACCACCAGAAAATGATGGGCGATCAAATAAGGTCATGGCCGCAGGGTTACGACTGCCTACGGAAGCGTTATCTGCAACGGCACCTGCCCCAGAAAATGCACGGCCTAGTCCTGATGATGAATATTCATTCAATTGAAAACCAGCAGCACTCGCGTTGGATGAGAGGATTGCAACCGCCACTGCTAACGCTGAACGTGTAAATAGGTTTTTCTGGTCCATAACCAAAACCTCATTGTCTAATTATTATTAACATGCCACTCAAGTAGCTGAGAGCGCGGGATTGTAGAGTCGATTTGTCACCATGACAATAATGACAAATCAGACCAGTGCACGAAGTATAGGCTTGATAATAGAATATGTTGCAAGAATGTTTTCTAAATATAACTAAAATGATTCTCAAATTGGGACTTGCTTAACAAAAAATAGACAACTTACGTTAATGAAGTGTAAACGGGTTTTTGTTGACGTGGTCAGATCAATAAATAGTGAGATAAATGGCGTCAAACAGCGCAAATGCTGGTTATCGGCAGTCAGGAAAACGTAGAATTATCAGTAAGTTTTTTAGCCGGAGAAATTAAATGTCTGATGCGATTAAGCGCTGTAATGCCGAAGAAACGGCAGCTTGCTGCTGTGTTGATGTGGGAACCGTTATTGATAATGAAGACTGCACCGCTTCTTATCAGTGTATTTTTGCGAGTGAACAAGACGCAGAAATCATGCTTAATACGTTAATTAAGAAGGCAAAATCAGTGGAATCTGATCCCTGTGTTATACGCCATAGTATCGAAGCGGTTAACGGTGGGATGCAATTATCTGTGGACTTTACCTTTAGCTGCCAAGCGGAAGCCCTCATCTTTCAGTTAGGTTTGCGTTAATTCACTCTGAACAACGGTTTTCTCATTGTTTTGTCATGCCAAACAGTGAGAAAATCGCTTGTAATAGATTGTAAATCATTGCCCTTTCTTTGCACTCCTTTCGCTTATTCTTCATTTAAGTTGTATAAATTATAAATAGTTTAAAGTTGAGTTTGTTCTCATTTTTGGTTTATTCCTATTTGCTATTTTCCAACATTGCGTTAACAATGCATCATCAGGTCTGACCTCTTATGAGGTGAGTAAATATTTTTAATCAATCAATTGATTTAGTTAATAATAATTAGGAGTTGCTATGGGTCGTTCTTCAACAAAAGTGACATCGCAAAAGGAACGTGTTGCTATTGTCAGCGGGTTGCGCATTCCTTTTGCGAAACAGGCAACTTTCTACCACGGTATTCCGGCTGTTGACTTGGGAAAGGCTGTTGTAAGCGAGCTGGTCATTAGGAGCGGTTTGTCGCCTGAGAAGATCGACCAATTGGTTTTTGGGCAAGTTGTTCAAATGCCGGAAGCGCCAAATATTGCAAGGGAAATTGTTTTGGGGGCAGGCTTAAGTGTGAATACTGATGCCTATAGTGTTTCCCGTGCCTGTGCGACGAGTTTTCAGGCAATTGCAAACGTGGCTGAAAGTATTATGGCAGGCGTAGTCAATATAGGGATCGCGGGAGGTGCGGATTCCTCATCTGTTTTACCTATCGGAGTGACGAAGTCATTGGCGCGTACGTTAGTTGACATGAACAAAGCCAAAAGTCTCACCCAACGATTAAAATTGCTCAGTCGATTGAAATTACGTGATTTATTGCCTGTATCTCCTGCTGTTGCAGAGTATTCCACAGGGTTGAGAATGGGAGATACCGCTGAGCAGATGGCAAAAACGTATCATATCAGTCGCGAAGATCAGGATGCGCTTGCGCACCGCTCGCATGTACTGGCCGCCAAAGCCTGGGAGCAAGGGCTTTTGCAAGAGGAAATCATATCAGCCTATTTCCCGCCATACCGCAAGACATTGGCAGAAGATAACAATATCAGAAAAAACTCAACCTTAGCTTCTTATGCCAAATTGCGTCCGGCCTTTGATCGAAAACATGGCACAGTCACCGCGGCAAACAGCACACCACTGACGGACGGTGCCGCAGCAGTGATGTTAATGCGTGAATCCGTTGCCAAAGAGCTTGGTATGGTTCCATTGGGGTATTTACGTAGTTATGCATTTTCTGCCATTGATGTTTGGCAGGACATGTTACTGGGGCCGTCCTATGCAACCCCGTTGGCGCTTGAGCGTGCGGGTATCACTCTCAATGAATTGACCATTATCGACATGCATGAAGCATTTGCTGCCCAAACATTAACGAATTTAAAAATGTTTGCCAGTGAGAAATTTGCCCGTGAAAAGTTGGGACGTACTCAGGCAATTGGTGAAGTGGATATGGATAAATTCAATGTGTTAGGCGGCTCAATTGCTTATGGGCATCCCTTCGCGGCGACAGGCGCCAGAATGGTGACCCAAACGTTGAATGAATTGCGTCGCCGTGGGGGCGGTTTTGGGTTAACGACAGCTTGTGCCGCTGGTGGTTTAGGTGCAGCAATGGTATTGGAGGTAGAATAATGGCTCAGGCTGAAAAAGAAACGGTTATGTCAGCAACAATGCAACCGGAGCAATCGGTATTCCGTTTTTCTGTCAGGGACGACAAGGTGGGAATTATCACCATTGATGTCCCAGGAGAGAAAGTCAACACCCTGAAAGCTGAATTTGTCGAGCAGTTCCTGATCATGTTTGAAAAAGCGCAACAAGTTTCAGGCTTGAAAGGGTTGGTTATTGTGTCCGGCAAGCCGGATACTTTCATTGCTGGTGCGGATATTAGCATGATAGCTAACTGCCAAACCCAGGAAGAAGCGTCAGCATTAGCTGAAAAAGGTCAAAAACTGTTTGCGCAGATTGCCAATTATTCTTTGCCTGTTGTGGCAGCGATTCATGGTGTGTGCTTAGGTGGTGGTCTGGAGTTAGCATTGGCTTGCCATGCGCGTATCTGTTCTTTGGATGAAAAAACCCGTCTTGGTTTGCCAGAAGTTCAGCTTGGGTTATTGCCCGGCTCAGGTGGAACGCAGAGATTACCTCGCTTGATTGGTGTCAGTGCTGCTTTGGACATTATATTGACAGGCCGTCAACTCAAGGCAAAACAGGCGCTACGGTTGGGTGTTGTAGATGACGCAGTTCCTTTAGATATCTTGTTAGATGTTGCTGTGCAATATGTTAAAAAAGGCATCGTGAAACGTAAGCCATTGGCATGGTCGCAGCGTATGCTGGCAAGTGCGTTAGGCAGGCCGTTGTTATTCCAGATGGTTCATAAAAAAACGCGAGAAAAAACTCGCGGCCATTATCCCGCTCCAGAAAAAATCATCAATGTGATTCGTGCCGGTTTGGAAAAAGGCTCAGAGAAAGGCTTTCAGCTTGAAGCCAAGGCATTTGGTGAGCTGGCGATGACGCAAGAATCAGAAGCATTGCGGAGCCTGTTTTTTGCTTCTACCACGTTGAAGAATGAAACTGGCTCTTCAGAACAGCCCGCTGAAATCAGACAGGTGGGGATTTTGGGAGGCGGCCTGATGGGGGGCGGCATTGCCAATGTAACTGTGACGCGAGGAAATTTGCCTGCCCGCATTAAAGATATTAATGAAAAGGGTATTAATCAGGCTTTGAAATATACATGGGATCTCCTTTCTAAGCGGGTAAAACAGCGTCGTTTGAAATCAAGTGAGCGTTCTCGTCAGATGTCTCTATTGACAGGAACGACCGATTACAGTGGGTTTAAGCAAGCTGATATTGTTGTTGAAGCGGTATTTGAAGATTTAGTCTTAAAACGCAAAATGGTTACAGAGATTGAAGAGAATACAAAACCTGAAACCATTTTTGCGTCTAACACTTCTTCATTGCCAATCCATAAGATTGCTGAAGCTGCGACTCGGCCAGAGCAGGTGATCGGTCTTCACTATTTCAGTCCTGTAGATAAAATGCCGCTGGTGGAAGTTATTCCACATGAGGGAACAAGTGAAAAAACGATCGCAACTGCTGTAGCGTTAGCCAAGAAACAGGGAAAAACAGCGATTGTTGTTGGTGATAAAGCGGGTTTTTATGTAAACCGAATTCTGACACCTTACATTAATGAGGCGGGTTATTGTTTATTGGAAGGTGAGCCGATTGAACATATTGATAATGCTTTGCTGAATTTTGGTTTTCCTGTTGGCCCTATCAATCTACTGGATGAAGTTGGCATAGATGTGGGGACTAAAATCATCCCTATTTTAGTAGAAGAATTAGGCAGTCGATTTAAAGCACCAGAGATTTTATCTGCAATTTTGCAGGATGACCGAAAAGGCAAGAAGAATGGTCGCGGCTTCTATTTGTATACGGGCAGAAAAAAAGCCAAAGAAGTGGATGCTTCGATTTATTCCTTATTAAAGATCAAACCAGCGATAAAAATGTTGCCGGCTGACATTGCCCAGCGTTGTGTGATGCTCATGCTGAATGAAGCTGTGCGCTGTCTGGATGAGGGGATTATCAGAAGTCCGCGTGATGGTGATATTGGTGCTGTATTTGGCATCGGATTCCCGCCATTCCTGGGGGGACCATTCCGTTATATTGATAAGCTTGGCAGTGATAAAGTTGTAGAAATTTTACGTCGTCTGGAGGCGCAATATGGCGAAAGGTTTGCGCCCTGTGAGCGTTTAGTCCAGATGGCTGAACAGAAAAAGAAATTTCACGCATAACTTGAATTTTATTTAAATAACCCGATCGGCTCTTTTAATTAAGAGTCGATTTTTTATGGCAATTAAATCCTTATTCGTATTTTTTATCTAAAAATAGTCCACGAAATAACAAGAGATATATCGATTTTTTTTAGCCATTTTATTTACCTTTTTTTTAGGGCAGAATGCGGATTGGCCCTAACTGAAACGTTTTTATATCCTTCGGAAATCCATAGGGCATATATCAAATATTAGCTTGATAATTGCTTTTGAGCTTACGTTTTAATGCCGTATAACCAATGGCTTATCTCAAGAAATACGAGTGTATAGGGTATTTTGAGATCGGTTTGCAATTAACTAAACGGTGGATTATGTACGTTTTTATTATGCGTCACGGTGATGCTGCTTTGGATGCAATCAGTGATGCAGCCCGGGAGCTGACACCTAGAGGGTGGCAAGAATCACAGAAGATGGCAGATTGGCTTTCACAACAAACGCCTGATATTGATTGTATTTTGGTCAGTCCTTATATTCGTGCAGGACAAACATTAAAGGCGGTGCGAGAAAACCTGGCGCTTCCTGATAATGAAGAGTTATTGGCTGAGTTAACGCCATCGGGTGATGTTGCGTTGGTTGCCAGCTACTTACACGTCTTGTCAACACAAGGGCACAAATCTGTATTGGTGGTTTCCCATTTACCGTTAGTCGGTTATTTGGTTTCTGAGCTTTGTCCTGGGCAAACGCCGCCGATGTTTGCTACATCCAGCGTTGCTTGTGTCGAACTGGATCACCAAACAGAAAAAGGGTGTCTGTTATGGCAAACATCTCCTGCACAATTAGCGGAGAAATCCTGACCAACTACTTAACCATTAGACAATTTAATTAAATATACCAATCTAACTTCAAGATGCGTGTGATTTCTCCTCGCTTCGCGGGGAGAAATCAGGTTTCATAGCGTGTTGTAAATTGCAACTTGTAAATCAATGTGATTGTCTATATCTCCCCGCGTAGCGGAAGATATAAGACGCATCTTGAAAGGCGATTGGTATATAAAGACCAAATTAGCGCTGCGTAAACTCATCCATCTCTACCAAAATGAGTAACGCAGCGTTCCCTCCCCACGCTTTGGGTGCTTGATGGAAGGCAATAATATCAGGATGTTGGGCAAGCCATAACGGGGCTTGTTGTTTGAGAATATGTTTACCGTGTCCATGCATAACACAGGCACAATAGACGTGTTCGCGACGACAGGCAGCGATTAATGCCCCAATTTCTTGTTTGGCCTGCAACTGAGTTAGCCCATGTAAATCCAGAAAAAGTTCAGGGGAATAATCTCCCCGCCGCAATTTCTTTAATTCATAATGGCTGGCGTCTTCCCGAATGTAACGAGTCGGGCCTTCCATTTCCAAATTTGGCTGGAATTCATCGGAAAAATAGTAACTGGCATCAGCTTGCTCCTGCATCAAACGTTCAGGGGCAACAGCGTTAATTTTTTTTCTTTTCGGGGGATGGGAAACCGTATCTTGTGCAATACGACGGGTTCCTGTAACAGACGTTCTGAATAGACTGATGTCTTCTGAGTTTAGTTGATATTTCTTCTTCATTACACATTCATTTACTCACTGCTTTTGGCAAGTGTACATGATTTTTTGTGATTTTTCCTGACAGTTATCATTTTAAGTAACAAATTGTTCACAAAATGATTTGACAATTATGTTTGGTTATAAAATAAATGTATATACAACATGAGTTCTGATACAAACAAGAAAGATAACAGGATAGTACAATGTCGATTGAACTGAGAGACACTGATGTCATATGGCGCAATGCCAAACTTGCTACGATGGATCCTGCAATTAAGAACGTTGATGGTGAAAGTCATTACGGCATGTTAGAACAGCATGACCTTATTGTGCGGGATGAAAAAATCTTAGCGATATTACCGACAGATAGCGTACCAGCCAACCAATGTAAGGTCATTGACGCAGAGCAGCGTTTAATTACACCTGGCTTAATCGATTGCCACACTCACTTAGTTTTTGGTGGCAATAGAGCCTCTGAGTGGGAACAGCGCTTGAATGGGGTTTCTTATGAAGAAATTAGTGCTAAAGGGGGAGGGATCAATTCTACCGTTAATGCCACCCGTAACAGTTCCGCTCAACAGTTAGAAAGCGTATCCCAGAAACGTCTCAATGCATTGATGGCTGAAGGGGTGACAACAGTTGAGATGAAATCAGGTTATGGGCTAGATCTGATAAATGAAGAAAAACAGTTAAAGGTTGTGCGGGCATTGTCACAGAAAAATCCTATCGAAATTAGCCCGACATTACTTTCTGCCCATGCCGTCCCACCTGAATATAAACATGATCCTGATGCCTATATTGATTTAGTTTGTGACTCCATCTTGCCTACCCTCTGGCAAAAACAGTTATTTGAAGCTGTAGATGTATTTTGTGAAACCGTTGGTTTCACTTTAAATCAGACTAAACGCCTTTTTGCAACAGCAAAACGTTTGAATATTCCCGTAAAAGGTCATGTTGAGCAACTTTCCAATTTAGGAGGCAGTGAGCTGGTTGCTGAATATCAGGGTTTATCCGTTGATCATATTGAGCATTTGGATGAAAAGGGTATTGGGGCTATCAGCCGTAGTGGAACAGTGGCCGTATTACTGCCGGGGGCATTTTACTTCCTGCGAGAAACTCAACGTCCACCCATTGCATTATTGCGCCAATACGGTGTTCCAATGGCTATTTCAACCGATTTTAATCCTGGTACGAGTCCTTTTGCTTCCTTGCGCCTGATTATGAATATGGCTTGCGTACAATTTGGTTTGACGCCAGAAGAAGCTTGGCAAGGCGTGACTATTCATGCAGCTCAGGCACTGGGACGAGCGGGTAGTCACGGTCAATTAGCCGCAGGTTTTACGGCAGACTTTATTGTTTGGGATGCCCGAAACCCCGTTGATATTTTATACGAACTGGGACATAACCCGTTGGTTTATCGTATTTATCATGGCGAAATTACGCATCGTAATGATTTAAATGGCTTTAATTAATGGTGGTGAGGGAAAAAATATGAATTTATGGCATCCAACATCCGAAAACATTTGGCAAGGGCGCAATGATCTTGCTGAAGCCAATAACGCGTTACGGTTATTCCAGACAATAAAACAGCCAGCCAGTTTCTCTCCAGCCGAATTTCCTCACCACATTGCGCTATTGGGATTTGAATGTGATGAAGGTGTTAAATTGAATCAGGGCCGTCCAGGAGCGAAATTGGGACCAGAATATTTGCGCCAATCGTTGGCAAACCTGGCGAGTTATGACGGTCACGATAGATTGGTGGATTTGGGGAATATTCGTGCTAATTCTGGTGAATTGAGTGAAGCACAGCAGGTACTCAGTGATGCTGTCTATGAATGCCAGCAGAATAATATGAAAACGCTGATTTTTGGTGGTGGGCATGAAACGGCTTTTGCTCATGGGATGGGAATTTACCGTGCGTTTTCAGAGCAGCGTGTCGGTATCATCAATTTTGATGCCCACTTGGATCTGAGAAATTCGCCGCAGCCTACATCAGGAACCCCATTTCGGCAACTTGCGCATTACTGCCAACAACACCAGCGCCCATTTAATTACAGTTGTGTTGGCGCCAGCTTGGCATCAAATACCCAGGCATTACTGGATGAAGCTAACCATCTTGATGTCACCATTATTTGGGATACCCACTGCGTTGAATCCATGTTGGATAGGGTACAGCAGCAATTACAAGATATAATTAATCAGGTTGATATCATTTATATGACTATCGACTTGGATGTGCTGCCAATTTGGCAAATGCCGGCCGTTTCTGCGCCTGCGGCATTAGGTGTTCCGCTAGAGCGTTTATTGCCATTGGTTCAACTCATCTGTCAGAGCAAAAAATTGCAAGCCGTAGATTTAGTTGAGCTTAACCCTTTATATGATATCCAGGGAATGGGGGGGAAAGCGGCGGCTCGCCTTGCATGGCAGTTGGTGCATTGGTGGAATAAATAGGTTGGTGAACGAATAAAAAGCGAGAAGGAAGGGACAGTGACAGACGATTTACCAGATACATATGCCAAACCAGTGCCTTTGTATGCAAGAGTCAAACAAGTGATTATTGAAAAGATTTATACGGGGGAGTGGAAACCGTATGATCGGATCCCTTCGGAAGCGGAATTGGTCAGGCAATTTAACTGTAGTCGTATGACGGCTAACCGGGCATTGAGGGAGCTAACAGCAGAAGGTTTTCTATTCCGTTTGCAAGGTGTGGGTTCGTTTGTCTCTGAGCCGAAAGGACAATCGGCGTTATTTGAAATTCATAGTATTGCCGATGAAATTGCTTCTCGCTCTAACCGGCATAGTTGCAAGGTGCTGAAACTTGCTGAAGTGAAGGCTAACATGACGCAGGCTGCGGAATTCAGTATTGCAGTAGGTGCGCCGCTCTACCATTCCATCATTGTACATTATGAAAATGATGTCCCTGTGCAGATTGAAGATCGCTTTGTCAATGTTCAGGCGGCACCAGAGTATTTGCGGCAAGATTTTCGTCAGCAAACGGCCCATGATTATTTATCCCAGGTAGCGCCATTGACCGAAGGGGAGCATATCGTCGAAGCCGTGGCGGGAGATGCCCTCTCTTGTCGGTTATTACAAATTGAGGCAAATACGCCTTGTTTGTTAATCAGCCGGCGAACCTGGTCGAAAGAATTTATTGTTTCCAGTGCCAGGTTATTGTTTCCTGGGTATCGATATAAATTGAAAGGGCGTTTTAGTTCATAGTTCTCCTATATGGAGCTACAAAAAGTTAAGCGGCAAAAAACCTCTTTTTCCGTTGAGTCGAAGAGGTTTTTTATTCATCGTTGTAACAATAATGTAAAATCAATGTGATGTTAAACACAAAACCAGCAAAAATATCCCCCTGTTTATCACGAAATAAATCAATATCATCTTTTTGATTTTAATTAAAAAAATATTTTTACCGCATTATTAACTTTATCTCTATCACATTTTTGCCTATTGAATGTACATGTATATACAACTATACAATTAACAAAATTCACAACGATGAGATAGGAAAAAACCGTGACGACGCAAAATAATAAATTCAGCAACGTAACCATTCGTGCTCCCAGAGGGACACAACTCACAGCAAAAAGTTGGCTAACCGAAGCACCACTTCGTATGCTCATGAATAACCTTGATCCCGACGTGGCGGAAAATCCCTGTGAATTGGTGGTGTATGGTGGCATTGGTCGTGCAGCCAGAAACTGGGAATGCTATGAAAAAATCGTTGAAACCTTAAAGGGTCTGGAAAATGACGAAACCCTGTTGGTGCAATCAGGCAAGCCTGTGGGGGTGTTTAAAACACATGAAAATGCCCCGCGTGTATTAATTGCCAACTCGAACTTGGTGCCACACTGGGCGACATGGGAACATTTTAACGAACTGGATGCCAAAGGGCTGGCTATGTATGGCCAGATGACCGCCGGTAGTTGGATTTACATTGGAAGCCAGGGCATTGTTCAGGGAACTTACGAAACTTTTGTCGAAGCAGGCCGCCAACACTACAACGGCAATTTGACCGGACGTTGGATACTGACAGCGGGTTTGGGGGGAATGGGCGGAGCACAGCCACTGGCTGCGACATTGGCCGGTGCCTCTTCATTAACCATAGAGTGCCAACAAAGCCGCATTGACTTTCGTCTGCGTACTAAATATGTGGATGAACAGGCCGTTGATCTGGATGATGCTTTGGCGCGTATTGAACGTTATACCCAGGAAGGTAAAGCAATTTCGATAGCATTGTGTGGTAATGCTTCAGAGATTTTACCTGAGCTGGTACGCCGTGGTGTGCATCCTGATATGGTGACAGACCAAACCAGCTCCCATGATCCATTACATGGTTACTTACCGGCTGGCTGGACATGGGAAGCATATTGCCGCCGTGCCGAAAGTGAGCCAGAAGTGGTGATCCAAGCGGCAAAAGCGTCAATGGCCGCACATGTTGAAGCTATGCTGGCTTTCCAGAAACAGGGTATACCTACTTTTGATTATGGCAATAATATCCGCCAAATGGCGAAAGAGGTAGGTGTTGAGCACGCCTTTGATTTTCCTGGATTTGTTCCCGCTTACATTCGTCCTCTGTTCTGTCGCGGTATCGGACCTTTCCGTTGGGCGGCGCTTTCCGGTGATCCTGAAGATATTTATAAAACTGATGCCAAGGTAAAAGCGTTGCTGCCGAATGATGACCATTTACACCGTTGGTTAGATATGGCAAGAGAGCGCATCAGTTTCCAGGGCTTGCCTGCACGCATCTGTTGGGTGGGATTGGGCGATCGCGCCAAATTAGGATTAGCATTCAATGAAATGGTTCGCCGTGGGGAACTTTCCGCCCCAATCGTGATTGGCCGTGATCATTTGGATTCTGGCTCTGTCGCCAGCCCTAATCGTGAAACTGAATCCATGCAAGATGGTTCCGACGCTGTTTCTGACTGGCCATTGCTGAATGCCTTATTGAATACGGCCAGTGGTGCGACGTGGGTTTCCTTGCATCATGGTGGGGGCGTTGGTATGGGATTCTCTCAACATTCCGGCATGGTCATTGTTTGTGATGGAACGGATGAAGCGGCTGAACGCATTGCCCGTGTATTACACAATGATCCGGCAACGGGAGTTATGCGTCATGCTGATGCGGGCTATGAATTGGCTATCCAGTGTGCGAAAGAGCAAGGGCTAAACTTGCCAATGTTAAACCTGCCAGTGGCTGATGCGAAATAAGGAGCGTTGTTAGAATGAAAAATATCACTATTCATCCGGGAAAAATGACACTTGAAGAATTACGTCATGTTTATCAGCATCCTATTCACATTAGTTTGGACGAACAATGCTTTCCTGCCATTGAGAGCAGTGTTGCTTGCGTGAACCGCATTATCAGTGAAAATAAAACGGCTTATGGTATCAATACCGGTTTTGGTTTGCTGGCGAATACCCGTATTGCAGAACAAGATTTGGAAGAATTGCAGCGTTCTATTGTGTTGTCACATGCGGCGGGTGTGGGGGAGCCTCTGCCGGATGAAATTGTCCGATTGATTATGGTGTTGAAAATCAATAGCCTTGCCCGTGGTTATTCCGGCATTCGTCTAGACGTGATCCAGGGATTGGTTGCCCTGGTCAACGCTGAAGTTTATCCCTGTATTCCAAGTAAAGGTTCAGTAGGGGCTTCGGGTGACTTAGCACCATTAGCGCATATGAGCTTGTTATTGTTGGGAGAAGGGAAAGCCCATTATCGTGGCGAATGGCTGCCGGCAAAAGTAGCACTGGAAAAAGCGGGACTTGAGCCGATGTGTCTTGTCGCCAAAGAAGGATTGGCACTGCTCAATGGTACACAATCTTCTACCGCCTTCGCCTTAAAAGGACTATTTGCTGCCGAAGATTTACTCGCATCAGCGATTGTTTGTGGCGCCATGTCTGTTGAAGCCGCTCTTGGCTCCCGTAAACCCTTTGATGCTCGTATCCATGAAGTCCGTGGGCAGAAAGGCCAGATTGATGTGGCAGCCCTTTACCGTTTGGCATTGGGAGAACAAAGTGAGATTTGTGAATCCCATAAAAACTGCCCGAAAGTTCAGGATCCTTATTCATTACGCTGCCAGCCTCAAGTGATGGGCGCTTGTTTAGCCCAAATCCGCCATGCGGCTGATGTCATTATGGTTGAAGCCAATGCCGTCTCTGATAATCCGCTGGTCTTTACTGAAGAAGATGAGGTGATTTCTGGGGGGAATTTCCACGCTGAACCGGTCGCGATGGCATCGGATAATCTGGCTATTGCTCTGGCAGAAATAGGTTCATTGTCAGAACGCCGCATTGCCTTGTTGATGGACAGCAATATGTCCCAGTTGCCGCCATTCTTAGTTGAAAACAGCGGTGTTAACTCCGGTTTCATGATTGCACAGGTGACTGCGGCTGCGCTGGCAAGTGAGAACAAGGCGCTGGCGCATCCTTCCAGTGTTGATAGTTTGCCAACCTCTGCCAATCAGGAAGATCACGTTTCAATGGCACCCGCCGCGGGGCGTCGTTTATGGGAGATGGCAGATAATGTGCGAGGGATCTTAGCGATTGAATGGCTGACGGCTTGCCAGGGCATGGATTTTCGTCATGGCTTGACGAGTAGTCCGATATTGGAAAAAGCCCGCCATATTCTCCGCAATAAAGTTGCACATTATGATAAAGATCGCTTTTTCGCCCCGGATATTGATGCAGCAATTCAGTTGCTGGCTGAACAGCAACTTTCTGCCTTGTTGCCTGCTGGGAATATCTTAGAAAACTAAGTACAGACTCACCGTCTTAGGCCGGATAAGCTCCGGCCTTATCGTAGTATTTATCTCTTCCAATCTAATAATAAAAGACATAAGGATAAATCATGCAAAACATTTCACAACTCAAGCGAGGATTAAGTGTTCGCCACATTCGGTTTATGGCACTGGGTTCGGCAATTGGCACCGGTCTTTTCTATGGTTCAGCGGGAGCCATCAAAGCCGCAGGACCTGCGGTATTGCTAGCTTACGCCATTGGCGGTGCAGCTGTATTTATGGTCATGCGGGCATTAGGGGAAATGGCGGTACATCGCTCCGCGCCAGGCTCTTTCTCTTATTATGCCACCCAGTATTTAGGGCCATTGGCGGGTTTTCTGACCGGATGGACTTACGTTTTTGAAATGCTGGTTGTTTGCCTTGCTGACGTCACTGCATTTGGCATCTATATGAAGCTCTGGTTTCCCCATGTTGACCAGTGGATTTGGGTACTTGGCATAGTCTTTTTTATTGGTGCAATCAACCTATGCAATGTGAAGGTATTTGGTGAAATGGAATTTTGGCTGTCCATCATCAAGGTTGTTGCGATTATCGCCATGATTGTCGGCGGTTTTGCCATCATGATGTATGGGTTTGGTCAGGAAGCTGAGCATGTCACCGGCCTGTCGAATTTATGGGAACATGGTGGATTTATGCCAAACGGCATAGCGGGAGTGATTGCCTCGTTTACGGTTGTGATGTTTGCCTTTGGTGGCATCGAGGTTATTGGTATCACTGCCAGTGAAGCTAAAAATCCAGAAAAATCTATCCCACGTGCAATCAATGCGGTCCCATTCCGTATCTTATTGTTCTATGTCCTTACGCTGTTTGTTTTGATGTGCATTTATCCGTGGAACCAAGTGGGGCAAAATGGTAGCCCGTTTGTCCAAATCTTCTCCAGCTTGGGAATTGATTCCGCAGCCAATATTTTAAATATTGTCGTCATTACTGCCGCAATTTCCGCGATCAACAGTGATATTTTTGGTGCCGGACGGATGATGTATGGCATGGCGCAAGAAAAACAGGCTCCAGCCTCGTTTACCCAACTGACTAAAAATGGAGTACCGTGGGTGACGGTGCTGGCAATGTCAGGAGTTTTGTTGGTGGGCGTCCTCTTGAATTACTTGTTGCCGGAAAAAGTTTTCGTCATTATTGCTTCCATCGCAACATTTGCAACTGTGTGGGTATGGCTGATGATTCTGCTGTCACAATATATCATGCGCCGGAAGATGCCCGCAGAAGAGGCCAGACAGCTTAAATTCCCTGTTCCCTTCTGGCCTGTTGCGCCAACGTTGGCTATTGCGTTTATGGGATTTGTTATTGCGGTATTAGGTTATTTCCCAAATACTCGGATTGCATTATACGTAGGGATAGTATGGATAGTATTATTGACTATTAGCTATTATTTATGGGTGAAAAAACCAAGTCATGGCTAACCCTCCTATATCACCCTAAAATAACGCTGTGTTAAGAAAGCTGATTTGTGTTCTGGATCATGGCAAACTAGCGAGCTGATATATCTTTCTTTGTTGTTTGGAGGTGTTTTTTGGATAAGATCGTAGCCGATGAGGCTGTTGCAGAACTGCGTACCATTTTAGATATGTTGCGTTGGTCTACTAGCCGTTTTAGCGAATCGGGTATCTATTGTGGACATACGGCATGTAATCCGTGGGATGAAGCTTTGCAGTTAGTTCTCCCTTCATTGCGTTTGCCTATGGATGTCCCTGATTCAATGCTGGCTTCACGCCTGACATCAACAGAGCGTCAACGCATCGTGGAACTTGTCTTGCGTCGTATTAATGAACGTGTTCCTGTTGCTTATTTGATAAATCGAGCTTGGTTCTGTGGTCATGAATTCTATGTCGATGAGCGTGTTTTGATTCCACGTTCACTGATTAGAGATGTGATTGAAGAGCATTTTGAAGGGCTTATCTCACGTCAGCCATCGACAATTTTGGATCTTTGTACCGGAAGTGGGTGTATTGCAATCGCTTGTGCCCATGCCTTCCCAGAAGCCGAAGTTGATGCTGTTGATATTTCTCCTGATGCTTTGGAAGTGGCAGAAATAAATATAGAGAATCATAAACTTTCTCATCGTGTAATCCCGATCCGTTCAGATCTATTTCATGATATACCACCGGTGAAATACGACATCATTGTCACTAATCCTCCTTATGTCGATGAAGAAGATATGAGTGATTTTCCTCAGGAATACGATCATGAACCTACATTAGCCATGGCTGCAGGTATTGATGGGTTGGATTTGGTTCGTCGTATTCTGGCAACTGCCCCGGATTTCCTTTCAGAAGAGGGAATCGTGGTATGTGAAGTAGGTAACAGTATGGTTCACCTGATTGAGCAATACCCTGAAGTACCCTTCAAATGGCTGACATTCAAACATGATTATGGTGACGGTGTTTTCGTGCTGACTCGCCAGCAGCTTGTTGAATATCAGGAATATTTCCAGCCATTCAAAGACTGATATTTTCTCATTCATCCAGTGGTTAAAACGGCTATTTCATATAAATTGTATCAATATCCCGTGGATTTCGGGTCATAGCTAGCAATATTGTTGCTCGAAAGATTAAGGATATACCAATCTAACTTTAAGATGCGTGTGATATCTCCCCGTTTCGCGGGGAGATATCAGGTTTCATAGCATGTTGTAAATTGCAACTTGAAGTTTAATGCGTATAAAAGGCAATTGACATCCTCCCCGCCCTAAAGGACGGGGATTCCTACAGCGTTCAGACCGAAGCCTGACTCACCTCGGTGGGTTCCTGCTTCAACGGGCGGTCTGACTGCACCATCCCTCCACAGGCAAGCACGGCATGTCCTGCCGCTAAAATATTACGTGCGGCGTTTACATCCGCGTTCGCGGTGTAGCCGCATACCTGACACACGAATTGACTTTGCGTCTGACGGTTTTCTTTCGCCGTATGACCACAGCAGGCACACCGCTGGCTGGTGTATGCCGGAGGTATCGCCACTACCTGACCACCGCGCCAGAGCTGCTTGTACTCAAGCTGACGGCGCATTTCATGCCAGCCTTGATCCCGTATCGAGCGGTTCAAGCCTGATTTGCCTTTGACGTTTCTTCCGTGCTTCTCTGCCGTGCCTTTTGCCGATTTCGACATGTTACTGACCTTCAAGTCTTCAATGACGATCATCGCGTGGTTTTTGCTGATTTCACTGGTGACTTTGTGAAGGTAGTCGCGCCGGATATTGGCAATGTGTGAGTGCAAGCACTGGATTTTCCGTTTTTGTTTCTGCCAGTTTGCGCTGAATTTTACTTTGCGACTCAACTGCCGCTGGAGTGTTGCCAGCTTACGTTGGTTTGCTTTGAAGCTGCTTACTGGCTGATATACCGTGCCATCTGAAAGCGTGGCAAGTTTTGTTACTCCGGCATCCAGTCCGACCATTGATTCTGCATTGATTCTGCATTGTGAGCAGGGTCAGTCACTTCGTATTCAGTCTGGATACTGACGTACCATTTGCCGCATGACTGGCTGACCGTGACGTTTTTCACTTCGCCAATGACTTCACGGCTGTTGCGATAGCGTATCCACCCTAACTTTGGCAACGAGATTCGACTGTTGGGCTGATCGAGCTTCACGCCCTGCGGGTAGCGGAATGAGTCATGTTGACCACGTTTTTTGAAGCGGGGGAATGCAGCCCGCTTCTGGAAGAAATTTTTGTAGCCGCGCTCCAGATCTTTCAGTGACTGCTGCAACGGTTGCGAGGGAGATTCTTTCAGCCATTGTGTTTCAGGTACGGATTTCCACTCAATCAACCATGAAGCCATTTTGGTGTAGGGGAGATATTTATTCCCTGCTGCATGGTTCTCATTCTGGAGTGCCAGTGCACGGTTAAAAACGAAGCGACAAGCCCCTGCGAAGCGTCGCATATCGCGCTCCTGCTGACCATTTGGTCTTAACTGGAATTTGAAGGCTTGAAGTCGTATCATGACTATCATTATACTTTGGTCTATGACAAAAGAAACTGATATTCGACGCGGAAGACACGGTGTTTTCCTGATGCACGTCCACTTGGTATTCGTCGCCAAGTATCGACGAAAGATATTCGATCTTGATGCCATCGAAAAGCTACGCAGCTACTTTAGCAGCGTATGTGCTGATTTTGGTGTTGAACTGGTTGAAATGGACGGCGAATACGACCACGTGCATTTGCTGATCAACTCCCCGCCAAAGCTCGCAGTATCGAATCTGGTCAACAGTCTTAAAGGCGTTTCCAGCAGGCTGCTTCGGCGTGACCGTCCAGATATTGCTCTACGCTATTACTACAAAGGCGTTCTGTGGACACCGAGCTATTTTGCAAGTAGTTGCGGAGGTGCGCCGATCTCGATCATCCGGCAATACATCGAGCAGCAGAAAACACCAGGTTAGTCGGAAAACTGCGCCTGATATCCCCGCCCTGAAGGACGGGGTTTTACGGCGCACCTGATAAAATTACTGAAATAAGATAGGTTTTAATCATTGGGTGAGTTATTGTTATTCACTCTTTTTAAATGCACAGAGAATAATGGCAGGCTAGGAATGGCAGGAAATAGTATTGGGCAGTTTTTTCGTGTCACCACGTTTGGTGAATCTCACGGGATCGCACTGGGATGTATTGTCGATGGTGTTCCACCGGGTATTGCTATTACAGAAGCTGACTTACAAATCGATTTAGACAGGCGTCGTCCGGGAACTTCCCGTTATACGACACAGCGTCGTGAACCCGATCAGGTTCGTATTCTTTCTGGCGTTTTTAACGGCGTAACAACAGGTACTAGCATTGGCCTGATGATTGAAAACACCGATCAGCGTTCACAAGATTACAGTGCGATTAAAGATGTTTTCCGCCCAGGTCATGCTGACTATACCTACGAACAGAAATATGGGATGCGAGATTACCGTGGTGGCGGGCGTTCATCTGCCCGTGAAACTGCCATGCGCGTTGCAGCAGGGGCAATAGCTAAAAAATATCTATTCGAAAAACACGGTATTCTTATTCGTGCTTGCCTGACTCAGATGGGCGATATTCATTGTGAACTGAAAGATTGGGATCTGGTTGAACAGAATCCTTTTTTCTGCCCGGATGCAAGTAAGTTGACGCAGCTTGATGAATTACTCCGGACATTGAAAAAAGAAGGAGATTCCATTGGTGCGAAAGTCAGTGTGGTTGCCG
Organism: Xenorhabdus thailandensis; assembly: GCF_037996785.1. Classification (NCBI taxonomy): domain Bacteria; kingdom Pseudomonadati; phylum Pseudomonadota; class Gammaproteobacteria; order Enterobacterales; family Morganellaceae; genus Xenorhabdus; species Xenorhabdus thailandensis. The sequence continues at coordinate 87,392 of NZ_JBBMXF010000008.1, forward strand.
AAAACGTTCCTGCGGGATTAGGGGAACCGGTTTTTGACCGTTTGGATGCAGACATTGCCCATGCTTTGATGAGCATTAACGCGGTCAAAGGTGTTGAAATTGGTGATGGTTTCGGTGTTATCAATTTACGTGGCAGCGAAAACCGCGATGAAATGACGACGCAGGGGTTTACCAGTAACCATGCTGGCGGCATTTTAGGCGGAATTAGTAGTAGTCAGCCAATTATTGCGCATATTGCCTTGAAACCGACATCCAGCATTATGGTGCCTGGCAGAACTATCACTCGTCAGGGAGAAGAAGTGGATATGGTGACTCGCGGCCGCCACGATCCTTGTGTTGGTATTCGTGCCGTACCTATCGCAGAAGCCATGATGGCGATTGTGCTGATGGATCACTTACTGCGCCAGCGGGCACAGTGTGCTGATGTGAACGTTGGTAGGCTGGGAAGAGGCTTTTGATACCTGCTTCGGTTGATGCTGAAAGGTATCATGGGAATAAGCAAGCAGTTTTCTGGTGAAATGCATAATGGAATGGTCATTATTGGGGCCGGAAATTTACGGTCTCCTCTTTTTGGTTGCGTTGGTGGCGGGGTTTATCGATTCTATTGCAGGGGGCGGTGGATTATTGACCATTCCTGCGTTGCTATCGGTGGGGGTTTCTCCGGTCCAGGCATTGGCAACAAGTAAGTTACAGGCTATAGGTAGTTCTTTCTCTGCCAGCCTTTATTTTATCCGCCGTGGTGTAGTCGATTTGCGGTCCCAGCGTTTTGCTATCGTCATGACGATAATTGGTGCCATGTTGGGCGCGTTGTTGGTTCAATTTGTGTCACCGGATTTTCTGCGTTATTTATTGCCGGCATTAGTGATCATTATCGGCCTTTATTTCCTATTAGTACCGAGTATTGGTGCCGAAGATCGGCAACGTCGTCTTGGCCCAATTGCGTTTGGTTGTCTTGCCGGCTGTGGCATTGGTTTTTACGATGGCGTGTTTGGGCCAGGAACGGGATCGTTTTTCGCACTCTCTTATGTCATGCTTTGTGGTTACAATCTGGCGAAAGCGACGGCTCATGCCAAAGTACTGAACTTTGCATCTAACATCGGAGCCTTGGGATTCTTTGTGCTTGGTGGGCAGATCTTATGGCTGGCGGGCGTTGTGATGCTGGTAGGGCAAATAATCGGTGCGCGATTAGGGGCGAGTTTGGTGTTGAGCAAAGGGAAGAAACTCATCCGTCCGCTGTTAGTGACAATTTCCTTCTTAATGAGCATCAAACTTCTTTATGATCAGCACGGAGATACAGTCCGCTCTTGGCTGGCATTTTATTTTTGATTTAGGATCTGGCATTAATACATGACCGCACATCATTATCAACAACTGATTGAAATTTTTGATAATTGCTTTAGTAATGACTACAACACTCGTCTGATAAAAGGTGACGATGAGCCAATTTATCTGCCTGCAGATGATGAAATGGACTTTAACCGGATAGTGTTCGCCCACGGATTTTATGCCAGTGGATTACATGAAATTTCTCATTGGTGTATTGCGGGTGAAGAGCGTCGCAAACTGATCGATTTTGGTTACTGGTACTGCCCTGATGGGCGTGACGCTCAAACTCAGGAAGCGTTTGAAAAGGTAGAGATTAAGCCACAATCGCTGGAGTGGTTATTCTGTGTAGCTGCGGGATTTCCCTTTAATGTCAGTTGTGACAACCTTGAAGGTGATTTTGAGCCGGATCGGCTTGTTTTTCAGCGGAAAGTGCATGTACAAGTCATGCAATACCTTGAAAATGGGATACCTGCACGAGCTGCACGCTTTATTCAAGGTCTGCAATCGTTCTACAATACGCCTCCACTAAAAGCAGAGCATTTTCCTTATCCGGAAGATCGCTTTGCTAATTAATTTGATGTTGAGGAAAAAATAATGCTCGCAGAGTTTGAAACACGCATTCTGGCGCAAATTGATGATATGGTTGAACAGGCCAGTGATGATGAATTATTTGCTGGTGGTTACCTCCGCGGGCATCTGACATTAGCTGTTGCTGAATTAGAGCAAGAAGGTGCAAATACGGTTGAACAGCTTCATCAGCGTGTTGAAGAAAGCATCCACAAAGCGATTAAAGTGGGAGAACTGACTCCACCAGATCAAGTTTTGGTTTTGGCGACCTGGCAAAAACTGCTGGATGGTGCGAAAGAGTAATTCTTTAATATACGCATTAAACTTCAAGTTGCAACACGATATGAAATCACACGCATCTTGAAGTTAGATGGATATATAAAAATAACTTTATTTAGGGCTATTCAGATAGCCCTTTATTTTTGCTCGGACTGAGTAATCCCCTATCTTCAACGACAAAAAAATGCGTAGTGCATCTCAATAATGAGAATAAATGGTGATAATGAAATCTTTATTGAGTTTTTTATAGTAAATATAAAGTAGAGTTATCTGACGGTTAAATTTGTCCAAAATATAGCTTTAAGCACTCCTTGCTGGAACAATGTTGTTATATACCCACCGCCTTTCAAGATGCATTTTATATCCCCTCGCTACGCGGGGAGATATAAATAATAGCATTGATTTTCAAGCTGAAACTTGAGGTTGGATTGGTATATTAAAATAATTAGGGTGTTAATATATTGAATTAAATTAAATATAAATGATGTCTAAAATAATGACATTCTATTTATTACCTTAATCTAAGAGGATTTTTTTATGTCACGTTAAAATGATGTATAAATATGTTAGATTTTAACGAGTATGAATATAATTATTTATCATTGCTTTTAAATAATCATGTTATTAATGGAACGACTGATGATTAAAATAAATAATGATGCTAAGCTTTTGGTCATGACACACAGGGAAATAAAGAGGTTTTTACTTAACTAACTCACTGATTTAAGAGGATTTATAAGTTAAAAGTCAATAAGGGCTAAGATTAAAAAACAAATAAATTCCTCTTGGTAAGTCAAAACTAGAAAAGGATATTTCAGGAGATAGTGACATGAAACTAGGAAGAAACTTTATTCAAAGTGGTGACAGAGAGTATGCTGAAAATAACAAAGCACTTTTATTACCTGAACCTATCAGGGTGAGAGCGTGAATTTTTTGTTAACAAAATTTAGGGTTGACGGATAAGAAAAAACATCATCTCATCCTTCTTTTTTTAGGAAGTATTCTACATGAGCATCGATGCCTTTTCTCAATATTTCAGTACGTTAACAGACCCTCGCCAGTCGTCTAAGATCAGTTATCCTTTGTTTGATATCCTTTTTCTGGCAATTACATCCATCATCGCCGGCGCGGAAGGATGGGAAGATATTGAAGATTTCGGCGAAACGTATCTGGACTGGTATCAAAAAAAATCACTTTTCCCGAATGGAATACCGGGACATGATTCTATCGCTCGACTTATTTCTCGTCTCAATCCTGTTGAGTTTCAGCACTGTTTTATCCAGTGGGTTCAAGGGATTAATGAACGTTCTGAAGGGGAAATTATCGCCATTGACGGGAAAACATTGCGGGGAACTTATCACGGCAAGGATCGGCAGTCGATGTAAGTGCGTTTGCCACCCAGAATGGCGTTGTGATGGGGCAATTGAAGACAGACAAAAAGTCCAATGAAATCACTGCGATCCCTAAATTACTCCGTTTGCTGGATATCAAAGGCTGCCTGATAACGATTGATGCGATGGGATGTCAAACGAAGATTGCGGAACAAATTGTGCAGCAAGAAGGTGACTATCTTCTGGCGGTGAAAGGCAATCAGGAAACGCTGTATCACGCCGTCAAGAAGGCGTTGTCTGCGCAAGTCTCAGCAGTGAGTCATGCCGAAAATATCACGATAGAACAAGGGCATGGTCGTATAGAAGCGCGTGAATATCATGTATTGTCTGCACAAGCGTTATCTCAACCATTTCCTGAATGGAAAAACTTAAAAAGCATCGGCGTAGCAATCGGGTATCGAATTAATAATAAAGGAAAAGAGTCGCTCGATTATCGTTATTACATCAGTTCAGCGGAGCTAAACACGGATAAATTTGCGACCGCTGTCAGGAGCCATTGGGGGATCGAAACACGATTACATTGGGTTCTTGATGTCACTATGGGAGAAGATGCTTGCCTTATCCATCGGGGAGAATCGGCTGAAATATTGGGATGTATGCGTCATATCAGTGTCAATATGTTGCGGGCAGAAACAACCAAAAAAGCGAGTATTCGCCGAAAACAACGGCTTGCGAGCATGGATATTAACTATCTGGACAAGGTATTAGTCGCAGGATTTACGGTGTTGGGCAAGAAGTGAGCATTCACGCTCTTGCCCTGCTGAACCTATAAATTATGACGTATTAAGATTTGCTGAGAAAAAATCGATGAATATAACATTGGAAAAAAGAGTTGAGAATCTGGAATCAGACGTTGCTCAAATCAAAATGGATGTTGCTGTTATAAAATCAAACTATGCAACAAAAACGGATGTTGAAATGGTTAGTTCACTGATTTACAAGGAGATATCATCTGTGCGTAGTGATATGTCCTCGCTGAGAAGTGAAATAGCTTCTATACGTAATGACGTATCGATCTTGCAGAAGGATATGATAGCTGTACGTGGTGAGATATCTTCTATACGAGGTGATATCTCATCTATACGAGGTGATATCTCATCTATACATCAGAAAATATCAACTCTAAATGAGGAGCTATCCAACAAAATAGTTGCTCAAACCAAATGGATGGTCACCATGATGTTTGGTTTTTCTGGTGTCATTATTGCAACAATGAGGTTTATGATTTGAACACAAGGTCTTCTATTCGCTTAACACAAAAATCAGATGTAAGCCAATTACCCGCAATAGAACGTTCTGCTGCGAAATTGTTTAGGTTTATACCCGAGCTGGCTTGGATAGCCGATGGTCATGTGCAAACGGAGCAGCAACATTTGGACTATATTGCGCAAGGCAATAGCTGGGTTGCCCTTAATGAAGATGCTCTGCCTGTTGGCTTTATTTTAGCTAAGCCGTTAGATGATGGCTTACATATTATGGAGCTTTCAGTGCATGAAAATTGGCAGAGAAAAGGTATTGGAAAAGCATTGATTGAAAAAGTTATTCAGGTTGCTGAACAGCGCCATCTTAACGCTGTGACATTGACAACTTTTCGTTATGTTAACTGGAATGCACCCTTCTATCATAAATTGGGGTTTGAGATCTTAGAGTCACAGCAACTTTCTGAGTCATTACAGCAAATACGACAAAGTGAAATCGATTATGGATTTGCTGAAGAACAACGTTGTGCAATGAGACGTTTGCTTACTGTGACGACTATACCTAAGTAACTTACTGAATTTGAAAATGATATCGATTTGGGGAATAAAAATCTTGGGATTTACACCAGACATAATTTTCCCATGTCTGGTGCACAACATAAACTACTTTAAGGTTTTTCTGTTCTTACCGCTTTGCCACGTAATAGCTTTCTCACCCAAAAGCGATTTGGGTGTAAAGCCGCTAATGTTTCGTCATCAAGTGGGAGAGGTTCCCCGAAAATTTGGCTAGCCAATAATTCTGCGCTTAAAGGAGCAGAACATAATCCACGTGAACCTAACACACCAAGAACAAATAAATCTGGATAACAAGGAGATTCTTCAATCATCTTATTCGTGTTTATTTGCAGAGATAAATTTGCATATTTATCCATAAGCTCATTGAAAGCAGGAACATTCCCGATCATTGGCATATGATCCCGGATGACACATCGGATACCCTGACGAGACTTCTCTTCTGAAATGTCAATTTCCTGTGGCCAATCAACATCAGGGAAACATTTTAATAAACGATCTCGGTTTTCTTGTTGCTCGATAGACGAATACCGTGTATCCAACTGGTTGCGTTGATAACTGGCACCGATACAGTGATATTGGTTATTAGGATTAACGGGAGTCATGTAGCCATCGTAGCACAGTACGCTTTTCAATTGGCTCAGGCTATCTGTGGTTGGAATATGGCTAACCTGACCGCGAACAGCGGTTACAGGGAGTTTTTTAGTCTGTTCAAATTGTGGCAGACAGTGGCCATTGGCAATAATGACAACTTTGTGAGCCTTGCATTGCAGGTTTTCCTTATGTTCAAGCTGCAATTGCCAGCCGTTTTCACCCTGGATAAGCTGAATTACTTTATGATTAAAATAAACCTGCATTCCGCGTTGTTCAGCCAGTTTAATCACCGCTTGAGTGAGTTGAGCAGGGGATAACCATCCTCCCTGTGGGTAGTGAATGCCAGCATAATTTACATCTATTCCACTGACATGGCTTAATTGGTTGCGGTTCATACCAAGCGCAATGTCTTCTGGCCATGCTGTCCGTAGCATTTTGCTGATTTTATTTGCGCTTTTTTCATCATAAGCTAATTGGCTGACACCACACCATTGATGGTCAAACGATACATTTTCGTCAATTAATTGATCGTACTGACGGCGGGCAAAAGTAAATGCTGATGTAAAGAAACGTTCTAACGGATCACTATTACCATTCAATAGGGGATAAATGGCTCCTTGTTGATTGCCGGATGCATTTTGGGCAGGTTGTTCATCCTGGCAATATAGTGTGACTTTGGCGCCACGGCGCAATAGGGCAAGTGCGGTTAATGCACTGGCAATACCTCCACCGATGATGGCAATATCATCGGTACAGGTAGCGGCTTTGCGAGAAAACCAGGGTGCATAAGGTAAGTGAAGTGGGTCACTTGATGGAGATAAGGTGCCAGTTAGCATCTCTCTTTTACGCCCAAAGCCTTTAACCTTAGTGACATTAAAGCCTGCTGCCTGCAATCCTCGGCGGACTGTTCCGGCGGAAGTAAAGGTCGCAAAAGTTCCTTCAGGACGACAAAATTTGGCCATTGCAGCGAACAGCTGTTCACTCCACATTTGTGGATTTTTTGCTGGTGCAAAACCATCTAAAAACCAGGCATCAATTTTCCCTGTCAGGCTTGAACTTATTTTCGGTAATAGATCATTTACATCGCCAAACCAAAGATCCAGGGTAATAGCGCCATTATCCAGGATTAATCTATGGCAGCCTGCCAGTGGTAAGGGCCATTGTTGGCATAATTGCTCAGAAAACGTTTTCAGTTCTGGCCAACGTTGGTGTGCTGTTTTCAGGTCAATGGGTTTTAATGGGTATTTTTCAAAACTGATGTAATGTAGCCGTTTTAATACAGCTTCAGGATATTGTTGTCTAAAATGAGAGAAAGATTGACAAAGTGTCAGGAAATTCAATCCAGTACCGAATCCAGTTTCTGCAATAACACACTCTGGACGGGAATGTGTATTAAAACGTTGAGGAAAATGATTGCCTTTCAAAAATACATATAATGTTTCTTCCAAGCCATCTTGATTTGAAAAATAAACATCATCAAACTGCTCTGAAATGGGGGTGCCTTGCTCATTCCAGCTTAGGGTTGCGTTGCTGATAGCGCTGCTTTTCACAATAATGCCTGTACTGTTGATAACAATAATAGGTGGATTTTAACGGTCTTCGTTTAGTTGCACCACCCATGGTAAAGTTTCAAAGTTGAGTCAAGATCAATTTTTCCTTGAATTTTTAACCTGATCGGACTTGTTCGGCGTACAAGTGTAAGCTAAAGTGCAGGTGAATAAATCCCGCAGGTAAACATATTGATGAGGTAAGTAATGAAACGTGCAGTGATCACCGGTCTGGGTATTGTTTCCAGTATTGGTAATAACCAGAAAGAGGTGCTGGAATCTCTGAAAGAGGGCCGTTCCGGGATAACTTTCTCAGAAAAATTTAAAGAAATAGGCATGCGCAGCCATGTTTGGGGGAATGTAAAACTGGATACTTCTGGTTTGATTGACCGCAAAACTTTACGTTTCATGAGTGACGCATCTATTTATGCTTATCTGGCAATGGATGAGGCAATTAAAGATTCAGGCCTGTCCGATGAACAAGTTTCTAATCTTCGTACTGGATTGGTTGTCGGTTCAGGAGGAGGCTCTCCTTATAACCAAGTTGCAGGTTCAGATGGTATGCGTGCCCGTGGGTTGCGTGGCGTTGGCCCTTATATGGTCACACGGGCAATGGCTTCTGGCGTATCAGCGTGTTTGGCAACACCGTTTAAGATCAAGGGCGTCAACTACTCCATCAGTTCTGCCTGTTCAACCTCTGCACATTGCATCGGTCATGCCGTTGAATTAATCCAACTCGGTAAGCAAGATATTATTTTTGCCGGTGGTGGTGAAGAATTAAGCTGGGAAATGGCTTGTGAGTTTGATGCAATGGGAGCACTTTCCACTAAATATAATGAAACACCAGAACAAGCCTCCCGTACTTATGATCAAAACCGTGATGGTTTCGTGATCGCGGGTGGTGGCGGTATTGTTGTTGTTGAAGAGTTAGAGCACGCATTAGCCCGTGGTGCACATATTTATGCTGAAATTATCGGTTATGGGGCAAATTCAGATGGTGCAGATATGGTCGCCCCTTCTGGAGAAGGCGCTGTGCGTTGTATGAAAATGGCATTAGACGGTGTTGAAGGGGGAATCGATTACATCAATACCCACGGAACTTCGACACCAGTTGGCGACTTGAAAGAACTGGAAGCTATTAGAGAAGTTTTTGGTGACAACACACCTGCCATTTCCGCGACTAAAGCGATGACAGGGCATTCATTGGGTGCAGCGGGTGCCCATGAAGCGATTTATAGTTTGTTGATGTTAGAGCATGGCATTATTGCACCAAGCATTAATATTGAAAACCTGGATGAAAAAGCACAGGGCATGAATATTATTACTGAACCTACCAAACGCGAGCTAAGGACAGTGATGTCCAATAGCTTCGGGTTTGGTGGTACAAATGCATCCCTGGTGATGCGCAAGTATTCAAACTAATTTTTAAAGTAATAAAAAACTTATACGCATTAAACTTCAAGTTGCAATTTACAACACGATATGGAACCACACGCATCTTGAAGTTAGATGGGTATAGCCAATCTATTGATTATGTGGATTGGCTATTTTTATTAAAGCGCCGTGATTTTATTGCGGCGTTTATTAATGATGCGCAGAATTGGCGGAATAACAATGACCAATACCGCCAGAATCAGCAAAACTTGTGTGATAGTACTACTCCATAAGATCTCAAAATCTCCATTGCTGATTGAGAGTGCCCGTCGTAGGTTTTGTTCCAGCATTTCGCCTAAGACGAAACCTAAAATCAGTGGTGACATTGGGAAATTCATTTTTCGCAGTATATAACCAAAAACGCCTAACCCGACCATTAACATCAGATCAAAAGTGGTACTGTGGATGGCATATACGCCTACTGCGGAAACGATAGCTATTGCAGGAACCAAAAACCACATTGGGATACTGAGCATACGGGTAAATAAGCCAATCATTGGGATGTTCATGATCAGTAACAAAATATTAGCGATCAACAAAGCAGCAATAAGCCCCCAGACGATATCAGGTTGTTCGGTGAACATGGTAGGACCTGGGGTGATGTTGTAGAGTGTCAAAGCACCCAGCATCACAGCAGTTGTACCTGAGCCGGGTACACCGAGAGTCAGCATAGGGATAAATGAACCACAAGCTGATGCGTTATTCGCGGCCTCTGGTGCAGCTACACCGCGGATATCACCTTTGCCAAATGAATCACTGTTACCGCTGATCCGCTTTTCTGTCATGTAGGTTATTGCACTGGCGATTGTCGCCCCTGCACCAGGTAATATTCCCACAAAAAAGCCAATGACTGAGGAGCGTAAAGTTGGTCCTACACACGTTGCGGCTTCTTTTCTATTGAATAACAAGCGTCCTGTCTGGCTAATGACTTTTTGCCCCGCAGAAGTACTCTCCAGCATCAATAAAATTTCGCTGACTGAAAATAGGCCAATAACGACAACAATGAATTGAATACCATCGGAGAGGTGCACGTTATCAAAGGTGAAACGGTAAACGCCGGTGTTGGCATCTACGCCCACGGTTGCCAAGGCTAAACCGATTAAGGCGGCAAGGAGTGATTTGATAGGATTTTGGCTCATCATACTGCCGAGGCAAGCAATGGCAAATACCATGAGTGCAAAGTATTCAGCCGGCCCGAAAGCTAAAGACCACTGTGCCAAAAGTGGAGCAAATAAAATGATACCCGTGATAGCCAAAAGTGAGCCACAAAACGAACTAACGGCAGAGATAGAGAGTGCAACACCTGCTCGCCCCTGTTTTGCCATCGGGTAGCCATCAAGCGTTGTCATAATGGCAGCGGCATCTCCCGGTACATTCAGTAAGATTGAAGAGATACGGCCGCCATACTCACAACCAATGTAGACAGTTGCCAATAAGATCAGGGCAGATTCAGCAGGTAATTTTAACGCAAAAGCCAAAGGCAGCAGAATAGCTACCCCATTTATAGGACCAAGACCGGGCAGTAACCCAACGACAGTACCGATAAAACAGCCTATCAATGCAATGACCAAGTTTTTGGGTACTAATGCGACTTCAAAACCATGGCTCAGATATATCCAAGTATCCATTGTTGTCTCCTTAGCTGAGCCAACTGCCGACGGGCAGAGTGACTTCTAACAGACGATCAAAAGCAAAAAAGAGTGAACTACCGAGAACTAAACCGGAAATAATTGCAGCAAGGAGTGTGGCGTTAAAGAGTCGTGCCACACAGATAGTCAATAACGTAGTTGCGAGTGGAAAACCCAACCACTCAAATGACCATGCATAAATGGTTAGTGTGGCAATCAATAAAACTAAGCGACGTAACACTTGTGATGTCGGCCAGTAAACAGGATCAGGTTTTTTTAACAGCAATAGTAAAGCACAGAGTGCCATTAATGAAATAATAACAATTGGAAATGGGCGGGGGCCTAGAGGTTCATAGCTATATTCACTATGGATACCCCATCCAACGACCAACCCTATTCCACATAGCAGCAGCCATACAATAGCAAAGATACGATCGCTCATGATGCTATCCCTGTTATTTTGCTAAACCAAAGGATTTGGCCATTTCATGGTATTGAATAACTTGTTTTTTCACATAGTCATCCAGCTCTTTACCTGCCATATTGAATTCAAATAATCCGCGTAGTTCACGTTGTTTTTTGAATTCATCAGTTTGTTGGAGATTTTTAAAGGTATCTACCCACCATTGATATTGCTCATCAGAAACTTTTGGCCCCATATAAAAACCGCGAATAATTGGCCAAATAAGGTTATAACCTTGTTCTTTTGCTGTTGGAATTATTGCCAGATCGCCATCTAAGCGTTTATCGGCATAAACAGCCAGTATGCGAATTTTATCGCCATTGAGATAAGGTAAGGTTTCACTTAAATCACCGGATACAACTTGGATATGATTACCCAACAGGGCGGTGATAGGTTCACCACCACCTTCAAACGCGACATAGCGCATTTTGCGGGGATCGACACCAACCTCTTTTGCCAGTAATGCGGTTTTCATCCAGTCTTGACTACCGATGGAAGCACCTGCGCCAAACACAATACTATCGGGCGCTTTTTTAAACGCCTCCATCAAATCTGTCAGCGTTTTGTAGGGAGAATCCTTGCGCACCGCAATCATGCCATAATCTGTACCGACACTGGCGAGCCAGCGTACGTCATTGACGTTGTAGCGACCAAATTTGCCTTGTGCAAGATTCAATAAGGAACCGCCGGAAAAGGCGACGATAGTGCCGGCTTCCGCAGGCCGTTGAGCAATAATGGCGTTATAGGCAACTGCGCCGACACCGCCGGGCATAAATGTCACCCGCATGGGAGAATCGATAGTTTTAGTTTCTAATAGTGAAATTTGGATGAGTTTGCAAGTTAAATCAAAACCTCCACCAGGTTTGGCGGGGGCAATACATTCGGTTCTATTGGGAGCAGAAGTTGCAAAAGCGCAGGCGCAAATAAACAGGCTTACAGTGGCTACTAATGTTTTAAAAGTTTTCATTTTTATTCCTCACATAGCACCAGTAAAGGATATGAATGACAAATTTCTGATGCCTGTTTATTTATAGAAACGAAACCTTTCAATTACCTTTCATTAACAAAAAAAGTTGTCTGGATGTGACCTCAATCGCTTAATTTGCGTAGTGTTTTACATAATCATGTTAAATGTTTGTTTGAATTCATGTTTTTTTGTTAACCCCTAAGCAATTGCTCAATCTTAATATTGCAATTATGTGATATCTCCGCTTTATTTCTCTGGTTAATTTTTAACAATAGGTATTATTCAATGCGGCTCTTATTAGTTGAAGATCACCCAGAATTATCACATTGGTTACAGAAAGCATTGAATAATGCTGGGTTTGTGGTTGATCTGGCGGAAGATGGTATCGTGGCAGATCAGCTTTTGCAGACTGAAAATTATGCTTTGTTGATTCTGGATGTGGCTTTACCTAGATTGGATGGTTTGTCTCTGTTATCGCGGTTACGTAAGCGTGGTCAAAACTTACCCGTGTTGTTATTGACTGCTAAAACAGAAGTTACGGATCGTGTGAAAGGATTGAATTCCGGTGCCGATGATTATTTAACCAAGCCTTTTGATTTTCAAGAACTGGAAGCCCGTATTCGTGCGTTGTTGCGTCGTAGTTCAGCTATACCACAAGAGGCACAGAAATTTGGTTCATTAATTTATGAAGGCGAAGGGTATTTTGTGCTGAACAATGTACCGTTGGCATTGACTCCCAGAGAATTGTCTGTGTTAACAACATTATTTCATCGTCGAGGGCGTCCGGTTTCTAAACAGCAGCTGTTTGAGCAGGTGTTTTCCCTATCGGATGAGGCTAATCCACAAAGCATAGAGCTGTATGTTCATCGGTTACGAAAAAAATTACTCAACAGTGATGTAGAGATCAAGACATTGCGTGGGTTGGGATATCGGTTGGAGCAGCTGACACAATGAAGTATCTGAAAATACCGCGATCGTTATTCCACCAGTTATTGCTGTTCCTGGGCGTTCCTTTGCTATTACTGGGCTGTGCTTCTGTTTATAGCCAGTATGCCAGCGTGAGAAATGCAGCAATGTTGGCTTATGACAGGACACTGCTTGCATCAGCAAGAACCGTTGCTGAACGCCTGACTGTTCGGGACCAGAACTTAATCGTTGACGTACCTTATGTTGTCTTGGACAGTTTCGAGCGCAATACGAATGATCGTCTGTACTACCAGGTTATCTCACCGCAAGGCAAGACGATTTCCGGTTATGATGATCTTCCTCAAATACCGCAGAACGTCCAACGTTCACCCTTATATACGGCATTGGCTTATTTTTATGATGCGGAATATCAGGGGAAGCCTATACGTGTAGTGGGATTGTATCAACCCATCAATGAAGGTAACGTCATGGGGATGGCGTTGATATTGGTGGCGGAAACGGTGACCTCCCGCCAAGATATGACTCACCAATTACTGCTGTCTTCGCTTGTTAATCAAGGTGCTGTCGTATTATTGGCATTATTCCTTGCTTACATCTTACTCAAACTCCTGCTTAAACCGCTGCGGAAACTTTCAGGCATGATGAGCCTGCGTTCTGCTAATGATCTAACGCCATTACCGAATATTTTACCGTGGTCCGAACTTGCTCCCTTACTGCAATCGCTTAACCGCTATATTGGACGGTTGGCATTAATGGTTGGACGCCAAGAACGATTTAGTGCGGATGCTTCTCATCAATTAAGAACGCCTTTAGCAGTATTGAAAACACAGGTTGCAGTAGCACGTGGCAACCAGGATCTTGAACAGAGGGATAGCATACTGACAGCAATTGATAAGGGTTTAGATAATATGATCGTGCTGACTGATCGCCTGCTGCAACTTTCACAACTTAGAGTGCATGAAAAAGAGGCAATACAAAATTATCAGCCGGTCAATATCGTGGCGCTGTTGCAACAAGTTTGCTTTTCCCGTTTACAGCAAGCAGAAAGTAAAAACATTGACTTAGGCTACGAAGGGGAAGAGGCTGCCTGGATCAGGGGAGATCCGCTATTGTTAGCAGAAATGTGCGCTAACTTGCTGGACAATGCTATCAAATATACCCCGCAAATGGGCGTGGTAACAGGAAGGGTGAGTATAATGCCAGATAAAAAACACGCTTGCCTTGAGATCGATGATTCAGGTTCGGGGATCGCTCAAGAAGATATTCACCAATCGCTAATGGCATTTAACCGTTTAGACAACGCTGCTGGGCTGGAGGGGACGGGATTAGGGCTGACTATTGTTAAAGAAATTTGCCAGTATCACAATGCCGCTCTCCAGCTTTTACCCAGTGAGGTGTTGGGTGGGTTATTAGTGAGAATTATAATCAGGCTTTCTGCGCGTGAGCGGGATACGTAACTGTTGCGCGAGTATCACACCGGCCAAAACAACACCTCCCCCAATTAAATGGTAACTGTGCATTTCTTCATGGAGAGCTACAATAGCAATAATGGCAGTAAATACGGGCGCCAGATTCATAAAAATTGCAGTCATGTTTGCGCCAATGCGGGTGACACCTTGTATCCACAAATAGGGAGCAATAATGGAGGCAGGAATACCAGCAAACAGAACAAGGGAAATATTATCGGTCGTTAACTGGATATCATCTGCCATCATAAAATTGGGCAAAAGCAATAAAACGCCAAACCCAATTTGGGCATAGAGTGATTGCCAGTTGGCTAATGGAATTGCCCAACGTTTGGTTAAAACTCCATACAAGGCATAAGAAGCGGCGGCAATAAACATCATCACTTCTCCAATACCCAAACCCTGTTGCAATAGGGAAGCGGGTTCCCCTTTGCTGACCAGCCATACAAGCCCAAACAGAGAGAGTACAGTGCCGAGAGTGATACCAACAGTGGGGGTAACCCGTAAGGCAAAGATACTGATAATGACAGTTAACAGGGGGATTAATGAAGTGAAAATCCCGATGATTGTCGCGCTGACGGTGTGGGCTGCATAATATGCCAGGCTTTGGTTAAGCACCATACCCAGAGAACCCAAAATCAAGAGCTTCCACCAATATTGAGCAATGATTTTCCGCTGTTGTAGGACTGGCAATAAGAGAAAAGGCGTCAGAACCAAAAAGGCAATAAACCATCGGTAAAAAGAAATTGCAGCAGGTTCAATATGAGTGGCAGCAGCTTTGCTGACAACGGCGTTGATTGACCAGATCAGCACAGCGACAAGGGGGAATAATAAGTTCTTCATTGAATTGGATTATTTAGGTAAGTAGTTTGTCTGTTTAGTTTAGCAATGACCGATTTATTATATATATTGATAATCAGACAACAGATGTGGCTATTAAGACAAGATATTTACCCTTGGAGACAAATCAAGTTATGTTTCAGCCAATTATGCCAGATATCCTCTCTTTTCGTGATGAAACATTGAATGCTGATACTGAATGTCGGTTACATACACATCCTTTCGGTCAATTAATTTATGTCGTTTGTGGCGTCATGGAAACGCAGGTGGGAAAGCAGCGTTTTCTTGCTCCACCAGAGTTTTGTATCTGGATACCGAAAAATATCGCCCATTCAAGTTATAACCGGAAGGCGATGCGATTTTGGATCATTGACATTTCCCCCCAATGGACGGAGACCTTGCCGCAACAACCTTGCCTTATCCGTTTGAGTGGTATCTTCAATGCCATTATGGTGGATTTTTTTCAACGAAAGATCCGGCAGTTGGAAACAGAAAAAGATCGGCGGCTGGCACAGATATTGATTGATCAGTTGGAGTTGTCACCAAGTCAGTGTACCTATTTGCCTTCCTCAAAAGATAAGTTGCTCGCTCCCGTATTACAGATGTTGGAACGCAATCCGGCGGATAATACCTCTTTAGCGGAGTGGGCTAAAAAGCGGTATACCTCAGAGAGAACTTTATCGCGGCGTTGTAAGCAAGAATTGGGCATGTCATTTAGTGAATGGCGGCAACGGTTGCGTTTTCTCCATGCCATCTCTTTATTGGAACAGGGGAAAAGTATTCACGAAATCGCGTTTGATGTGGGTTATAGCTCATCATCGGTTTTTATCGCCATGTTTCAACAGATTGCGGGCACAACACCAGAACGTTTCAGAAAAGGCTGAAAGCCTATACCAATCGTCTTTCAAGATGCGTCTTAATATCTTTCCGCGTCGCGGGGAGAAATCATACGCATCTTGAAGTTAGATTGGTATATAGGTTTTATACAGATAAAATGGCAGAATAATGGATCACGCCCATTTAAGCCATTGGATGAGAAAAGTGAAAATCTTAGTTGATGAAAATATGCCTTATGCTGAACAACTCTTCCAGCAATTAGGTGAAGTGCAGGCAATTCCAGGGCGCCCAGTGCCCGAGGGAATTTTGGAACATGCTGATGCCTTTATGGTTCGATCTGTCACTAAAGTCAATGAATCTTTGTTGCAGGGCAGTTCGGTGAAATTTGTCGGGACGGCCACGGCGGGAATGGATCATATTGATCAGCAATGGTTATCTCAGGCAGGGATTGGTTTTTCCGCCGCGCCTGGGTGTAACGCGATTGCCGTGGTTGAGTATGTCTTCTCGGCATTGATGCTATTGGCTGAGCGCGATCAATTTCAGCTTAAAGACAAGACTGTCGGTATTGTCGGTGTTGGTAATGTCGGAGGACGTTTAGCTGATCGACTGACGGCCTTGGGCGTGAAGACCTTACTGTGCGATCCGCCCCGCGCAGATCGTGGTGATGAAGGGGCGTTTTGGCCTTTAGAAAAATTGGTGCAAGAAGCGGATATTCTAACTTTCCATACCCCCCTTAATCGCTCTGGCCCATACCAGACGTATCATTTGGCTGATGCAGCATTACTCTCTGCATTACCGGACAACCGTATTTTGATTAATGCCAGCCGTGGTGAGGTGGTTGATAATCAAGCGTTACTTTCCGCACTGCAAAATGGAAAAAGGTTACGCACAGTGTTTGATGTTTGGGAAGTAGAGCCTAACCTTTCTCTACCCCTGCTAGCGTTGGTTGATATTGCGACCCCACATATTGCCGGTTATACCCTGGAAGGCAAAGCACGGGGGACAACTCAGGTTTTTGAGGCTTATTGTGAATTTCTGGGGCAACCGCGCAAGACGGAATTGGCTGATCTGTTGCCAACACCCGATTTCAGTCAGGTCACCGTGCGAGGAGAGGTGACACAAAGTGTCCTCAAGCGTTTGATGCATTTAGTGTATGATGTGCGCCGTGATGATGCACCCTTACGTCAGGTTGCGGATCAGGAGGGCGCTTTTGATCGATTACGCAAATACTATCCAGATCGTCGGGAATGGTCTTCACTGACCGTGCATTGTGACTCAGAAGAGAGTGCTCAATTACTGTCCAGACTTGGATTTAATGCAAAAGTGATTTAATACAGGCAGGAATCCCTGTCTGTCAGCAAAATAAGAGAAGTGGAGAAAACCAACATGTCAGAAGGTTGGAATATTGCGCTTTTGGGTGCAACGGGCGCAGTAGGTGAAGCGATATTGGCGTTATTACAGGAACGTCAATTTCCGGTTGGTGAACTGCATCTTCTTGCCAGTGAACAAAGTGTTGGAAAGATCCAGCGTTTTAACGGAAAAAATATCACGGTTCGTGATGCGGCAGAGTTTGACTGGTCACAGGTACAACTTGCTTTTTTTGCTGCAACGATGGAAACAACAGCACAATATATTGAAAAAGCAACAGAGTCTGGTTGTCTGGTGATCGATAGCAGCGGTTTGTTTGCCGCGGAGCCAGATGTGCCTCTGGTTGTTCCTGGCGTTAACCCTTATGCATTGGCAGAATATCGTAACCGTAACATCATTGCTGTGGCAGATAGCTCAACTAGCCAGGTTCTGACTGCCATCAAGCCATTGATCGATACGGCTGGCATTGCCCGTTTACATTTGACCAATATCTTGCCAGTTTCTGTTTATGGCAAAGCCGCTATTGATGAACTGGCAGGGCAGAGTGCTCGTTTATTAAATGGCATTCCACCGGATGAGGGTCGTTTCAGCAAACAATTGGCTTTCAATTTGCTGCCTTTGTTGCCTGATGCTGAAGGTGTAGTGCGCGAAGAGCGCCGGATTGTCGATCAAATTCGCAAAGTATTACAGGATGAAGGATTGCCGGTTTCGGTAAGTTGTGTCCAATCTTCTGTTTTCTATGGCATTGCCCAAATGGTGAATTTGGAAACGTTGCGTCCGGTTGGCATAGAAGAAGCCCGTAGTGAATTTGAACGCCTTGACGATATTCAGGTTTCAGAAGAGGGGGATTACCCGACTCAGGTAACGGATGCTTCGGGCAGTGATAGTTTGAGCATAGGTTGTCTGCGTAACGATTACGGAATGCCTGAGATGCTGCAATTCTGGTCAGTTGCCGATAATATTCGTTTCGGTGGCGCTTTGATGGCGGTTGAAATCGCTGAAAAGCTGATGCAGGAGCAATTTTACTGATGTCTGATACAGAGCTGAGTCAGTCTGTGCCAGAAGCAAAAAAAGTAAAAATTGCACTGGGGATTGAATATGACGGCAGTCGATATTATGGTTGGCAGCGTCAGCAAGAAGTGAAAAGCGTACAGGAATGCCTGGAAAAAGCCCTGTCGAAAGTTGCGAATGAGCCGATTTCAGTTTTTTGTGCAGGTAGAACGGATGCAGGGGTACACGCGACCGGCCAGGTCGTGCATTTTGAAACCTCGTCCCAACGTAAAGATGCCGCATGGACAATGGGGGTAAATACCCATTTACCTGCGGATATTGCAGTACGTTGGGTTAAAACGGTGGATGATGAATTCCATGCCCGTTTCAGTGCAACTGCTCGCCGTTATCGCTATGTGATTTTTAACCATCGTTATCGTCCAGCGGTATTGGCGCACGGTGTCACGCATTTTCATTATCCATTGGATGAGAAAAAAATGCATGAAGCGGCACAGAGCTTGTTGGGAGAAAATGACTTTACTTCTTTCCGGGCAGTACAGTGCCAATCCAATTCACCGTGGCGCAATATGATGCATATTAACGTTAGTCGGCATGGGCATTATATTGTCGTGGACATTAAGGCGAATGCGTTTGTGCATCATATGGTACGTAATATCGTTGGCAGCTTGCTGGAGATTGGTTGCGGTAACCAGGATATTGGCTGGATGGCTGAATTATTGGCGCTGAAAGACAGGACAAAAGCGGCAGCCACTGCCAAGGCTGAAGGCTTATATTTAGTTGCTGTGGATTATCCTGAACGTTTTGGTTTACCTGAACCCGTCATGGGGCCACTATTTCTGGCAAATCATTTAATCTGACATTTTCGAATAGTGACAGGGATGTTTGGTCATAACGAGGAATATTATGGAGTTTTTAACTCATTTTGTTGATTTTGCGAAATTCATTGTCGATTTTATTTTACACATTGATGCTCATTTAGCTGAATTAGTTGCCAGTTATGGTGATTGGGTTTATGGCATCCTATTTCTGATTATATTTTGTGAAACAGGTCTGGTGGTCACGCCATTTTTGCCAGGGGATTCCTTGCTGTTTGTGGCTGGCGCACTATCTGCATTAGATTCTAATGATCTGAATGTGCACGTCATGGTCGCTTTGATGATTACAGCCGCGATTATTGGTGATGCTATCAACTATACCATTGGCAGAATTTTTGGTGAGAAATTATTTACCAATCCCAATTCAAAGATTTTTCGCCGCAGTTATTTAGATAAAACCCATGAGTTTTATGAAAAACATGGTGGAAAAGCAATAATTTTGGCTCGGTTTGTGCCAATTGTGAGAACGTTTGCACCGTTTGTTGCAGGAATGGGGAAAATGTCTTACCGCCATTTTGCTGCTTATAATGTCATCGGTGCATTTATCTGGGTGCTATTATTCACTTATGCCGGTTATTTATTTGGTGATATGCCAGTTATACAGCAAAATCTGAAATTATTGATTGTTGCTATTATTTTTATCTCTATTTTGCCTGGCATCATAGAAATTTGGCGTCATCGTCGCGCTGCATCGAAAAAAGCAGCAAGCAGTGCAGTAGATAGATAAAAAATAGAAGATAGATGAATTGATAACCGTAAACAGGTTTGAGCAGTTTTTTATCCACACTGCAATGGCATTGTGGTTTAATGGCACGTAAAACAATAGCTGGCAGCAGCCAGATTCAGACGGAAAGGTTCATTAATGAGCTGGATTGAAAAGATTCTAAACAAAAGCAAAATCATACAAACTCGTAAGGCCAGTATACCCGAAGGAGTTTGGACAAAATGCGACAGTTGCAGTCAGGTACTTTATCGTGCTGAATTAGAGCGTAACCTTGAAGTGTGTCCAAAATGTGACCACCATATGCGTATTTCAGCCCGTAAGAGATTGCATTCATTTTTGGATGAAGGCACTGGCACAGAATTAGGCAGTGAGCTGGAACCCAAAGATGTCCTGAAATTCCGCGATATTAAAAAATATAAAGATCGCTTAGTGGCAGCCCAGAAGCAGACGCAAGAAAAAGATGCACTCATCGTTATGAAGGGTAAGCTGTATGATATGCCAGTTGTGGCGGGTGCCTTTGAATTCAATTTCATGGGTGGCTCAATGGGCTCTGTGGTTGGCGCTCGTTTTGTGCGCGCTGTCGAACAGGCTCTGGAAGATAACTGTCCATTTATCTGTTTTGCTTCCAGTGGCGGAGCGCGTATGCAGGAAGCGTTGATGTCACTGATGCAGATGGCAAAAACCAGTGCAGCGCTGGCAAGAATGCAACACCGTGGTTTGCCTTATATCTGTGTGTTGACCAACCCAACAATGGGTGGGGTAACGGCGAGTATGGGAATGCTGGGTGATATCAATATCGCTGAGCCTAAAGCATTGATTGGCTTTGCGGGGCCTCGTGTCATCGAGCAGACTGTGCGGGAAAAATTGCCGGAAGGTTTCCAACGTAGTGAGTTCCTGCTGGAGAAGGGGGCGGTTGATATGATCGTGCGTCGTCCAGATATGCGCGATAAAGTTGCCAGCCTGCTTGCTATGTTGACCCACAAACCTCATCCAGGCACAAAAGCAGAGCCAGTAGAAGCAATCGTTGTTGATTCTGCTGATGTCGAAGCGGATATAAACATCAATCCTAATAAAGAAGATGTCTGATATTTCACAAATTCCTCAAGCCACGTCGCCACTGATGACGTGGCTTTCCTATCTGGGAAACCTGCACACCAAAGCCATTGATATGGGGCTTGCACGTGTGGGTAAACTGGGGCGTCAGTTAGGCTTATTGACTCCGGCTCCAAAAGTTATCACGGTATCAGGTACTAATGGCAAGGGAACCACTTGCCATACCCTGGAATCCATTTTTCTGGCCGCAGGGCTTAAAGTCGGCGTGTACAGTTCCCCGCATTTAGTCCGCTACACCGAAAGGGTGCGTATTCAGGGCAAGGAACCCGCGGAACAAGATTTCTGCCGTGTATTTGCAGCGATTGAAGCCCAGCGTGGTGACATCTCATTAACCTATTTTGAATATGGGACGTTGGCCGCATTACAACTTTTCAAAGAAGCGGATCTTGATGTCGTGATTTTGGAAGTTGGGCTGGGTGGACGTTTGGATGCCACTAATATCGTTGATGCCGATATTGCCGCAATCACCAGTATTGCACTGGATCATACGGATTGGTTGGGTGCAGATCGCGAACACATTGGCCGTGAAAAAGCGGGCATTTTCCGCCGTGGGCATTTTGCAGTAGTGGGTGAACCTGATATGCCTCACTCAATTGCTGAAGTTGCGGAAGAATTAGGCGCTAAGCTCTTTCGTCGTGGTGTTGACTGGTATTTCTCACAGCGTGAAGATAGCTGGAACTGGCGAAGCGATAAGCAACAATTCAACGAGTTACCTTTGCCTAATTTGCCGTTAGCAAATGCTGCAACTGCAATGGGGGTGATCCACTGCTTATTGCAGCAGGATGACAAAGTCAGCCGGGCCATTGATGAACAAGCAATCCGTGCAGGGCTAAGAAATGCGCAATTACCGGGGCGTTTCCAAATCATCAGGGAAAATCCGCTGGTTATTTTGGATGTGGCTCATAATCCACATGCTGCGGGCTATCTAGTGCAAAAACTGGCAGAATTGCCTCGTTCACCAGACAGCAAGATCCGTGGCGTGGTTGGCATGTTGGGAGATAAGGATATAGCGGGTACACTTACTTGTCTTTCTCAGCAAATTGATGAGTGGTATTGCGCATCGTTGCATGAACTGAGGGGAGCAGAAGCTGACGAATTGTCTGGGCATCTTGTACAGGCGCGGACATTCCCCGAAGTAAAAACAGCCTGGCAGCAGGCAGTGAAAGATGCGTCGGTGCAAGATATTATCGTGGTTTGTGGCTCTTTCCACACTGTCGCACATGTCATGGAAGCACTGGAGGAGGGCAAGGAAAGTGGCCAGTAAATTCCAAAATCGCTTGGTTGGTACGATTGTTCTTGTTGCATTGGGCGTCATTGTCCTGCCTATGATTTTTGATGGTGATAAGAAATACAATGAAAATCAATTTGCGGCGATCCCTTTGGTGCCAAAGCCTGGTGATGAAGAAGATATTGACTCGATCCCACCATTGACACAAAACATGCCTTCTACACCGCCTGAAGGTGCTGCACAAGCAATGCAATCACAGGAGCAAGAGCCAGATATCGAGATGCTGTCTCGGCCATCGCCTGCAGAGCCAACAACAGCACCTCCTGTCACTGTCACGCCAGAGCCTAAAAAAGTGGAGTCATCTCCTCAAGAGAAAGCGGGAACTAAACCTGAACCTCGCGTTGAAAGCAAGCCAGAAACTAAACCTAAACCGGAGCCAACAGAGCAAGCCCCCCAGGCAGCGGCATATGTTGTTCAGCTTGGCGCATTAAAAAACGCGGATAAAGTTGACGAGATAGTGGCAAGGTTGCGTCTTTCTGGGCACCAGGTATATACAGTGCCTTCTTCTCCGGTACAGGGGCAGTTAACCCGAATTTATGTAGGACCGAATGCATCAAGGCAGGTACTGGAATCTATTTTGCCCGAATTAAAGGAACTTACGGGATTACAAGGGCAGATCAAAAATTATAAGCCATAATCTGATTGGCACAGCAAATGCTGTTTGTTTACCTGTCGAAAATTATTTTCAGTAGAGTGGTGAATCTACTACGCAAACGTTTTCGTTTTCTGTTAGAATGCGCCCGACCTGAGTGTCGGGAGCCTGTTTTTGGATTAAAATATGGTCTGGATTGATTATACGATCATTGCCATCATTGGTTTCTCGGCACTGGTTAGCTTGATTCGTGGTTTTGTTCGCGAAGCGCTTTCCCTGATAACGTGGGGCTGTGCTTTCTTTGTTGCAAGCCACTTCTATACTTATTTGGCGGCTTATTTTACCCGCCTTGAGGATGAACTGGTGCGCAATGGGGTAGCGATTGCTATCTTATTTATTGCAACACTGATTGTTGGCGCAGTAGTAAACTATGTCATTGGTTCACTTGTTCAGCGAACGGGCCTGTCAGGCACTGATCGGGTTTTGGGGATCTGCTTTGGCGCCTTGCGTGGTGTCTTGGTGGTGTCTGCCATTTTGTTTATTGCGGACTCTTTCACGCCACTGCCCAAAAGTCAGGATTGGCAACAATCACAACTGATCCCACAGTTTAGTCAAATTATCAGGTGGTTTTTTGACTACTTACAAAGTGCGTCGAGTTTCTTGCCGGAGAGATAACGCTCTCCGCTTGGCTGATGAGGAAAGGCTACATGTGCGGTATTGTCGGTATCGTCGGTTTTACACCGGTTAACCAGTCGATTTATGATGCATTGACGGTGCTTCAGCACCGTGGACAAGATGCAGCAGGTATTGCAACTATTGATGGTAACAATGAGTTTCGTTTACGTAAGGCGAATGGTTTAGTCAAGGATGTGTTTGAAACACGGCACATGCTACGTTTACAGGGAACCATCGGCATTGGGCATGTCCGTTATCCTACGGCGGGCAGTTCCAGTGCATCTGAAGCGCAGCCCTTTTATGTGAATTCTCCTTTTGGTATCACGTTGGCACATAACGGTAATCTGACAAACGCACATGAATTGAAAAAAATGCTGTTTGAAAATGCCCGCCGTCATGTCAACACAACCTCAGACTCTGAAATTCTACTGAATATTTTTGCCAATGAATTAGCCCAATTTCCCCATTTCCCTTTAGAGCCTGATGATATTTTCGCGGCAGTCGCAAAAATGCACAAAAAAATTCGTGGCGCTTATGCGTGTGTTGCCATGATTATTGGGCATGGGGTGGTGGCTTTTCGTGATCCACATGGCATTCGTCCTCTGGTGCTGGGAAAGAAAACACGGGAAGATGGCCGCAATGAATACATGGTGGCGTCGGAAAGTGTGGCGCTGGATACATTGGGTTTTGAGTTCCTGCGTGATGTGGCTTCTGGGGAAGCGATTTATATCACTGAAAGCGGGCAACTGTTTACTCGCCAGTGTGCAGAAAATCCGTCATTAACACCGTGTTTGTTCGAATTTGTCTATTTTGCTCGCCCGGATTCCTTTATTGACAAGGTTTCTGTCTATAACGCCCGGTTGCGGATGGGGCGGAAATTGGGGGAAAAAATAGCCCGTGAATGGGAAGACTTACATATTGATGTCGTTATTCCCGTACCGGAAACCTCTTGTGATATCGCATTGGAAATCGCCCATATTCTGGATAAACCCTATCGCCAGGGATTTGTCAAAAACCGTTATGTCGGGCGTACCTTTATCATGCCTGGTCAGCAAGAGCGACGTAAGTCTGTTCGTCGTAAACTGAATGCTAATCGCGCTGAATTCCGGGGTAAAAATGTTTTGCTGGTGGATGATTCCATCGTGCGTGGAACCACGTCTGAGCAGATTGTTGAACTGGCGCGCGAAGCGGGAGCCAAGAAAGTCTATTTTGCTTCGGCGGCACCGGAAGTTCGTTTCCCGAATGTTTATGGTATTGATATGCCGAATGCCAATGAACTGATAGCTCACGGTCGGGAAGTGGATGAAATTCGTCAGATCATTGGTGCTGATGCCTTGATATACCAAAACCTCCACGATCTTATCCAGGCTGTCCGGGAAGAAAACCCTGATATTCAAACATTCGAGTGCTCTGTATTTGATGGTATTTATGTCACGAAAGACATTGACCAGTGTTACCTCGACTACCTTGAAAATCTACGCAAAGACGATGCAATGAAAGTGCGTGGACAGAGCGAAATAGAGGATCTGGAAATATATAATGAAGGATAATATTGTTATTATCATGCAGTTATAGCCAGAATCTCAGAGGAAAACATGAAAAAATTGATTGTCGGGCTGACCGGCGCGAGTGGTGCGATTTATGGTGTCAGGTTGCTGCAAGTTTTGCGACCAATAGAAGGCATTGAAACGCATTTAGTGATCAGTCAATCAGCCCGACAGACTTTGGCATTGGAGACGGACTATACGCTGCGAGATGTACAAGCTTTGGCAGATGTTGTACATGACAATCGTGATATTGCCGCATCCATTTCCTCTGGCTCTTTTAAGACACTGGGTATGGTGATTTTGCCTTGTTCCATAAAAACCCTATCAGGCATTGTGCATAGTTACACTGATGGCTTAATTACCCGTGCTGCGGATGTTGTTTTGAAAGAGAAGCGCAAGCTAGTGCTGGGAGTGAGGGAAACTCCCTTGCACTTGGGGCATTTGAGATTAATGACGCAGGCCGCGGAAATTGGGGCGGTGATCATGCCACCTGTTCCGGCATTTTATCATCGTCCTGAACATATTCAGGATATTATCGACCAGACGGTTAACCGTGTGCTTGATCAATTTGATATTGACTTGCCAGAAGATCTGTTTAGCCGTTGGCAGGGAGCTAAACCCATTGGATATGGCATTTAAGTTGAGTCAATATGCTGTTGTGAAGAAGTCATAACAGCATATCGTTTATTACCTTACCCTTGTTCAAGATATACTAATCTCACTTTAAGATGCGAGTGATGTCTCCCCGCAAAGCGGGGAGACATCAGGTTTCATAGCGTGTTGTAAATGGCAATTTGAAGTTTAATGCGTATAGATTGATTAAGTATTGTCTTTTTCCTCTATGACATCTTGCAAGGCTTCTTCCAGTTGAAAATAACGGAAACCAAATCCGGCTTCTTCCAGTCTTTTCGGAATAGCTTGTTGACCACCCAGGACTAACTCTGCGGCTTCTCCCATCATTGCTTTTAACACACATGCAGGAATACGTATAAAAGCAGGGCGATGTAACACAGTCGCGAGTGTGGCACTAAACAGCTCATTATGAACAGGGTAAGGCGACGTCATATTGAAGGCGCCCTGTAATTCAGGTGATACCAGCAGGTAATAAATACCATTGACCATATCGTCAATGTGTATCCACGGCATATACTGTTTGCCATTGCCGATAGCTCCCCCTAAACCTAACCGGAACAGTGGCAGCATTTTTTGTAATGCTCCCCCTTCGGGAGCCAAGACAACGCCCGTACGTAACAGGCATACGCGAGTTTTGTCACTTTGAGCCTGTAGGGCAAGTTGCTCCCAACGTTCACAAAGCTGATGGGCAAATTCATTGTGAGGAAGATCGTTTTCGGTAACGACTGCTTGTTTCTGATCACCATAATAGCCAACGGCCGAACCGGAAATAAATACAGATGGCGGAGATTCACTGGCCTTGATTAGCTTGCTCAATTGCTCGGTGATCTGCCAGCGGCTTTGACAGAGTTTCTCTTTTTGTTTCAATGTCCATCGTTTATTGATAATAGGCTCGCCAGCAAGATTGATAACAGCATCAAAGCCGTTAAGATCGTGTTGGTCATTCAACGTTGTCCAACAGTCAACGCGATCAGAAAACAGAGAATACACCTTTTGTGGTGAACGACTCAAAATGGTGATGGAATGGGAGAGCGAAATTAATTGGCAGGCCAAGCGATGACCAATTAACCCTGTTCCCCCCGTAATTAAGATACGCATAGCCACCCCCTGTAACAAAAAATAATTGCACATTGGACTATAACAAGGGATAGCTTAAGCGGCAGCGAAATATGCGGTTATCTGTTACCAATATCAAGTTTTATGGTGAAATATCTCGTCATCAGGTTATATGGAGTTAAGCTCCCTTATCGGCGTAGGCGGCTTGTGTTGCCGGGCGTTGGCTGATCTTATCCAGCCATTTAGCAACTGCCGGATAATCCTGTAGGTCGATTTTTTGGTATTCATAGCATCTTGCCCACGGATAAGTGGCAATATCTGCGATACTATATTCGTTTCCGCCGAGATAAGACGTTTTTTCCAGTTGAGTGTTTAGCACCTTGTATAAACGTTTTGATTCTTCCACATAGCGATTAATGGCATAAGGTACAACTTCTGGAGCGTAGCGGTTGAAATGGTGATTTTGACCGAGCATTGGGCCAAAGCCGGCAACTTGCCAAAACAGCCATTGCAATTGTTCGGTACGTTCACGCAAATCTTTGCTTAATAGCTGGCCTGTTTTATTTGCCAGATAAAGTAAAATAGCTCCTGATTCGAAGATAGAGACAGGCTCTCCCCCATCGGCGGGTTGATGATCGACAATAGCCGGGATCTTGTTATTGGGTGAAATGGTGAGAAATTCAGGTTTGAACTGCTCGCCAGTGCTGATATTGATGGGGTAGATAGTGTAAGGAATACCGGCTTCTTCAAGAAAAAGAGTGATTTTGTAGCCATTTGGGGTTGGCGCATAGTACAGATCTATCATATAACCTCCAGCGATAATAACTTTCTGAAAAATGTAACGATGTTACCTTACCATCGTTTATTTATAAATGTTATAAATTTACTGCAAAAAAGTAACAGGCAACTGATTGATAAAAGGTTTTTAGAATGATGCAAGAAAAATCAGCAAATATTGAATGGATTGATATCGTCAATGAAGGCAATGAAGTCATTGCGCAATCGTCTCGCCAGCAGATGAGAGCGCAGAACTTGAGGCATCGTGCTACTTATATTGTCGTGCATGATGGAATGGGCAAAATCCTGATTCAGCATCGTACAGAAACGAAAGATTTTTATCCGGGAAAATTAGATGCAACGGCAGGTGGTGTCGTGATGGCGGGAGAAACTTTGCTTGAAGCCGCGCGTCGGGAAGCAGAAGAAGAACTGGGGATTGCAGGCGTTCCTTTTGCCGAGCATGGGATTTTTTATTATGAAGAGGACACTTGTCGTATATGGGGTGGTTTGTTCAGTTGTGTTAGTCATGGGCCATTTGCATTGCAGGAAGAAGAAGTCGCCGCCGTTTACTGGCTAACACCGGAAGAAATCACGGCCCGTTGTGATGAGTTCACCCAGGATTCACTGAAAGCGCTCTCTTTATGGTTAGCACGTAATAATCAAGTGACGTCGTTTTAATTATCATTGACAATTATTGGTTACGGAAATGAGGATCTTTTGTTGATATTCAATAATCATTTAAAATAGGAGTATGTATTATAAATATACATACTCCTTTTTTATTAAAATTTAATAAACGGAATAGCAGGTTGTTAATTTAATATTTCGGCTTTATTTATTGTCAGAAAATTTTTCCAAGAAGAATATAAAATGATAACCATCTACTTTTTCAAATCGCATATGATGTGGTTTAGTCGTATCATAAGTAACGATATCAAGATCTGTACCATTGTATGTAAAATAAACCGATCCTTGCGTGACTGGAATATTATTCTGATCAAAGACAACAACGAATGTAACATATTGTTGACCATCTTTGGGGATTAAACCAACAATTTCATAATCTCCATTTGAATAGCAATCTACAGGATTGGGAATTTTATAAGTCTGAATATTAGCCCTAAATATTTGATCGATACCTGATTCATTAATTAATTTTACTGCGAGTAAATCACGATTTGAGGGTGAGACAATAAACTTTGATAACCCTTTAATATCGCTGATATCTGGCTGGCTTGTATCCCATTCACGATAAATTTGTCCGGGTTGACTGTCATTGCCATGCCGCCAGGCGAATACAATAGAACCTGTTCCAATTTCAACGGAAAGAAACTTATCATTTAATGGCGTGCCAATTAGATTGATCTCTGTACTATTTTCTGGGTATTCATAACACGCCCCAGTATAATTTTTTCCGGTATAAAATATAGCGCCATTGGTTAATTTATCTTTAGGCATAATAAATATTCCCCTTATTTTTGGTTGTGGAAGGAATATCAAGGATAAGAAGCTTAGTTTATATGTCAAGATAATGGGTGTCTCTTATATTGGCTCTTGTCTTTAAAATATATTTATTTAATTTATATTCTTCTCTATTAATATACGCATTATACCAATCGCCTTTCAAGATGCGTCTTATATCTCCCCGCGTAGCGGGGAGATATAAACAATCACATTGATTTGCAAGCTTCATCTTGAAGTTAGATTGGGATAAATATCGAAAAACCTCGTTGAGAATAACGAGGTTTGTTGTTAGCGGAGCAGCCATTGGCTGCCAGAAATTTATGGAATTATATTTACACTCGCTATGGCCGATGCTAACCCTTGAACGAAAGGTTGACGCATAATAGTGATGTGATCACCGGATAAAGTTTCGGAGATAACTTTCCCAGCAACCAGTGTTTGCCATCCATCAATAATGCTTTCGGCTTGGCCTTCATAATCTTGGCCATCGCTAGCCAGAAACAGATGGAGTGTTCCGGGATAGCGTTCTTGCGGCTGATAAGTTGCCAAATAGTGTGCTTTGAAGACGCGTAAATGAGCCGAGATTTCCTTAGATTCAAGTTGAGGAGGCAAGAGTTTCTCTTCAATGAGACGAAGTCGCAAGTTATCGAGTTGCGCTTCTTCTGTCATGGATTGAAATTCTTCTTCGGTAAAGTTTTCCTCTGTTCCCTCTAATGCAGCAAACGCATTGCCAAACTCGGCCAGCCAGCGGCTATGAGACCATTCTGACTCGATCCTTTGGGTTACGTCCTCCAAAGGGGATTTGCTATCGACTAAAGCCAGTAAGCCAATGCTTTCACCCTGTTGGAGGAGTTGTCGGGCCATTTCGAATGCGAGCCAGCCTCCGAAAGAGTGTCCACCTAAGTAATAAGGGCCAGTTGGTTGAACTTTCTTAAGCTCATCGATCATGACGCTGGCCATTGCCTCAAGGTATGATGAGGGATCACTACGTCCATCTAACTCTGGTGATTGCATACCCCAAACGGAATAAACACCTTCCAATGCTGTCGCCAATTCCCGCAAATAGAGCACGTGTCCTCCAGCGCCGGGCGCAAAGAACAGCGGTGTTGCTTTGAGGTTTTGTGACAGGCCGACCATAGAACCAGCATGGAGATTATCTCGATCTTCAATGGCGCGGGCTTGTTCTTTGATAGTGGTAAACGTCATCAAGCTTGCCATCATATTCTGCTGAAGCCCAAGTTTTTCTATTGCTAAAGAGCCGGCTTTCAAAATAAGCAGTGAATGGCCTCCTAACTCAAAGAAATGGTCATGGCGGCTGACACGCTCCACTCCCAGCAGATCTTGCCAAATTTGAGCCAGTGTAATTTCAACCTCACCTTGGGGGGCTTCATAATCACGGGTTACGATGGCAGATTGATCGGGAGCAGGGAATGCCTGACGGTCGATTTTGCCGTTAGAGGTAAGCGGGAAAGCGTCAAGGATCACAAATGCACTGGGTAGCATAAACTCGGCAAGCTGTTGAGCAAGTTGCTGACGCAGTTCACTGGGAACCAAGTTGACACCGGATTCAGGCTGAACATATGCAACGAGACGTTTATCATCAGATGTTATTTCTCGGATCAGGACAATAGCATCTTGTACTCCCTGACATTGCGCCAGACGAATTTCAATTTCCCCCAGTTCAATGCGGAACCCGCGTAGCTTGACCTGAAAATCATTGCGTCCTAAATATTCAATCGCGCCATCGGATAGCCAACGCCCCAGATCGCCGGTTTTGTACATGCGGGCATCGGGCTGTTTGCTAAATGGATCCGCCACAAATTTTTCGGCGGTTAAATCAGGGCGATTGAGATAACCACGAGCCACACCGGCGCCACCGATATGAATTTCACCACTGACACCGAGAGGAACCGGCTTCCCAAATGTATCCAGAATATAAATACGGGTATTGGGCAGTGGATAGCCAATCGGGATATTATCGGTGATATCAGTCGATGGCGTACTCGTTCCATCCACTTTTAATGTGGTCGCAATGACCGTGGTTTCGGTAGGACCATAAGAGTTAATCCAACGGCAGGATTGCGTTTCAGGTATAGATTGCCAACTGATTAAATGGCGCAGTTCCGCTTTCTCGCCACCGACGATAACGGTGCGCAGATATTGGCCGAAACCACTGCGTCCCGCCATCATCTCTTGTACCCATTGATGCCAGAAGGCGGTCGGCATATCCATGATAGTGATTTTCTGCTTATTTAACAGATTGACAAATTCTGCATCCGGTACACGGATATGAGCAGGGCGCAGCACCAGTGTTGCTCCCGATGCGAGGGTAGGGAAAATATCGGATACCGAGGTATCAAAAGCGATAGTCGCAAATTGCAGGATACGATCCCCTGATTGTGGTTCGCTGGTCAGGTGTTGCGCATGGATAAAGTTCACCACATTGCGGTGCTCCAGCATCACGCCTTTGGGCTGGCCGGTGGAGCCGGAAGTATAGATAATATACGCCAGATGATGGGGTTGAAGTTGAATATCCGGATTATGGATCGGCTGTTTTGCTACGTTATTGCGGTGGCTTTCATCATCCAGCAGCCAGACAGGCATATCTGATATTGGCAACAGCCCCTGTAAATGGCGTTGTGTCAGCAATAACACCGGTTTGCTGTCCGACAGTTGATACGCCAGACGTTCGGCCGGGTATTCGGGATCAAGCGGAACATAGCCAGCCCCCGCTTTAAGAATGGCGTACAGACCAATAATCAAATCCAGACTGCGGTCAACACAGATTGCCACGCGATCATCGGGGCATACCCCCGCGGCGATCAGTTGGTATGCCAATTGGTTAGCCTGACGGTTTAGTGCCGCATAACTCAGTTCGCTCTCACCAAAGACCAATGCAATCGCATCCGGTGTGCGTGCTGCCTGCTGTTCAAACAGTTGATGGATTAAGGTGTTTTGCGGATACTCAACAACGGTATCGTTAAATGTTTCCAGTAGTTGGGTACGTTCGGCCCGTGGCAATATATCGATAGCGTGGATAGGTTGCCCAGGTGCATATTGCAGCGCGGCCACAATGCCTTCCAGTGCCGTCTTCATATAGTCAGTAATGCGCACCGGATTAATTTGCTGGCTACATTGTGCAGTCAGTGCAAATCCATCATCAAAATCGTCCACATCCAGGGATAAGGGGTAGTTACTGCGCTCTTCACTGTCCAGCACCTGAATACCGTCCCAAGCCAATGAATGCGCCGCTTCCTCATCACGCGGGCTGTGACGGAAATTTAGCAGGCTGTTAAACAGTGGTAATGAAGCTGGCACACCGCTGCATCGCTGGGCAATCGCCAGAGGGGTTTGCTCATGATCCAGTAATTCACTCAGGCGCTGGTAGGTTTCCTGTATCGCCTGTTTTACGGTACGGGCCTGTAACTGGATACGGACTGGCAGGGTATTGATAAACATCCCCAGCACCTGTGAAGCGCCCATCCCTCCCTGTAAGCGGCCCAATAACACCGTACCGAATACCACATCTTCACGGCCACTACACTGTGCCAGTACCTGCGCCCAGGCGACATGGAATAGCACGGCCGCACTGATCCCCAATTGACGGGCGCAATTCCGGATCTGTTGTGCCAGTTCCTCATCTAAGGTGACAATATCTTCCACGATTTTATCGTGCTTATCGCGGCTATTCCCCTGCACATCCAGTAACCCAAAGGGTAGCGTCGGTTCTTCCACGTCCCCCAGTAACTGCTGGAAATAAGCCTGATGCACTTCAATCGGCACCTGACGGGTCTGGGCGATAAAATTGCGGTAAGGCAATGGGGCGGGCAGGTGTGTGGCTTCTCCGAGGATCAGTGCCTGCACTTCACTGAAAATGATTTCCAGTGACAGATGGTCACAAACCAGATGGTGATGCAGCAGGCTTAACCACCATTGATCGGAGTCAGGATCCTGGGCAATGTAAGCGGCCAGTAATGGTGCCTGAGTAATATCTAACCGTATGCTGTCCGGATCGGTCAGACGCCGTAGCTGGATTTCGGCACATTCTCCTGCGGATAACGTCAGCTCTGTGATCGGCAGGGGAGCATGACGGTAGACCACTTGCACGGGAATGGGAAGCTCCTGCCAGTGGAAGGCACTGCGTTGGATATCGTGCCGGTCAATCACCAGCTGCAATGCCTGTAAGAAACTCGTCAGCCGTGGCCGGCTGTCAAAGTGCATCAGAATATTTTCAAGATAGGTGTCACCGGTTTCGGTCAGTAAATGGTGGAACAGAATGCCTTCCTGCAAGGGGCCAAGCGGGTAAATATCCTGAATATTGGCGACACCGCCCGGGACATGGTCAACAATACGGTCAATTTGGGGCTGGGTTAATGTCACCAGTGGCAGCATAGCGGGCGTAATCTGCGGGCTGTCTTCGCGGATCAGGTTAGGCGGGATAACCGCTAGCGCTGCATCTTGCTTTTGATGTAAGCGGGCGCTCATGGCCGCCAGAGTGGGGGCAGCGAAGACCGCGCTGACCGCCAGAGAAAGCCCTTGCTGGCGCAACTGTTCGATCAGGCTGACAACCAGCAGGGAATGGCCGCCCAGTTCGAAGAAATTGTCATGGCGCCCGACCTGTTCCAGTTCCAGCAGCGATTGCCAGACTGCCGCCAGTTTCTGTTCGGTTTCGCCCTGTGGCGCTTCATATTCACGGCTGACGATAGCGCTTTGATCCGGTGCCGGCAGGGCCTTGCGATCCAGTTTACCGTTGGCTGACATCGGGAAGGCATCTAGCATAACAAAGGCACGGGGTAACATATATTCCAGCAGGCGGGCACTGAGGTGTTCACGTAAATCCGCCGGTTTTAGCGTGATGCCGGCTTTGGGGATCACATAGGCAATTAAGCGTTTGTCACCGCTTTCTTCTTCACGGGCGATCACCACGGCATCGCTGACGTCTTCGTAAGCCAGCAATTGGGTTTCAATTTCCCCCAGTTCAATGCGGAAGCCACGGATCTTAATTTGAAAATCATTGCGTCCCAGATACTCAATTGCGCCATCGGGTAGCCAGCGCCCCAGATCGCCGGTTTTGTACATACGGGCATCGGGCTGGGTGCTAAATGGATCCGCCACAAATTTTTCCGCGGTTAAATCGGGGCGATTGAGGTAACCACGGGCCACACCGGCGCCACCGATATGAATTTCACCACTGACGCCGAGAGGAACCGGCCGGCCGTGCGTATCCAGAATATAAATACGGGTATTCGGCAGTGGATAGCCAATCGGGATATTATCGGTGATATCAGTCGATGGCGTACTCGTTCCATCCACTTTTAATGTGGTCGCAATGACCGTGGTTTCTGTTGGGCCATAAGAATTAATCCAACGGCAGGATTGGGTTTCCTGATGAGACAGCCAGCTGATTAAATGGCGCAGTTCCGCTTTCTCGCCACCGACGATAACGGTGCGCAGATATTGGCCGAAACCACTGCGTCCCGCCATCATCTCTTGTACCCATTGATGCCAGAAGGCGGTCGGCATATCTATAATGGTGATCTTCTGCTCACGCAGAAAGGTGACAAAAGTCATATCCGGTATCCGAATATGGGGCGGTCGCAAAACCAGTGTCGCACCGGCGGCCAGGGTAGGGAAAATATCGGATACCGAAGTATCAAAGGCGATAGTCGCAAATTGCAGGATACGATCCCCTGATTGTGGTTCACTGGTCTGGTGTTGTGCATGGATAAAGTTCACCACATTGCGGTGCTCCAGCATCACGCCTTTGGGCTGGCCGGTGGAGCCGGAAGTATAGATGATATACGCCAGATGATGGGGTTGAAGTTGAATATCCGGATTATGGATCGGCTGTTTTGCTACGTTATTGCGCTGGCTTTCATCATCCAGCAACCAGACAGGGATATCTGATATTGGCAACAGCCCCTGTAAAGGGCGCTGCGTCAGCAATAACACCGGTTTGCTGTCCGACAGTTGATACGCCAGCCGTTCGGCCGGGTATTCGGGATCAAGCGGAACATAACCAGCTCCCGCCTTAAGGATAGCGTACAAACCAATAATCAACTCCAGACTGCGGTCAACACAGATTGCCACGCGATCATCGGGGCATACCCCCGCGGCAATCAGTTGGTGTGCCAGTTGGTTAGCCTGACGGTTTAGTGCCGCATAACTCAGTTCGCTCTCACCAAAGACCAATGCAATCGCATCCGGTGTGCGTGCTGCCTGCTGTTCAAGCAGTTGATGGATTAAGGCGTCTTGCGGATAAGTGACGACGTTATCGTTAAATGTTTCCAGTAGTTGGGTACGTTCGGCTCGTGACAGGATGTCGATTGACTCAATGGCTTGTTCAGGTGCATATTGCAGCGCAGCCACAATGCCTTCCAGTGCTGTCTTCATATAGGCAGTAATGCGCACCGGATTAATTTGCTGGCTGCATTGTGCAGTCAGTGCAAATCCGTCATCAAAATCGTCCACATCCAGGGATAAGGGGTAGTTACTGCGCTCTTCACCCTCGATCTCATCAATACCTTCCCACGCCATTGCAGCCACTTGTTCATCTTCGCGTGGGCTATGACGGAAATTCAGCAGACTGTTAAACAGTGGCAATGGTGCCTGAATACCACTGCAACGTTGGGCAACCGCCAGAGGTGCCTGTTCATGGTCCAATAATGCGGTTAGCTGCTGATAAGTTTCTTGTACTGTCTGCTTAACGGTACGGGCCTGTAACTTAACGCGAATAGGTAAGGTATTAATAAACATCCCCAGCACTTCGGAGGCACCAATCCCACCTTGTAACCGTCCCAGCAGAACAGTACCGAATACGACATCATTCCGTCCACTGCATCGCGCCAGCACCTGCGCCCAGGCCACATGAAACAATACGGCCGCACTCATCCCCAATTGACGGGCGCAATCACGGAGATTTTGAGCCAGCTTGCTATCCAGCGTGAGAACATTTTCCTCTATCTCATTGAGATTGCCACCTTGTACGTCAAGCAACCCAAACGGCAGAGTGGGTTCTTCCACATCACCCAATAATTGGCGGAAATAGTTTTGGTGAACCGCCAGCGGCACATTGCGGATCTGCGCGATAAAGTTTCGGTAAGGCAGTGGCGTGGGTAAATTGTCACTTTCCCCCAAAAGCAGGGTTTGTATTTCACTGAATATCATATCCAGTGAGATGTGATCACAAACTAAGTGGTGATACAGCAAGGAGAGTAGCCACTTACCAGAAGCGGGATCTTTGGCTATATGAGCAGCTAACAATGGTGCTTTGGTAATAGCCATCCGTATTGCACGGGGATCGGTAAGGCGGCGTAGCTGGGTTTCTGGGGGTTCTTCTGTCGATAGTGTGAGTTCAATAATGGGCAATGGTGCATGACGATAGACGATTTGTACGGGTTTAAGAAGCGCTTTCCAGTAAACGGCGCTGCGCAGAATATCGTGCCGATCAATCACCTGCTGCAATGCTTGCAAGAAACTCTCTAACCGTGTCCGGCTGTCGAAAATCATCAAATGGTTGTCCAGATAGAGATCACCTTCCGTTTTCAGCAAATGGTGGAACAGGATACCTTCTTGCAGTGGCCCCAATGGATAAATGTCCTGGACGTTAGAGATACCGCCGGTTACATGGGAAACAATCTGATCTATCTGGTCTTGGGTCAATGCCACCAGTGGCAGCATATCTGGCGTAATGACGGAACTGTTTTCTCCAATCAGGTTAGGCGGTACATCCTGTAGAGGCGTGGATTGAGTATCATGGTGACGAATTAGGGTGCTCATGGCTGCCAGCGTGGGAGCAGAGAAGACCGCGTTGACATCCAGAGACAGGCCGTGAAGACGCAGTTGCTCAATTAAATTGACCACGAGTAGTGAATGCCCGCCTAGTTCAAAGAAATTATCTTGCCGTCCGATTTGTTCTACATTCAGCAGGGATTGCCAGATTGCGGCCAGGGTTTGTTCAGTTTCGCCTTGTGGCACTTCGTATTCACGGCTGACAATAGCGCTTTGATCCGGTGCTGGCAGGGCCTTGCGATCCAGTTTGCCGTTGGCGGACATCGGGAAGGCATCCAGCATTACAAAGGCACTGGGTAGCATATGCTCCATCAATCGGCTGCTCAGTTGCTTGCGTAATTCAGCCGGACGAAGTGTCATGCCGGTTTCTGGGATCACATAGGCGATTAAACGTTTGTCACCGCTTTCTTCTTCACGGGCGATCACCACGGCATCGCTGACGCCTGTGCAAGCCACCAGTTGAGTCTCAATTTCCCCCAATTCGATGCGGAAACCGCGTAGCTTGACCTGAAAATCGTTGCGCCCTAAATATTCAATTTCGCCATCGGGTAACCAGCGCCCCAGATCGCCGGTTTTGTACATACGGGCATCAGGTTGTGTGCTAAATGGATCAGCCACAAATTTTTCCGCGGTTAAATCGGGGCGATTGAGGTAACCACGGGCTACACCGGCACCGGCAATATGAATTTCACCACTGACGCCAATGGGAACCGGCTGGCCGTGCGTATCCAGAATATAAATACGGGTATTAGGCAGCGGATAACCAATCGGGATAACCCCTTTAAGCTGGGGTAAATTTTGGTGATCCAATTTCAGCGTGGTGGCAATCACCGTAGTTTCCGTTGGGCCATAAGAGTTAATCCAGCGGCAGGATTGGGTTTCCTGATGGGACAGCCAGTTGATCAAATGGCGATATTCTGCTTTTTCACCCCCCACAATCAGGGTATGCAGGTGGGGGCTAAAACCGCTGCGCCCAGCCATCATCTCCTGTACCCACAAGTGCCAGAAAGCGGTCGGCATATCCATAATGGTGATTTTCTGCTCACACAGGAAGGTGACAAAAGTCATATCTGGTATCCGAATATGGGGCGGACGCAGCACCAGTGTCGCACCAGAGGCCAGGGTGGGGAAAATATCCGATACCGAGGTATCAAAAGCGATAGTCGCAAATTGCAGGATACGATCCCCCAATTGTGGTTTGCTGGTTTGATGTTGAGCGTGGATAAAGTTCACCACATTGCGGTGCTCCAGCATCACGCCTTTAGGCTGGCCGGTGGAGCCGGAAGTATAGATAATATAAGCCAGATGATGCGGCTTCAGTCCCAATTGATCAGTATCGGGATTATGGGTTGGCTGTTTTGCCACGTTATTCCGATTATATTGATCATCCAGCAGCCAGACAGGGATATTCTGTATTGGCAAATGCGTCTGTAGATGCTGTTGGGTCAGCAATAACATCGGTTTGCTGTCTGATAACTGGTAGGCCAGACGTTCAGCCGGGTATTCCGGATCGAGTGGAATGTAGCCGGCGCCAGCCTTAAGAATAGCGTATAAACCAATAATTAAATCCAGACTGCGATCAGCGCAGATTGCCACGCGATCATCAGGACGAACACCCGAAGCGATTAAATGGTGTGCCAATTGGTTAGCATGACGGTTTAGCTCTGCGTAACTCAGTTGGCTATCGCCAAACACTAATGCGGTAGCGTCAGGGGTTTGTTCCACCTGTTGTTCAAACAGTTGATGGATCAATAAGGTTTGTGGATATGGGAAGGCCGTATCATTGAAATCGTCTAACACTTGAGTGCGTTGGTATGATTGCAATAGGGGTAAACTTTCCACTGGTTGCGAATCATCTTTAACCATCGCGGTCAGCAGGGTTTGCAGGTAACTGGCGATACGTTCAACGCTGGCATGGTCAAACAGATCACTGGAATATTCCAGGCCACCCACTAACCCATTTTCGGTATCATTTATTGAGAGAGACAGATCGAAATGCGAGCTGTTTTCAGCCAGATTGATTTCACTAATGGTGATATCCGGCAATGCTATATTCTGCTGTCCAGGGGTATTATCCACTGACATCATCACCTGAAAAATCGGGCTATGACTGAGGCTACGTGGTGGTTTTAGTACTTCCACCAATTGTTCGAATGGCAGATCTTGATGTGCGTAGGCATTGAGTGCATGTGCCTTGACCCTGGCTAGCAGAGCGCTGACCGTTGGATTGTCATCTATTTGAATGCGCAGAGCCAGCGTGTTAACAAAAAAGCCAATTAACGGCTCTAATTCGCTATATTGCCGATTAGCAACAGGTGTGCCAACCACCAGATCTTTCTGCCCGCTAAGACGGGAAAGTAAAGTAATCCACCCCGCCATCAAGGTCATGAATAATGTTGTCCCGTGACGCTGGCTAAGGCTTCTTAATCCACTACTTAATTCCGGTGACAGAGTAATATCAACATACCCTCCGGCATAACTTTGCTGCTCTGGGCGTGGCCGGTCTGTCGGTAGTTCCAAAAGCGCAGGAGCACCCTGTAACGCATCGCGCCAGAAATTCACCTGTTTTTCCAATAATTCTCCCTGTAGCCACTCTCTTTGCCAAAGGGCATAGTCAGCATATTGGAGTGTCAAAGCGGGCAGGGGATCACCTTGTCCTTCGCTGAACGCATGATAAAGCGTGGAAAGCTCGTGCATCAGGATGTTAAGGGACCAACCATCGGAAATAATATGATGCTGGGTTAATAACAGGATATGTTCATTTGCAGCCAGTCGCAGCAAGCGCCCCCTGATTAGGGGGCCTTGCGCAAAGTCAAATGGCTGGCTGGTTTCACGCTGGGTTATCTCTTCGAGGGTAATTTGTTGTTTTTCCGCAGGCAGATGGCTGAGTTCTTCCACTGCCAAAGAGAAGCCGCTATCTGGTTTACCAATAACTTGCAGAGCTTGGCCTTCGACCATCTTGATAGTCGTGCGCAGAATTTCATGACGAGCAACAATTCTGTTTAATGCAGCTTGCAGGGCATCTAAATTCAGATAACCTTGCAGACGCAGACCGCCTGGAATGTGATATGCCGCTTGTGCTGCTGGATCTAACTGCGCCAGGAGCCATAAGCGTTGCTGTGCCCGGAGAGGGAAGCGTTTGCTGATCAGCGTTTCTCGGGATAATGTGCCTTTTTTCTCTGATCTGCTTTTTTTCCTCAATCTGACGGTTTTCAATGCGTTCTTTAATTTTTTTCTGGAGTACCGCTTGTCTTAATTCAAACAGGCTTAGTTCTTTGTTACTCATTTAATTAATTATCTCCATTTAGCAGGGCACGCAGTTCATCTTAGGACAAGTTTTCCAATTCTTTTTGCAGCAATTCGATGTCTTCTTGTGCGAAAAAGGTTTCGATCTGTCTTGATGCGATAAGCTCGGCGAGTTCAGAAAGTTCTCGATAGGTGTAGATGTATTGATAGACATTTCAAGATGGAATGCATCACGTAATCTTGCCATTAACTGAATGATTGATAGGGAATTTCCACCCAGATCAAAGAAGCTGTCATGGCGTCCTATTTGTTCTAGTCCCAATAAATTCTGTAGGATAGCGGCAATTTGCTGTTCGATTTCACCTTGGGGCGCTTCGTATTCACGGCTGGCGATGGCGGAACGATCCGGTGCTGGCAGTGCTTTGCGATCTAATTTGCCGCTTCCGGTTAGCGGGAAGGCTTGAGCAACAAACACACAGGCACCATATAACTAGCCAGACGGTTATTGAGTTGTTCACGCAGGCGATTGGCTTCTAGTGTGAAACCGGATTGTGGAATGACGTAGGCTACCAGACGTTTGTCGCCGGTTTCTTCTTCACGGGCGATGACTACAGCATCTCTGACGCCTTCACAGGTGGCGAGTTGTGCTTCAATTTCCCCCAGTTCAATGCGGAAGCCGCGTAGCTTGACCTGAAAATCGTTGCGTCCCAGATAGTCAATCATACCGTTTGGCAACCAGCGTCCTAAGTCGCCGGTTTTGTACATGCGCGCATTTGGCTGTGCGCTGAATAGATCGGCGACAAATTTCTCCGCTGTCATCTCTGGCTTATTCAGATAACCCCGTG